>CAZSFV010000008.1:0-62859 GCA_964606345.1 uncultured Bacteroidaceae bacterium | reverse complement strand
CTTTTGTCTTCCACTTCTTGCAGCTTTTTCTTACAAAAGTTGATGAGCTGCTCGGCTCGTTCTATTTTCAAAGCCATTTCATCGATTTTGGTTTCGCCGCTCTCCAAGCAGGCTATGATTTGTTTCAGTTCATCATAGGCTTGTTCGTAGCCGGTCGGTGTTTCGTTTTCCATGTGTCTTCCTTTCGTTTATGGTATTACCGAGGTTATTTCTCCGTCAAAAAATACCGTCTTTATTTTTTCTCCGCTCTTCAAATCGGGTTTGCCGGTGAGCAGTTTGTCGTTGTGATAGGTTAAAGTGTAGCCTTTTTGCAGCAGCAGGGCGGGGTGAAGCAGTTTGAGGTATTTTTCGTTCATGTGGATTTTTTCTTTTTCCGCTCCGATTCTGTTGCGGGTTCTTGTTGCAAGCAGTTGTATGGCGTTGCTCATGTCTTTTTCTGCTTCAACTCTTTTGTGTGTTTCGCTTATCAACAGCCGAGCAGCCTCTTTGAGGTTTTGTTCTGCTTGTTTGTAGAACGAGATGATGTAGTCTGCCAAATCCGTAGGCGTTATTCCGTTATGCATGGCTATTTGTTCGGCAACGGTAAGGTTGGTCGCATGGCCTATTCCTGTCAGAACGGGCAGCGGACAAAGGCTTATGGCCCGGCAAAGACGGTAATCGTTGTAGCAATCCAAGCCGGCATCGCCGCCTCCGCCTCTTATGATGAGTACGGCATCGAACAAGTCGCTCGTTATGTTTATTTTGTCGAATATGTCGAGCATGTCGGCAATCGCACCTTCGCCTTGCAGAAGCGAGGGAAAGAGATGGTGAAAGAGTTTGAACTTCGGTGCATGGGCGTTTATCACATTGAGAAAATCATGATAGCCCTTGCTGCTTTCGACCGAAATGACGGCTATGCTTTGGGGCAGAGAGGGAAGGGTAAGGCGTTTGTTCAAGTTGAACAGTCCCTCCTTGGTCAGACGCTCAATGCATGAACGTTTTGCCTTTTCCAATTCGCCCAAGGTGTAGTTGGTGTCGATGTCCGATATTCTGAGGCTCAAACCATAGAATTCGTCAAACATTATGCACACGCGGCACAGTACCGTTATTCCGTCGCACAAATCGCCGAGGGAGCAGGCAATGAACTTTTCGCGTATTCGTTTCAAGTCGGCTTTCCATATTACCGCCCGCATTTGTGTGCTTATACTTTCGTCCTTTTTTTCAATCAAGTCGGGGAAGGCATGTCCGCTGTAAGGGTAATAGTTCAATTTCAGCATTTCTGCCCTGACCCAAAAGAAGGAAGAGTAACGATTGTTCAACGTCTTTTTGATGCTTGCTGCCACTTCCGACAGGGTGAACACCTTTTCGCCAAGAAATTCATTGAAAGTCGACATAGTGTTTTGCTTTTCTGCGGTTAAAGAAAACGAGGAGGCAGGTAACCATACCGCCTCCCCAATCAAAAAAAATGAAAAAACAAATAGTTTTGTGGAATGTGCTTTTTTCCTATTCGGAAATCTGCTTCAAAACTCTTGCAGTGAACTCTTTTTCTATGGCTTCGGCTTTGTCTACTATTGCCTGACCTTTGGCGATGATGTCTTTGACGAAGGCTTTATCGTTAAGGCTTGCGCAGTTTATCTGCATGTTCATGAATGCTCCTATGCAGGCTGCCCTTGCACACAGAATGCCGACGGCTGCGTCTGTAACCGAGTTCGGATTTCCGGTTTCTACCATTGCCTTGCATATATCGAAGACCTCGAACGATTTGCAAAGCGTTCTGTACGGCACTTCTATGGCATACTTGGTTGCTGCCTGTATGGCTTCGGTTCTCTTGGCTTTGTCTTCGTCCGTTTTCTTTGGCAAGCCGAACGCTTCCATGATAAGGTTGAAGGAATGGGTGTCTTCATCGACCAAGAAAAGCAATTCGTCTTTTATTGCCTGACCTTTTTCTGCTACCTTTGAAAACTCTTCCCATCTTTCGTCCCAGCCGGCTTTGTGAGACGACAAGTTGGCAACCATTGTTCCCAATGCGGCTCCCAATGCTCCCATGTAGGCAGATATGCTTCCGCCTCCCGGAGCAGGGCTTTCCGATGCTGTTTCGTTGGCAAAGCCTGTGCAGGTCATATCTACAAGTTTCTTGGCACTCTTGTCCTCAATCATGTATTCGATAACCTTTTCTTGCGGGTTGAAAGGCTTCAAATCGTCCAATCCCATGGACTTTACGGCTATTTTTATCAACTCTGCCTCGTCCACTCCCAAGGAACGTTGTTGTTTTGCAAGGTAATATTTTCCTGCATCGATAAGAGTCTTCTTCGGAACAAGTCCCACTATTTCCACTCCGGTAACTCTGACGCCTCTTGCGGCAGCTTTGGCACATACTTCATCGAAGCATATGTGCAGGGGTGAAACGTTGGCGTCGGTGATGTTCATCGATACTTGCGCTATGCCGTATTCTTCAATGAACCAACCGATGGCTTTTGTGCCTTTCAAGGTTCCGGGTATCATTATCGGCTTGCCGTTGGCGTCTTTCATTGGTTTGCCGTTCGGTTTGCCGCCTTCTCTCTGAGGACGACCTTTTTCACGAACGTCGAACGCAATGGCGTTGGCACGTCTTGTTGAAGTGGTGTTAAGGTTGTAGTTGACCGCCAAAAGGAAGTCCCTTGCGCCCACTGCCGTTGCACCGCTCTTTGCCACTTTTTCGTACCAGGTGTTCGGTCCGAAGCAGGGTTTCCACTCTTCGGTTGCAATTCTGGCACTCAAACCCTCGTACTCGCCTTGACGACAAGAGGCAAGGTTCTTTCTTTTCGGTTCAAAGGCTGCCGATTCGTAGCAGTAAACCGGTATTTCAAGCTCTTTGCCTATTCTTTCGCCCAATGCTCTGGCGTGTTTTACCACTTCGTCCATGGTGATGTTTGCAACCGGAATGAGCGGACAAACATCTGTTGCACCAAAACGCGGGTGGTCTCCGTGGTGGTTTCGCATGTCGATAAGCTCTTGTGCTTTCTTCACCAAACGAAAAGCCGCTTCGCACACGTTTGCGGGTTCTCCCACAAAGGTGATGACGGTTCTGTTTGTGGAAGCACCCGGATCGACGTCGAGCAACTTGACTCCGTCAACCTTTTCAACCTCGGCAACAACCTGGTTGATGATATTCATATCTCTACCCTCAGAAATATTGGGTACGCATTCGATTAGCTGTTTCATCTTCAAAATCGATTTTATTGTCAGTAAATAATTTGCAAAGGTCGTAAAAAAACATTGAACCGCAAAGAATAAAGAGGAAAACGAATCGCCGAAAGAAAAAAATCTTTCGGCGATTCGTTTTTTTCTTTCGCCGATTCATTTTTGCGAAACGGTGATTCGCCGTGTTTGACCGAGCGGCGGGGAGTTGTAAGGTGGCTTCGGGTCGAAAAATTGCCCTTTTGCGTGCAGAAAAATCGGTTTTGCCTTGTCGCTTGTGCAATAAAGTCGTACCTTTGCAGTTCAGTAGTCAACTATTGGAAAGCATCAGATTAAAAATATCGATAATATGTACAACAAATTTCAGAAGTATCTTCAAGAGGAGATACAAGGCATAAAAGATGCCGGTCTTTATAAGAACGAAAGAGTGATAATAACCCCGCAGTCGGCTGCAATCAAAACCGCCGAAGCCGGCGATGTGTTGAACTTCTGTGCCAACAACTACTTGGGATTGGCAGACAGCAAGGTGCTTATTGATGCTGCCAAAAAGGCAATGGACGAAAGAGGTTACGGAATGAGTTCCGTGCGTTTCATCTGCGGAACTGGCGACTTGCACAAGGAATTGGAAAAGAAAATATCCGACTTCTTCGGAACGGAAGATACCATTCTTTATGCCGCATGCTTTGATGCAAACGGCGGTGTGTTCGAACCGCTTTTGGGATCGGACGATGCAATCATTTCAGATGCTTTGAACCACGCTTCAATCATAGACGGTGTGAGACTTTGCAAGGCTCAACGCTTCCGTTATGCCAATGCAGACATGGCAGACTTGGAAAAACAACTTCAAGATGCTCAAAAATGTCGTTTCCGTTTGATTTGTACCGACGGAGTGTTCTCGATGGACGGTAATGTTGCTCCTTTGGACAAGATTTATGAGCTTGCACAAAAATATGACGCCATGGTGATGGTGGACGAGAGCCACTCGGCAGGAGTTGTGGGCAAAACGGGACGAGGAACAACCGAACAATATAACCTTAGAGGCAAGGTCGAAATATTGACAGGCACATTGGGTAAGGCCTTCGGAGGTGCCGTTGGCGGATTTACAACAGGTAAGAAAGAGATAATAGAGATGTTGCGTCAGAGATCGAGACCTTATTTGTTCTCAAACTCTATTCCGCCTATGGTTGCAGGGGCAGCAATAGAGATGTTCAACCTTATAGACAAGACGAACGAGCTTCAAGACAAGTTGCACAGCAATACCGCATACTTTGTGGAGAAGATGAAAGCCGCAGGTTTCGACATCAAACCTACCCAATCGGCAATCTGTGCGGTGATGCTTTATGACGCCAAATTGTCGCAAGACTTTGCAGCCGAATTGCAGCAAGAAGGTATATATGTAACAGGTTTCTACTATCCTGTTGTTCCTAAAGGTCAGGCGAGAATACGCGTTCAGGTTTCAGCGGCACATGAAAAAGAACACTTGGATCGTTGTATAACAGCCTTTACCAAGATTGGAAAGAAATTAGGCGTAATAAAATAATTCTGTTTACAAAGTTCATTTGAACGAAGACGCCTTTCGGATTTCCGAAAGGCGTCTTCTGTTTGTTCAGTCATTCTTTTTCTGCGACGAGGCGGTAAAAGCGCCCTTGTTGTAGTGCGGGTGGTAGAGCATTATGGTTTCTCGCAAATGCTCTGTATCGAGGTGGGTGTATACTTGGGTCGACACAACGCTCTCGTGTCCCATCATCTCTTTCACGGCAATGAGGTTGGCACCGCCCTTTATCAATTCGGTGGCAAAACTGTGCCTCAAAGTGTGCGGATGTATGTTTTTCTTTATTCCTGCCGCAAGGGCAACGTCCTTTATCATCTGAAAGGAGTGCTGCCTGGTCAGTTGCCTGCCGTAATGGTTCAGAAAAACCAGGTTCTTGTACCTGTTGTCTATCTTCAGCTTGCTTCTGTGGTTGTCGATGTAGTAGCGAAGGTGTTCCAAGGCACTTTTCCCGATGGGAACAAGCCTCTGCTTGTTACCCTTGCCGAGAACCTTTATGTATTCCTTATCCCAAAAAATATCATTCTTTTTTAAGTTCAGCAGTTCGCTTATCCGCAGTCCGCACGAGTACAAAACCTCAATGGTCAACGCATTGCGGTAGCCGTGAAAAGTGCTTTTGTCTATGCAATCCAACATTCGGTTGATTTCATCATTGGAAAGGACAACGGGAAGTCTTTGTTCCAATTTGACGGTATCCAAAAGGCTGCAAGGGTCTTGGCAAACCTCGTCGGTGATGATAAGATATTTGAAAAAGGCTCTCACTCCCGAAATAATTCTCCGCTGACTGCTTGCCTTCAAAAGACGATCCTCTTCGGTTCGTCCGCAGGGAAAGACTATCGATTTCAAAAAACGCTCTATGTGCTTCAAGTTCGTTGCCTTCGGGTCGATGTCCGGGTACTGTCTTTCCATGAAAGAGAAAAATTTTTCGCAGTCGCTCAAATAGGCTTCAAGCGTGTTCCACGAATAGGATCGCTCCATGAGGATATACGACTTGAAGCCGGGGAGGTAGCCTCGCCAATGGGAGTTGCTCACTTTGTCTTTCTGCAAAATGGATTCAAGAGACACTTTACCGAATTTTTGAACCTGCGATTGTTTGCGACTGCTTGGGACAGCCGTTTACGTCAAAGATTTGCGGAACCTACCTTATTCATCAGATACATAACCCTGTCAGCCTTGCGATTCAGACTTGGAGACGGCTTTGCAGGGTTTCGCTTCAACGGATTCGGCAAAACACTCGCCAACAAAGCCGCCTGACGTTTGGTTAAATACTTTGCCGGTTTGCCGAAATAGTATTGCGAGGCAGCCTCAACACCATATATGCCGTCGCCGAACTCAATGACATTGAGATAAACCTCCATTATTCTTTCCTTGCTCCAAAACGTTTCAATCAACACGGTTTGATAAACCTCCAAAGCCTTTCGTACATAGTTTCTTCCGTTCCACAGAAAAACATTTTTTGCCGTCTGTTGGCTTATTGTGCTTGCACCGCGAGGCTTTTTGCCGCTTCGTTTTGCATCTTGCCTTGCCCGCTTTATCTGTTCGAAATCGAAACCCTTGTGATGTTGGAAACGATTATCCTCAGCCGCCATAACAGCCTTTATCATGTTGGGAGAAATGTCTTCAATGTCCACCCAGGTTTTCTGTAACCTGACCTTGCGGTTGTCATCAAAGGCTTGCTGCACACACCTTTGAACCATGAGAAAAGTGATTGGGGGATTTACCACAATGTAAAGAGCTGTCAGAAGAATGCTTCCGCAGATATAAACCAACGCCGCAATACCGAGATATTTCAATATCCTCTTGCAAGTGAATTTCTTGGAATGTTTGCCTGTCATGTGCCTGTAAAACTCATGCCTTCGTGCCACGAAGACTAATTTTTCGGCAAATTTACAAAATATGTCCGCAAAAACTGCGTTCCACTCAGAAATAATAACTACCTTTGCACAATCATGAGGTTGAGACTATCCATTATATATATATGTATATTGGCTTTGGGGGTTTCTTGTTCGAGCGGACACAAAAAACTCTTGAAAAGCAACGACCAAGACGCCAAGTTTGAGGCAGCAATGAAAGCCTACGAAAAGCATGACTGGCTCAAAGCCACAGAGCTGTTCGAAAACCTGTTGCTTTATTCGAGAGGAAGAGACAAGGCGGAGCTTGTGAATTTTTATTACGGCAAAAGCCTTCTCGGAGGCAAGAACTACTACTCGGCAGCCTACCAATTTGAGAGCTTCGTCAAGTGGTTCCCTTATTCCAAATACGCAGAAGAAGCACTGTTCCAGGCAGCCTATTGCAAGTATTTGGAGTCTCCGGAATATTCTCTTGACCAAACATTGACCAAACAGTCGATAGACAACTTCCAATCGTACATAGACAAGTATCCGAAGTCCGAAAGAGTTGCCGATGCCAACAGGCTGATGGACTCTTTACGCTGGAAACTGATACGAAAGGACTACACAACGGCTTATAACTACTACAAAACGGAAGCATATCAAGCAGCACAGGTCAGTTTGAAGAACTTCTTGAATGATTATCCCGATGCAACGGAATACAGAGAGCAGGCAATGTATTACATTGTTCTTGCAGGCTACGAGTACGCCGAAAAGAGTATATCGAGCAAGCAAAAAGAACGTTATGAAGCCGTAATAATGGATTACGAACGCTACAAGGTAACGTTTTCCAACTTGCAGGATAAGGCGAAAGCGGCACAGCTTGCCCGCATATACGAAAGCTCGAAAGCCAAAATAGAGAAAATGAAATTAGAGAATAAAGACAAATAAACGATTTATGGATTATAAGAAGACAAAGGCAGACACAAGCATTCAGACAAGGAACTTGAATGATTTTACCAAGCTTACGGGCAATGTTTACGAGACGATAGCAATGCTTAGCAAGCGTTCGGATCAGATTGCGACCGATTTGAAGCAAGAATTGTACAAAAAGATAGAGGAGTTTGCCATTTCGGACGGAGCAGACGAGATGTCGGAAAATCATGAGCAAATAGAGGTTGCCAAATACTACGAACAACTTCCAAAGCCTTACCTTATTGCCATAAGGGAGTACCAGGACGATAAATTGGTTTACAAATCCGGTGCGGAAGTAATGGCTGAAAAAGCGGCGAAAGAAGAGAACGAAGAAGCCTAAACCAAGATTTGTTACCGATGAAAGCGAAAGTGGCTGTTGCAATCTGCGGAGGAATAGCTGCATACAAAGTTCCGTTTTTGATAAGGTTGCTTCGGAAAAGCGGATACGAAGTAAAGGTTGTCGTAAGCAGGAATGCGTTGAATTTTGTAACCGAAACAACCTTGCAGACTCTTTCTTCCAACCCTGTTTACAGCGACATGTTCTCGGGAAACAAAGATATGACACAGCATATCAGCCTTTCGGATTGGGCTGATTTTTTTATTGTGGCACCGGCAACGGCAAACATTATCGGCAAATACGCTTCTGCCATTGCCGATGACTGTGTAAGCACAAGTCTTTTGGCGTTTGACAAGGAGGTTTTCCTTGCTCCGGCGATGAATTCCAAGATGTACAGACATGCAGGCGTTCAAGCAAATTTGCAAGTCTTGCAATCACGGGGCGTACACATCATTCCTCCGACTTCGGGTTACCTTGCTTGCGGAGCGGAGGGCGAGGGCAGAATGGCAGAAGCCGAAGATATTTTCCGCATATTTGAAGAGCATGTGGTGAAATCCGAAGAGCTTGCCGGCAAAACGGTCTGCGTAACAGCCGGACCGACTTATGAGCAGATTGATCCGGTAAGATTTATCGGCAATTACTCTTCCGGAAGAATGGGTTTTGCCGTTGCGGAATGTCTTGCAAAGAAAGGGGCAAAGGTCAGGCTGATTGCCGGCCCCACGTTCTTGAAAACAGAACACCCGTCAATCGTTCGCACAGATGTAAAGACGGCAAAACAAATGTATGAGGCAACGATTGCAGCCTTTGAAGGGGCAGACGCCGCAATACTTTCGGCAGCCGTTGCAGACTATACCCCAAAGAACACCTCAGAGAGCAAAATCAAGAAAAAAGATGCCTCTTTGAACATAGAGTTGCAGCCCACCGACGATATATTGGCAGAATTGGGACGCAGAAAAAAGGCAAACCAGCTTTTGATAGGCTTTGCCCTTGAAACAGACAACGAACAAGCCAATGCAGAGACAAAGTTGAGGAAGAAGAATCTCGACTTCATAGTACTCAACTCCCTCAGAGACGCAGGAGCAGGCTTTGGCGTTGAGACCAATAAGGTTACAATCATCGATTCTCTCGGAAACATCGACAAAAAAGCCCTCAAAGCCAAGAGCGAAGTGGCAGAAGATATTGTCGAAAAGATGATTGCCATGATGAAAGCCAAGCAATAGAAAAACGAACCGCAAATTCTTTGCCGTATGAAAAAACTCCTCTTTTTTCTTTTTTTGTTTTCCTTTGGTGTTGTACTCTTTTCGCAGGAGTTCAGAGTAAACATAAGCGTCAATTCCGCCCAAATACAAGGCACAGACAAGGAAATATACCGACAAATTCAAGAAGTGTTGAACGAGTTCGTCAACCAACGCCAATGGACCAACAAAACGTATGAGGAATTCGAAAGGATAGAGGGCAGCATTTCCATAAACGTAAAGGAACACTCCAATCAGGAGGATTTCAAAGCCGACTTCAATGTTCAGCTTCGCCGTCCGGTTTACGGCTCAACCTATACCACAACCTTGCTCAACACACAGGAACAGAACGTTCCGTTCAAATACATAGACGGTCAGAGCTTTGAATTTGATGAAAACAACTACACTAACAACCTTGTCTCCACCGTGGCGTTCTACCTCTATTATTTTCTTGCATTGGACGCCGATTCCTTTTCCTTGAACGGCGGAACGGAGTACTTCAATGTGTGCAACAACATAGTAACAGCCGCACAACGTTCTTCCGACGGCGGTTGGAAGAGAGCTTCAAGCCAAAAGAACAGATATTGGATGCTGGAGAATTATACCAATTCCACATATCGCAGCCTCAGAGACGCTTCCTACCAATACCATCGCCTCGGCTTGGATATGATGGGCGGTGAAAGTCAGGCAGATGCCCGGAACAGCATAATTGAAGCTTTGGAAAACGTCCGCAAAGCATACAGGGAAAAATCCACATTGGTAGCCGTTCAGCAGTTCTTCGACGCCAAAGCGGACGAAATAGTGAACATATTCAAAGGAGCCCCCGAAAACGAAAAATCGAGGGTCGTTGCCTTGATGAAGGAGATGAACCCTTCCAATACAAACAAATACGATCAAATCCTTCAAGGCAGATAAGGCTCTTTTTAGTCCGAATGCCACATTCTGCCACCGTTGACGTTGCTTTGTTTTGCAAGAGTAGCGAAGCGAACAACCCTTTCTCCGAACCCTATACTTCTTTCGTTATCCTCTGTTACCGATACGCCCAATCGAATCGCCGATTCAGAAAATTCTTTCGCCGATTCGTTTTGTTGAATCAGCCTTTCAATTTTTTCCTTTCAGCCATTCATTTTTGCGAATCGGTGTTCTGATTTTTTTCTTCGGTGATTTGTTCTATCGGGAGGGCGTTAAGGCTGTTTGTTGTTTTGTCGACAAGAGGCAGAACCGCAAAACAAAGCAGGGAAACCATTCGGCTTCCCTGCAAGTCTTCTACATCCTTCGTTATCCCGTCAAGACTCGAACTTGAAATGTCTGAACCAAAATCAGATGTGTTACCATTACACCACGGGACATTAACCTTTAAAAACAAAAATTATGATTCTCTCCACAACAAGGGGCTTCTCAGCTTCCTCCCCCGTTTGCGAGTGCAAAGGTACAGCCTTTTTTTGAATCCGACAAGCCTTTTGGCAGATTTTTTTCAGATTTTCTCTGTTTTGTTCATCGTTTTGGATTACCTTTGCAGAGTAAAGCGATGTTTGAACCTATTGACTGTTATATGATTGAAGAGATGGAAATTTCTGATGCTCAAACAGATGACACTGTTCTTTCGGTTGAGGATTTGCATGTTGAGTTTAAGTCCGGCAATCTTTGGCGAGAGGTTGTGAAAGGGGTGGAATTTTCTTTGAAAAAGGGCGAAACCTTGGGTTTGGTCGGCGAATCCGGTTCGGGAAAGAGCGTTTCTGCTCTTGTCGTGATGGGTTTGTTGGACAAAAACAACTCTCGAATAAGCAGCGGAAGAATAATATTCAACCGTACCGATGATTTGTTGCAACTGAAAGAAAGCCTTTTTCGGCAATACAGGGGAAAGAAAATCGCAATGATATTTCAAGAGCCTATGACTTCGCTCAATCCGGTGAAGACGTGCGGAAATCAGGTGATGGAAATGATGCTTCAACACGAGAATTGCTCAAAGAAGGAGGCTCGCAACAGAACCTTGCAGTTGTTCAAGGAGGTTTTGTTGCCCGACCCTTGCAGGGCGTTTTCCGCTTATCCGCACGAGTTGTCGGGAGGGCAGAAGCAGAGGGTTATGATTGCCATGGCGGTCAGTTGCAAGCCCGATATACTGATTGCCGACGAGCCTACCACAGCCTTAGATGTGAGTGTGCAGAAAAGCATATTGGAGTTGATAGGCGAGGTTCAAAAGAAATACGGCATGGGTGTGCTGTTTATTTCTCACGATTTGAACCTTGTTCACAAGATTGCGGACAGAATAGCCGTCATTTACAAGGGAGAAATAGTCGAAAGCGGCGAAAAGGAAAGTGTTTTTGCCAATCCGCAACACCCCTATACCAAGGGCTTGCTTGCTTGTCGTCCGCCGCTCGACTGCCGTCCCGAACGCTTGCCTACGGTGGACGATTACATGGGCGGAAAGCATGTTGCGTTTCGGTCGACCACAGAGGCGGAACGTCGACAAACGCATGAGGAGATATACAGTCAAGAACCTATTCTCAGAGTGAAAGATTTGAGAGTGGAATACACCCTCTCCAAGTCGTTTTTCGGCAAGGCAAAGAAGATTTTTCGGGCAGTCGACGGCATTAGTTTTGATTTATACAAGGGTGAAACCTTGGGTTTGGTAGGCGAATCGGGCTGCGGAAAGACCACCATGGGCAGAGCCATAATGCAGTTGGTGAACTCCAAGTGCGATTCAATGTTTTTTGAGAATCAGCCGGTGTCCCGACTCGACCGGGCAGGCTTGAAGCGTCTGCGAAAGGACATTCAAATCATCTTTCAAGACCCTTATTCCTCACTCAATCCCCGAATCCGCGTTGGTGATGCAATAGCAGAGCCGTTGAAGACCTACAACATAGAACCCGACGGCGAAAAGAGGCGGGCAATGGCAACGGAAATGATGGAGAAGGTGGGGTTGACCGGAGCGTTTTACGATCGCTATCCGCACGAGTTTTCAGGCGGACAAAGGCAACGGATAGGCATTGCCCGTGCCTTGGTTCTCAATCCCAAGGTTGTCATTTGCGATGAGTCGGTTTCGGCTTTGGACGTGAGCGTGCAGGCAAAGGTGTTGAACCTTTTGGCTGATTTGAAAAAGGAAATGGGACTTACATACATCTTTATTTCGCATGACCTTGCCGTTGTCAAGTATGTGTCGGACAGAATGATGGTTATGCGAGGCGGAAAGATGATTCAAATAGGCGAAGCGGACGAAATATACTCCGCTCCGCAAGACGGATACACCAAAAGCCTGATAGAGGCAATGTAGGCAGGCGTTTGCCGTTGCTTTGCGTTCTTTCAGAGGTCTGTGTCGTCCTTATGGAAGTGCTTGTACACCTTTTCTGCCTTGCTTTTGCCCACACACTGCCGCAGTTCCTCCAAAGAAGCGGTTGAAACCTGCTTTACGCTGCGAAATCTTATCAAAAGGTTGCGAGCCGTTGTCTCTCCTATGCCCTCTATTTCGCAAAGCCCGGTTTTGAAAGTACCTTTGCTTCTTTTGTCGCGGTGAAAGCCGATGCCGAAACGGTGAGCCTCGTCCCTTATGTGCCTGATGACATTCAGCGAATTGCTCCTTTTGTCAATGCAAAGAGGGTATTGCTCACCCGGAAAATAGATTTCCTCCAACCTTTTTGCAATCCCTATAATCGGAATGCTGTTCTCCAATCCCAACAGCCTGAGGCTCTCCACTGCCGAAGCCAACTGACCTTTTCCGCCGTCCACAATGATAAGGTCGGGCAGCGGTTTGCCCTCGTCTTTCAGTCTGCCGTAGCGGCGGAGTATGATTTCCCTCATCGAGGCAAAGTCATCGGGACCCTCAACGGTCTTTATGTTGAAATGTCTGTACTCTTTGTTGGACGGCTTGCAGTCTCTGAACACTACGCAACTTGCAACTGGATAGTTTCCTTGAATGTTTGAGTTGTCGAAACACTCCATGTGGTGCGGAGCTTTGGGCAGATGCAAATCCTTTTGCATCTGTTCCACCATGCGGTTGCTCCATCGCTCGGGGTCGAGAATGCTTTCCTGTTTTATTTTGTCGCTTTTGGCAAAAACGGCATTGCGATGACAGAGTTCCAAAAGCCGTTTGCGATCGGCATCTCCGCCCTCGGACTGCTTGACATAGTCCTCGGGCAAGTCCAAATGCACAGGCACCACAATCTCTTCGGCGTTCCACGACAAGGTGTCCCTCAGTTGAATGATTGCCTGGGTGAACAGCTCCTCGGGAGTCTCGTTCAGCTTGCAGTCGACCTGCGTGGAAACAGAACCGACAAGGCAACCGCCAACCACCTTCATGGCATTCATCATTATCCCGCGGTCAGTCGGCACATAGTCGAAAGCCTCCGTGTTCAATGCTCTGCCCGAAAGGATTACCGTTTTGGCAGTGTAGCTTTCCAAAAGAGCAATGCGTTGCCGCACCTGCTCGGCTTGCTCAAATTTGAGCTGCTCGGCAAACGTCATCATCTGCTCTTTGAGCAGGCGGGTTATCCATGAAAAGTCTCCTCTGAGTATCTTCTTTATTTCGTTTATGCTTTTCATGTACTCTTCCTTTGAAACAAGTCCTTCGCAAGGGGCATCGCACAGCTTTATCTGGTAGTTCAAACAAGCCTTGTGCTTTCCCTTGGCTACAGATTCCTCGCTCATGGCCTGTTTGCAGGTGCGATAGCGGAACAATTTTCTGATTAAATCCGTTATTGCTTTGAGTTGCTTTCCGTTGGGGTAAGGTCCGAAATACAGAGAGCCGTCTTTGTTGCGGTGCCTTGTGGTGAAGACCCTCGGAAAAGCCTCGTTCGAAACGCAAAGCCAAGGGTAGGATTTGTCGTCTTTCAACAATATGTTGTACTTCGGCTTATGCTTCTTGATAAGGTTGCATTCCAAAAGGAGGGCTTCCGTTTCGCTGCTGACAAGCACGAGTTTTATGTCGGCAATCTTGCGAACCAACACCTTGGTCTTGGCACTCTGGTTGCCGTCATTGCGAAAGTATGAGCTGACGCGGTTCTTTAAGTTCTTTGCCTTGCCGACATAAATAAGTTTTCCCTCCTTGTCGAAGTACTGATATACTCCGGCAGAGGAGGGAAGTGTTTTCAGAATTGTTTCTATGTGCGTATTCGTACGTCCGTTTGTCTTTGTGTCGGACATAAGCCTTATTTTTTGCCCTTTATCTCCAAATCGGATTTCGTTATCCTCAATCCTATTTCCATTATTCCCGTGGTTTCGTACTTCGTTCCCATGTTTACCAACTCCACGGTGTAGAGACCCTTTTCGGCAAGGGTGGTATACCGTTTGCAAACCTCCTCAACGTCAATCAAATCGCCGAGAGCATCTCCTGCCCAACCTTTACCGTTTCTGTCTTTGAGGTTTATTTCATGCACGCTCTCGCGTGTGGAGCCGGAGGGGGAGGTGATGAGCATCTTGAACTTTATCTTGTTCTCGTTAACCTGCGGAGTGTGGCGTATCATCACCGATATGTCGTAGCTTTCGTTCGCCTTGCTTATGTCGATGTTCTCAAACATCAAGCTCTTGCCCTTTTCAATTCTTGCCCATCTGTACCCCGGCAGTTCCTTGTATTGTTTGTACACATCACCGCTGCTGCAGGCAAAGACGCAGAGCAACAACACAGGCAGCAACAAGGCTGTCAACCGTCTCTTTTTCATTTTGCTATAACTCCTTTAATGCTTTGGAAACGTTGTTCTCTATTCTTTGCAGAATGTTCTCCGCATCGGTTTTTTGGAACTTCTCTCCGGTGATTTGTTCATACAGTTCCATATAGCGTTCCGATATTTTCTCCACTATTTCGGGCGTCATCTCCGGCACTTTCTGTCCGCTCTTGCCTTGGAAACCGTTTTCCATCAACCATTCCCTCACAAACTCTTTTGACAACTGCCTTTGCTTTTCGCCCCTGCGTTGCTTTTCCCCATAGCCCTCGGCATAGAAGTAACGCGAAGAGTCGGGCGTGTGTATCTCGTCTATAAGTATTATTTGGTCTCCGTCCTTTCCGAACTCATACTTGGTATCGACCAATATCAAACCGCGTTCGGAGGCAATTTCGCTGCCCCTTTGGAACAAGGCAAGGGCGTATTTTTCCAACAATTCATAATCCTCCCTGCTTACCAAGCCCTTCGCAATGGCTTCTTCCTTTGAGATATTTTCGTCATGTCCCTCATCGGCTTTTGTTGTGGGCGTTATGATGGGAGTTGGAAACTTGTCGTTCTCTTTCATGCCCTCGGGCAGTTTCACACCGCAGAGTTCCCTTGCACCGGCTTGGTATTCCCGCCATGCACTTCCGGCAAGGTAACCTCTCACAATCACTTCCAATTTAAGCGGAACGCATCTTTTGCCCAATGTAACCATAGGGTCGGGGGTGGAAATCTTCCAATTAGGAACAATATCCGCCGTAGCGTCCAAAAATTTTGCGGCAATCTGATTCAAAATCTGACCTTTGAACGGAATACCCTTGGGTAAAACAACATCAAAAGCCGATATTCTGTCGCTGACAACCATGACCAACAACTTGTCCGCAATATTGTAAACATCTCTTACCTTGCCTACATATAGGTCTTTTTGATTCTCAAAATTGAAATGAGTGCTTGTAACTGCTTCCATAGTGTACATATTTATATTCTTTGCAAAGATAGTCATTTCTCCGTTTCTGCGGGACTTGGAAGAGCGGTTTTTGCCCACGGGAGAGCAGTTTTGCTTGCTGTCGGCGTGGCTGCCATTGTTAGGAGGGTGGGTTCACCGGCTCAAAATGTGCAGAAACCCCGCCCTTGCAGCCTTCGGAAAATCAAGTCCTTGAACACTGTGAAAATGAATCGGCGAAAGAAAAAAACGAATCGGCGAAAGAATTTTTTCTTTCAGCCATTCATTTTTGTGAATCGGTCTTTGGCACAAGCGGCGTTCAAAAAGAATGCTCCGAGCGGGTCATCACAATGTGCGATGACTGCAAATTGCCCTGCCTTTGTATTATTTCGGCTTTCACATTGAAGTATTTTTCAATGTTTTCCTTGGTCAGTATTTCCGGAGTGTTGCCCATGGCTGCCACATTGCCGTTTTGAAGAAGCAGAATCTGTTTACAATATTGCATTGCAAGGTTAAGGTCATGCAGAACAATCACTATGCTTCTGCCGTTTTCGTTAATGCTTTTCAGAAGCGACATAATCTCGAAGCTGTGCTGTATGTCCAAGTTGCTCACCGGCTCGTCCAACAGCAGAACGGGGGGTTGCTGCGCCAGGGCTCTGGCAATGATGACCCGCTGAAACTCTCCGCCGCTCAAATGTCTTGCATTTGCATTTCGCAAGTGCCATGTATCGGTTTGTTTCATGGCTTGCTCGACCACCCTCAGGTCTTCCTCATTGTCGGAGTAAAGCGGCTTTTGATAAGGATTGCGACCCATCAGAACGATTTGCAAAGCCGAAAAGTCGAATATCAAATCCGTTCGTTGCGGCACAAAAGCCATCTGTTTTGCCAAGTCCTTGAAAGAGTAGGAGACGATATCCCTGCCGTCAATCCACACCTTTCCTTTTGCAATGTCGTTGTTCCGCGTGAGGCATCTCAGAAGCGTGGTCTTGCCCGAACCGTTGTTGCCCACAATTCCGCAGAAGCAGCCCTTCTCCAAGGCGAAAGACACCTCCGAAAGTATCATGCGACCGCCCGCATTGAAGTTTAAGTTCCTTACCTCTATCATCTGTTGAGCTGTTTTTTGGAATTGAAGAGCAGGTAAATAAAGAAAGGGGCGCCGATAAGAGCCGTTATGCTTCCCGGCGGTATTTCCGCAGGCGGGGTAATCACTTTCGATAAAATATCTCCGAGCGTCATGAAGATGATACCCCCGACTATGGAGAACGGAATGAGCCTTCGATTGTCCGCACCTATGACAAGCCGCACCATGTGCGGCACAACCAAACCCACAAAACCAATCACACCGCTACAAGAGACAATCGCGCTCACCATGAGGGTGCAAACCAAAAGCACAACACGCTTTGTGCGTTCCACATTCACCCCGAGGCTCTGTGCCGTTTGGTTGTCAATCAACAGAGCATTCAAGTCCCTTGCATGAAACAGCACCGTGAATATACCGATTGCCACACACACCGAAACCATCGCCAAATCTGAAACATCTATATAGGAAAGGCTTCCCATCGTCCAAAAGATTATCTTCGTCATTTGTTCGCGATTGAGAACCACAAGCAGCGAAATGACCGATGAAATAAGGAAGTTGACGGATATGCCTGCCAAAAGCAGGGTGGAGGTGTGGATTCTGTTGCCGTAGGAGGCTATTTTGATTATGACAAACACCGTGATGAGTGCAGACAAAAAGCTGCTCATTCCTATTCCTATGGCGAATCCGCCTGCCCCGAGTACTATTGCCGTTGCCGCTCCGAGTGAGGCTCCGGAACTGACGCCGAGAATGTAGGGGTCGGACAAAGGATTGCGGAATATGGATTGGAAAGCCAATCCGCAGACAGCCAATCCCGCACCCGAAACGGCAGCAAACAGCACCCGCGGCAGCCTCAGCGAAAGTACTATGTATCGTTCCGTTTCACTCGCCTGCCCCAAGCCCGGCAACGAAACGCCCAAGGGCGAAAGCAAAGCCTGCAAAGCCGAACCGGCGTTCAAAGAAGATGCTCCCACAATGCAGTCGACAAACATCAGCACCGCCGCCGCAATGCACATAAGAACGAAAACGGTATTGCCCTTCCGCCTATTCATTCAAGGAAAGGGTTTGTTCGGGATTGGTAAGCTCGTTGGCTTTGTCCAAAGCTTTGGAAATATGGTCGAAAATGAACTCTTTGCCGAGTTCGTCCGCAAATCCGCTCTTCTCCAACACCTGATACACCTCATCGGTTACCCCGCTCAAAATAATCTGTATCTTTTCCCGTCTGCTTTTGTCGCAGAGGGAGCGAAGGTTCTTTAATCCCGTGGAATCGATAAAGGGAACTTTTCTCATGCGGACTATTCTCACCTTAGGCTTCTTTGAAGTCGTTTCGGAGGCAAGCTCATCGAATTTGTTTGCAATGCCGAAAAAGAACGGTCCGTCTATCTCGTATATCTGTACCTTTTTGTTCACTTTCTCATAAACGCTTTCCGATTCGGGGTCTTCCGCCCTTTGCAATTCGTCTTCTATCACCCTTATTGAGGAAGTCTCCATAACACGCTTGATGAAAAGCACAAAGGCAATGAGCAATCCCACTTCTATGGCTATGGTGAGGTCGAAGAGAACGGTGAGAAAAAAGGTTATCAAAAGCACTGCCACATCGCTCTTCGGGTTTTTGAATATCGCCTTAAAGGAACGCCATTCGCTCATGTTGTAGGAAACGATTACCAAAATTCCTGCCAAGCATGCAAATGGTATGTTGGCTGCCAATGGCATCAAAAACAAATAAACCAACAAAAGAAACACCGCATGAACAATGCCGGCAACGGGAGTTTTTCCGCCGTTGTTTATGTTTGCCATCGTTCTGGCTATTGCACCCGTGGCAGGTATGCCTCCGAACATCGGCAACACTGCATTTGCCACTCCCTGCCCGATAAGCTCGGTGTTGGAATTGTGTTTCTTTCCCGTGGCTCCGTCTGCCACCATTGCCGAAAGCAGACTTTCTATTGCACAAAGCACGGCTATCGTAAAGGCAGGGGAGATGAGCATTCGCACGGCATTTATGTCGATTGTCGGCACTTCGGCTTGCGGCAGTGCAACACCGCCTGCCAATTCGGGATAGACGCTGCCTATTGTTGCGAGTTCTATTCCGAAGTTTTTCAATAGGATTGCGGCTATTGTGCAGACGATTATGGCAATCAGACTGCCCGGAATGACTTTCGTAACCTTAGACCAAAGAAAACCTATCGCCACGGTGAAGACAGCCATGGCTGTTGCGTAGGGGTTGATGGTGGAAAAGTGTTCTATGTAGCACCTCCATTTTTCTATGAATCCGGAAGGCACTGCAAGCGAACTGCCGTCTAAGGCGGTCAAACCGAAGAAATCCTTCATTTGGGTCGAAAAAATGGTGAGAGCAATGCCCGAAGTGAAACCGACGATTATGGGATAGGGCATGAACTTTATTATGTCCCCTATCTTCAAAAGCCCCATCGCTATCAGTATCACGCCTGCCATGACGGTGGCAATCATCAATCCGTTGAAGCCGTATTGACTTATGATGCCGGCAATGATGACGATGAACGCTCCGGTTGGTCCTCCGATTTGAACGTGAGAGCCTCCCAACATGGAGATTATTGCTCCGCCGACAATGGCTGTAATCAAGCCCTGCTGCGGGCTTACACCCGAGGCAATGGCAAAGGCAATGGCAAGAGGAATGGCAACAACGCCGACAATGATTCCTGCCGTCAAATCCTTAAAAAATAACTCCTTGGAATAGCTTTTCGACCTTATCAGCTCAAAGAACTTAGGCTCGAAAACTCCTTTGAAATCCCACTTCATACGCTTTGCTTTCGAAAAAAAAACTCTGCAAAGGTACTAAATTTTTGCGTACAGACTTCCCGCCGATAGGAGAGCTTGACAATCAACTGTTTGCATAGCCTGAAATCTTTCGCCGATTCATTTTTGCGAATCGGCGAAAGAAAAAATTCTTTCGGCGATTCGTTGCAGTCGAACGGGCTTTCGGTTCTGTCGGCTAAAAAAATGCCTGTCGGCAAAACGGCATTTGGGTCGTTTTCACCTGTTTCGATCGGCAAATCGGCAGCTTGAACAAGCGGCATTTGACGGAATAAAACAGCGGAAAGGGTGATTAAAATCATAAAAACCGTACTTCGGCAAGGAACACCGCTTTACGCAAGTCGGAATAAGCAAATAAAAGACGGTAGAGAATTAAAACAAAAAAAAATTGTTGCCGATATGCCTCCGTATAATAATTTATTCGTACCCTTACCGCCGAAACCGTTGAAGGGAATAAATAAACCTTGTTTAACAATTAAAATTCAGTTAGAATGAAAAGCACAAATTCAGAATCAAAAACAAAAGCCCTGTCAAAAATGCAGGCGGATATAACGGTAAGTGTAACAAAAAAAATTAAGTAACATGAAAAGAATCGGAATGGTTGCCAAATTGGCGTTGGTGGCAGTTTGCTGCGTGGGTGCGTTCAGCCTCGCATACTCACAGGACGCCTACAAAGGAAGAGAGCAATGGGTGAAACTAAGCCCTGCAGAGCAGAGAGCGATGTTCCAAAAGATGTCCGGCGAGGACAAGGTTAAACTTTGGAACGACAAGTTTGAGGAGACCGAAGGCTTGGACTGGTCTGCGGCGGAGTTGAAGCATATAGGAAAATTAAAAAAGTTTATTTCGGACAATGCGACTTCGTTGTTTGTCGACAAGGAGAACAATGAGAAGGCTTTGAAGTCTTTGCAGGAGTTTTCGGAGAAGTGAATGAATGAGGGCAAAAAGAAGTTCAACTGGTCGAAAGAGTTGATGTTTCACATTGCAGCCGACACGGGCGAGTTGACGAACGAAATGCTAAAGCAGCTCAGGCAATAGACGTTCGGCGTTCAATCAACGGTTTAGGTGCAGCTCCATGGGGAGTTGCACTTTTTTTGTTTTGCCTTTTGCTTGCGGAAAAGCGGTTGAACATTCGTGCATTCGGAAAGGCTCTGCAACAAACGGCAGAGCCTTGTCGATAGTTCCACATTGGCGGAGACTCGCATTGTTGCTGTGCCTTGCGTAGGTTCTTGCTTGGAAACGGCGTTTCGGTTGCACAAGAGGGGTGGCAAGTGCCGCCGGTCTGTGGAAAGCAATGGCGGATTGTGCGTTGGGAATGCCGGAGCGGCAGAACGAAAAAGGGAAAACGTTAAAAGTAAAGTTTTTTCTTTGTTACGATACAATATATAGGGGCTTAATCGTTTTAGCAGTGGTCGGGTGAGAAGCCCGGTTGTCGAATCTAAAAAATATACAGCGATATGAGAAAAGTGATTTTCAATGCAATGTGTTTGTTCGGCATCTTCTGTTGCGGTTTGAGCGTTAAGGCTCAGGTGCCGGTCGGTTTGGATTTCACCTCTGCTGCGGAAAAGGCGGTGCATTGTGTGGTGCATATCCGTTGCGAGGCAACCGTTCAGTCGGTTTTTTATGATGATTTTTTTTCTTTTTTCTTATCTCCGCAGACAAGGGAACGAGTTTACGAGACTTCGGGTTCGGGTGTGATTGTCAGCCGGGACGGTTACATAATCACAAACAA
This sequence comes from uncultured Bacteroidaceae bacterium, assembly GCA_964606345.1. Lineage (GTDB taxonomy): Bacteria > Bacteroidota > Bacteroidia > Bacteroidales > P3 > Onthomorpha. Next base: position 41,605 of record CAZSFV010000008.1, on the reverse strand, counting down.
CCATGTCGTTCAAGATGCAGAAACCATAAATGTGGTGCTGAACGACAAACGCAGTTTTGCGGCAAAGCTCGTCGGCAATGACCCCGCAAGCCCCCTGTGTCATTAAGCGATATTACGCAATTTCAGCCTCAAAGTGTGCCAATACCACAAGCCCGCAATGCAAAGAGCAAAAACGACGGCAAACATCAAGCCCGGCACGAAAGCATCCATCACATTGAAATCCGATTTAAGGCGAACAGCCAAATTTGTCACCAACACGAGGCAGAACACTCCCGTGAAAACATTCTCCCTGCTTTTGGCATACTTCAATAAAGCCTCCTTATCGATGTCTTCCCGTGAAGACACCGCACCGTAACGTTTCAAAGCCAACTTGCGACCTGCAAACAAACCTCCGAAACCAAGAGCCAATAAAAGTACTCTGTTAATAATCAATATAGTATCCATAATTTATCTCCTTTTTAGCAACCAGAAATACAATCTTTTCTATCTGCCACAATATTATCCATAGTAGTATACAAAGTAACAGAGGCGATAGTTGCACAGGCTAAACCTGTAATGATACCAGGTGTAAGTAAAGCACATGATGCCATAGATAGAGTATAATCAATGTATGCTTTTTTTACATCTCGTTCATATTTTAATTCGCATCTCTGTTTGCAAGAGATAGGTGCAGCTTTTATATTTGACAAATACTCCTTCTGTCTATAAACCATAGCTAACGTCAATATAAAGTTTTGCGACTCAGAATCAATTTCCGAGAAAATTGGATACTCTTTTTCTATCCATTGCATTCCTCTTTGAACTGTAACAACATCCGCAGCTAACACATCGTATTGCTCTTCTATACGTGTATTTTTATCGATAGGTTTGCACTTACTTAAGTTATGAGCTTCTACGATTAGTTCTTGCATTTTTATTGTATCATTAGCAGCTTCTGCTACTGGTAATAGATTAGCGATTTCTTCTAACCGTAACATCGTTCCCACAGGAACTAAATCTGCCTCAATTTTTTTTAGGAAACACGAATCCAATGTTAAACTGTCTAATGTTTCAATGCCTTTACTGTGAGAAAACTTTTCAATGTCTATGGCATATTCCTTTTCTACACTGAGAAGAAAGTCGTCTAATTTTCCTTTATCAAGAAAAACTTCGCAAAATTCTTCACTGTAAAAAATGTCCATTAAACGGTCTTTCTGGTTTTTGTAGACAAAACCAGATTTTTCCTCTTGTTTCTCTTCCACATCGGAACAAGAAACCATACAGCCTCCCATTAAAAATAGGGAGGTCATGCACAATGCTAAATGCTTTTTCTTCATAAGTAAAAAGTATAAGTTGAAACTAAATTAACGTTGCAAAGGTGCGAAAAAAAATTGAAGTACAAAATATTTAGCTGTTTTTTTTGTCGCTGGTATAAACTCATAGAGCGTAATATGTTGGTTTTGAGTTCTAAAAAATGTATATAGAAACGATCAAAGCTGATATGGTATTACCAAATTAATGAAACTCCACCTCCATATCCTCATTTTTTTAACAACGAAGCAAATCATACGATTACCCTTCCGCCATTTCCGCAAAATAAAACCGCGGAAGAAAAATTTGAAACGGCATTCCGTGAAATTGAAAGAGCGTTTCGGTTTTTCGGGTTGCGGGGCTGGGGTGGCGTGGCGACGGAGAGAGTGGCTTGCCGGTCGTTTCGGCGGGTCGTCATGGCGGCGGAGCAGGGTGGAAACGTTAAAAATGAAGTTTTTTCTCCATATCGATACAATATACTCTTGCTTCGGCGTTTTAGCAGTGGTCGGGTGAGAAGCCCGGTTGTCGAATCTAAAAAATATACAGCGATATGAGAAAAGTGATTTTCAATGCAATGTGTTTGTTCGGCATCTTCTGTTGCGGTTTGAGCGTTAAGGCTCAGGTGCCGGTCGGTTTGGATTTCACCTCTGCTGCGGAAAAGGCGGTGCATTGTGTGGTGCATATCCGTTGCGAGGCAACCGTTCAGTCGGTTTTTTATGATGATTTTTTTTCTTTTTTCTTATCTCCGCAGACAAGGGAACGAGTTTACGAGACTTCGGGTTCGGGTGTGATTGTCAGCCGGGACGGTTACATAATCACAAACAACCATGTCGTTCAAGATGCAGAAACCATAAATGTGGTGCTGAACGACAAACGCAGTTTTGCGGCAAAGCTCGTCGGCAATGACCCTGCAAGCGACTTGGCGGTGATAAAGATAGACGCCGAGGACTTGGATACCTTGGCATACGGCAACAGCGACGAGGTGAAGCTCGGCGAGTGGGTGCTTGCGGTGGGAAATCCGTTCAATCTGACTTCCACGGTTACGGCAGGCATAGTTTCTGCCAAGGCAAGGGATATTAACATTCTCGGAAACAAGATGAGCAAGGCTCCGATAGAGAGTTTCATTCAGACCGATGCGGTAATCAATCCCGGCAACAGCGGAGGAGCATTGGTCAACCTTGGTGGCGAGCTTATCGGAATAAACACTGCCATAGCTTCTTCGACGGGTTCCTATGCCGGATATTCGTTTGCCATTCCATCGAACATAGTGAAAAAAGTGGCGACCGACCTTGTGAAGTATGGGGTTGTGCAGAAGGCTAATCTGGGTGTGTATTTTGCCGAAATGGATTCCAAACTTGCACAGACCAAGGGCTTGAAGTCCATAAAGGGAATATACATAGGCAATGTCATAAAGGGCGGTGGTGCAGATAAAGCGGGTTTGAAGGAGGGGGATATAATAATGAAGATAGACGGAAGGAGCGTCAATTCCAATTCGGAGTTGAATGAAATTCTTTCGCAGCACTCTCCGGCAGATGTGGTAAGGGTTGAAGTGGAGCGAGAGGGCAAAACGATGGAAAAAGACGTTACTCTGTTGAACTCGAAAGGCAATACCGACATATTGAAAGCCGATGCCGAAGAATTGACCGAGGCACTGAGCGGAAGTTTTCGTGAAATTACCGAAAGCGAAAAGCAGCAATACGGAATTGCAAAGGGCATAGTGGTGGAGAAAGTCGGCAAAAGCCCCTTTGCAAGGCTCGGCATAAGAAACGGATTTGTCATCACATCTATAGATAAGAAAACAAACATAAACACAGACGACATAAAAGCTTTGGAAAATCGCAAGGGAAAGGTGATAATAGAGGGTTTCTATCCCGATGACAATAGAACATATTATTACGTTATCGTTTTGTGAGCGGCGAAACGTTGTTGTTGAAAAGTAGGTTATTAAGTTTGTAACGGTAAACTTGCATAAATAGAAATAAGGCAGTACCTTTGCAAGCCTGATAGATTGAGTGAATTGATCTATGGACGAATTACAGAAGACATGAGACAGTTAAAGATAATAAAGTCTATCACGAACAGGAACATAGGCTCTTTGGATAAGTTCCTGCAGGACATAAGCAAGGAGGAACTCATCACTCCGGAGGAGGAAGTGAGACTTGCCCAAAGGATAAAGGCAGGAGACGAACTTGCTTTGGAAAAATTGGTCAAATCGAATTTGCGTTTCGTAATCTCTGTTGCCAAGCAGTATCAGAATCAGGGCTTGAGTCTCCCTGATTTAATCAATGAAGGAAATATAGGCTTGATAAAAGCAGCCCGAAGGTTCGATGAAACGCGGGGATTTAAGTTTATCTCGTTTGCCGTTTGGTGGATAAGACAGAGCATTTTGCAAGCCTTGGCAGAAAAGTCGCGTATCGTCCGCCTGCCTCTTAATCAGGTTGGAGCAATCAATAAATTGAAAAAAGTATCCTCCCGCTTGGAACAGCAGTTGGAGCGGGCGCCTTCGGACGAGGAGCTGGCGGAGGAGATGGATTTGAGCTTCGACAAGGTTAAAGAGACGACCCACATAGGGGCAAAAGCCGTGTCGATGGACGCCCCTTTGATACAGGACGAGGATCTTAACTTGATAGACGTTTATGTTGAGGAAGACGCCAAGACGACCGATGATTTGGTATTGCAGGAAAGTCTTTCGAACGATATTTCCGACTCCTTGGCGTTGCTTACGGAGCGGGAGAGAAGCATTATTTACCAATTCTTCGGAATAGGTTTGTCGCACGGCATGACCTTGGAGGAAATTGCAGCGGCACAGAACCTCACCCGCGAAAGGGTTAGGCAAATAAAAGAGAGGGCTCTTCGTCGTTTGCGTTCGAGCGAGCAATGCAAACGCTTGGCAGTCTATTTGAACGAATAAGTACTTTTTCATTAGTTGTGATAACTTATTTACACGGCGGCGTTTCCTTAAAGGGGAACGCCGTTTTTTTGTTTTAAGAGCAACAAAAAGGGAATGGATAATGCCAAACGTTCTTCATGGGAAAAGGAACAGGGGATTCGTTTTTGAGAATCGGTGATTCGGTTTTTTCTTTCGGCTATTCGTTTCCGCATGAGGTTGATTCGCCGAAGAAGAAAGCTCTGTTCAGAGCCTTTTGCGGGGAATATGCGGGTGTTTTGCTTTTTGAAAACAGATGCAGGCTTCACAAGGGGTTTATACTTCGCAATTTTTTCGTACCTTTGCCCTTTGCAGCAGGCGGCGTTTGCCTGCCGGTAATACCATAATACTATGAGAAACATAAGGAACTTCTGTATAATAGCTCACATCGACCACGGAAAGAGTACTTTGGCGGACAGATTGTTGGAATTTACCAACACCGTTTCACAGAGAGAGATGGAGGCTCAGGTGTTGGACGATATGGATTTGGAGAAGGAGAGGGGTATAACGATAAAGAGCCACGCCATTCAGATGAGATACCGTTTTGAAGGCGAGGATTACAGGCTGAATCTTATCGATACTCCGGGGCATGTGGATTTTTCTTACGAGGTATCACGCTCCATTGCCGCTTGCGAAGGCGCTTTGTTGATTGTGGACGCCACCCAGGGAATACAGGCTCAGACAATCTCAAATCTGTATCAGGCAATCGATAACAATTTGGAAATAATTCCCATTTTGAACAAGATGGATTTGCCGAACGCCATGCCCGAGGAGGTGAGCGACCAAATAGTTGAGCTTTTGGGCTGCAAACCGGAGGAGATTATTCGGGCAAGCGGCAAGACGGGTTTGGGCATTGAGGAGATTTTGGAACGGATAATAAAAACCATTCCTGCTCCGAGCGGCGATGCGGAAGCTCCTTTGCAGGCTTTGATTTTTGACTCTGTGTTCAATTCTTTCAGAGGCATTATTTCGTACTTTCGAATAATGAACGGAGAGTTACGCAAAGGCGACAAGGTGAAATTTGTCAATACGGGACGCGAATACGTGGCTGATGAAATAGGGGTGTTGGGCTTGAAGCTCATTCCGCAGGACAAACTCTCTTGCGGCGAAGTGGGGTATATCATCTCGGGAATAAAGACTTCTTCGGAGGTTAAGGTGGGCGATACCATAACCTCTGCCCTCAATCCGTGCGAGAAAGCCATAGACGGATTTGAAAACGTTAAGCCGATGGTTTTTGCAGGCATTTATCCGGTGGATTCGGACGATTACGAGGAACTGAGAAGCTGTATAGAAAAATTGCAGCTCAACGATGCTTCGCTTACCTTCGAACCCGAGAGTTCGTTGGCTTTGGGCTTCGGCTTCCGCTGCGGTTTTCTCGGATTGTTGCACATGGAGATTGTGCAGGAACGCTTGACCAGAGAGTTTAACATGGACGTGATAACAACCGTTCCCAATGTTAATTACAAGGTTCACACAACCAAAGGAGAAGTGCTTGATGTTTACAACCCTTCCGGGCTTCCCGAACCAAACTATATTGACTACATAGAAGAGCCTTACATATCGGCGTCCATCATAACCAAGACGGATTTCATAGGACCGGTCATTACGCTTTGCATGGAGAAGAGAGGAATGTTGAAAAACCAGCATTACCTTTCGACCGACAGGGCAGAGATTAGTTTTGAACTGCCTTTGGGAGAAGTGGTTTTTGATTTCTACGACAAGTTGAAGTCAATCTCCAAAGGCTATGCGTCGTTCGATTATCACCCTGCGGATTTCAGACGTTCCAAACTTGTGAAGTTGGAAATACTTCTCAACGGCGACCCGGTAGATGCCCTTTCCACGCTGACGCATTTCGACAACGCTTATCCGTTGGGCAGAAGAATGTGCGAAAAATTGCGTGAGCTGATACCGAGACAGCAATTCGATATAGCCATTCAAGCAGCCATAGGCTCAAAAATCATAGCCCGCGAAACCGTAAAGGCAGTTCGCAAAGACGTAACGGCAAAGTGCTACGGCGGTGATATTTCACGTAAACGTAAATTGTTGGAAAAACAAAAGGAAGGAAAGAAAAGAATGAGGCAGGTGGGTAATGTGGAAGTGCCTCAGTCTGCATTTCTTGCGGTATTGAAGTTAGATTAAAACATAAGGAATAAATACAATGGCAGTATATGTAATAATCGTCGCTCTTTTGGCGATTGTGATTGTGGTGAAGGAGTTTTACAGCAGCGAAACCACAAAGCGATTCATCGAAAACGAGCAGAAGAAAACCATTCTCGAAATCAGAAAAATTCAAGAGAGTGAAGTAAGAAAGGTTGTAACCCCAATACAGTTGCAGGCTTACGAACGCTTGGTGCTTTTCTTGGAAAGAATGACACCGAACAACCTCGTGTTGCGTTGCTATCAGCCTCAAATGAGTGCCAAACTGTTGAAAGACGTGATGATACAGAACATAAGGGACGAGTTTGAGCATAACCTTTCCCAACAACTGTATATATCCGAACAGGCTTGGGCTTACATAAAAAACGCAAAGGAGGATATGATAAACACCATTAACTCCGTTCAAGCAAAGGAGGGTGAGGATATGACCCCTACGGCTTTTGCAGGAAAGCTGTTTGAGTTGCTTGCAGGGCGTGAGAGCCAAATAGAATTGGCACAGGATTTTTTGAAACAGGAAATACAAAAGAAGTTTCAGTAATCCGACAAACGCAGGGGCAATGCTTTGTCCAACAGGGCGAGAACGCCTTGCAAGGGAGTTTGTCGGGTAAAGACAGAAACAGAAAGGAGATAAAGTCATGACATTGGAAGAAAGAATTAACGCAGACATCAAAGCAGCGATGTTGGCAAAGGAAAAAAGAAAATTGGACGCTTTGAGAGCCGTAAAATCTGCCATTCTGTTGTTGAAAACAGACGGAAGCGGTGCGGCAATCAGCCCGGAAGCCGAAATGGCTTGCCTTCAAAAACTCGTAAAGCAAAGAAAGGAGTCTGCGGAATTGTATAAGCAACAGAACAGACTTGACCTTTATGAAGAGGAAGCCTTTCAGCAATCGGTCATAGAGCAGTATCTGCCCGAGCAAATGAGCGAAGAGGAGATTGAAAGCAAGTTGAAAGAAATTATTTCGCAGACCGGAGCCTCCTCAATAAAGGACATGGGCAAGGTTATGGGTGCGGCACAAAAGTCCTTTGCAGGAAGAGCCGACAACAAACTTGTGTCAACCATAGTGAAAAGGCTTTTGGCTTAGCATTTTGCAAGCAAGGAACTGTTGAAACGGAGCTTGGGCGGAAGTTCTTTTAGAAGGAAAGAAATACTTTGAAGGCTTGTTTGAATTATCGTTAGAGAGATGAAAATAGTTCTGGTAGGTACGGCTTACCCTTACCGAGGCGGTTTGGCGTTGTTCAATGAGAGATTGATGGAGCAGTTTTACAGCGAGGGCGATCAGGTGGAAATACAAACCTTTTCGCTTCAGTATCCGCCCTTTCTCTTTCCCGGCAAAACCCAATACAGCGAAAGCAAGGCGACGCACCCTTTCAAGATAGAGCGAACGGTCAATTCAATCAACCCCCTCTCGTGGATAAAGGTCGGTTTGAGCATACGCAAGTCGCAAGCAGACATTGTAGTTATTAAGTACTGGTTGCCGTTTATGGCACCTTGCTTGGGCAGTATTGCAAGGCTTGCAGGCGGAAAGAAAACCAAGGTTGTAGCCATTGCGGATAACATTCTGCCGCATGAAAGACGCTTCTTCGACAATGCATTCACAAAATATTTTGTCAAATCGGTGGACGCCTGGGTGGCAATGAGCAGAAAGGTTTTGGAAGACATATCTCTGTTCGATAAATCCTCACCTTGCACGCTCACTCCGCACCCTCTGTTCGATAATTTCGGCGAAAAAATCCCGAAAGAAGAGGCAATACGCCTGCTCGGCTTGGATTCGACAAAGGTCAATCTGCTGTTTTTCGGATTGGTCAGAGAGTACAAAGGCTTGGATATACTTTTGCAGGCAATGAAAGACCCGAGGCTTGCCGACATTCCGCTGCATCTTACGGTGGCAGGGGAGTTCTACGATGATTATTCCAAGTACGAACGCATGCTTGCGGACTATGGTTTGGGCGAAAGGGTGAGCATGGAAAACAAATTCGTGAAAGACGAGGACGTGAGCAAGTATTTTTGCGCTTGCGACTTGGTTGTATTGCCTTATAAGAGTGCAACGCAGAGCGGAGTTACTCAAATAGCTTTTCATTTTTCCAAGCCTATGCTTGTAACCGAAGTCGGCGGACTGCCGGAAATCGTTTGCAACGGAAAAAGCGGCTATGTGTGCAGTCCGAATGCCGAAAGCATTGCCTCCTGCATAGAAGACTTCTGCACAAAGGGCAGAGATTTTTCTTCTTCCTTGGAAACAGAGAAGCAGCGTTTCGCATGGAATAAGATGACCGAGGCAATCAGAAAAGTTTACAAAGAAAGCATAAACAGAAATGATAGTAAGAAGTAAAGCGCCTTTGCGTTTGGGATTGGCAGGCGGCGGAACGGACGTGTCTCCTTTCTCAGACATTTACGGAGGTTGCGTTTTGAATGCAACGATAAGCCTTTACGCTTATTGCGATATTATTCCGCGTACAGACAACCGCATAAAGATTGTTACGGAAGACCGTGGCGAAAAATTCGAAAGCCAAAGCATGAGGGAACTTCCGATAGACGGAAACTTGGATATACTGAAAGCGATTTATAACAGGGTGGTAAGGGACTTCGATTTGCCTGCTTTGTCGTTTGAACTTCATACTTTCGTAGACGCTCCCGCCGGAAGCGGTTTGGGAACGTCCTCAACCTTGGTTGTGGCTGTGCTTGGGGCTTTTGCACAATGGCTTAATCTGCCGTTGGCAGAGTACGACATTGCTTTGTTGGCTTATTCCATCGAGCGTGAAGACCTTAGACTTGCCGGCGGAAAGCAGGATCAATATGCCGCAACCTTCGGAGGAATAAACTTCATGGAATTTTACGCCGACAACAAGGTGATTGTAAATCCGCTCAGGATAAAGGACAAAATCATGAATGAGTTGTCTCGCAACATGGTGTTGTTTTATACACTCACTTCCCGAGATTCGGCAAACATAATAGAGCAACAGCAAAAGAACGTGGTGAACAACAACGTTCAATCTATAGAGGCGATGCAGCAGTTGAAGAAGCAGGCTGTTTTGATGAAAGAAGCCCTGTTGCAGAGCGACCTTAACCGGATAGGAGACATACTTAACCTCGGCTGGCAGTACAAGAGGCAGATGGCAGAGGGCATAAGCACCCATCTTTTTGAAGATGTATATGCCGCAGCCATGGAAGCGGGGGCAAGAGGCGGCAAAATTTCGGGAGCCGGCGGGGGAGGTTATATCTTCTTTTATTGTCCCGATTGTTTAAGATACAGAGTCATTGATGTGTTGAACAACTTCGGCGGCACGGTGCGGCGTTTCGAATTTACCAAAGAGGGTTTGCAAACATGGCAAATGAACGACAAATAAAGGAAGCCGTCATTCTTTGCGGCGGTAAGGGAACAAGGCTGAAAACAGTGGTGGCAGATGTTCCCAAACCTTTGGCTCCGATAGGCGAAAAGCCGTTTTTGAGTATCCTGATGGACTACCTGCAAAAGCAGGGTGTGCAAAGGGTTGTGCTTGCAACCGGTTATATGCACGAAACAATAGAAAGAACTTACGGAAAGAGGTATCGAGACATTGAAATAGCCTACTCGCGTGAGCTTAATCCGCTCGGAACGGGTGGTGCCGTGGCAATGGCTTTGCGAAAAGTGAGCAGCAGGGAGGTTCTTGTGCTTAATGGCGACAGCATCATCATGTTTAACCTTGCCGAAACGGCAAAGCGCTATTTCGAAATAAAGGAGGCTTTCCCCTATATTCAGTTCCCGACCCTGCTTAGTTTGAAGCAAATGGAGAATGTGGACAGATATGGAGCCGTAAGCTTCGAAGACGGTCGTATAAAAGCCTTTGAGGAGAAGGCTTTCAGGGAAAAATGCTTCATAAACGCAGGAGTGTATGTCATAGACAAGAATACATTCGCTCACAGAGCCGAAGGAGAGGTTTTTTCTTTTGAAAAAGATTTTTTGGAACCCGAGGTGAAAAAGGGAAGCCTTTTCGGCATCGAGAGCAAGGGCTTTTTCATCGACATAGGAGTGCCGGAGGATTACGCTTTGGCAAGAGATATTTTAATGCGACAGACAGACTAAAAAACAAAAAAAGCAAAATGGATATAGTTATCAAAGATGGTGTTTGCGGAAAGCAAGAAGTGGAGGTAAACAGTGCCAATACCGCCATAGCATTCGGCTCGGGCGATGTGGCGGTCTTTGCCACACCGGCAATGGTTGCACTTATGGAAAAAACTGCCAACGAATCGGTGAAGGCTTTGTTGCCCGAGGGTTGTGTGAGTGTAGGCATAGAGATAAATGCCAAGCACATAAAAGCCTCAAAGCTCGGAAGCAAGGTTGTCTGTGAGAGTTTCCTCAGCAAGGTTGAAGGCAAAAAACTCACCTTCAATATCACAGCCTACGACGAAACCGCAAAGATAGGCGAAGCCACTCACAGCAGGGTGATTGTAGAGAAAGCAAAATTTTTAAGCAAACTATAAGCACTCTTTTTTTATGGCAATAATGGAACAAGGCGGTAAATTCAAAATGGTTGCCAAGACCATGTTCGGTTTGGAGGAGGTTTTGGCGAAGGAATTGGAGAACATGGGGGCGGAAAACATTGAACAGCTCCGCCGTGCCGTTTCTTTTGAGGGAGATATGAGCCTTTTGTACAGGGCGAATTACAGTCTCAGAACGGCATTAAGCATATTGAAGCCGATAGCGGAGTTTGATGCAAAGAACGAACATGAGTTGTATCGCAATGTGTATGCAATCAAATGGGAGAAATACATGAATTGCGACGCCAAGATATACATCGACCACTCCGTTTTCAGCACTACATTCACTCACTCCCTTTATGCGGCACAAAAAACAAAAGATGCAATTTGCGACAGGTTCAGAAAGATGTTCAACTTTCGTCCTCAGGTCAGCAAGGAGGAGTACGACATAAAGCTCAATCTTCGCATTTATGAGAACCATGTTACCATTTCCTTAGACTCTTCGGGCGAAAGTCTTCACAAAAGGAACTATCGGAAAAATAACGGGCAGGCTCCTTTGAACGAAGTAACGGCGGCAGGGCTTATTCAGTTGACCGGTTGGCAGAGAGACTGCAACTTCTTCGACCCAATGTGCGGCAGCGGCACTCTGTTGATTGAAGCAGCCATGTATGCGTACAATATTCCGGCTCAATATTACAGAAAACGATTTGCATTCAGCAAATGGTCGGAATTTTCGTTGCCCGAATGGAAGAGGGTGAAAGAGGAGGAAAACAGAAAGATGTGCGATTTCAACCATTTGATATGGGGAAGCGATGTGTCGCAGAATGCAATAAACGAAGCGAGGGAAAACATTACCTTTGCCAAGTTGCACAAAGATATAGAGCTTTTCCGTTGTCCGATAGAGGAGCAGAGACCGCCGGAGGGACGAACGCTTGTGGTTACCAATCCGCCGTATGGCGAAAGGATAGAGGTGGAGGACATCATTGCCCTTTACGAAAGGATAGGCACGGCGTTCAAATCCATGTACGAAGGCAATACGGCATGGGTCATTTCGTCGGATTTGTTCGCTTTGAAGAAAATAGGATTGAAGCCGAGCAGAAAAATAACCGTCTACAACTCCAATTTGGAGTGTCGTTTCTGCGAATTTAATCTTTACCACGGCAGTAAAAAAGCAAGCAAACAGCACTCGGAAGACGATTTTGAGCAGCAGTAGAGCCTGCTTTTTGTTTGATGCAGGCTCTTGGCGGCGTTTTGCGGAAATGAATCGCCGAAAGAATTTTTTGAATCGGCGGTTCTGTAAAACGAATCGCCGATTCGTCAAACAACGAGGCTCTGCATCGGAAACAAAAGGTTTTTATTTTCAAACAAACAGATATAACAATGGAACAAATCATCTTTTGGGTATTCATTGCCTACACATTGCTTCTGTTCGGCATTACCTTTGTAACGGCAAGAAAGGCGGACAGCGGTTCGTTTTTTGCTGGCAACAAAAAGAGTCCGTGGTTTGTGGTTGCATACGGTGCAATAGGGGCAAGTTTGAGCGGAGTTACCTTTATGTCGGTGCCGGGTTGGGTGGAGCAGCGGCAGTTTACTTATATGCTTACGGTTTTGGGCTATCTTTTGGGCTATGTTTTGATTGCCTTTGTGTTGCTTCCGCTCTATTATAAGCTCAACCTTATTTCCATTTACGAGTATTTGAGGCAGCGTTTCGGCTTTTTTTCGCACAAGACAGGCTCTTTCTTCTTCCTGCTCTCGAGAACACTTGGGGCAAGTCTGCGCATGTTTATAGTCATTTGGGTGTTGTATGAGTTTGTTTTCTCGAAGTGGGGAATGTCTTTTCCGCTAACTGTCATGCTCTTTCTCGCCCTCATATTGCTTTTCACCATGCGGGGCGGGGTGAAGACGATAGTATGGACGGATACCCTGCAAACAACCTGCATGTTGGCAGCCTTGGTAATCAGCTTTGTGCTTGTCGGCAGACAGATGGGGCTTTCGGGCGGAGAACTTGTCAAAAACATTGCGACAAGCGACTATTTCACCTTCGTAAACACCGATTCGTCAAGCCGTCTGTGCTGGTGGAAACAGCTGTTGGGCGGAATGTTCATCACCATCTCCATGACCGGTTTGGATCAGGAGATGATGCAAAAGAATTTGAGCTGTCGCAACCTGCGTTCGGCACAAAAGAACATGCTCAGCTTTGCGATAGTTCTGCTGATAGTCAACTTTCTTTTTCTCTGTTTGGGTAGTGCCTTGTATATCTTTGCCAAGAAAGAGGGCATAACGGCAAGCGGCGACGAGCTTTTCCCCTACATAGCTCTTCATTCGTTGACGCCCTTTGCGGCAGTGGTGTTTATAGTCGGATTGATTTCTGCCTTGTTCCCGTCGTCCGATGGGGCGTTGACCTCGCTGACCACTTCCTTCTGCATAGATCAGATAGGCTTGGAAGAGAAAAAGCATTGGAGCGAAAAGAAGAAGAAAAGGGTAAGGCATTTGGTGCATTCGTGTTTCGCACTGCTCTTTGTGGGCGTGATAATCTTCTATTCCGAACACCGCAACAAATACCTCATCGATACGCTTTACCAGATTGCTTCCATAACCTACGGACCTCTGCTCGGTTTGTTCGCTTTCGGAATATTCACCAAACGCAAGGTGATTGACAAGGCAGTGCCTTTTGTCTGTCTTGCAGCCCCTGTGATTTGCTTTGTGCTGAATGCCAATTCTCAATCCTGGTTCGGATACAGCTTCGACTTTGAATTGTTGCTGCTGAACGCATTGTTGACCTTTGCGGGCTTGCTTGCATTCAGTCGGAAGCCGAAAAAGGCGTAAGCCTGCGGCGGAAAACAAAGTCGGAAAGGGGAAAAAAGAACACCCGAAGCCGCAAGGCAACGGGTGTTCTTTTTTATTGGTGCATTGCGATTGCTATTTCGCAGGCAGAACCTCCACCATTTCGATGTGGAATATCAAAAGGCTGCCGGCAGGAATGGCAGAACCGCCTTGGTCGCCGTATCCCAAATCGGGACTTATCCAAAAGTCATAAACAGCTCCCGCATTCATCATCTTCAAACCCTCTGCCATTCCGGGAATCAGGTTGGTCATTGAAAAGATTACAGGCTCTCCGCCTCTTTCAAAAGTGTTTTCGATTGGTTGCGACACCTTTCCGTCTTTGTCGAGCAGGGAGAGGGAGTACTGTATTCTTACTCTGTCGTCGGAAGTGGTCGGTTTCACTCCTTTGCCCTCCTTGACAACTCTGTATTGCAAGCCGGACTCGGTGGTCTTCACGTCCTTGGCGGATTTGTTTTCGGCAAGGAACTTTTCGGCAGCTCGGCGGAACGGAACAGCGTCCTGTTTCATTTTGGTCTGTTGCTTTTCCATCAGTTTGCTTTGGTACTTACGCAAAATATCTTGCATTTGAGCCTCGTTCATGATGCCTGCCGTATCGCCCGAATAAGCCTGTTGATACGCTCTTGCAAAGATTTCGGGATTCAATTCCATACCCTGATTCTTCATACCCATGCCCTCGTACAAGCCAAGCACGTAAGAAGCAGAGTCTTCCAAGGTTTTCAACTCGCCCATGTCGACATGCTGAGCCTTTTGCGAGCAAGCGACAAACGAAAACATGCCCGCACTCATGGCAAGCAAACCTGCAAACAATGATATTCTCTTCATTTGAATTTTGTTTTTTATGTGATGTTTTTTTTCGATGGCAAAATTATGAAATAATCGGCAATCGCCGCATTAAATCGGGGGAAAATATACTCGGAACGCCGATTTGTTATATCTTTGCAGCCCGAATGGCAATCCGAACCGGTCGGATTGCGATTTTTTCAAGCAAACAGCTTAAACGGATTAAGAAAATGAAGAACAAGTACATTGATTTGATTGAACAGACATTCGAGTTTCCGCAAGAGGAGTTCGATGTGGAGGAAAGTGAATTGACTTTCCACGACATACCGCTTATGGATATTATCAAGCAATACGGAACGCCTTTGAAGATTACCTATCTTCCAAAGATAAGCTCCCAAATCCAAAAAGCCAAGCGGTTGTTCAATGTGGCAATAGCAAAGACGGACTACAAGGGTTCCTACAACTACTGTTACTGCACAAAAAGCTCTCACTTCTCTTTTGTGTTGGACGAGGTGATAAAGAACGGTGTTCACTTGGAAACCTCATCGGCTTTCGACATCAACATCATCAACGAACTGTTTGAGCAGGGCAAGGTCGGCAAAGACCAGTATATATTATGCAACGGCTTTAAGCGTCCGCAGTATATAGAAAACATAGCGGAATTGATAGAGAACGGCTTTACCAATGTCATTCCCATAATAGACAACATGGAGGAGATTGATTTGTTGGACGAGAACGTGAAAACGCAATGCAACGTCGGCATACGCATTGCTTCGGAGGAAGAGCCTATGTTCGACTTTTATACTTCTCGTTTGGGCATTCGTTACAACTGCATAGTGGATTTCTACAAGCAAAAGATAGCTTCCAATCCAAAGTTCAAACTGACAATGTTGCACTTCTTCATAAACACCGGCATAAAGGACTCTGCCTACTATTGGAACGAGCTTCAAAAGTGTGTAAACGTCTATTGCGAGTTGAAAAAGGTTTGTCCGGACTTGGTTTCGTTGGATATAGGCGGCGGATTCCCGATTAAAAATTCCTTGGGCTTCGAATACGATTACGAATACATGGCAGAGGAGATATTGGCTCAAATAAAGGATATATGCAACAAGCAGGACATTGAAGAACCCCATATATTCACCGAGTTCGGTTCGTTCACCGTAGGCGAGGCAGGCTGTATTCTTTACAGCATAATAGACCAGAAGAGACAGAACGACCGAGAGCTTTGGTATATGATAGACTCCTCGTTCATCACCACCCTGCCCGACACCTGGGGCATAGGACAACGTTTCATTCTTTTGCCGATAAACAAGTGGGACAGCGAATATCAAAGGGTCTTTCTCGGCGGTTTGACCTGCGACAGTCAAGACTACTATTCGGCAGAGACACATTCCAATGCCGTCTTTTTGCCAAAGTATTCCGACAACGAGGATGAGCCGCTTTACATAGGTTTTTTTCATACCGGAGCCTATCAGGAAAGTCTTGCCGGCTACGGGGGAATACAGCATTGTCTCATTCCGCAACCCAAGCACATCATTTTGGACAAAGACGAGAACGGAGAGTGGACAACCAAGCTCTTTGCCAAGGAGCAGAGCCATAAATCCATGTTGAAAATTCTCGGTTACTGAAAAATCCATACCATGAAAGCAGAAATGGAACGCCGTTCCGGCTCAATGGAACGGCGTTTCGTCAAATTCTTTCGGCGTTTTATTTTTTTGAAACGGCGTTTCGGCAGGCAGGAGGCTTTTCGGCAGTTGTGTTGTCATGCCAAGCTCGCCGTGTGTGTCTTTTTGGTGCTTTGTTTTCTTTGTCCGAACTCTGCTTCGGCTCAAAGCGGTAACCCGATTGCCTTCGATGCCTGTGCCGAAGAGGTGAACGACGAGGCAAAGGAACAATTCGACAAGGCTTTCAAGGCTTATCGCAAGGGCGATTACGCAAAGAGCATAAGTATTTTGAAGAGCTTGATTGAAGACGAGCCGGATTTTGCCACTCCTTATTTTCTTCTCGGACTTATAGGCGTGAATACCGACAGACCGAAGATGATTGAAAAATACATGACTGAGGTTGCAAGGATTTGTCCGCAATACGACCACCCCTTGTTGTATTATCATCTTGGCGTTATAGAGTACAGCAATGAGCATTACGCCGCCGCAGTGTCCCGTTTCGAGCAATTTTTCAATCTGAGCGAAGACCAAGAACTTTATTCCGACCTTCAAACCGAAGCCATAAACTATGTGCAATGGTGCGACTTTCTTGCCAAAACAACGGAAAAGCACTTTCCGTTCACCCCCGAAAAGATTGAAGGGCTTTCGAGCAAAAGCGATGAACGCAACCCCTGCATAAGTCTTGACGGCAGACAGGTTTATTTTGAACGTATGCTTGCCATAAGGCAGAACAACAACGACGGGTTTTACAAGAAGAGCGAGTTTGTAACCAAAAAGGTGCTTTGTCTTGCCGAAAAAACGCCGGAGGGCGAGTACGACGAGGGTTTCCCTTTGGAGGAAGCCTTTGGCAGGGAGGGGATATACGGAAGGGTGAGCCTGACGAGCGACAACAGGTTCATGTATTTTGCCAAACCATCGCAGGAAAGGGCTTACGAAACGGATATTTTTTATTGCGAAAAAACCGGCGGGCATTGGAGCGAAGCACGCAGCCTCGGCGATGCCGTGAATGGCAAGGGGAGCAACGAGCTTTCGCCCAGCATATCGCCCGACGGCAATACGCTTTATTTTTCATCGAACAGAGAGGGCGGCTTTGGCGGATATGATATTTATGTGAGCCGCAAAGACAAAAGCGGAAAATGGAGCGAGGCAACCAATGCGGGCAGACGCATAAACAGCCCGGGCGATGAGTTGAACCCATACCTGCATGCGGACAATCACAACCTTTATTTCGTCTCCGACGGCTGGAAAACAATAGGCGGCAAAGACCTTTTCCACATTGATTTGGAAGACATGAAGATGAAGCAGCCGCAGAACCTGTGTTCGGACATCAACACCGAAAACGATGAGAATGAAATATATCTGCTTGCAGACGGAAAGACGGCTTACGCAAGCCTGTTCGATTCGGTGGAACGCAACTACAACATATGCACATTCCCTTTGCCGAGGGAGGCATGGGCTGAAAGTGTGTGCCTTGTGGAGGGAAGGGTGGAGATTGCGGACAGCGAAGAGAAGCAATGCCTGATAAAGGTGTATGCCATCGGTCGCAAAACCGAGACAGGTTATCAAACAAATCCCGCAACAGGGGCTTTCGTTCTTGCATTGACCGAAGGGGAGGAGTATTTGTTGAAAGTGGAAAAAGAGGGCTATGCTTACTGCTCTCGCTATTTGGCGGCAAAAGAGGTGAAAGCACCGTTGGAATTGAGCTTGCGACAGATGCAGAGCGGAGAGAGCTATGAGCTGAGCGATGTGCAACTGAACGAAAAGAACCAACCCACGCCTCGGAGCAGCGAAATACTGAAAGACTTCACCGAATACCTGAAAGCCAACCCTCGTTTGAGGATAGAACTCTCAGCCCCAAAGGGACAAGCCGCCGTTATAGCCGGCTATCTTGTCAAAAGCGGCATAAGAGAAGACCGCATCAAAGCCTCTGTGCAAGAGAGCGAAAGCGTAACCTACCGCTTGCAGTAAACGGCAGAATCACATGCAAAAGCAACCCAAGATTTTCAATCCGGCTTGCCGGCAAGCACAATGACAAATTCGCCTTTGGCTTGTTTGTCCTTATACAGACTGCTCAATTCGAGAAGTGTTCCGCGGACGGTTTCCTCAAACTTCTTGCTTATTTCGCGGGAAATGCTCACCTGCCTTTCGTCTCCGAAGGTTTCGCGGAACTGTTCCAATGTTTTGCCTATCCGGTGCGGGGATTCGTAAAATACCATGGTGCGTCTTTCCTCTTTGAGAGCCTCCAATTTGGATTGCCTGCCTTTTTTGTGTGGCAGAAATCCCTCAAAGGTGAACCTTTCCGCAGGAAGACCCGAACAGACCAAGGCAGGAACAAAGGCAGTTGCCCCGGGTAATGCCCTGACCTCCACATTGTTCTTCACACACTCCCGAACCAAAAGAAAGCCGGGGTCGGAGATGGCAGGCGTTCCCGCATCGGTAATCAGAGCAATGTCGTCGCCGCTCTTCAAACGCTCCACAATGCCTGCAACGCTTTGATGCTCGTTGAACAAATGGTGAGCCTGTAAGGGCGTATTTATTTCGAAATGATTGAGCAGGGGACGCGATGTGCGGGTGTCCTCTGCGAGAATGAGGCTTACCTGTTGCAGCGTTTTGACGGCACGCACGGTCATATCCTCAAGGTTACCTATGGGGGTGGGAACAAGGTATAGCATAGGCGTTGATTGTTGCTTGAAAAATATCCGCAGATTCGCCCCTTTCTATTGCCAGAGCAAGCAAGGGATTGAAGCTGCGGATATGTCAATACTGTTATTTATGCTTTTTATTCTTCTTCGAGAAGCTCATCGGTCAGTGCCAAGGTGTGGTACACGGCTTGCACATCGTCGTCTTCCTCCAACATGTTTATCAGTTTCATCACCTTCTTGCCCTCTTCCAAAGGAAGCTCGGTGGTGGTATTAGGAATTCTTTGCAGCTCTGCACTTTCGCATTCTATGTTTGCCTCTTCCAAGGCTTTCTGCATGGCGGCGAAGTCCTCCATCTTTGTATACACCGTGAAATAATTGTCTTCTCTTTCTATTTCATCGGCACCTGCCTCTATCAACTGCATTTCCAAATCATCGGGATTTTTGTCTCCGATTGCTATTTGGAAGACTCCCTTTCTTTGGAAGATGAATCCCAAAGAGCCGTTCGTTCCCATCGTGCCGCCGAACTTGTTGAAGATTGAACGTACCGAAGCAACGGTGCGGTTGTTGTTGTCTGTGAGGCATTCCACAAAGACGGCAATGCCGTGAGGTGCATAACACTCGAAGGTCAATTCCTGCAATGCGGCAGTGTTTTTATCTCCCGCCTTGTTGATTGCCCTTTGCAATGTATCCTTAGGCATGTTTGCACCCTTTGCATTAGCCACTGCCAAACGTAAACGTGCGTTCGAGTCCGGATCCGGACCGCCTTCCTTGACGGCAACGGTTATATCTTTAATGATTTTGGAGAATATCTTCGAACGTTTGCTGTCCAAAGCTCCTTTCTTTCTCTTGATTGTAGACCATTTGTTATGTCCTGACATTCTTATCGCTTTTTTAGATGTTAAACTCTTTGTTTTGTGTTCCTCTTATGGCTCAAATGCTGTGAAATCCTATGATTTCCCTTACCTCATTGACCGTTTTTCTTGCGGATTCTCTTGCTTTTTCGCTGCCTTGTCGTGCTACGCGTGAAAGGTAGCGGTCGTCGGCTGCAACCTCTTTTATTCTTTCGCGTATTGGGGCAATGAAAGCCTCCATGTCTTCGGCAAGTTGTTTTTTCAAATCGCCGTATCTTATGCTGCAATCGGCGTAGCGATCCTCAAATTCCTTGACCGTTTCTTCTTTTCCCACAAGTCGAAGCAAGGAGAACAGGTTCTCTATTTCGGGACTTTTGGGAGAGTTCGGCGTTTGTGGACCTGCGTCCGTTTTTGCACGCATTATCTTCTTCCGAAGGACTTCCGGCTCGTCCACAAGGTAGATTGTGGCTCCTTCTCCTTCGCTTTTGCTCATCTTTCCGCTGCCGTCCAAACCCGGAACCTTTACTAATTGGTTGCCGAAGTTGTATGCCACCGGCTCTTTGAAGTAATCCACTCCGTACATGCGGTTAAACCGCGATGCAAAGGTACGTGTCATCTCCAAGTGTTGCTCCTGATCCTTGCCAACCGGCACGGCGTCTGCCCGGTGCAGCAATATGTCGGCTGCCATCAGCGTGGGGTAGGTCAGCAAACCTGCGTTGACATTGTTTGGGTTTTGTCTCACCTTATCCTTAAATGAGGTTACCCTTTCCAATTCCCCCAAGTAGGCATTCATATTAAGGTACATGTAAAGCTCTGCAACTTCCGGCACTTCGCTCTGCACATATATGGTGGCTTTTTCGGGATTTAAGCCGCAGGCTACGTACTGAGCCAAGACGGTTCTGACGTTTTGATGGATATTTTCGGGGTTCGGGTGAGTGGTCAGAGAGTGATAATCCGCCACAAAGAAATAACACTTTGCTTCTTCTTGAAGTCTGATAAAGTTCTTTAATGCTCCGAAGTAACTGCCTAAGTGCAGATTACCGGTAGGACGCATTCCGCTGACTATTGTTTCCATAGGTGCAAAAGTAGCAATTTTCCATGACTTTGAACGGGCTTTGAGAGAAAAAACTCTTTGGGCATGCTTTGAAAGATACTTTTTTTGTGTAATTTTGCACGCAATAAGAACAAAACAGAAACAAAAAGAAGATTGTTATGTGTGGAATTGTAGGATATATAGGAACGAAAGAGGCTTTCCCTATTTTGATTGAGGGCTTGCACAGGTTGGAATACAGGGGTTATGACAGTGCCGGAGTGGCTTTGCTCGACGGTGAGGGTGAATTGCATGTGTACAAGACCAAGGGAAAGGTTGCAAATTTGGAGAAGTATTGCGAGGGCAAGAATACGTGCGGAACAATCGGTATTGCCCATACCCGTTGGGCCACTCACGGCGAGCCGTGCGATAAGAATGCTCACCCGCATTGTTCCCAAAGCGGCGAAATAGCGTTGATACACAACGGCATCATAGAGAATTATTCCGCCATGAAGGAGTTTTTGAAAGGCAAAGGCTTTACCTTCAAAACAGAGACCGATTCCGAGGTATTGGTACAGCTGATAGAGTTCATGAAGAAGAAGTATGATTGTTCGCTGTATGAGGCGGTGCAACATGCTTTGTCGCAGGTCATAGGGGCTTATGCGATAGGGGTGATAGAGAAAAACAATCCCGATGTTTTGGTCGTGGCAAAAAAGAGCAGTCCTTTGGTTGTGGGAATAGGCGAAAACGAGTTTTTGATAGGCTCCGATGCTTCTCCAATCATAGAGTATACCAAAAAGGTTGTTTATCTCGGTGATGAGGAAGTGGCAAAGCTGGAAAGGGGCAAGGAGTTGGAGGTGAGAAATCTTGCAAACACCATTGTCAGCCATGATGTGCAGGAGTTGCAGTTCTCGTTGAGCGAAATAGAGAAGGGAGGGTATCCTCACTTTATGCTGAAAGAGATTTTCGAACAGCCGAAAAGTTTGGCAATGTGCATGAACGGACGATTGAACGAGGCTTTGCAGGAAATCAAATTGAGCGGAATAATAGACAATATAGAGCATTTTCGCAACGCAAAGCGGATACTCATTTCGGCTTGCGGCACTTCGTGGCATGCGGGCTTGATTGGCAAATATCTTTTTGAGACTTATTGCAAAATACCGGTGGAGGTGGAAGTGGCATCGGAGTTTCGTTATCGCAATCCGGTGGTTCGTCCGGACGATGTGCTGATTGCCATTTCGCAATCCGGCGAAACGGCAGACACCTTGGCGGCAATAGAGCTTGCAAAGGAAAAGGGAGCGTTTGCCTACGGCATTTGCAATGTTGTCGGCAGCAGTATTGCCAGGGCAACAATGACAGGCACCTACACGCATGCCGGTCCCGAAATAGGTGTTGCCTCGACCAAGGCGTTCACAACGCAGGTTGCCGTTCTTATAATGGTAGCCGCAACCATAGGAAAGGAGCTTGGAACGATAAACGATGAGGATTATAGACAGATAGTCGTTGGATTGGAGACCATTGGCGACAAAATCAACGAAATTTTGAAGCAGTCCGACAGCATCGAATCCTTGTCCAAAATATTTACCTATGCGAAAAACTTCATCTATTTGGGCAGGGGATACAACTATCCCGTTGCTTTGGAGGGTGCTTTGAAGTTGAAAGAAATCTCATACATTCATGCGGAGGGCTATCCCGCTGCCGAAATGAAGCACGGTCCCATTGCCTTAATCGACGAGGAAATGCCGGTGGTGGTTATTGCACCGAAGTACGGCTTCTATGAAAAGATATTGAGCAATGTTCAGGAGGTGAAGACGCGTAAGGGCAAGATAGTCGCCATAGTTACCCGTGGCGACGAAAGAATCAAGCAGTTGGCGGATTACGCCATCGAAATACCTGAAACCATCGACTGTTTGTCTCCGCTTTTAACGGTAATACCGTTGCAACTCTTGGCGTACTACATTGCAATAGCCAAGGGTCGCGATGTGGATCAACCGCGAAACCTTGCCAAATCGGTAACCGTGGAATAGCAACGGAGAATTTGCAACAAAGAACAAAAGACGGACTGCCTGCGTTTATGAAGCAGCGGAGCAGTCCGCTTTATCTGATTTTAGAAAACAATGAATTTTTCTTCAAAAGACATAGAACAAATAGAGGCACACTCTTTGAGCTTCAATGCAGTGGCTGAGCAGCTCGAGAATTTTCGCAAAGGCTTTCCGGCGACCAAGGCGGTGGCTGCGGCAGGCGTGAACAACGGCATAGAAAAAGCCGACGAGCAGGCAATGGAACGCTATATTGCCATTTTCGACAACAGAACGGACTACACCGAAACGGCAAAATTTGTTCCCGCCTCGGGAGCGGCAAGCCGTATGTTCAAAGACCTTTATGAGTTCATGGCAAACTATTCGCCCTCGGAGGGCAACATGGAGGATTTCCCCGCAGCGGAGCAAACCATAAGGCACATAGGCGAATTTGCCTTTGCAAGAGAGCTTTATGAAAGGCTGAAAGAAAAAAATCTTTTGCCGATTCGTGAAAATCTTTCGCCGATTCATTTTTTTGAAACGCCTTTTCGCTGCAAGGACGAAGGTTTTTATGTCCGATTGATTGAAACCATTTTGAACTCCGACGGTTTGGACTACGGACAAAGTCCCAAGGCTCTGATACTTTTTCACAAGTACGGGAACGAAGTCCGCACCGCAATGGAGGAACACCTTGTCGAGGCGGCAGCCTATTGCAGAAGCAAAAGCGGCAGGGCGTTGCTGCATTTTACCATATCGCCGGCACATCACGACAAGGTGAAGGCTCTTCTTGACAAGGTGTTGCCGCACTATGAGCAGGTCTGCAATACGAAATTCGACATACAGCTCAGCTTCCAAAAACCTTCGACCGACACCATTGCCGTACAGGTCGACAACAGTCCGGCAAGAGACGCTTGCGGCAAACTCATCTTTCGTCCGGCGGGACACGGAGCCTTGATAGAAAACTTGCAGGACACAAATGCCGATGTCATATATATAAAGAACATAGACAACGTGGCACACGACCGATTGAAGAGCGGCGATGTGCGGTACAAAAAAATGCTCGGCGGAATGCTTGTCGCATTGAAACGCGAGATTGATGCCCTGTTGCAACTCTTAGACGCCGATGGGAGCAACGAACAAGCCCTCTTGCGAGCCGAAAGCCTGTGCAGAGAAAAGTTGCATATGCACCTGCACAATTGCAGTCGCTTTGCCGATAAGGAGCAGTACGCCAAATATCTGTATAAGCTGTTGGACAGACCTTTGAGAGTGTGTTCCATGGTGAAGAACGAAGGACAGCCGGGAGGAGGCCCCTTTTGGGTGGAAGACCCGGGCGGCGGCATAAGTCTGCAAATAGTGGAAAAGGCACAGCTGAATCTCGAAGACTCGCGGCAGAACGCAATTTTCCAATCCTCGACCCACTTCAACCCCGTCGACATCGTTTGCAGCATAAAGAACCACAGAGGAGAAAAATACCGCTTGAGCGACTTTGTCGACCCTGCGGCAGGCTTGATTTCGCTAAAAACGCAACACTCCTCAACAATAAAAGTGCAGGAAAGACCGGGCTTGTGGAACGGAGCAATGGCAAAATGGAACAGCCTCTTTGTCGAAACCCCCATAGAGTACTTCAATCCCGTCAAAACCCTCAACGACCTTCTGAAACCGGCACACAGAGAAATGTAGCCGAAGCGAAAAACGGGTCAATACGAAAAAAACGGAAAAAAGTTTGATTGAACAAAAATATTTTCGTACCTTTGTCGCTTGAAAAGACAAAGCAATGGTGCGGCAAAGCGTAAAGAGGAACTTTGCCGAAAGGAAAAAACGAAAATATGTTCGATAAAACAAAGAAAATAACCCTGCTTGCAGGCTTGATGCTGCCACTCGCATTGGGAGCGCAAGTACACGAGAGGGGCATGATGAGAAACCGTACGAATGTAGAAACCGAAAGCTCGAGCTATACCATAGGCATAGTTAACGATACCGCCAAATTCCGGACCTCATTCATACAATTTGCAAACAACAGCATTGAGGACGATGCCGCAGCCGAAAGCGAAGAGGACATACTCTACGCATCGTTTGACAACAACGCCATACACTACTACCAAAAGAAGTTCGACTACACCAAGATAACCGAACCGATAGTGGTGAAGATGGTGAATCATGACAAGAAACAGTATTACGCCTGCCCTCATGAGGGAAGAGTAACCTCCCATTTCGGACCGAGAAGAAGACGTTGGCACTACGGAGTGGACTTGGGACTGAGAACAGGCGACCCAATCAAAGCCATGTTCGACGGAAAGGTGAGGATAGCCAAAAGAGCGGGAGCTTACGGCAACCTTGTGGTGATACGCCACGACAACGGCTTGGAAACATACTACGGACACCTCTCAAAAATCAACGTAAAGCCGAACCAAGAGATAAAAGCCGGCGAAATACTCGGCTTGGGAGGCAGCACGGGACGTTCGACCGGTCCGCACTTGCACTTGGAGATAAGATACCTCGGAGCTGCCATCAATCCGGAAAAAGTAATCGACTTCACAAACTACCAGCTTAAAGACGAAACGCTCTACTTGACGAGAGAATACTTCAAAAACGGCGGAAGAACAACCAATAGCAGCAGACAGCTTGCAAGCACAAGCACCAAGGCAAAAGCAAGCAAGGGCGGCAAATATTATACCGTGAGAAAAGGCGACACCCTTGGAGCAATAGCCCGCAGAAACGGCACAACCGTCAAGAAACTCGCACAGCTCAACGGCATAAAAGGCACCCGCATCAAAGCAGGTCAAAAAATAAGATTGAAATAGCAAAAAGAAAACCGATAAGAAAAGGGAACGGCGAATCGATTCGCCGTTCCCTTTTTCTTTTACCATTGTTTGCCAAGGCTCATTCGCCGCTCCAAGTCCCCTTGTCGAAGTCCGGAACGAGGCAATCCTGTGAAGACAAATCCTGAAAGAAGCCCTTGTGCAAGCCCAAGCCGTAGAAGTAATCCGTTACCCGCTCATACTCCTGCCGGGTGAGGCGGCGGTTTAGGTAATCCTGCTCCATAAGCCCCATGGGCGTGTATTGACTCATCAGAGAAACGTTCAGATTAAGCGAAATATCGCTCAAAGCCTCCAAAACCCTTTTGCTGTTCTCCTCCTGCGAAGGCAGAACAAGATGACGCACGATAAGACCGCTCTCAATTCTCTCGTCCTTGTCCGTCAACAAGCTGCTGCCTTTCTGACGATACATTTCCGCAATCGCATCCAAAGCCCTTGCGGGATAATCCGGTGCTTGCGACAGCTGCCTTGCAAGCAGCTTGTCCGCATACTTGTAATCCGGCAGATAAACGTCTACCAAGCCCTCCAACTTTCGCAACTGCCCGCAACTGTCATAAGCATTGGTATTGTAAACCGTTCTCGGGTGTAAACCCTTTTGGTGCAACGTTCTGATGACAGCCTTCATCAAAGGCAGTTGATGAGTGGGAGAGACAAAGCCGATAACGTTTTCACTCTCCGAAAGCACACACTCTATTTTTTGAATGAGAGAATCAAAACTCGTGAAAGGGCTTTTCACCGCAGTGCCGTTGTAAGATATTTGATTGTTCTGGCAATAAACGCATTGCAGATTGCAGTGAGCAAAAAACACATTGCAGATACCCTTTTTGCCAACAATGACAGGCTCTTCCCCCTTGTGATTGCATACGGCGGAAACCTCAATGCCTGCCCCGCATTTGCAATAACCCCTTTCGCCGTTCAGCCTGTCGACCCCGCACTTACGCGGACAGAGTTCGCAATGGCTCAATTCCTCCTTTTCCTCTTCGCTGTAAGGTATGTCAAGCGTAGTTTCGTTTCGTATCATGCTGCAAAGATACAATTTTCCCACTATCCGCAAGCAACGAAAGCCAACAATAAATCAGTGAAAGAGCGTACGTTAGAATACAATCGGCAAAAAAAATGAAAGAAATCACGGATTTTCTTTTGTCATATGGAAATAATTCGTACCTTTGCAAACGCAAATCAAGCGGCGCATTCGTCTAACGGCTAGGACGGCAGATTCTCATTCTGTAAATAAGAGTTCGATTCTCTTATGCGCTACCATACTGTTAGATTAAATGTTTTAGGTTTATGGGGCAATCGTAAGGTTGCCCTATGTTTTTGTAATAAATCCACCTTTGCCCCATTTGCAGAAGGAAAAAGCAGAAGCAGAGAATGAGATACTTTTTACATTTGGCTTATAACGGAGAACATTTCCACGGCTGGCAGATTCAAGACGGGCAGGAAAGTGTTCAAGCGGCTCTTCAAAGAGCCTTGAAACATATTTTGGGAAAAGAAACGGAGCTTGTGGGTTGTGGCAGGACTGACAGCGGCGTTCATGCTTCGGATTTCTATGCCCACTTCGACTACGACACGCTTTCGGAGCAGGAGAGGGAGCGTTTGGTGTTTCGTCTCAACCGTTACTTCCCTTATTCTGTGCGAATCTACAACCTCTATCCCGTTCGGCAGAACGCACACGCACGCTTCGATGCTCTCAGCAGGACATACAAGTACCATATCAGCCAAAGCAAGCAACCCTTTGCCGATGCCTTTTGCTACTACCACCCGTGGCAGATTGATATGGAGAAAATGAACCTTGCAGCCGCCAAGCTGATAGGCAGAAAGGACTTCAGCTCGTTCAGCAAGTTGCATACGCAGGTTAACAACAACCTTTGCACCGTTACACGAGCCGAATGGACGATGGAGAAAGAGCAGATGGTGTTCACCGTAGAGGCAAACCGTTTTTTGAGAAACATGGTCAGGGCGATAGTCGGCACATTGCTCTTGGTCGGCAGGGGTAAAATTGATGTGGAAGAGTTTGAAAACATAATAGAACGCAAGAACCGCTGCCTTGCAGGAGGCAGCGTCCCTGCCAAAGCATTGTTCCTTCATAAGGTCAAGTATCCCGACGAACTCTTCCTTTGAAACAATCCGCAATAACCCCCGAGTCTTTCGCCGAAAGCCTTTTTCGCCGAGTCGGTCTTGCCATTCAATGAAAGTAAAAGTATGAAAGGGAGGAGTATTCCCTTGAAATTATAGCCTTTTATGGTGATAAAACAAAAGCAGGAGGCAATCCGTCTCCTGCTTTTTTGCGGAAAGTGAGGGATTCGAACCCCCGGATCCGTGAAGATCGACGGCTTTCGAAACCGTTGCATTCGACCACTCTGCCAACTTTCCGTTTTGCAAAGGTAGAATTTTTTGCCGACCCGACAAAGCTCAATCCCGTTTTTTTCTTGCAAAGACCATTCTCTCCTTTCCGAAAAAATCCCCGAGCGTTTTGGTTTCGTAGTTCAACGATGTGAAAATCAATTCCGTTTCATGACAGAGGGCTTCGTTTGTCTCCAAGTATATTTTTCCGTTTTCTTTGAGAGAGTGCTCGGCAATGGAGGCAATGCAGAGGTAGAACTCCAACGGATTCTCGTCTTTGACAAACAGAGCCGTGTGCGGTTCGTATTCCGTTACGTTGGCTTTCATCACGGCTTTTTCGCTCTCTCTTACGTAGGGCGGATTGGAGACAATAACATCGAACAGCTCCCCCTCCGGCAAGCCTTGCCGCATGTCGGCTTTGCAAACCTTTACATCGACCTTGTTGTGGACGGCATTCTCTTTGGTTTGCATAAGGGCATCGTCGCTGATGTCGAAAGCGTAAACACGGCTTTGCGGAAGATGCTTTGCCAATGCCACGGCAATGCAACCGCTGCCGCAACCTATGTCGGCAATGCATAAGCCGCTCTCACGAGAGTTCTCCTCAATGACGAGCTTGGTCAATTCCTCGGTTTCGGGACGGGGAATAAGTACCTTGTGAGACAGCAATATCTCCGTGTCGAGAAATTCGCATGCACCCGTTATGTATTGCAAAGGCTTGTTGTGCTTCAAGTCCTTTATGCCGAAGTGTATTTTCAGAAGCTCCGACTCGCTCACTCCCCTCATAGGCTCCGACAGTATTTGGGAAAGGGACAAGCCCCCGAAATGTTCCAAAAGCCGGAGAACCATCGCTCTCACCTCTTCCTTGCCATAAATATCGTCCAATTCCCAATGGGCGAAGCGTACAATGTCCTTTACTCTGTTCGAAGGTATTCGCATTTTTATTACTTTTGTCGTTGCAAACAATTCTGCAAAATTAGCTAATTCCACTGTGATGAGGGCAAGAAAAGCACCCGAATCGGCAGTGTAAACAAATGAATGAAAGAATGGAAGGTATCGATATGAGTGAACAAGATGAGTTATACATGAGGCGGTGCTTTGAGTTGGCACGCTTGGGAGCCGGTGCGGTCAGTCCCAATCCCATGGTGGGGGCAGTGATTGTACACGGTGGCGAGGTGATAGGCGAGGGGTGGCATCGAAAATACGGACAGGCTCATGCGGAGGTGAACGCCGTGGCAGCGGTGAAGGATAAAAGCCTTTTGAAAGATTCGGTTATTTATGTGGCTTTGGAACCCTGCTGCCATTGGGGAAAGACTCCGCCTTGTGCCAAGTTGATAATAGAGAGCGGCATAAAGCGTTGCATCATTGCCAATACCGACCCCAATCCCAAGGTGTCGGGTGGGGGAATCCGACTGCTCAAAGAGGCAGGCGTGGAGGTGGTGAGCGGCGTTTTGGAGAGCGAAGGGGCGTTTCTCAACCGCAGGTTCTTCACCAATCAAATCAAAAAGCGTCCCTACGTGATACTCAAATACGCCCAAAGCACCGACGGCTTCATTTCCCCGCCGACAAAGGGAGGCTGGATAAGCAACGATGCCATGAGGGTGTGGGTGCATAAGCAAAGAAGCGAAGAAGACGCCGTGATGGTCGGTTATCGCACTGCAATGACGGACAATCCGCAACTGAACGTGAGGTATTACGGCGGAAGAAATCCGAAACGCATAGTCTTGGATAAGCAGCTTGAGCTGCCGCAGCATCTGCACTTGAAAGACAATTCGCAGGATACCTATATCTTCAATTTCAAGAAGGATTACCATGAGGGCAGAACCACATATGTACGCTTGAACGAGGGAACGCAAATGCTTGAAAGCATGTTGAGTTACCTATACGAGCAGAAGATTTGTTCGATTGTTGTGGAGGGCGGAAGAAAAACCTTGGAAATGTTTTTGCAGTCCGATTTGTGGGACGAGGCGACGGTCATCACCGGAAAGGTAACGTTCAACAACGGCACGCCTGCCCCCGTCATTCCCCTCAAAGCCGCAATCACCGAAACCATAGGCGACAACACCTTGCAGACCTACTTCAACAGCCGCAACGGCGAGTAAGCGGCAACAACCGACGCCTGCCCTTCAAAAAATGAATCGCCGAAAGAATTTCACCAAACGCCGATTCATTTTTCTGAATCGGCAGAAGAATTTTCTGTTTTGCCGTTTCCCCTCGGCAGAACAGATTTTTTTCATACCTTTGCCGAAAGAGCCTTGCAATGTTTTAATGCTTTAAGATGGGAAAACTCGAAATAAAACCTTTTGTGAAATGGGTAGGCGGCAAGGGACGCCTGCTGTCGCAATTAGACGACCTTCTGCCAAAAGACTTTGCCGAAAGACGGAAAGTAAGATATATAGAACCTTTTGTTGGAGGGGGTGCCATGCTTTTTCATGTGTTGAAAAATTACTCTAATGTAGAGTCGGTGGTTATCAATGACATAAATCCTGAATTGATGACTTGCTATAGCGTTGTGAGAGACAGACCGGAGGAATTGATAGCTTTGTTAAACAGTATTCAAGGGGAGTATTTCGACTTTGACGGAGAGCAAGAGCGTAAGGTATTCTATCTTCAAAAAAGGAAGTTGTTCAACAGCGGTAATGTTGGCGAAGTGGAAAAAACCGCATTGTTTTTGTTTTTGAACAGGACTTGCTTCAACGGACTTTACAGGGTTAATAAGTCGGGGCTTTTCAATGTCCCTTTTGGTAAGTACGCCAATCCGACGATTTGTGATGAGGCGTTGATAATGGCAGATAGTGAGGCATTGCAGGCAGTTGAGATAATGACCGGGGATTTTGAGCAGACTTTTGAGCGAGCAGTCGATGATACCTTCTTCTATTTGGATCCCCCGTACAGACCTGTGAGTGCGACCTCCTGTTTTGAGGATTATACAAAGCAGGGCTTTGGAGATGATGAACAAATCAGGTTAAAAAAATTCTGCGACAAGATTCAAAACTCCGGATATGACTTTATGTTAAGTAATTCAGATGGTTTGTACTCGGGAAACGGGGATTGTTTTTTTGATGATTTATACAGAGACTATCAAATAGACCGAGTGATGGCACATCGCAACGTCAGTGCGATTGCTTCCAAGAGAGGAAAGATTTCTGAAATACTTGTGCATAACTATTTATGTTCGGCAAGTGATGCTGTGTCAAAAGCAATATAGATATGATTAAGAAAACAGATGATGATTTTGAGTTGTTTGTCTCTCAACTCAAAGAAACGAACAGAACGTTGGGATTCTTTTGTGATTTCGATAAGATAGGGCGAAATGTTGATGAGATCAGACTCAGTCTTTGTACGTTGGATTTTCTTATCGGAAAGGAGGATATGCGTAAAGCTGTGGAGGAAATTTTCAAGAGGGACAAAAGTGCTTTTGATGTTTTGGGTATTCTTGTTGCAGTGCGTGATGCAGGGGCGGAGAGGGTTATAAAGTCTGACGGAAAATGCTGTGTAATGAAGACCTTCTTTGATTCGGTGGACGGAATAATGGAGTTTTTGACAGAAACCGGTCTTAGAGAGGTTTTTCAGAGGCGTAAGTTTACCAATTTGACCGATTATGTATTCGGTATTGAAACAGGATTGGATACCAATGCGAGAAAGAACAGAAGCGGTCATGCGATGGAGCAGCATATCAAAGCCCTGTTTGTCAAGTATGGCATAAAGTTTCGTTCAGAGGTATGTTCGGGCGAGTGGGAAGAGGTTGCGAATGCATTGGGAACAGACGAGAAAAGATTCGATTTTGTTTTGGAAAGCAAGGGTAAGGTATATCTTACAGAAGTTAACTTTTATAGCAGCGGAGGTTCCAAACTGAACGAGGTGGCTCGGGCTTACTCAGAAATAGCTGGCAAAATAAATTCCTTGAAACGTTTTGAGTTTGTTTGGATTACCGATGGTGAGGGTTGGAAATCGGCTAAAAATAAATTACAAGAAGCATATAACACAATTCCAAGGGTTTATAATCTCACTACCGTCGAAGAGTTTTTGACAAGTTTGCAGAATCCGGTAAATGATTAGTCCATATTATCGTTCCAAGGACAGAAATTTTGTTCTGTTGCAGGGAGATTGCACTGAGCTTCTTCCGATGTTCGAATTTAAGTTCGATATGATATTTGCAGATCCTCCATACTTCTTATCCAATGGCGGAATGAGTGTGCAGAGCGGCAGGCGGGTGAGTGTAGATAAAGGAGAGTGGGATAAGGTTTCAGTGATTGGCGACACTGAAGACTTCGGTCGCAGATGGTTGTCTGCTTGTCGGGACAAATTGAAGGATAGCGGTACAATATGGATCTGTGGAACGTATCATAACATCTTCTCTGTCGGTAAAATACTTGAAGAAACAGGATTTAGAGTCTTGAATGTGATTACATGGGTGAAGACAAACCCACCTCCGAATTTGAGTTGCCGTTTCTTTACTCACTCTACAGAATTTATCGTATGGGCAAGAAAGTATAAGAAAGTACCGCATCTTTATAATTATGAACTGCTCAGAAAAATTGCAGGAGGGAAGCAAATGAAAGATGTTTGGGAGTTACCAGCCATAGCGGCATGGGAAAAGTCATGCGGTAAGCACCCTACACAGAAACCGCTCAGTGTGCTTATTCGTTCTGTTTTGGCCTCTACAGCGGCGGGTTCTTGGATTCTTGATCCGTTTGCCGGTAGCAGCACAACGGGTATTGCAGCAAATTTGGTAGGAAGACGCTACCTCGGAATAGAACAGGAGACAGAGTATTTAGAAATGAGCGTACACCGTAAGCATGAAATAGAGAACTCCGATATTGCTACGAAAATGAGAGACAAAATAAAGGATTTGTCATTCTTTGAAAACGATTCACGCAATATGGTTTCAGAGTCATATTGTGCTTATCCGGAGTTGCCATTTTGATACGTTAGCCGATCGTTGCGGCATGCTTTTTGGGTTAAGGCTGTTGCGGAACGGAATTTTTTCATACCTTTGCAGCCTGAACAAGAAATTGGTATTTGAAGTAAATGTTAAGTCGTCATTTCCTACGGGTGAAAGTTCTGCAACAGTTGTATGCATGCGAAACAGCAGAGATGAAGGATGTTGTAAGGGCAGAACAGAGCTTGCTCGAGAGCATAGAGCAAACGTATAATCTTGAAGTGTATTTGTTATCGGCGGTTTTGGAGATACGTGATATTGCCGAGAATCAGATTGAGGAAGCCAAAAACAAGTTCTTCCCTACCGAGGAAGAGAAAAATCCGAACA
Source organism: uncultured Bacteroidaceae bacterium (assembly GCA_964606345.1). Lineage (GTDB taxonomy): Bacteria > Bacteroidota > Bacteroidia > Bacteroidales > P3 > Onthomorpha. Next base: position 8,525 of record CAZSFV010000008.1, on the reverse strand, counting down.
TGAGGTTTGTCAACAACGCTTTGCTGCATCAGTTGCAGCTGAATGCCGAGTTGAGCAAGGCGGTCGACAAGCTGAAGATAAACTGGGCGGAGCAGAGAGATATGCTCAAGAATATCTTCAACCGTTTCAAGGGTTCGGACGCTTACAACGACTATATGTCGAAGAGCGAAACCTCTTACGAGGACGAGAAAATGGTGGTGGTTCGCATGATGAAGAACTATTTGTTCAAGAACGAGCCTTTCACAGAGTTCATTTTCGAGAAGCAACTCGGCTGGGAATGCGATCTGCAGTACGTCGGCATGAGCTTTTTGAACTATCTGAAAGATTATTCGCAGGAAGACGGCAGCGCCAAGCCGTTGTTCCAAATGTTTGACGACGAAAAGGACGACCGTAAGGAGTTCGCAGTGGATTTGTTGGGCAAGAGCATCGTGCATTTCTCCGATTACGACGACATGTTCCGCAAGCATGTGGAAAATTGGGACATGGAAAGATTGGCTTTTTTGGACAGACTTATAATAAAGATGGGTATTACGGAGTTGATATACTGTCCGAGCATTCCGGTGCGGGTCAGCATGAACGAGTACATAGAGCTTGCCAAGGAGTTTTCGACCGAACGCAGCAAGTTGTTCGTAAATGGATTGTTGGATAAGTTCCTTGTCGATTTGAGAGCGGCGGGCAAGATAAGCAAGAACGAATTTGCCGAGGAGCAAGAGCAATAAAAGACAGAGAAATGAGGAAACTGGTGTTCTGTATGCTTGCAGGTGTTGTGCTTTTGGCATCTTGCGGCAAGCAGGAAAAGAAAGAGGAGATAGATGCTTCGGTGGTGGATCAACCGACGAGCATAAAATTTGAAAGAGACGTGATAGACTTCAAGCGGGTCGAGGCAGGGGAGAAGGTGAGCGGCAGCTTTAAGTTTACAAATACGGGAAAGAGCAACTTGGTTATTTATGAGGTGAACACCTCCTGCGGTTGCACGGTGGCAGACTACCCTCGCGGAGAGATAGCTCCGGGAGAGAGCGGCATGATTTCCGTCAGCTACGACTCCGACGGGGCAAGCGGCATGAGGATTACCAAGCAGGTAACGGTGAATGCAAACACCAAGCCCGCCAAAACGAACCTCAGAATAATTGCAGACGTGTACTAAGTCATCGAAAAGAAAAAACAATCAATAAACAATAAGAAATGAATCTGTTAAACGTTTTATTACAAGCACAAGGCGGTACAGGAGCCATGGGTTCCATACTGATGTTGGTGGCGATAGTAGTTATATTCTACTTCTTCATGATACGCCCTCAACAAAAGAGACAAAAAGAGGAGAAGAAATTCCGTGAAGCATTGACGAAAGGTCAGAAAGTGGTTACGATAGGCGGCTTGCATGGCAAGATTGCCGAGGTGAGAGAGACAAGCGTTTTGTTGGAAGTTACCGACGGCGTTAAGGTGGAGGTGGAGAAGTCTGCCGTGGCAATGAGCATTGCTCCCGTACAGAAGTAATCAGAAAAGGAATCGAACAAACGAGACAGCGTCTTTGCCGATTAAGGGTTGAGACGCTTCGTTTTATGTTTCAAAGAGGTCGATGTTTAAGGAAAACGAACGGAAGAACCTGCTGCATAGATTGTTGACCGACCGAAGGGTGCGGATTATGTCGGTGTGTCTTTGTTTGAGCGTTTTCCTTTGGTTGTTTGTAACGCTCGGCAAAACCTACCAGTATACCCTTTCCGTGCCTCTGACTTTCGAAAGCAGGGAGCAGCCGGACAGGCGTTTCTTTTGCAGCGACAGCGTGGTGGAAGTGCATTTGACCACCGACGGTTTCGACTGGCTGACAAGCCGGTTGTCGGTTCGCAAGTCTGGCAGCCTGCATATAGACGTCGGAAAATTGCCCATGGATAAGAAAAGCGGCTATGCGAAAATCCCTACCGGCTTTCTGAACAAGCAGGTGCTTGGGGCGATAGGCATGAGCAATGTTCCCATGGCAATAATGCCCGACACGGTGAGCCTGCGGTGGCGAAAGACCTATTCGAAGTCCGTTCCGCTTGTCAGCAGGGTGAGGGTGGAATGCGAACAGCCCTTTGCATTGTTCGGAACGCCCAAGCTGCTTGTGTCCCGCATAGAGGTGGAGGGAACGCGTGAGGAACTCGAAAAATTGGACAGCCTTTATACGAAGGACATCACCTTGAAAGGGGTGAACCACAACCTGATCACCTTTGTGCCTGTGGATTTCGACTGTTCCTCAGACCGATTGAGCATTCAAATGACGATGGTTGCCTGCCGTGTGGAGGTGAAAGAGTACACCGAAAACACCATAGTGTTGCCCGTTGAGGCAATAGCGGGCAAGGGAGAGAAGATAAAGCTCTATCCTCCGAGCGTGAAGGTGAGATATAAGGTGGCAATGGACGACTATCGCAAGGTGAACACCGACGACATCACCGCCTATGTTTTGGCAAACGGAAATGACAGAAAACGGAAACTGCGGGTCATGCTGAACAATGTGCCGGATTTGATAAATGTCAGCTCGATAGAGCCGTCTAAATTGGACTACGTGATAATGAAATGAAAACAAGAGTCGGATTGACAGGCGGAATAGGTTGCGGCAAAACCTTGGTGGCACAAGTATTTGAGCATTTCGGGATTGCCGTGTTTTGTTCCGATGCGTGGGCAAAGCGTTTGTACGAAGACAAGGCTTTTCTTGAAAAAGTGGCAGACTGTTTCGGCAGGGACATAATGGAAGACGGACAACTGAACAGGCAGCGGCTCGCCGCCAAGGTGTTTTCCGACAAATCTAAATTGCAGACCCTTAATCAAATGACCCACCCCGAAGTATTCAAACTCTTCGATGCGTGGAGCGAAAGGCAGAGTTCGCCCTATGTGATAATGGAAAGTGCCATATTGTTCGAAAATTCGTTGCAACACCGCTTCGACAAGATAATCAGCATAAGCACTCCGGAGGAAGTGGTTCTGCAAAGGGTGATGCAGCGTGATGCCTGCACCGAGGGGCAGGTGCGTCAACGAATGCAAAACCAAATGCCGCAGGAGGAAAAGGACGCTTTGGCAGACTATGTCATCGTTCACGACAATCTAACCATGCTTATTCCTCAAATACAAGCCATTCACAACGATATGTTAAAGCATTGCATCAGCAATAAACAGAAGAATAACAACGTAGAAAAACAGTAAAATTACATGAAGAAACACATCTTGTTCACTGCCTTGGCGTTGCTTGCGTTTGCAGCCCGGGCTCAGTTAAGCACAAACGAAATGCCGCCGTCTTTTTCCTCAAAGGAATTGATGAATGCGGAGGTTAAAACCATTGCCTTGGCGAAGCCGGATTTAACAAAGGTCGTTGCAGAGGACGAAAGCGACCAAGCTGCCTTCAAACCTCGCCGTTTCGGCGTCATATTGCCTTGCAAAACGGATTTCTTTTCCAAAGCCGAAAGCACACCCATAAAGGAGGGTACGATTTACCGCCTTGCCGTTGAAGTGCCGCAGGCACAAGCCCTCATCTTTTACTCCGACAACTTCGTGTTGCCGAAAGAGGGCAAGTTCTTCCTTTACAACAGCGACCACAGTAAAGTGTTGGGTGCATTCTCATGGTTTAACAATCACGAATTGAGAACATTCGCAACAGAATATCTTGAAGGCGACAAAATCATTTTGGAGTACTTCGAACCGAATGATTGCAGGGATAAGGCTGTAATAGAAATCAGCGAAATAGGTTATGCATACAGGGACATAGTCAAGGCTTCTGCCGAGTACCGTTCCTCCGGCACATGCAACGTTAACGTCAACTGCTCCGAGGGAGACAACTTCCGCAAACAGCAGAGAGCCGTTGCCCGGATACAAGTCAAGATGAACAGCTACTATGTGGGTTGGTGTACCGGCACATTGGTGAACAACACCAACTACGACCGCAAGCCCTATTTGCTTACGGCGGCACACTGCATAGAAGACGTATCTTCAAGCTCTTACTACTCGCAGTTCGTCTTTTACTTTAACTACGAAACCGCCGGTTGCTCCACAACTTCGCAAGAACCCTCACGTTCGCAATCCTTGACGGGAGCAAGCCTCAAGGCATACGACAACACCTACTCCAACTCGGGCAGCGACTTTTGCCTTTTCCTTTTGCAGAACGACGTGCCGCAGAGTTACAACCCGTTTTGGTGCGGTTGGGACAGGGGAAACCAAGCCGTTTCTAATGGCGTTTGCATACACCACCCTTCGGGAGATGTAAAGAAAATATCCACCTTCAACACCCGTTTGCAATCCATTGCATTCAACAGTGCTTACACCCATTGGAAAGTCAAATGGGCAGAAACCGAAAACGGATACGGCATAACGGAAGGCGGCTCTTCGGGTTCGGCACTCTTCAACGAAGCGGGGCAAATCATAGGCGACCTGACCGGCGGCACTTCGTCATGCGAGGCAAGCGATGCCGAAAAGGTTGACTACTATGGTAAGTTCTACTACTCATGGGCATCGAACGGCACTGCCGACAATCGCCGTCTGCAACCGTGGCTCGACCCCGCCTCGACGGGTGTGGGAGCAATAGGCGGAATGGATTACACCTCCTCCTTGCCCGAAGCGGCAGCTGGGGAGAACCGCTTCCGCATAGCACCCAATCCTGCCAAAGGTCGTTTGAGCATAGACTTTGATGCCGATTACCAAAACATAACCGCAGAGTTCTACGACCAAACTGGACGCCTGTTGAACAGCTGCACACTGACCCCTGCCGGCAGAAGCCACACCATCGACCTGCAAGAATACAAAAGCGGCGTTTACATCATCAGAATACATGCCGACAACGAAACATCATCACATAAAGTAATAATTCAATAACACAGTATAACGGCAATGAAAAAGAGAAAGTTGGTCATCATAATGTTTTTATCGGCATTGCTTTTGGGAGCATGTGCAGGCAGTGCCAAATTCGGCAAACGCCACCGCTCTAAACGCAAATGCAACTGTCCGACTTTCTCTTTTTACAAGCAAACACCGCCGAGCCATGAAACTGTCAGCCGCACATCTTCCGGCACAATCGTTTGACAAAGTGGCAGGGCAGCTCTCCGCTTATGGAAATACGGAAGTCCGATTGGTACCGCCTCGCAGCCGAAAGCTCGGCACCTATCGCCCCACGCCGCAGGGCGGACACCTGATAACGCTTAACGACAATCTGCCGCCATACATCATGCTCATAGTGCTTATTCACGAAATGTCGCACCTCGAAAACCGTCTGCAAAACGGCAACAACGTCTCCTCGCACGGCAAAGAGTGGAAACACATATACAGCCGCATGCTCAAGGACTACATCTACCGCAACATCTTCCCCAAAGAGCTTGCAGAACCCCTTATGCAACACGCCCAAAAGCCCTGTGCCACCTTTCCCAAGGAGCTGAACCACATGTTCAAAAACTGAAAAACAACATCAAGCAAACCTGCTAACCGACCGAAAGCCATTTCAAGAATTTCTTTCGGCGATTCGGAAAAACGTTCCGCCGATTGAAGAAAATGAATCGGCGGAACGTTTTTTCAATTTCGGCGATACGTTTTATTTCATTGCAGCTCATGCCGACGCAGTGCAGCACGCAGCAGTGCGCCGGGTCGCTCCGTAGCAGCAATGCGGCGTGTGGAGAACCTTGTTTTGTTATATTGATTTGCGAGTTTGCGTTCAGTGTGCTTTAACATTAGGCAAGCAAGCGTATTACACAATATTGTTGTGCCTCATGGCTCAAAAAACAAGAGAAAACTATGGTGTAATGAAAAAAAAGTAAATGTCAAACAAAAAAATATGGCAAATAGTTTGGAGGTGTCGTGATAATGTTATAGCTTTGCAACCGCTAATAAAAACATAGACAAAATGAAGAAAAAGTGTTTCCTGCCACTATTGGTGGCGTTGCCGTTCATATTCATGACGGCTTTTAGATGGTTGCATGCAGACGTTACTGCGGATTTTTGGACTAAGTTTTATGAATACGTAAAATAGGAGGAGGAAACATGAGAACTAAGTTTGTGGCAATTTGTTTGGCAGTAATGTGTTCCGTTTCTTTGTCGGGACAGGAGGCTTCTTCTTTATTCGGACTCGGCAGTTCTTCCGCTCCTGCCTTGCAAGACGGGGCAGAGGTGTTTATGGGAACCGGGTTTCGCTACTACGATTTTGACTTCGGCAAAAAAATGCAGTACAATTCAATGCTGTTTGCGGGTATTCGTTTTGCGTTCTTTGATGATTTTCTGTTTCTCAGCTCGGACTTTGGATTTGGATTTTCGCAAGACTACAGGAACTATTTATCCGGATTAAATATGGAAATAGCGGCTTTGAAGTTCTCCAAGAGCAGTTTGTATTTGGGAATGCGTTACCAGGTGGATTTCTTGTTTCCCGAAAAGGAAAATATTCCGGATTTGGACAAGGCAAATTCTTTGGGAGCAGTGCTAAGGTTCAAGAATAGAGCTTGGGGATTGGAAGCTCACTATGGTTTTGGTTTGAACAAGAATAAGAACGACAAGGGGAAAGAAGCACGCCTCGGAGTCTTTACTCTGAAGGCTTCTGTGAACCTGCCACTGCGAAACAACAGGTAAAGAAGAGAGAAAGTTGTTATCTTTTTAGGAAGGACAGAATGCAGTCAGCTTGCATTCTGTTCTTTTTTTTGTCCGGTGTTTAAGCCTATGTATTCTTTGAATGTTGTGCTAAAAATGAAACATGAAAAAGGCGTACAGATATCGGCACGCCTTACTAATTGTTGAAGTACTTACTCTTTATCTGACAATAAGTGTTTTCATATCTGGTATTTCTCCATTCGGCAAGAGTAATTCTACGGAATAACTACCGCTTGCAAGTGCTTGAATATTTATTGTAATACTTGTTTGAGTATTGATTATCGGAATAGTATTCACTATAATACCCGTGGAACTTACTATTTGAATTAAAGCATTACTTACATTATCGGCAAGCCTGTATCCGACATCTATTCTGTCATTCGCAGGATTCGGAGAAAGATAAACAAGCATACCTCCACGTACAGCTACGTTGACGGTATCATAATCCTTTGCTCCGTCTGCCTCCGCTACCACCTCCAATTTATACTGTTGTGATGTCATAGGTTGAACGGTTAAATTCATACCAGTCCCAACAGTATCTCCATTCACGTCATACCATGTATATTGAGCAGGTTCATTTATATTTACGGCAGAAAAGTTTACAGTCTGCGACATAAGAACGGATGTATCGTTCAACGCCAAAGCCTTGAAGTTTCTATCCATATTTTTGGTTGCCATATAGTGTTCCCCGCCTATAATTTGGGGTTCCTTATCCCAATAATACAAGGAAATATCAAAATCAAATACACTATCTTGCGGAATACCCTGAGTAAAGAAGCAAACATCCGTTTGAATAGTGTGATGTTCGTCAGGATTCAAATAGAGATTATCCAGCACCACTTCTCTATCCGTCATCAAGAACATATTATCACTCACCTGTTTGAAGCCGCTTCCCTTGTAACCTGAAACTTTCCATGCATCAAGTAAACCTTCGTCCAACATCAAATATACATCTGCAAACTTTTCAAGAGGTTCGCCCGCTTTGTTCAAATAGGATTTATAAGTAAGTCTGAAAAATCGTTTTTCCCTGAATGGATTGGAAACAGATACCACAGCACCCTTGTTATGACTGCTCAATACGGATAAATTCTTCCAAGCTACGTTATTGTTCCTTTCAACGAAATAAGCCATATCTCCATTCTCATCATCCTCATTGACTATTTCATTACCATCATGAACTCTTACTACCAAGCAAAAATGCCACAATTCACTATCGAATTCACTGCAAGACATATATCTTTCTGCAACAGGAACCACCCAAGGAACTCTTACCACAGTGCTGCTGTTGGCGGCTATTGAAGGAATTGGCACATCTTCATCTATAACATCACCTTTAAGAACCGCCCTGTCGCAATTAAAGAAATGTTCACCATCCCAACTTGACCTCCAACGCAAATCCGTTCCGGCTTTTGCCCAATTCAGATATAATTTTTCTGTTCCGGTGGAAGGAATATCTTTGTTATTATGCACTCTTACGCAAACATAATACTCTTCACCTCCGCGAGGATTATCCACAACATTATTATCGAAATCCTCTATCCAAATATCAGGACTGTTCCACATACAACCATTCGTATTGCTTGGCTCAACTCCGTTATCCGTTTCTACATCTCGGATATACAAATCCATGTCTTTGGCTTTCTGTACAGCAGCATACGCATCAACCAAACCGTAACCGTATGTAAAATCAAAACCATTTACGCCCAAGTCTTTTGCAGTATTGTGTAATATATTTTTGATTTGTACTTCTGTCAAATTTGGATTTTCTGATAGCATTAATGCGACAACACCGGAAACTTGTGGACAAGCAGCTGAAGTTCCACCAAATCTAAGAGTGTAATTTCCTGTTTCATATCCCTTAATACCCATTCTATCAGTAGTAGCAACATCTCCTTGTAAGTTACAATTTCCAGAAGGAGCAACCACGTCCATTTCACTTCCCC
>CAZSFV010000007.1:0-66074 GCA_964606345.1 uncultured Bacteroidaceae bacterium | reverse complement strand
TTACTGTACAGCGTGTTTTCGCTTTGCAAGTCTTCGGCGGTCATCTGTTCAGCCAATGCAGCCACGAACTCGTCCGCCGCCGCTCTGATGTCCTCCACGTAAAAGGGGTTTTGCCGCTTCTTTTGCGAATTATTATTACCTTTGTGGTTTCAAAGGGATTTGAAATGAGGTTGTACACAGAGAATATCGTCAAAAGATATAGGAAAAGAACTGTCGTGAAGGGTGTTTCCATTGAGGTTAGCCAAGGGGAGATTGTTGGATTGTTGGGTCCGAATGGTGCGGGCAAGACAACAACGTTTTACATGATGACAGGTTTGATTCGTCCCTATTCCGGCAAGGTTTTCCTTTCAGATACTGACATAACTTCCATGCCTATGTACAAGCGTTCACAACTCGGAGTGGGTTACTTGGCGCAAGAGGCTTCGGTATTTAGAAATATGTCGGTAGAGGATAACATTATGGCGATTTTGGAGTTTAGGCATATGTCATTATCGGAGCGAAACGAGAAGATGGAGTCGCTTTTGCAAGAATTCAGCTTGGGGCATATTCGCAAAAACAAGGGGAATCAACTTTCCGGAGGGGAAAGACGTCGGTGCGAGATTGCAAGGGCTTTGGCTGCCGACCCTAAATTTATTCTTTTAGATGAACCTTTTGCCGGGGTCGATCCGATTGCGGTGCAAGACATTCAACATATTGTACGCGAATTGAAGAACAGAAATATAGGGGTGCTGATAACCGATCACAATGTTCACGAAACTCTCTCCATAACAGACCGTGCCTATTTGCTGATAGAGGGTACGGTTTTCAAGCACGGCACTCCGCAAGAGTTGGCTGAGGACGAAGAGGTGAGAAGGCAGTACTTGGGTAATGATTTTGAATTAAGGTAGGGCTTATGTTGCTGATTTATGCCGGCAAAATAACAAATCGTCTGGGATATACGCTGAATTTGATTTTTGGCGAAATGATGGGCATTGAGTATTCTATAACTACCGATGCGGAGTACTTTATGGCTTATGAGGGTGCAAAGTTTTCTTATTGCAGGGAGAGGTTAGGCGATGAGGCTTTTTTGAGATGCACTGATATTCTTTTTCAAACCACAATAGAGGTTTTGGACTTGGATTATTTCGAGCAAAATGGGGTATCATATGTTTTCAGAACTTATTCACAGGCTTCGATTTGTAATTATGATGTGTTGGCTGCTGCTTTCTATTTTGTTTCTCGATATGAAGAGTACTTGCCTTTCATAAAGGACGAACATTCTCGCTTTTGTGCAGAGGACAGTATAGCTTATAAGCATGGTTTTTTGCAAAAACCGGTGGTAAACATATGGGTGGAGGAACTCAAAAAAGGCATTTTGTCAATTTACCCGAATTTGAAATGCAAGACTGCAGGCTTTTCTTTTCTGAACACCATAGATATAGACTCTGCTTATTCGTATAAGGGAAAAGGTTTCCTTAGAACGGTCGGCGGATTTTGTAAAGATATGGTAAAGGGTAATTTTGCCTTATGCCGCAGGCGGATTGGTGTGCTAATCGGAAGAGATGCAGACCCCTATGACACGTTCGACTACATAATTTCGACTATAAAGAAGTATAGGAGTATAACTATATTCTTTGTTTTGTTCGGCTATTACGGGCGTTTCAACAAAAACATAACTCCATACAATAGAAAGTTTCAGGACTTGATTAAGTCGTTATGCGATTTTGCCAAGGTAGGGATACATCCTTCATACGAATGTTTGGACGAGCCTGAGCAGATTGGAGGTCAAGTAAGAATGTTGAAATCGATTCTGCACAAACCTATCCACCGCAGCAGATTTCATTATTTGAGGTTTCGTTTGCCTGAGTCGTATAGAAATCTTATTGACAACAATATTGAGAAGGACTTTTCGATGGGTTATTCCAATGTAATAGGTTTTAGAGCCGGCATTTGCAGCAGTTTCAATTTTTATGATTTGGCATTAGATTTTGAAACCAAACTGAGAGTTTTTCCGTTTGCTTGTATGGACGTGGCTCTCAAAAATGGCATGGGGCTTTCCCCGCAAGCGGCTTTTGAAAAGATTAAAGAACTTGCCGAGGAAACGCAAAAGGTTAATGGTATGTTTGTAAGCGTGTGGCATAATGAGAGCTTGTCGGACGAAATGGAATGGAAGTCTTGGCGAGATGTCTACGAAAAAACTTTGGCTTTTCTTTCGCCCGGGTGTCCTACACAAAAAATGAATAAATTATGATTATACTAACCGGTGCTGCCGGCTTTATCGGCAGTTGTATGCTTGGAAAGTTGAATGCAGAGGGTCGCAAGGATATTATTATCGTTGATGACTTTTCAAGAGAAGAAAAGAAAGGAAATTATTCTGCCTCAAATTACCTCGAAAAGATAGACCGAGAGGTTTTCTTGGATTGGTTCGAAAGGAATGCCTCTTCGGTGGAGGGGGTGTATCACTTGGGAGCAAGGACTGATACTACCGAGTTCGATTGGAATATTTTCGTAAAGTTGAACCTTGAATACACCAAACAGATTTGGCAGATTTGTGCAAAAAATGGCATAAGCATGGTTTATGCTTCTTCTGCGGCAACTTACGGCAGTGGAGAGTTGGGTTATGATGATGATTTAGGGCTGATACCCGACTTAAAGCCATTAAACCCTTATGGTCGTTCAAAACAGGAATTTGACATTTGGGCTTTGTCGCAAAGCAATAAACCTCCTTTTTGGGCTGGGTTTAAGTTCTTCAATGTCTACGGACCCAATGAATACCACAAGGGCAGGATGGCTTCGGTTATATTACACTCTTTCGAACAGATTAAGGAGTGCGGAAAGGTAAAGTTGTTTCGCTCGCACAGAGACGACTACAAAGATGGTTGGCAAATGAGGGATTTTGTATATGTGAAAGATGTGGTTGATGTACTTTACTATATGATGACAAACAAACCGAAATCCGATATTTATAACCTTGGAAGCGGAAAAGCCAGGAGTTTTTATGATTTGGCTGCAGCCACATTCTCTGCCATGGATGAAGCTGTCAATATAGAATACATAGACATTCCATCGGACATAAGGGATAAGTATCAGTACTTCACCGAAGCAAAAATGGATAAGTTGAGAGCTGCAGGATACAAAAAAGCGTTTCACTCTTTAGAAGAGGGTGTGCAGGATTATGTCCTGAACTATCTCTCGGGGCATTCTTATTTTTCAAGTTTATGAATTACAAGGCAAAGTTACATGATATAAAGGCTTTCGTTTTTGATTATGACGGTGTAATCAGCGATGGCAACATATGGTCGGCAGATGACAAGATTATAGTCAGAAGTGGCAATGTTAAAGACGGCTACGCTATTCAGTATGCATTAAGAAAAGGTTATACTGTTGCAGTGCTGTCGGGAGGTAGTGGCACAAGCATACAGGCACGGATGAAAATGCTGGGCGTGGAAGATGTGTATTTAGGTTCCCACCAAAAAGTGGAAATATTTGAGGGCTTTCTGAAAGATAAATCTTTAAGAGCGGAGCAAGTACTGTATGTTGGGGACGACATTCCTGACTACGATGTTATGAGAATGGTTGGGGTGGCTGCTTGTCCTGCCGATGCAGCAGAGGAAATAAAATCGGTTGCCGATTATATATCGCACAAATGTGGCGGACACGGTTGCGTAAGAGATGTGATAGAACAGGTTCTCAGATTGCAAGGACAATGGTTTCACGAAGATGCAAAGGCGTGGTAAGGCTGTTGTCAATTTGCATGCTGCTTTGCATGCTGTGTGCAAACCTTTTTTCACAGAACGCTAAAGGATTTGAAAACCTCGCTACTTATTACCACAATAAGTTCGAAAACAGGAAAACATCTTCGGGTGAGATTTTTTCTCAAAAGAAATACACAGCTGCTCATCGCACCCTGCCGTTGAACACTTTGGTCAGGGTTACCCACTTATCCAACGGACGCTCCGTTTTGCTCAGAATAAACGACAGATGTCCTCGTTCCGGAGTTATTGATTTGTCTTACTTAGCAGCTCAAAGAATACTGCTGCACAAAACGGGAACTGCAAAAGTCAGAGTGGAAGTATTGGGAAAAGAATACATGGAATTGTGGGAGAAGCAAGACGAATTGTTCGAAATGTTCGATAGAGCGGAGTTTAACGACAGCGTCAGAAACCGATACCTCGACTCTGTGATTTTCGCCAAAGGCAACAAATACGACAAAACTTTCTTGTTTACATACTATGTAAGGTTGGCAACGGCAGCCAATCAAAACGAGGTACGAACAATAATACACCAGTTGCCGGCAGAGTATCAGAAATTATCGAAAGCTGCCAAAGTTCACAACGAGAGTTTTTACTACATCAACATAGGTCCTTTCATATCTAAAAAAGCCGCAGAAGATGCAGTGGCTGAGCTGAAAGAACGCTATCCTTTGGCTCATTTGATTAAAAAGAAAGATGATTAAACCACTCGTTAATAGCCTGATATTCAAAGAGCAAAATAAAAAAATCGAGAAAAAAGAAGCGAAAAATGCTGGTAAAGGTTTCTTTTTTATACGGATTTTAGTTACCTTTGCACGACTGCTTCCTATGGTAGGTTTGTTGTGCTGTGAGAAATGGAAGCGTAAAAATTGGAATACATGGGTCTATTACTACAATTTATGTATAGGCAGTTAGATATATTGAGAAGGAAATTTACGTACTTGATGCTGTTTGCTTGTTTAGTGGGCTGTGGCATTGCGCAAGCTCAACAGGAGCCTCAGTTCTCTCAATATATGTTTAACAGATTGTCCTACAACCCGGGATACGCCGGAAGCAACGGCGCTATCTGCTTCACCGGTTTTTACAGAAATCAATGGATGGGATTAAACTTAACCGATGCTGCGGGAGAAAAAACGGGAGCCTCGGGCGGTGAAACCATGAACTTGTCTTTCGATATGCCCGTAAGATTCTTGCATGGGGGTATAGGAGCTACTGTAATTTCCGACAAAATAGGATTTTGGAACAATCTGCATGCAAAGATTGATTATGCTTTCAGAATACAATTTCCAAGGGGTAATTTAGCCATAGGAATTGAAGCTCAGCTGTTCAGCTCGAGTTTGGACATGTCAAAGCTGATAGGTGCCGATCAATTCACCGAGGACGACCAAATCACATCGTCCAACGACCCGGTGTTGGCAGACCCTACAAAGCAAGAAGATTTTCTGTTCGACTTGGGTGCAGGTGTTTATTACCAAATACCCGGACAGTTGTACATTGGTCTGTCCTCTTCCAAGCTAATGCAAACCGCAAGTACAAAATTACGATGGGACAATAGACGCTTTTATTATATCCTTGCAGGGTATGAATGGACAGTGCCTGCATATCCATCGTTGAGAGTATTACCCTCGGCACTGTTAAAAACAGATTTTTCTTCCAAATCCGCTTACCAATTGGATGCCTCCGCCCTATTGGAATGGGAACACAAATTTTGGGGAGGTATCACATACAGAGTACAAGATGCAATAATAATATTGGGTGGTGTTGCTTTTGGAGACTTTAAGGTTGGGGTTTCATACGACATTCCTACATCGAGAATTTCCACACAATCGGCAGGCTCATTGGAACTGTTCGCAAGGTTCTGTTTCAAGATAGAGAACCCGCCTAAACCACCAACCATATACAGGAATACAAGAAGAATGTAAGCTCCTCTTGAAACCTTACGGCAAAAGGGAGCGTAAAAAACAATAGATAACGTAGTAAGAATTTGAAAAATATTGGACGTCATGAGACATGTGGTTTTGATAATCTCAGTAGCTATGCTCGCATTTGGTTGCAGTAGTTCCGACAAAGGCGAGTTGATAGGAGTACAGGACAGACCTGACTTTTTGGACATGCAGCCCTATGGAATGGTTGACATTCCACAAGGGAGTTTCCTAATGGGTGCTGCCGATGAAGATGCTTACAAATTGTACGATCGCCAGCCTAAGACCGTGCAAGTACAATCTTTTTGGATGGACGAGACGGAAATAACCAACAATGAGTATCGTCAATTTGTTGATTGGGTAAGGGATTCTTTGGCTTATCGTCTATTGGGAGATGTAAGTCCGGAGACCTATTTGATAGAGGCAGACCAATGGGGAGAGGAATACGAAACTCCTATGATAAATTGGAAAGCAAAGATAGATTGGTCGATGAAGAATGCCGACGAAAGAGAGGCTTTATCGGAGTTGTTCATTCCTACGGACGAGAGGTTCTACAACAAAATGCAGATAGATGCGAGAAAATTGAACTTCGAATACTACTGGATAGATTTGAGAGCGGCCGGCAAAAAAGACTTCAACTCTTCAACACAAGTTGCTGAAGAATATAGGGGTTCCTCCTTTGCTTCGAGACCAAACAGCCTAAAAAACAGGGATAAATTCTTCAAGAAGGAAGTAATCAATATATATCCGGATACATTATGTTGGATACATGACTATGCTTACTCCTACAACGATGCAGCGACACGTTCCTACTTCAGTCACCCTCGTTATGACAATTACCCTGTCGTCGGAGTGTCTTATCGCCAAGCAAAAGCATTCTCTGTATGGAGAACATTGATGATGAACAACTACCTTTCCAAACAAGATTATGCAAGAATGGAAGATTTCCGTTTGCCAACCGAAGCAGAGTGGGAGTATGCTGCCAGAGGTGGCGTTGACGGAGCTCCTTACCCTTGGGGCGGTCCGTACGTTCGCAACGGCAACGGTTGCTTTATTGCCAACTATAAACCGTTGAGAGGAAACTATGGCGATGATGGAGGAGTAACTCCTATCTTGGTTGCACACTATGCCCCTAACGGTTTCGGACTATATGATATGGCAGGTAATGTAGCCGAGTGGTGCGAAGATGCGTACAACGAGTCTGCATACAATTACACTCACGATTTGAATCAAGTCAACATTTATAACGCTGCAGAAGACGATACCCCTCAGATGAAGCGGAAAGTTGTCCGAGGCGGTTCTTGGAAAGATCAGAAATATTTTATCCAAACAGCGACTCGTTCTTACGAATATCAAGATTCCGGAAAGAGTTACATCGGTTTCCGTTGCGTTCAATCCTATTTGGGTAGAGTTAGGGGAGACAATCCTAAGACCTCTTCCAATGTATATAGAAACAATTAATTGAGCAGAAAGACGTTAAACAATTAAACTATTTATTTGATATGGGTTTTATAGACAATTTCGTAAGAAGTAAGTTTTACAAGGAATTAACTGCAAAGTTGTACGGTATAGGTGCATCTGTGGTTATTGTAGGTGCATTGTTCAAAATAAACCACTGGCCGGGAGGTACCATCATGTTGATTATAGGTATGGGTATAGAGGCTGTGATATTCTTCGTATCGGCATTTGAGCCTCTACACGTAACATACGATTGGAGTTTGGTTTATCCTGAATTGGCAGGAATGGACGACATTCATGCAGGAGACAAAAAGAAAGAAAAGAAGGATAAGAAGAAAGACAAAGAAGAGGCTGCGTCTCAGGCAACGGGAGCTAACGGAGGAGTCGTTATACAAGGAGGATATTCCGGAACACAGGATTTGGATAAAATGTTGTCCGATGCAAAAATAGGACCGGAACTTATCGAAAGCCTTGGAAAGGGATTAAAGAATCTTGCAGAGACCACAACCCAGTTAAACGATGTTGCAGGGGCAGCAGCTGCGTCTGAAACATTCACCAAAAACCTAAGTTCTGCTGCAACGGCGGCAGGCGATTTATCCTCTGCATACAAGAAAACGGCGGAAAACCTTAACAAGGATTTGTTGGTTTCTGGCGAATATCTATCATCTGTTCAAGAGGCAACATCAGCTGTTTCTACATTGGCAAACATATACAAAGAGACAGCCAACACATTGTCGGCAGGCGATGCATCTTATTTGGATGAATTGAAAAAGATGGCATCAAGCCTTTCTTCCATCAATGCCCTATATGAAATGCAAATTCAAAACTCTTCCTCACAGTTGGAGGCAAGCAAGGTTGTACAAGAAAGAATTGACAACTTGGTTGTAAACTTCTCGAATACAGCGGAAGACGTATTAAAATACAAAGAACAAGTGAACGCTCTTTCAAAGAAAGTAGGAGCATTGAACGATATTTACGGCAATATGCTTGCAGCAATGCAAACAAAGGCGTAACACATAGATTGAAGAACTAAAAAAGACGATAAACTATGGGTGCTACGAATTGTCCCGAAACGCCGCGTCAGCGAATGATTTCAATGATGTACTTGGTTTATACGGCAATGTTGGCGTTGAACGTATCAGCCGAGATATTGCAGGCGTTTGTTACTGTCGGCGACAGCATGGAAGTAACAAACAAACTGCTCTCAGGAAAGGCTGAAAGTACATACACTATGTTTGAAAACTCATACAAGCAAGATCCAGGCAAAGTAGGCGAAAATTGGGAAAAAGCTAAAGAGGTAAGGGCTAAAACGAAAGAGATAGTGAACTATATCGATAACATGAAATACGAACTTTTTGTGGCAGTTGAAGGTACGCCGGGAGGAGTAAAAAAAGCAAAAGAACTCTTGGACAAGTACGGATTTGATGCTGTCGTAAAGAAAGATGAGTATTCGGCACCTACCAATTACTTTCTCGACGGAAGTGAAGACGGTTCAAAAGGAAAAGCCATTGAACTGCGAAAAAAGATAGAAGCCTATCAAAAAGACATGTTGACATACGCCAATGGTTCATTCAAGGAAACATTGAAGAAAATGCAAATCAAGACCGATGGAACTTTCAAAAACGCTTCCGGGGAAACATTGAACTGGCAGATGTACAACTTCTTCCACACCATCACATTGGCAGACATGGTACTTTTGAACAAATTCAAATCAGAAATACAGAATGCCGAGGTTGACTTGATAAACCACCTTTACTCTGCAGTGTCTGCCGATGACTTCAAGTTCAACACTGTTGTTGCGAAAGTGATACCTAAATCAACCTACGTAATCCAAGGCGGACAATACGAGGCAGAAGTATTTGTTGCAGCCTACGACTCAAGGAGCATGCTTACGGGAGAAGTGAGAGGACAAAAATACGATGGTGATTCCGGTATGCTGAAATTGAAGTTCGGAGCAGGAGCTGTCGGTCCACAAAAGTACAGCGGAACATTGTATGTGAAAAAAGAGAGCGGAGCAGTCCCTTACGATTTCGAAGGTGAGTATTTTGTGGCAGCACCATCTGCAACAATATCTCCAACCAAAATGAACGTGCTATACATAGGAGTCGAGAACCCTATATCCGTTTCTGTTCCCGGAGCAAACTCCAAAGACGTCAATGTTACAGCAACAGGGGCCGGCATATCCTTGAAGAAAGTGAAAGACGGCGAATATATAGCCACCGTCAAATCGCAAGGAAAGGCAAGCATAAATGTTACTGCCAATATGGGTGGCAAAAACATGAATATGGGAACCATGGATTTCAGGTGTAAAGTTATACCAAAGCCGACTGCAATGGTTGGTACATACACAGGAGGACGTATTCCGAAAGAGTCCCTTTTGACACAAGGCGGTCTGCGTGTTTCCATGGAAGGATTTGACTTCCCTGTCAAATACACTGTAACATCGTTCACCATGGCATTCAACACAGGCGGAGATGCACAAGCCCCTATACAGGCAACAGGCAGTCAGTTCACGGCAGAAATGAAAGCCAAATTGTCTAAACTGAGAAGAGGCAACAAAGTGTACATTGAGAACATCAGAGCAAAAGGACCTGACGGAGAGAAAGCCGTTGGTAATCCTCAGATGATTTTCACCATACAGTAATAACATAAGAAAAGAATCATATGAAAAAACTTGGGTTATTGATATTGGGTCTTGTCTTGTGCGGAGCTTTTGAGCTGAAAGCACAAGTAATAGAAGAAGCAGAAGAAAACCTTGACGGCTTCTACGTAAAAAGTTCAGATGCTTATCCCGACGGGAAAAAGCCTTTCGAATATCCATATGTCAGAGAAGCGGACATCATTTGGAGCTGCAGAATATGGAGGGTTATTGACTTCAAGGAAAAGTTGAATCAGGTATTTTACTACCCGATTGTACCGGATCAAGGAAGAAAGAACCTCACCACCATATTGGACGAAGCCCTTACAGAAGGCAGAATAAGAGCATTCGAAGATGATATGTTCACCACCGAAATAACCAACTGGACAGAATACAAATCCAAGTTTGGAACATCAAGAGTGGAAACATTGATTGAGTACGATATGGACGGAATGGAGACGACAAGAGATACGACTATATTCGTACCTGCAAATTTTGAAAGTGCCGAGAAGTTGCGTATCAAAGAAGAGTGGTTCTTGGATAAGAACAGAACCGTTGAAGACGTAAGAATCATAGGTTTCTCCTTGGTAGCCTCCTACGAAAAATCCGAAGGCGACATTCAAACATTGGCATTAGGTTGGATACGATACAACGATCCCGAAGTGAGATTGTTGCTCGCCAACTCCGAGGTGTACAACCCACAGAACGACAGAGCAAGACGTTCATACGATGACATCTTCCAAAAACGTATCTTCGACAGCTACATTATCAGAGAGACGAACACCTTTAATCGTTCCATCAACGACTATGTACAAGGAGCAGATGCATTGGCAGAGTCCGAAAGAATAAAGGAGTACTTGTTCAACATGGAAGAAGACATGTGGGAATATTAAACCACAACTCCGTTTCGTAAACGAAAATGAAAAACAGAAGAGGAACAAACCATTGGATTTGTTCCTCTTCTGTTTTCATCATACAAGATATTCTCAAAGCTATATCGCCCTTCATATAAGACACCCTCAAAGCCATATTGCCCCTAATTGCACCACATGTTTTCCCCATATGAGCTTACCATGCAAAAAAAGATAGAGAGTCAAACCAAACGTTCTTCCGTTTTTCTTTGCCGACGGACAACACAGAAAGACAAAGCACTGCCTCCGCATTGACCAACTCCCGTACAGTTGCTTTTCTGTTATAACTAATGCAGCTATTCCACAAACAGAACCATGTTTCCCCTCTCTTTGTTGAGCATAATAGGATACAGGTCTGAGTTTTTGCTTGACATCGTTACTGAACGAAATTGAAAATCAAATAAATAACACAAAGAACATATTTTCCACTTACTTTATATGTGTTTATTCGTTATACTTTTGTATCTTTGCCTGTGTGTAACATTGTAGCAAAAAGCTTTGAGACAGGCAACAAACATACGGCAAGCAAAGACCGCTCCGCTACAAAAAAAACCACAGCAGAAAAAACAAAGAAAACGAACATGCTAACCAAAACCTACGGCAGTGCCATCACAGGAATAGATGCAACCATAGTAACTATAGAGGTAAACGTAGACAAAGGCATCAACTTTTTGTTGGTCGGACTTCCGGACAGTGCCGTAAAAGAAAGCCAGCAAAGAATATCTGCCGCTCTAAACTACTACGGATACAAAATACCCGGCAAAAAGATAGTCATCAACATGGCACCTGCCGACCTGCGGAAAGAAGGCTCCGCCTACGACTTGCCCTTAGCTATCGGCATTTTGGCAGCTTCGGAACAAATATCAGATGAACATGTCGGCGAATATATCATAATGGGAGAGCTTTCATTGGACGGAAGCATCAGAAAGATATGCGGAGCGTTGCCCATAGCCATAGAAGCCAAACGATGTGGTTACAAAGGCATCATACTGCCGAAAGAAAATGCAAAGGAAGCTGCCATAGTAAGCGGCATACCTGTCTACGGCGTGGAGAACATTCAAGAAGTCATCAACCACTTGGAGGGTGTCAGCCCATTGTCTGCCGAACATATAAACATAGAAGAAGAGTTTGCCAAAAGCCTGTTAAGCTACGAATACGACTTCAAAGACGTCAAAGGACAGGAGAGCGTAAAACGAGCCATGGAAATAGCCGCAGCCGGTTCGCACAACATTCTAATGATAGGACCTCCCGGCAGCGGAAAAACCATGTTGGCAAAAAGACTGCCTTCCATACTGCCGCCACTCACCCTTGACGAGGCCTTGGAAACGACAAAGATTCACTCCGTTGCAGGAAAGATGAAAAGCAACCAATCCATCGTATCCGTTCGTCCCTTTCGCAATCCGCACCACACCATAAGCGATGTAGCCTTGGTAGGAGGCGGAAGCTACCCGCAACCCGGCGAAATATCCTTGGCACACAACGGCGTCCTCTTTTTAGACGAGTTGCCCGAGTTCAAAAGAAGCGTTTTGGAAGTCTTGCGACAACCAATGGAAGAACGTAAGATTACCATATCGAGAACCAAACAAACCACCGACTACCCTGCCGGGTTTATGTTGGTAGCAGCCATGAATCCCTGTCCTTGCGGATACTACAATCACCCCACCCAACACTGCACCTGCGGCACGGGCGTGGTACATCGCTACTTGAACAGAATTTCAGGACCATTGCTCGACCGAATAGACATACAACTCGAAATAACTCCCGTACCATTCAAAGACCTCAGTCAACTGCGGGAAGGCGAAACAAGTGCCGACATAAGGGAAAGGGTAATCAAGGCAAGAAAAATACAAGAAGAAAGGTTCAAAAACGACCCCGACATACACTGCAACGCTCAGATGAACACACAGCACATGAAAAAATACTGCTACATCAAGCCCACAGGAATGGAACTGCTGAGAACCATAATGGAGAAGTTGCAACTCTCTGCCAGAGCCTATGACCGAATCTTGAAAGTATCGCGAACCATAGCCGATTTGGAAGCAAGCGAAGAAATACAAGACGCCCATTTGGCAGAAGCCATAACATACAGAAGTTTGGACAGAGAAAGCTGGGGCAGATAAACACCATCAAAACCATAAACCCATGAAACGACAAAATTCCTATATCCTATTTATCATTACATTTTTCGTACCACTGTTTCTGCAAAGCCAGGTCATCAGCACCACTTGCCACGAAGCAGTCCTACCCCTGCAAATAGCCGACGGCGAAAGCATCAGTATCTACAAAGACACCCTTATCTTTGAGGAAAACTTCGAACACTTCCTAAGCGACCAAATCAATGGTTCCACTCCGATAGTCGGCACAAGCAGCCTGCAAATCCTGCCGATAAGCCTTACCCAAAAGCCCTATTGCAGAGCCAAAGAAATCACAGTAAAATACGATAATCAATATTATTGTACCTTGGGACAAGGCAGCAGCTTTGCAACACCTAAGCTGAACATACCCTTAGGTTCTGTATTAAAGATAAACATAAGTCCAAATTCAAAAAAACGAAGCCTGCTTATCAACAACAGGATAATAACCCCACAAAATAGCGACACCTGCATAGAAGTACCTCTGCAAGCACCAGATGAAATAATTATAAACCGAAAGGAAGGTACAATCAATATCTACAACATCAGCATCACCACCCCGAGGGAAGAAGTAGCAAGCGAAAACTACACCATCGATGACAACACACTACGAATACACAACCTAAGTCCCGCAACCAAATACTACATCGAAATAAACAACCCGACAACCACCGACACAAGAACATACAGTTTTGAAACCAAACGCCATATTGAACAACTCGACACCCGCATACAAGACAGCACCTCCGTCAAGCTCCATTGGACAAACAACAGCGAACAAACCAACCCACGCATACAGGTGTACAAGGTAGACAACTGCACCCAAGACCTTATATTTTCACGAGTGGCAACAAAGTCCGCCGAATACGGTTTAGAGATATTCAACGGCACGGGAAAAGACATCTGCCTTAAAGATTACAAAATCCGCTTCTTAGACCACGGCAGCACAATATCTGAAACCAACCTTGACTACGTATTTACCGAAAAAGACACCATACACAAAGACAGCTATATAATGATATGCGGAAGACTGTCATACCTCTGTAACTATGATTATATCGTATACCCTATAATCAGTAGCAACTCCTATTCCGGTGGCAACAATGCCTGCCTGCTGCTGAAGAAAGATATAAGCGGCGAATACAGAGACACAGTAGACTTGTTCGGACGCATCATTCAAGGCACGGGGAGTGCAAACCTATCGTACCAAAACAAGATACTCACACGCAAAGGCAACATCACAACAGGCGTAAAACACAACCCGCAAAACACTCCGGTTTATAACGACTCTTCCATTGGCGAGTGGAATGTGGTTACCTTTGATTCGGTTGCTCTGAACACCGACAGTCTGAGACACACCCCAAACAACCCCGCTACCTACACTCTCGTGAAAGATACCATGCTCACCGCAAATCAAAATGAAATACTGTTAAGCGGATTAGTTCCCCGAAGCCTGTACCGTTGCATCATGACAATAGGACAAGACACCGTTGCAATCCACAGTTTCAGCAGCGGCAACACCATAAGAAGCATAAACAGCGGCAACTGGCACGATGTCAACACATGGGAAAATGCCCACATGCCCCAACCCACCGACAAAGTCATCATACAGAAAGGTCACAAAATAAACATACCGCAAGAAGTCAATGCCGAGTGCGGAGAACTTGTCATGCAATCCGACTACTCCACAGCCTTGGCAGATACCAACAAAGCAGAACTGCAAACGCAAGGCATTTTGAAGACCGGCAAGGTGAGTATCGAAGCCACTTTCTCCGCCTACACTGCCAACACCAACGGCTGGCACCTTTTCGGCTTACCCATAAACGCTAATGACTTACACACCGAACAAATAGCCGCCTGCTTTCAACGGAGTCCGGAAGACGACCTCTACTGCTTGGACGAAGCAACATATTCATGGATACCCTATTCGGCAAGCATCGAAAACCCCGCATTCTTCACCAACACCAACGGCTACCTTGTTGCATACAAAAACAACAAGACCCTCACTTTCAACGGCACACCGCTGTTGCAAGACAACATACACCTGCTAAACAACGCCACCTTCACTCCAACCAAAGGCAACGGCTGCCATTTGACCTGCAACCCCTACCCTTTCTCCGTACGCATAACCAACTTCGACCAAAATAACATTGACGGCTTTTGGTTGCTCGACCCCTTAACCGGAGCATACATCGCAAGCGACAACAACGCACCCGAAGAATTTGCCATACCGCCCTTCGGCGGCTTTATGACCAAAGTCTCTTCCCCGACCAACAAACTTATACTTCACAAAAACGAACAGACCCAAAGCAAAACATGCGGCAAACCCATACTCGGCAGACTCTGCTTTCTCCTTTGCTCCGACAAAGGAGAAGACAAAGCCAAGATTTACGTCCGCAGCGATGCCACAACAGCATACGACAAATACGACACCTACAAACTGTTCAGCGTAGGCACAGCACCCGACTTGTGGTTCAACATAGCAAACAACAACCTGTCTGTTGCCGCCATTGGCAACAAATCCGACAGCATACTCTTGCAGTTGAACGTACTAAACAAAACAAACGCCCCGCTCCGCCTGCAACTGTCCGAAACCAACAACTCGTTCAACGAAGTAATTCTAAGAGAACACGAAACAGACAGCATGCTTTGCAACTTCAAAGCTACCGACACCTACACCATAAACTACAACGCAGGCAACAAAGGCATGAAGTTTGACCTGCTGTTGAAATGGAAAGCCCCCAACGAACCCGCAACACAGAATGAAGACTTGAAAATAAGTCAACACGGACGAACCGTCAAAATAGACACCCCGCAAACAGTCGAACACCTGACAGCATTCGACATACAGGGCAGAACCATAGCCGAAACGAACGACAACACCATCACCCTGCCGACAGGAGGCTGCTTTGTCTTGAAAATAATAAGCCAAACAAAAGAATACACAACAAAGGTAATAACCCTATGATAATGAAAAGACTTTTTTTTCTATTCCTCTGCATCATATCCGTAAGCGCAGCACTGTCCCAACCGCCGTTGCCAAACAACCATGGAGCATGGAACGATCGCATAACGATAGGAGAACCATACCGACAACTCTATCGCTACGACATACAATCCGGCACATTTATACCATATGGAAGTTCTGCACCAATACAAACAGGCACAGCAATACTTATGCTTATGATAGGCAGCTACGCCGGAATAAAAATATACCGAAACAACAAAAACGACTAATTCCTCTTCCCAACCCTGCCCCTAATCACCTCCGGCAGAACACGGAACTGCATAAGCGACACACCCCTCCGCATTGAGATAAACATATAAGCACAGGTAGCAGGCGGAGAAAGCTAATAATCCTCATGCCAAGCCCTCCCTTGCAATATTGCTTTTGAAAACCGCGTAAGCAACCATATCGGCATCTATTTCCCATCTCGGATACCGCATTTTGCAGTATCATGTCCAACAAATCCCCAACCCGGCAGCAATTCCAAGCATACTGCACCATTACTTCCGAACTTGGCTCTACAAGAGTAGAAACTCAAGAGGTACAGCTTATCTTTGTTTTCGTCTGCTATCGTCTCGCTTGGGTCTTCTGTTATATCGTCCATTGTTATTATTTGTGGTGGTGCATTGTCGGGACTATGTTCTTCTATTTTGGTTGCAACATCTTGAGTAGATGAGCTGTTATTGTAAGAAGATGGGATACTGTCAGATTGTTTGGATTTCTGAAACTCTGTATCCCATCTTTTTGCTGCTTCTTTTGCTGCTTCTATTCTTTCTGATTCTCGGCTTGCTGCTGGGTATCTTGCTGCTGCTTCGCTGATTGCAAGTGCTTTGGAGCAGGCATTATACAGCTTCCTGTTTTGTTGATATAATTGGGGGTTAAGCCATGACTTATAAGTATTTCGTCTACTCTCGTTGTCCAAGAATCTGCTGTTTTGTTCTGCGTATCCTCTGTACTCATATCCTTCAATTTTATTAAGTTTGTTAATTAAATCATTCAATTCTTCTTCGCTGAAAGCAATAATGCTAAGCTCCTTGGTTTCAAAAGAGAAGCTACTGCCTTCAATATTATTGTCTTTAAGTGTTTTTTCAATATCTTCAATAGTGGTATTGTTTGGAACTTTGTAGGTTAATTCAATCGCATTACCTTTTCCTTTTTCTACATAGTTGGCAGCTATTACTGCATCTTGGTATTCAAAGCTCAAGTCTCCCATCAAAGAGGCAAACAAGTCTACTTTCTCTTGGTCTGTTAGTATTTTTCCTTTTGATTTTTCTCTTAGGTCTTTTATTAGTTCAGGATTTAGTGCTGCCCATTCTTTCCAAAGAGGATAATAGCCCATGTAATAACTAATGTCTTCAAGCCGGGATTGGGTTAATGCACATTTGCCCTCACAGCTCTCAAAGACTCAAGATCTACATAAGTAGAACTTCAAGAGGTATAGCAGCTACGCACAGTCAGGCTCTTCGGCATACCCTTTTACCACCGGCAAAACCTCAGTTCATTACTCTTACTCTATCACCTCCCAAAAACACTCAGGCAGGCTGATATTCTTTACTTCCTTGGCTGCTTCAAACAATGGAGCGATGTCCTCGGAGGCAAAGCCGGCGATGCCGCAACCTATTGGGGTTACCAAGAAATGCAGGTCGGGATGCTGCCGAGCATAGACAATGAAATCATCTACATAAGGGCGGATGGTACCCACACCTCCCTGCATCGTAGGAATGGCATAGCTCTGCCCCTGAATGCCCACGCCATTGCCCAATACGGCTCCGAAGCGAAGATAAGCCACTCTCGCCGCTCCGCCACCGTGCAAGCCTTGCAAATTGCTGCCAAATACGAATATTTCGTTGGCTTCCAAAGCATCTATCCACTCCGGAGTAATTCTGTTTTTCTTCATTTCTGTCATACTATTATTCATTTATTGATTACTAAACCTAATACCATCGCCTGCGAAAGGCTGGAACTGTACTTGAAGCTTGCTTGCGCTCAACATCAGCCACACCCTTATATGCCGCCCTCTGATCTACATGAGTAGAAATTCAAAGGGGGTTACAGCAAACCATCCTACGCAATGCCAAAGATTACGATCTACATGAGTAGAAATTCAAAGGGGGTTACAGCTCCAGATGCTTTTGATTTAGAGTACATGGCGATCTACATGAGTAGAAATTCAAAGGGGGTTACAGCATATAGTTCTACAAGGCATAGTTATTTACTGATCTACATGAGTAGAAATTCAAAGGGGGTTACAGCAAATTATTTTAAGCAATGTCAAAGATTACCGATCTACATGAGTAGAAATTCAAAGGGGGTTACAGCAAAGGCGAAATACCTATGAATAAAGATATGGATCTACATGAGTAGAAATTCAAAGGGGGTTACAGCTAACCGCTGTGAGAATATAACACAAAATACGATCTACATGAGTAGAAATTCAAAGGGGGTTACAGCTATCTACTGCCTCTTTTGATGGCGTGTTGTGATCTACATGAGTAGAAATTCAAAGGGGGTTACAGCTGGTACACTGTTATCTCCTAATCAATGGTTGATCTACATGAGTAGAAATTCAAAGGGGGTTACAGCTCCGGCGATTATTGGGTCAATAACAAATATGATCTACATGAGTAGAAATTCAAAGGGGGTTACAGCATTCAGCATGAATCAAATATTGGAAGTTTGGATCTACATGAGTAGAAATTCAAAGGGGGTTACAGCGACTGCTCTCCTCTTAATCTATACTCAGTTGATCTACATGAGTAGAAATTCAAAGGGGGTTACAGCGTGGTTTGCAGTTCGTAGTCTACCCAAAGTGATCTACATGAGTAGAAATTCAAAGGGGGTTACAGCCCACATCAGTTTGTTTCTTATTGCGGAAAAGATCTACATGAGTAGAAATTCAAAGGGGGTTACAGCGTGAGGTAGTAAAGTCTTACCAGAGGAGAAGATCTACATGAGTAGAAATTCAAAGGGGGTTACAGCGTACATTCCTGTTCTTCTTATCATCGGTAGGATCTACATGAGTAGAAATTCAAAGGGGGTTACAGCTGACCCTGCTGTATGTAAAGATTTTTTATTGATCTACATGAGTAGAAATTCAAAGGGGGTTACAGCTCAATTCAAACATTCCCTTGTTCAAATCGGATCTACATGAGTAGAAATTCAAAGGGGGTTACAGCAAAAAGGTGGGTTGTCAACAACGACTTTGCGATCTACATGAGTAGAAATTCAAAGGGGGTTACAGCATTTTTGCTAATTGAATCGGCGATTCAATGATCTACATGAGTAGAAATTCAAAGGGGGTTACAGCATTTACCAACGACGGCATCACGGCAAACGAGATCTACATGAGTAGAAATTCAAAGGGGGTTACAGCTGAAAATTTTCAATCCGATATTTGCAATGGGATCTACATGAGTAGAAATTCAAAGGGGGTTACAGCAGAGAGGCTGCTGCTTGCGGCGAATGGCATGATCTACATGAGTAGAAATTCAAAGGGGGTTACAGCATACAGGAGAGATAACTGCAACATTGTCGCGATCTACATGAGTAGAAATTCAAAGGGGGTTACAGCTGACTTTGCATAAGACTCTGAGCAAGAATAGTTTCGGACGGGTTTGAGAAAGAAAAAAACTTATCATATAAGCTGTAACCCCAATATCTTTCTCTTTTTTTCTATCCTAATTCCATTCTGTCAAAGAACTACCTCAGCCACTAACCGCTTGCAAAGATACAAATAATAATTTGAACAGCATGCATTTGGCTGCCATTTTTTATCGGCGACAGCCTCAGCAAAAAAAAGAGCAACCCATGCGGGTCGCTCCTCATTACAATATGAAAAAATTTGTTTTTGTGGTCTATCCAAGGAATGACAGCAAAACGCCTGCTGCCACTGCCGAACCAATCACACCTGCAACATTCGGTCCCATGGCGTGCATCAACAAAAAGTTGCCCGGGTTGTACACTTGTCCCACATTTTGCGAAACACGTGCCGCCATCGGTACTGCCGAAACACCTGCCGAACCAATGAGAGGGTTGATTTTGTTTTTCGAGAAAAGGTTCATGAACTTGGCAAACAATACTCCTGCCCCGCTTCCGATACTGAAGGCTATGATACCCATCAAAAGAATGGACAAGGTTTGCAGATTCAAGAAAGTGCTTGCCGTTGCCGTTGCACCAACCGATATTCCGAGGAATATGGTACAAATGTTCATCAGCTCGTTCTGCACTGTTTTGCTCAATCGCTCTGTTACGCCGCATTCACGAAGCAAATTTCCCAACATCAAGCAACCAATCAATGGTGCTGCCGCAGGCAAAAGGAACGAAATGACTGCAGTTACTATTATAGGGAAGATGATTTTCTCTTTCTTCGATACTGTTCGCAACTGTTTCATTACTATTTCCCTTTCTGCCTTTGTCGTCAAGGCTTTCATGATAGGTGGTTGTATCACCGGCACCAATGCCATGTAGGAGTAAGCTGCCACGGCTATAGGTCCCAAAAGCTCCGGTGCGAGTTTAGAGGTAAGGTATATTGCCGTCGGACCGTCGGCTCCGCCTATGATTCCTATTGAACCAGCTTCTTCATAGGAAAATCCCAATGCCAATGCACCAAAGAAGGTTGC
Source organism: uncultured Bacteroidaceae bacterium (assembly GCA_964606345.1). GTDB lineage: Bacteria > Bacteroidota > Bacteroidia > Bacteroidales > P3 > Onthomorpha. The sequence goes on along the minus strand of CAZSFV010000007.1, from coordinate 45,656 downwards.
AAATATGGCAATCTGTGCTGCCGCTCCCAAAAGGAAGCTCTTGGGATTTGCCAACAACGGACCGAAGTCTGTCATTGAACCCACGCCTATGAATATCAAGCAGGGATATATACCGAGTTTAACTCCCAAGTACAGGTAATCTATCAATCCCACGTTGTTCGAGTCGACGAATTGCGACCATTGCACATGTCCGTCTGCAAACAATTCCGGGTGATATAAACCTGCTCCCGGCAGGTTGCTCAACAGCATACCGAAAGCAATCGGAAGCAACAACAAGGGTTCGAACTTCTTCACTATGGCAAGATACAGCAACACAAACGATACCAATATCATCACCAAGCAAAGACCGTTTCCGATTTGCACAAAGCCCATGCTTTCGAAGAATTTCTCCATTTTTTCGCCTATGGTCTCTTCACCGGAAGCAGTTGACGCTTGTTCGCTTGCAGCAGCCGCATTATTAACCGAAACTTCGGTATTTGTGCCTGTCGCCTGCTCCTTATCGGTTCCCGCTTCTGCAACAACCGGCAAAAGGAACAAAGCCACCAGTGCAACTGCTTTCAAAAGATATGATTTCAATTCTTTCATCTTTCAAAGTTTTAGCGGTTACTCCAAATCTACCAAAGCATCGTCCTGTGCCACGGTCTGTCCGACTGTAACATACACGGCTTTCACCTCGCCATCGTGAGCGGCAAGAATGTTGTTCTCCATCTTCATGGCTTCCATCACAAGCAACACATCGCCTCGCTTAACCTTGTCGCCGGCTTTCACGTTGATTGATGAAATTGTTCCCGGCAAAGGGGAGGTTACGGCTTGCTTTCTCGGCATTGCCGGCTTTGGTGCAACTCCTGTTGTGCCTTGCGGGTTCGGTGTCTGCATGTGAGCCGCCGACGGAATGGCTGCTTTCTTTGCCACAGGGGCAGTGGCCACGCTTTTCTTTTCGTAAGCCACATCGTACGATATACCATTCACTTCCACACTCGCCTTGTTATGGTCGGTTACTTTAACGGTAACATCGAAACTCTGATCGTCTATTGTTATCTTAAACTTGTTCATTTCTTTCTATTTGGTAAAGTTTCTTACACTGTAAATTTTGGAACTCCATGGAGAGTAACGTTTCTCCACTTCCTCAATCGTGATTACATGCGGTTCATCGTCGTGAGCATCAAAGTACAAGTGCATCGCCATTGCAATGGCGGCTTGTTCATGTGCCGTAGGGTGTGAATCCGTTGTTGAAGCCGTTCCGGGGTTTGCTGCTGCTTGTTCGGAGGCAACCGACTTTTTGTCCGTGCTTTTAACAGCCGAGGACAAAACCTTTATGAAGCCTATGAGGAGTACCAATACCAAAAAGGTACAGCCTATTCCGATTCCGCAAAGCACAAGAGCGAAACTCCAACTTATATCTAATACTAACATATTACAAAGGTATATTGGAATGTTTCTTCATTGGGTTTGTTACACGCTTTGTCTGCAATGATTGGAACGCACGAATGACACGGAAACGAGTGTTTCTTGGTTCGATTACATCGTCTATGTATCCGTACGAAGCCGCCTTGTATGGGTTTGCAAAGGTTGCATTGTATTCCTCTTCCTTTTCTGCAATGAACTTTGCTTTTCCCTCGGCATCTGTTATTGCTGCCAATTCTTTGCCATACAATATTTCGATTGCTCCCTTGGCTCCCATAACTGCAATTTGTGCCGTAGGCCATGCGTAGTTAAAGTCGCCGCGAAGTTGCTTGCAAGACATAACGTCGTGCGCTCCGCCATAGGACTTACGCAAGGTAACGGTTACTTTCGGAACGGTTGCTTCGCCATAAGCAAACATCAACTTGGCTCCGTGTGTAATGATTCCGCCATACTCCTGAACACGTCCCGGCAAAAAGCCCGGAACATCGACCAAGGTCAATATAGGAATATTGAAGCAGTCGCAGAAGCGAACAAAACGAGCCGCCTTTCGTGAAGCGTTTATGTCCAACACTCCGGCAGACACATTTGGTTGGTTGGCAATAATTCCCACCGATGCTCCGCCCATGCGGCAAAAGCCTACTATTATGTTGCGTGCAAAACGTTCGTGAACTTCCAAAAACTTACCGTCGTCCACAATGGATTTTATTACTTCCATCATGTCGTAAGGCAGGTTAGGGTCTTCCGGTATGATAGCATTCAACCTGTCGTCCAAACGGTCGAAAGGATCGTTGCAAACGGTTGTCGGTGCTTCTTCCAAGTTGTTGTTAGGCATGTAAGACAACAGTTCCCTTATCATTGTCAAGCCCTCTTCCTCCGTTGGTGCAAGGAAATGGGAAACACCCGACTTTGAGGAATGCACCTCTGCTCCTCCCAAATCTTCGGAAGTGATATCCTCGCCTGTTACCGTTTTTACCACTTTCGGTCCTGTAACGAACATGCAGGAGGATTGGTCGGTCATCAAAATAAAGTCTGTCAACGCAGGCGAATAAACCGCACCGCCGGCACATGGTCCGAAGATGGCAGAAATTTGTGGCACAACTCCCGATGCCAATATGTTACGCTCAAATATTTCGGCATAGCCTGCCAAAGAGTTCACTCCCTCTTGAATACGGGCTCCGCCGGAGTCGTTCAAGCCTATGATGGGAGCGCCCACCGTCATGGCTCTGTCCATTACGTTGCAAATCTTTTTCGCCATCATTTCGGACAAAGCTCCTCCGAATACGGTGAAATCCTGTGCAAACACAAAGACAAGTCGTCCGTTGATTGTTCCCTGACCGGTTACCACTCCGTCGGAAAGGATTTTTTTGTCTCCCATGCCGAAATCGTGGCAACGATGCGTTACGAACATGTCAAATTCCTCGAAGCTGTCTTTGTCCAACAACATTTCGATTCTTTCTCTTGCCGTCAATTTTCCTTTGGCGTGTTGAGCGTCTATTCTCTTTACTCCGCCGCCCAACTTAGCTTTTTCTCTGTTATCAAGCAACTGCTTGATTTTTTCTTCAATAGCCATCAGTCTAACTCCTTTGAAATTCCTATAACTATTTACAACAAAGTTCGGTCAAAACTCCCAAAGTAGACTTAGGGTGCAAGAAACCTATCTTCAAGCCCTCGGCACCGCCTCTCGATTGTTTGTCAATCAATTTGATGCCTTTCTCTTGTGCATCGTTCAATGCCGTGTCGGTGTTCTCAACGGCAAAGGCTATGTGATGCACTCCCTGACCTCTTTTTTCAATGAAAGAAGCAATGGTGCTGTCGGGGCTTGTAGCCTCCAACAACTCTATCTTCACTTCTCCGATTTTGAAAAACGCAGTCCTTACTTTTTGGTCTGCAACTTCCTCAATGTTATAGCATTTCAAGCCCATAACATTTTCCCAATACTTTATAGCTTCGTCCAAATTGGCTACCGCTATACCGATGTGTTCAATATGTGTCGGTGTCATATCTTATTGTATTTATAATGATTATTTTAATGCGTCTGAGTCCAAAAAATTAAGGTGCAAAATTACTGACTTTTTTCGTTTCCTACAAAAAAGAAAGCGAAATTATTCGCACCCTCTTTTCCAAAGGGCTTTTTGCCACGGTCATTTGTTGAATTTTATTCCGTAAACGATTGATTCCAACTGCATAAGTTGGTCTCTCTTCGGGTGTCTCGGAGAATAGAGAAAGCAATCTATCATAACAAGACGGCTACCCGCCTTGTCGACGAAACAATAGTTGACAAACGAACCGCCCATCCAATCGTTGAACAATCGCCACAAGCCTCTCGTTTCCACTGCTTCCAAATCGCCTATCTTGACAATCCGGCGTTCGCACGGAAATCTTCGCTCCGTACCCATGTAAGACCCCTTTGAGGGTCCGGGAATGTATTGTTTTGCCGTACTGTCTCTCAAATCCAATATTTTTTCTTGCTCAAGCATTGCCTCCCCTGTATACGGCACGGTGCGAATCATTATGTCTAAACTGCCGTCCTTGGGTTCTTTTCTCAACCAAACAAACTCGCTCTCGTCCGTTGCCATGTAAAATTCTTCCGAAACGGTGAGCCAAAACCCGAACTTCTTTTTCAACCTGCGGGTAATGTCGGTGTTCTCCAACTTTTGGAAAGCGGCATGCACTCTTTTGTGTTCGTTATCATGGAACTTCTCTCTTATCAAACCTTGATAACGGGCAATCAATGCGAAGAGGCTGTCTCTGTTGTCGACCGAGAACTCGAACCAAGCCTGCGGGTAAGACCTGTAATCGATTGCCTGCCTCAACTTGTTGGGATTGCCGGGCTTCATGTCGATTATTATCACGTTGCGATGCTTCTGCAACATGTCGGATTTGAAAAAGCCCTGCGGGTTCATCTGCACCACATCGAACGCCGGCTCGGGCTGCGACAGACCCTCGCATGCTTTCATGAAATACGTCCCTATCGTATCTTTCAACTCACCCTTGTACACCTCATCGGGTACAACCAAAACAACCTCCAATGTCTTACCACCCGAAGCCGGCAAACCCTTGGACGCCGTCTCCTGCTTGCTTTCCTTTTTGGAACAAGCGGCAACAAGCACGGCTGCCGAAGCAACAAAAAGCATAAATGCCAAAAAATATGTTCTTCTCATAAATACCGTTGTATTACACGCCTGCAAAGGTAATCAATTACTTTCAATGCAGAAATTCTTTCCTTGCAAAAACTCCCTCATGCCGGTTCCGCAGGCTCAAACGAGCGTGCCGTCCTCCCCTTTTGAAACACCCGTGCAGCCGAACGCCGTTCGGCAAAAATGAATGGCTGATTCAAAAAATTCTTTGGCTGATTCATTTTTTTTCTTTCGGCGATTCATTCCGGACGAATCGCCATTCGCTTATTATGAACTCGAAAAAGAGAAAAACAACATCAGTCCTTACCGCACTTGTTCAATAATTTTGGAATCGCCGACACCGCTGTTATAGGACTTTTCGCCGGGCAGATTGTATTTTTTCGATAAAACAGCAGATTGCATTGCTTTTTATTTGCGTCAAATTGTGGTATGAAAATATTTTTTTGTAGCTTTGCAATATCGTATTATCCATACAAAGTAAGGTTATACTTATCATATTTCGCAAATGGAAAACATTATAAAACTGACCGAGCAACAGGAAAAGGTATTGAATGAATTGAAACGATTTATGACGGGAGATTATTCTGTGTTCATTCTTTGCGGATACGCCGGTACGGGTAAGACCACCATCATAAAGCACATGTACGAGTACATAACAGGTTGTGGGCATTCTGCTTTTTCTATCGACGGAAATACAAATTCGGGTAACAAAACCAATGTTTTACCCCCGATTTGTATATTTGACGGCTCCCACGGGAAGAGCCGCAAGGGTATTGTCTGACAAGGTCGGCCACCCTGCCTCCACCATACACAGAGCCATTTACAGCGGAAGTCTTTCTGTAAGCAAAGACAAAGACATCGCCGATGCCAGATTCATGTACCATTTTAAGCTAAAGGATAACAGCAACATGGGTGTGGTCATTGTTGATGAGGCTTCTATGCTGAGTTCCGTCTCCAACGAGCATGAGTTGTTTCGCTTCGGAAGCGGAAAGCTGATAGATGACCTGCTGACCTTTAGTCGTGTTTCGTTCGGCGGCAAACTGATATTGATTGGCGACCCGGCTCAGCTGCCGCCAATAGGAGAATCGGAATCTAAGGCTTTGATCGCCGAGTATTTTGAGAAATTGAAGCTGAAAGTCCTCAAGTGCGAATTAACCGAAGTGGTGAGACAAGACAAAGAAAGCGCCATTCTCAAAAATGCGATGCAGATAAGAGACCTTCTGCAAAGCGATCACCGCAATCACTTGGTGTTTGAAACGAAGTCGGGCGAGGTTGAAGAAATTCCGGAAGGAGAGCTGCTGAACAGATATATTGGAAAGCGAAAGGAAACGGGCAGAAACAACTGTATACTGATAGCATTTTCAAACCAACAGGTGCAACAATACAACCGTGAAATAAGGCAAACTCTTTTCGGTGAAGAAAATCCGCCTTTGCGAGCCAAAGAAGTGCTTATGGTTGTACACAACAACTACACATTGAATGTAATGAACGGAGAGTTCGTTCAAGTGGAAGAGGTGAAGGAAAGAACTTCACACAAAGTTCCGGTATATGTGCAAGAGGGAGCCGATAAGACTAAAACCTACATTACATTGGATTTCATTCGTGTCAAGGCACGAATCGGAAATACAGAAAAAGATTGCTGGCTTTACGGGGATTTGCTTCACAACGACGAGCCAAGTTTGTCCATTGATGAGCATAAGGCTTTTTATATAGACTTTTGTATCCGACACCGCAAACTACAAAAGAACACGCAAGAATTTACGAGTACCCTGTTGAATGATAAATTTTATAATTGCCTGAAAGCCAAATTCGGATATGCCGTAACGGGACACAAATGCCAAGGCGGCGAGTGGGGCAATGTGTTTGTGGATTACAGCAGTCGCTCCGGTTTGAGCGATGATTGTTTAAGGTGGGCTTATACCGTCACCACTCGTTCAAACGGCTTGCTTTGCATCTCCAACCTGCCACACATCACTCCTTTCTCAAGGTTCAGAATAGATGACATAGGGCTATGCAGCGATATGAAAGAGGAATGCATGGTGATAAAAGGCGGGGAGAAATCACCTTTTCATGCCGACAACACACCGGATTACCTGCGTGCAAAGTGCCGTTGCATAATTGAGAACATGGATGGAACACCTTATTCCGTTGTGAGCGTGAACAGCACCCCTTATATGGAAATATACTATATCCAAACGCCTGACGGCATGGAGCGTTACGATATTCGGTACAAAAAGGGAGGGCTTTTTGCCCAAGCCGTTCCACAGATGAATACGCGTCATAGCAATGAGGTTTGCCAACTGCTTAACGATGAACGTGGTATTGCTTCGATATTTGATTATAAACCCTCGGACGATATACACGCCCGACTCTACGATTTTGTTCGGTCGGCATGCCAAAGCACCGGCATACAGATGAGCAATATTGTGGAACACCCCGAAGATTGCAGTTGCATTTTTTATTTCAGGACAAGTGGCACAATGTCGTACTTAAAGGTCTATATCAATAAAAACGGCTTTGTAACATATGCCAAACCAATGTCTTTGATAGGTACGCAAGACAGCGATTTACAACTGTTGATAGACGAAATACAAACACTGTTCCAATAATGCCGACATTAGGAGAACTGACAAGTATGTGTAAAGCCGGCAATATTGCCGAGGCTTATGAACATGCTGCCCAAGAGCTGAAAATCACTCCGGGAAACATATGGAGTCAACGAGCAATGGGGTGGGTGTTGTATTATCTGCTCAAAAAGAATGTATCGAAGAACAGGGTAAGCGAGGCTCTCAATACTCTGAAAGCATTAAACGGTTTAACACTGCTGCGAAACGACGATAGCGATATGTTTTTCAACTCTCTTGCATGGGAATTGGGAAGGTTGGCAGGGTTGATTCCGATGGACGGTTTCGGACAAATGAACAGCTTATTCGCTGCCGTGAAAGCCTACATTTTCACTCCATCGAAAGGCTATTCGTACTTTGCCCAACAATGCATTAAATTCGGCAAGTGGACTCAGGCGGCAGAGTTTATCGAGTGGTGGGGCTGGGACAGCCTGTTGCCCGAAGATTATCAAAAAATAAAATTGTCAAACGGCAGGGAGATAATCTCACTTGCAGAAAGGCTTTACATTGCTTATGCCAGGGCTATATTACGGTTGGCAGACAAGAACAGAATGACCGACTTCCTGCCCCGAATAAAGAAGCTGGCTGATACGTATCCCAAAATGCTGTACCCCGGTTACTATTGTGCAAAATTGATGCTCGCCTTAGGTGCAGACAGGGACGAAATGCAAAAAGAGGTGAACCACTTCATCCGACAAAAGCAATCCGAATTTTGGGTTTGGTCCTTTGTGAGCGAAATGTATGACAACAATATCGACATGCAGTTGGCTTGCCTGTTGCGTGCCACCCACTGCAAGACGCAGGAGGAATTTCTTGTAAAAGTCCGCACCAAACTTGTTTATATATACCTATCCAAAGGAGATTATCCCCGTGCAAAGTATCAACTCGACACGGTGATAAGCACATTTCTAAGGAATAGATGGAATCTGTCCCTTGAGCTTAACAACTTGTCTGCAAGTCCGTGGCACGGACAAGGCACGGTTGACGACTCCGACCCTTTCGACTATTTGCAACTGACCAATCCTATATTGCTGCAGGGTACTAACGAGAATGTTGCCGCTGTGGTGTATACGGAAATAGGCAAGGGATACGCCATTGTAGTCTATGAAAAAGAGAAAAGTGCAAAAGTTCCGTTGCGGGTTTTGCCGAAGAATATAAAGTACGGGGACTTAATCAAGATACATTGGGTTCCGAAGTCGGGTCAGAGTATAAATGTATTGCATTACGAAACAATGAAGACATCTTCCTTGCCGGGGCTTTCGTATATAAAGGTTATTGACGGACCGGTCATCAAACAGGCTGCAAACCCTTATGCTTTTGTCAAGGGGAAAGCTTCTTCTTGCTTTGTATCCTCCGAACAGGTTCTGAGATATGGGCTTGTGGGCGGAGAAAACGTATCTGCTCTTTCGGTGTTGAACTATGACAAGAAAAAAGGAAATTGGAATTGGGCATGTTTGCAAGTGGAGAAGAAATAGGGGTTCGGGCTGTTGCCCTTTTTGTTGCACAAAACGATGGGACAAGGCAAGCGACGGCAATGCGCAGCTGCCTCACTCTTGCTTATAATTTGTTGTATAGCTAATAATTTCAGATATGGAAACTATTAAAAGTCCGAGATTCATTCGGTTCAAATTGGAAACGGCAGGCGACAACGCTCTTATAAAAAGCAGCATTGACGCTTTGACCGATACACAAGGGTTCGATTTGTCGAATTTCACCTCCGCATTATACGCCTTCATGGGTTTGTTAGACGAGTATGCCTATTGTAAAGGAAAGAAGGAAGACGAATACTCCCTCAAAAAAGGCATGCAACTGAAAAAGGATTGGATGCAGAAATATGCAAAATCACAGTTGGCAGAGTTTAAGTATAAGGAAAACGCCGGCGTGGGGAACCCCGGAAGAAGACGGGTTCAACACACCTTGGGAGATTACTGTGTTGAGGATAGAATCGGTCAAGCGTTTAACGATGTGTTAGACGTTTTAGACGAGCTTTGCGATGTGGTGGCAAGAGAGGAAAACAACCGCTCAGGAAGGGCAAAAACAGCCTTACTGCTCAGACGATTGAAAACAAAGGGTGGTCTGCCGCTGTTGGTTGCCCTTGTAAATAACACCAACGACAAGCGAGAAACGAGTGATGTCAGTTTGCGTTTGCGAAGAATGGGCGAGAAATTGCTCGAACAGTTGGAACAAGGTTTGCAGGCGTATCTTCCATCGCAGTCGACAGGCTATCCTATAGCCAAAGCGAGCTTCAATCTCTACACAATAAACAAAAGACCGATAAATTACAATCGTAAGATTGGAGAGATAAACAGAAGAATGGAGGTTACGGATTTGTCATCACGATTAAATGATTTTGCCAACAAAGAACAGAGAGAACGTATCAAGGCAGACATTGAAGAGAAAGCGGAGAAGAAAACCCTGCTGCTTGGTGAAAATCCTTTTATGGAGATAGACAAATATGCGAGTCTCCGCCAAATATTGAAAAACATTTTGGCTGAGCAGAAAGCGAAGTTCAACGAGTTTGTTCAAAAGAGAGGCTGTTACGAGGATTTGCAAGAGAGTGATTTGTATCTGTTCAGCCATATAGACAAAGACGAGTTTGAAAACTACAAAAGATACACCGAAAACATTGTAAAGGCAGCTACAGAATACAATGAAACAAAGGTCAACCACAAAAAGAAGTCATTACGCTCTGAGTTAATCACTCTGAAAAAGGAACGGGGTGAACTCATCAGCGCCGCTTGCAGAAAAACCAATGGTAAATTCAAGACGTACAAACAATTTGCCGACTTGTATCGCAAGGTGGCTCAACAACACGGAAGGTTGTTTGCACAACTGAAAGGGATAGAGGCGGAAAGAAGTGAAAGTCAAATGATAAACTATTGGGCTTTGATACTTCAAAGAGGAAACCGACATCAGCTGATATTGATTCCGAAAGAGAAAGCCTCGGATTGCAAAATACGATTGAAGCAAGAAATGGACAAAGAGAGCGAAACAAGGCTCTTTTGGTTCGAGAGCTTCACGTTCAAGAGCTTGCAAAAGCTCTGTTTCAGCAATACGGAAAACGGGAGCAATAAGTTCTACCTCGATTTGAGGAAAGAACTCGGATACAAATACTATTCCGAAAAAGGAGGTTTTATCTCGGGTGAGTTTGAATTCAAAGGGGACGAGCAGAAGAAGATTGCCTTTTACAAAGATGTGTTGAACTCAAACTTGGCAAAAAAGGTATTAAATCTTCCACAAGAGGAGGTGCAGCAATCAATAATAAATGCATCGTTCGAGAGTTTGAGCGATTTCAAGTTGGCTCTTGAACAGATTTGCTACAAACGCATGTACACGGTGAATCCTGATATAGTGGGAGCTTTGCAAAGCGAGTTTTCGGCACAGGTGTTCGATATTTCGTCTTTGGACTTGCGTCGTGAGGAGAGTTGCAAGGGCAAGGAAACGATATATGCTTACAAAGACAAGAAGCACACCGAAATATGGAAGAGGTTTTGGTCTGCTGAAAATGAAGAAAACAACTTTGATGTGAGATTATGTCCTCAAATCACAATCATGTATCGCAAGCCAAAGGAGAGTCGTATTTATAAGTACGGAAAAGACTCCGACAAATACGACGAAACACAAAGGAACCGATACTTGCACGAACAACTGACATTGGTTGCCCGCTTTACGGAACAGAGCAACTCACCGGACAGAGAACTTGCCTTTCTTCCGGAAGAAGAGGAGAAAAGAATAGTTGAAGATTTCAACGTAAAAGTAAGGAAAGAGAACATACGTTTTGCATTCGGCATTGACAACGGCGAGGTAGAATTGTCTACTCTTGGTGTTTACCTTCCGGAGTTTGCCAAAGGTTCATATGAGGAGATAATGGCTCAGTTACGCCGCGTTGATGACTTCGGCTTTCCCGCTCTCACAATAAAAGACTTGAACTACAAGGAAAGGGATTTGAGCGGCAAGGACAGGCGTGTGGTTCAAAATCCGTCATACTTCATTGACGAGAGTTTGTATTGTCGCACTTTCGGCAAGAGCAAACAGCAGTATGTGGAGATGTTTTCAAAGCTGTTTGAAAAGAAAAACCTTTTGACTTTGGATTTAAGTACCGCCAAGATGATAGGCGGACATATAGTTACAAACGGCGATGTTGTTTCTTTGTTCAAACTTTGGATGCGTCATGCTCAAAGGAACATATATAATATGAATGAGCATCAAAATAAACAGGGTTCACGACACATTACTCTGAAACGAAGTAAAGACCTCAACGATGAAGAACGCAGAAAATTTATGGATTACCTCAACGAGGGTAACAAAAGATATGAACGGCTTTCGAAGAAAAACAAATCGCTCTATGTGAAATGGGTATACAACTGTTGGGACGGAAAAGAGGAACCAAATCCCGCATTTAAAAAGGTTTACAATGACTGCAAGCGTAAAGGCAATTTCTTGGAAATAGTGCTTTGTGCCGTTTGTTTCAACGGGGAGGATATAGAAAGTGTTGTTGATATTTTCGATGTAAGAAACGTGTTCAAACTCAGGTCGGATTTCTATTGCATAGAAAGCGAGGAAGAGATCTTGAAAGATTTGAATGATTACAACGTGCGTGTCATCTCCGATGAAGAGTTAGACTTGAAATTAAAGCAGACCAAATCTTCGTTGGTGGCAAATGTTATCGGGGTTATTGATTTTCTTTACAGAGATTACCAAAAGAGATTTGGCGGCGAGGGCATCATAGTCCAGGAGGGTTTTGGTGTTTCGAGCGTTGAACAAGCGTTGGAAAAGTTCTCCGGCAATATTTACCGATTGTTGGAAAGAAGATTGTACCAAAAATTCCAAAGCAAAGGGCTTGTGCCGCCTATAAAGAACCTTTTGTTGTTTAGGGAGAAAAACGTTGTGGAAAACGGCAATGGACGAAATGATTTTCTACAGATAGGGAATATATGCTTTGTCGACCCGTCGGGAACAAGTCAAAAATGCCCTGTCTGCGAAAAGGGTAAGTTGGGACACAGCGAAAAGTGTCCGGAACACTGCGGTTTTGAAAGCGGCGGCATAATGCACTCGAACGACGGAATAGCAGGTTACAACATCGCAAAGAAAGGTTATAGAAAATTTATGGATAGAAAAAGAGCATAGGTCATGGCAAAATATATATTGGCAATAGATGAGATAGGTGTATTTTCGCTAAAGGGCGGAGACAAGTCGTTTGTCTGCGGTACGGTTGTAGAAGCAGACGAATTGAAACTGAGACAAGCTTACCAAAAGGTTTATCGAGCGTTCGGATTTTCTGAACCTGTTCCGAGTTGCGTTAACGATTTACTGCAAACGAAAGAGGATATTGAGGACAAGGCTCGCTTCCACTTCAACAAATTGACGGAATCGCAATCTGCAATCTGCAAGGAACACCTTTTGCCTTTCGCTAAAAAAATCTACGTTTCAAAGAATAAACCGGCCATGTTTGCGAACAACCAGAATTGGTGGTTTGTGGCTGTTACGGTTGTGATAGAGAAATTTTTGCAGGATTATCCTTTTGAGAAGCAATCGCAAATAGAGATATTGATTGACAGCAGAAAAAGCTCCGTGTGGGGTATTGTATCGAAAGATGATAATGATATCGCCTTCATGGACTATCACAATATGTTGGGACAACAAATCAAGTCTCGGGTAAATCACCTCGCCGAACCAAAAGGACATTCTATAAGCATAAAATTTAAGCAGGACACAAATTCGCTTTACGTCAATCTTGCCGACTTGGTCTGCGGCTTTGTCAGACGGGAACGTGACACAGTGAATGTAGACATTGTGGAAGCGTCTTGCCTTGATTTCACCGAACAAATCGATGTGGGCAGAATTGCAATACGGAATCCTTTGTCGGCATTGAACTGCATATTTCAAGAGGTGATGAACGACAATCTCGAAAACGTAAGTTTGGCAAATAAGTTAATCAGCCGCCTAAGAAAAGACTCGGAAGAATATATGTTGGCATGGGATTCGTTCTATGAGTTCTTAAAGCTGAAAATAGAAAGCCGTTGCACTCATTCGACACTTGTCAAAACAAAGGACTTCGTAGAGGTTTTTATCAGTGAACTGAAAAACACGAAAGGGCAACAGCTCAAAGGCGGTAAATTATTGGAGCTGATAACCTTGTTTACAGAATATTATTCTCACATAGGCGAGACAAGCCTTCCCTTTGATGAAGAACACTTTTGGGCTTTGATACGAAGCGAAGACAAGAACACTGAAACCCGTATTTTGAGAAAGTGGGAAAAGGTGTTGAGCTTCACTTTGAGGCAATCACAGATATATTTTAATTCGTATGATTTCGCCAAGGCAAAAACAGCGATTAAGGAACGTTGGTCGCAGCACGAAAAGCTGCTGTCTGCCCTGCAGGATTTCCTAAACGAAAATGCAACTACCAAAGACGAACCGACTACTGCCTTAATCGGCACATTGGCTCAAACCTATGCTTACGAAGGCGATATAAACCAGGCGATAGAGGATTTCGAGCTTTCGAAAGAGTATGCAGTCAAGTCTGCTTCCAAAACAGATTCTTATATCTTTTGTTTGCATCATAGGCAAAAAGACATTGGGGCTTGTCGCAAGGATTTTGAAGCAGTATGCAAAAAAGCCCTGAACAATATGCAAAAGACAACAATCACACCGACTTATGGATATTGCTTTTGTATTGCAAACTGAGGGCATTGGAATTGTATGTACACAAGCATACAGAATTGCCTCGGATAAATCTGTCGCAATTATCTGCATACAATTCGGAGTATCCTTTCCCTCTCGTCATGAAATGGGAAGCCATAGCTCTATGGTTGGAAAATCCAAGCGAAAACAGGAGCGAAGTAGAAAAATATTTCTCCGACGCAATCAACAATCTGTGCATGGTCGACAACGGCTTTGCAATCCGCACGCTTGCTTTGCCGCTTATTCAGTGTTACGGGCTTGTCAATAATCAAAATATGTTCCATGCCAAGTACCAAACGATGATTAACGAACTAACAAAGCTATCCGCAGGCTTCAAAGATTATGTCGACTCATCGGAAATATTAAAATCCATAAAGAACGACTGCGACATTTGGGACAGAGCCTTATCCTTGCCGTTTATTTACTCATAGGATAAGACTTCGGCATTAACAGCCTTTGCCTTCTGCCGGCTTTACAGTTGAGCGGTCGGGGAAAGGCTGTTTTTGTGGTAGCACGGCGAGTTTTTCAGCGTAAAAAAAATCCCGCAAGTGAACAATAATTCGCATCAATGGTACGATATAGGTGAAAAATTGATGTTAACAAGTAGATAACGTGTTCGTTTTATGAAGAGAAACATCTTTATGGGCTTTGTCTTATGCCTGTGTTCTTTCTTCGCTTCTACCGTTTCGGCTCAGAGCAGCCTTACGATAGAGAGTTGCAGAAGCATGGCGTTGAAGCATAACAAAAGCGTGAGCATTTCTAATGAACGGCTCTTGCAAGCCCAACAGACAAGAAAGGCAGCGTTCACACAATTTCTGCCGAATTTCAATGCCACGGGGGCTTATCTGTACAATTCAAAGAATATATCTTTGCTTGCCGAAGATGCCATGTTGCCCGTGGGCAGCAAAGCTGCCGATGGTTCTTTCACGATGAGATTGGATCAAATGGTTACGCGGGATTTTCCGGACGGAACGGGCGGAACGGTTACCATGCCGGTAGACGCCAACGGCAATCCTTTCAATCCATTGACCGATCCCGATAAAATTCAGCCTAAGGATTACGCCCTGTTGCCAAAAGAGGCAATGGAGTTTGATGTGCAGAACATTTTTGTTGCGGGAATAGGATTTACACAGCCTATATTCATGGGTGGTAAGATTTTGGAGCTGTACAGAATGGCAGGAACAATGGAAGATATTGCTGCTTTGAGCGATGAAAATTCCAAAATAAATTTGTTGATTCAAGTGGACGAGGCTTATTGGCGGGTTGTTTCGTTGCAGAGCAAGAAGAAGTTGGCAGAGGAATATCTCAGCCTTCTACAAAAGACCGATACCAATGTGGAGGCTTTGTTTCAAGAGGGTTTCGCAACCAAGGCAGACCAACTGAAGGTTAAGGTGAAGCTAAATGAGGCGGAAATGACCTTAACTAAGGCGGAGAATGGTTTGAGGCTTGCAAAAATGTTGCTTAATCAAATTTGCGGAATGCCCTTGGAAACGGATTATGAGTTGAACGAAACGGCTGAAACCGATTTGAGCGAAATAAATTTGGAACAGGGATTGGCATCGCAGGTGAGCCAAAGACCGGAAGCTCAAATGTTGGAGTTGAAGGTGAGGTTGGCAAAAAGCGAGGTGAACATAGCTCGTTCGAGGTTTATGCCGAATATAGTTGCAAGCGGCAATTATATAGTTTCTAATCCGAATGTGTTCAATGGATTTGAGAATAAGTTCAGCGGATTTTTCTCTCTCGGGGTGGGCATAACGGTTCCCATATTCCATTGGGGAGAAAGATTTCACACTCTTTCTTCGGCAAAGCATGCCTACAATATAGCTCAAATGGAGAGAGACGAGGTGTTGGAGAAGTTGGAATTGCAGGCGAACATGACGCAATTCAAACGAAACGAGTCTTTCAAACAATCTGTTTTGGCAAAGAACAATCTTGAAAATGCGGAGGAGAACCTCCGTTATGCGGAGTTGTCGTTCCAAGAGGGGGTTATTTCAACCTCGGATTTGATGGAGGCACAAACCGCATGGGTAAGTGCAAAGAGCGAAAACATTGATGCGGAAATAAATACAATGTTAACCAAGCTTTATTTGGAACAATCGTTAGGTAAAATCAAAGTAAAACAATAGGGAAATGAAGAAGCAGGAAAACAAGACATTGATAATGTCGTTTGTGGTTTTGATTTCGGTTATTGCCGTAATAGGAGTAATAGGATATTTTATTCTTACGCCGGATGATGTCATTATTCAGGGTGAGATAGAGGCTACGGAGGTAAGAGTTTCGGGCAAATTGCCGGGAAGGGTGTTGGAGATAAGAGGCAAGGAGGGTATGTCCGTGAACAAAGGTGATACTCTGATATTGATAGATTCCCCCGAGATAAGTGCAAAAGTTATGCAGGCGGAGGCTGCAGAGTCTGCTGCCGCTGCCGTGAGCATGAAGGCTCAGAACGGAACACGTAAGGAGACAATAGAGGCTGCGGCAGAACAATATGAAATGGCAAAGGCTGCGGCAGATTTTGCCAAGAAAAGCTACGACAGGACAAAGAACCTTTATGACAAAGGCGTGATTGCTGCTCAAAAGTTTGACGAGGTAAAGGCAAAGTATGATGCGGCAAGGGCGCAAGAAAAGGCCGCAAAAAGTCAGTATACAATGGCGTTGAACGGGGCGCAAAAAGAGGATAAAATGGCTGCTTTGGCACAGGTGCAGAGGGCAAAAGGTGCGGTGAATGAGGCTACGTCTTATTTGAGTGAAACGAAGCTCGTGGCTCCAATAAGTGGCGAGATAGCGGAAATATTCCCTAAGGTCGGCGAGTTGGTAGGCAGCGGCAGTCCATTGATGAACATTGTCGATTTGAACGACATTTGGGTTACGTTCAATTTGAAGGAAAATCTTCTTTCAAAGATAAAAGTCGGTGATAAGTTGAAGGCAAAAGTTCCTGCTTTGAACGACAAGGAAATAATGCTGAAAGTTACCTATATAAAGGTATTGGGTTCTTATGCGACATGGAAGGCTACCAAACTGACAGATGAATACGATACCAAGACTTTTGAGGTGAGAGCCGTTCCTTTGGAAAAAAGCACGGACTTCCGTCCGGGAATGAGTGTTATCATAAATTGGTCGGAGCTAAAATAGGTATCACAAAATGAAAAGCATTATCTCTGTTTTGGTTAGAGAGTTGAGGAGAATGGTCTCCCGCCCTATCTACCTTGTCATGACGATAGCAATACCGCTTGTGGTGGTTTTGTTCTTTGCGACATTCTTGAACAAGGGCGTTCCTACTCAAATGCCGATAGCAGTGATAGATTTTGACAACAGTTCCTCGTCTCGACAGATAGTGAGAACCATTTCTTCGGGACAGTTCTGCAAAGTCAAATACAAGCTCTCCTCCTACGAGGTTGCTCAGTCGAGAATGCAGAGGGGAGACATTTATGCCTTTGTCATTATTCCGAGGGACTTTCAGAAGAACGTTACCAACGGCAACCAGCCGGAGGTAGTGTTCTGCACGGAGTACGTTCACTATTTGGGAGGTTCTCTTATAATGAAAGAGCTGACCACCATGCTGTCTACCATGTCGGCCGGGGTGAACTTGAAGTTGAGACTTGCCAAAGGGGAAGACCCAAATCAAGCAATGGCTCAAATACAGCCGATAAAAACAGATATGCATATTATCGGCAATCCGACTTTGAACTACTCCTATTACTTGTCATCGATAATAATGCCGGGGATTATTTTCCTTATGTGCCTTATCTGTACTATATATGTTGTGGGTATAGAGTTGAAACAAGGCACTTCGAGGCGGTGGTTGGCAATGGCTGATAAGGCGATTTGGAAGGCTTTGTTGGGCAAGTTGTTGCCGTACTCTATTTTGTTCTCTATAATGGAGGTTCTTTGCAGGATAATATTGGAGAAGTATCTGGGTTTTACAATACATGGCTCGGCGTATTTGCTTTACTTGGGAAGTCTGTTGACAATAGTGGCTTATCAAGCGTTGGGAATACTTATCATAGGTTGCTTGCCAAGCATGCGAACTGCTCTGTCAATCGGAGCGTTCTATGGAACTCTCGGCTTCACTCTTGCCGGCTTCACTTACCCTACTTTTGCAATGTTGCCGGCGGTAAGACCGTACAGCCTTCTCTATCCTTTACGACAATACTATGTAATTTATAGCAACGTACAGATAAACGGTCTCGGAATGCTTGACTCATGGCAACCTTTCGTGTATCTTTTGATGTTCAACATTCTTCCGTTCATTGTGTTGTCGAGATTGAAAAAAGCTATGGTGCGTTTGAACTATTCAAGGGATTAGCTTATGAATTCTAAGACGAAAGAAAGTTTACAGAGATACAAGGCGGCATGGATTGACATGTTGCACATTCTTCGAAGAGAGCTTTATAACATCTTCACCGATAAGGGGGTGTTGATTGTCTTCTTTGTCGCTTGTTTGGTTTATCCGATGGTATGCGGATATGTTTACAACAGAGAGCTGTTGACAGATATGCCCATTGCCGTTGTGGACGAATCCAATACCGCTCTTAGCAGGGAGTTTATTCGCAGAATAGATGCTACTTCGGAGGTGCGTGTGGCAACACATTGCAACAGCATGGAGGAGGCAAAACGCATGCAAAAGCTCTCACAGGTGCATGGTATCATTTATATTCCTAACGACTTCAGTAGAAATATAAATTCCGGGGAGCAAACGACGGTCGGGGTATACGCAGACGTTACTTCTTTCTTTTGGTATAGAAATCTTGCCTTGGCGGCTTCTTCCGTTTCCTTGACAATGGGAGGTGAGATTCAGGCTAAGAACCTTATTGCCCGCGGTAAAACATACGACCAAGCGGTCAACGCAATTCAACCGTTCAAACCGACTCAACACCTTTTGTATAACCCCGGAGGCTATCCTTCTTTCCTATTGCCTATAATCCTTATACTTGTATTGCAACAAACATTGTTGATTGGTACGGGTATGCTTACAAGCAGGGTGAAAGAAAAGGATCGGCTCGCCGCTTCCATACAGGAGAGTTCTCATTACCACGGCTTGCTGAGAATAATATTCGGAAGAGCTTTGGCTATATTCATTACGTATATACCTATAATGATATACGTCCTTATCATCATTCCGAAGTTCTTTAACCTGCCACAGCTTGTCGAAAGCCCTATGAAGGTCGTATGGTTCATAGTTCCATTCCTTTTTGCCGTCATATTGTTGGGCATGACCATAGGTGTGTTTTTCAATAACAGAGAGAATGCCATACCGTTTTATATCTTCATGTCGGTACCTATGCTTCTTATGACGGGTCTTCCCTGGCCGAGAGAAGCCATGCCGGCAGCGTGGGAAATGTTCTCACACATTATTCCTTCAACAGATGCTGCCAATGGTTTTGCAAGAATGATGACTATGGGTAGCAGCATGGCTGAAATCTCCATGGAGAACTATTGGCTGTGGATACTTTCCGGCTTTTATTTCCTTACCACGTATTTTGCATATCGTTGGAGACTGAAAAGGTCTTAACCTCCGTTTCGTCCGTCTGACTTTGTCGACAAATTATGCCATCAGAAGGATTTCGTGATGCGAATACCTCATCGCCGGTGCAGTGTACTTTGCAAAATATGTAGTATCTTTGCTTCTTGATAGAAACCCTTATATCTGCAAAAAATGAAAAAGTTTCTCGGTTTTGTCAGCCTTATCGTTTTGGCTGTGTCTGCTTATGCTCAGAGCTTGTCGCCCTCTGCAAAAAAAGATATTTTGAATAATTACCTCAAACACATAAAGACTTGTGCGGCTATCAGCAGCGAGAACTTTGATATGTTGCCTGTGTATGAGTTTCAACTCTCTTCGGCTGAAACGTTTCTTGCAAAAAACGAAATGTATAACGGCGACAATGATATTTATGCAAAATGGATAGAGTTGAAAACGCTCGTAAAACAAAACAAAGAGCTTGTCGAGTTCATGTTGCCGAGAATGAGCGATTGGTATTATAGGAAAGCGGTCTTTTCAAGGACGAACAACAAACCTAAAGAGGCGTATGATTACCTGCAAAAGAGTATCCAAAGCAACCCTCGCAATGTTATGGCAAACTATGAACTTGCAAAAATAAGTCTTGACAGCGGAGCGGTGATGACAACGGTCGACAAACTGACCGATATAATAAACGGTTTTGCCCCTTCTGAAGAGGAAAGCCTCCTTTGCAAGAACTTATTAGTCTATACCTACGACAAAAATCTTCTGCAATCACTCTCCTTAATCAAACAAGGCAAATATGCCTATGCTGTCGAAATACTCGAGGAGTTGGAAAACTATTGCAAAAAAGACCCTATGAAGATATGCAACGAGGGTGTGATACAAAATAAACTCGCCGGCTGTCGCAATAATATATATAAGGACCACATAGACGTTACAAAGAAAGCCATAGCAAAAGGTCGCAATGATGTTGCCGGTGATTTTATAAACAATACCTATGACTACTTTCAACGCAATCGCGAAAGCATAAGCGACACCGCTGATTTTGATGAAGTGGTGAACATTGTGGTGAACAGCTATATCGCACAAGCCAAAGCCATACCTGAGGCAAAGAACAATGAAATAAAGATGGATTTGCTTCACAAGGCACGAGAACTTGCCGGCATGGTTGGCGGAACCTTTGAAACAAATATATTGAAACAAATAGCTCTTCTTCAAGGCACCCTCCAAGAATCGGATCCCGTCCTCGACAGCCTTGAAGCCGCTGCACCGAACACAGGATATGCAGAACAATATCCGGAATTTATCAAACAGACCGAAAACGATGCGGAAGAAGAAGTAAAGAAAATAGAAAAGGAATACATTCCATCGTCCGACAATAAACTGCCTGAGAAGAGTACTGCGGTAACCAATACCACAACTCGCAGTCTTAGAAAAGAGATTGACAACAAATTCTTTGAGACATTATCTTATTTGAAGGTGAACAACTACGACAAAGCCTTGGAGGTTTTGGAAAGTGCCAACAAACTCGCCCAAATAGATGCAGAAAAAGAGGAAGTAGAAAAGATGTATATCTCAGCCATAAGGGAAGTAACTGCAAGAAGAATGCACAATGCCGAATATGCGATATTCCAAGGCGAAGTTGAAAAAGCGGACAGTCTTGTTGCAAGGACGAACGAGCTGTTAGAACGGTATAAAATGAAAGACGACAGCGTTATTGTCAAGATTATGAACAGCTACTTGCGAGCTATCGACGACAAGGTTTGCAGCAAAAAGCAAGAAGAAATAAACGTGATGGTTTATAACATTATAGACTGCATACGAAAGAACGATTTCTATCTTGCCGAGGACTATATCAACCGAGCGATGCAAATAAAGGGAAGCAGCGAATGCCGTTTGGACAAAAGCCGCTTGCGAGCATTGAAACGGCAAATAGAGCAACCTTTGGAATATGTGAAGAGAAGGGAAGCCACAGACAGCATTCTTGCAAGCGGAGACACTAACAGATATTTGAGAGAATATGCCGAGCTGGAGCAGTTCTACATAACACACAGCCTTAAAGAAATGAGTGTTCAGCACCGCCCCATAAGAGAAGTGATTTACAGTTTTGGCAACGATGCTTTGGCTGTCAACACCATAGAACAGCTTATGAAGTATCGTCAATACGAGCAAAGCGTTGAAGCTCTCGCAAGTTTGAAAGACTTCGGTTATAAAGCCCGACACACAAAAAAGATACAGAGAAAAATAGGCACTATGATGAGCCTTGAAGAAAGCAAGCGTAGTGAAAAAATAGCACAGTCGAACCGTCTGATGGACAAATACGAGTCAGACAAATGGTTCAAGTACCTAATAAAAAGCTACAAAAAGAACCTCATCAAGTGGAATAAGCAAAACCCTTAGCAGTATATCTGTTCGGAACGTTGTTCCGTTTCAATGAGAGTGCCACATAGGTTTTCAATTTGGTTTACAAACGCTTGCGAGCATGTCGCTACATATTGCATCGGCTTTGATTGAGTGGTATTTTGTCCGAAACCCCGATAGGTACGCCAAATTGTAGTATCTTCGCACTCGGTTTAAGTATTTTAATTCACTAATTTTGATTGGGAAAAAATGAAGAGAAAAATTTTGACAGTCTTGGCTATGAGTTGCCTTTTCTTCGCCGGCTGCGGTAAAAAGGACAACAACCAGGCAGAAAAGAAATCTGAAATGCAAGTAAAAGTTGAAGAGTTTGCTCCTGTGGATCTACGCACGGATTTAAGCAAGTTGACACCAAAAGAAAAGGAACTGATAAACATCTTCCTTGACATTGCCCAAATAATGGACAATTTGTTTTGGCAACAATCCTATGGTAACAAAGCCGATATAGATACCATAAAGGACGAGTACGTAAAACAATTTGCAATGATTAACTACGGTCCTTGGGAAAGGCTTAACGACATGAAGCCTTTTGTAAACGGTTTTGGCGAAAAACCTCTTGGTGCCTGCTTTTATCCGAAGGATATGACAAAAGAAGAGTTCGATGCTTTGAAAGACGAGAACAAAAACAGTCTTTACACCGTTTTGAGAAGAGACGAGAACGGCAAGCTCATTGTAAAGTGGTACAGAGATGAATACAAATCACAAATACAAGCGGTGTGTGCTTTGTTGGATAAAGCAATCGCCATTGCCGATGATGCCGGCTTGAAAAAATATTTGCAAGAACGAAAGAAGGCTTTCGAGACAGATGATTACTTCGCCTCCGATATGGCTTGGATGGATATGAAGAACAGCAAATTGGATTTCGTTGTAGGACCGATAGAAAATTATGAAGACCGCCTTTTCGGCACGAAAGCCGCCTATGAAGCATTCATCTTGGTCAAGGACGAGGAAGAGAGCAACAAACTTGCCAAGTTCACAGCCATGCTGCCCGAATTACAGAAAGGTTTGCCGTGTGATGAGAAATTCAAAAAGGAAGTACCGGGAACAGAATCCGACCTCAATGTGTATGACGTCATCTTCTACGCCGGCGATTGCAATGCGGGTAGCAAAACAATAGCAATCAACCTGCCAAATGACGAAAGGGTGCATTTGAAGAAAGGAGCAAGACGTTTGCAGCTGAAGAATGCCATGAAAGCAAAATTCGATGCTATCCTTCAACCGATAGCCGACAATATCATGAACAAAGAACAGTTGAAGAATGTCAAGTTTGATGCGTTTTTCTATAACGTAACTTTCCATGAAGTAGCTCACGGCTTGGGAATAAAGAATACCGTTAACGGCAAGGGCAACGTAAGAACAGCCTTGGCAAATTATTATTCCTCTTGGGAAGAAGCAAAAGCAGACATATTGGGCTTGTATATGGTATGCACTCTTATCGACAAAGGTGAAATAACCGGAATAAGCAAGGACGATGCCATTGCTACATTCATTGCAGGCATTTTGCGTTCTGTTCGCTTTGGAGCGGCCTCTGCCCATGGCGTTGCAAACATGATGTGCTTCAACTTCCTCGAAGACCACAAGGCGTTCTCTCAAAACAACGAAGGTCTTTATGTGATAGACTTCAACAATGCAACAAAGGCAATCAATGCATGGGCTGCAAAAATATTGGAAGTCGAAGGCATGGGTGATTTGGCAGAAGCAAAAGCATATTCAGAGAAGAACGGTGTAATACGCCCTGCCCTTCAAAAATCTTTGGACAAGATAAACAGCCTCGGAATACCTAAGGACATAAGATACAACCAAGGCAAAAAGGTTTTAGGATTGTAAGAAATCATGGAGATTGCAGTATTAGGCAGCGGCAGTTGGGCAACGGCAATAGTCCGAATTGCGATTGAAACCCACACAAAAGTACATTGGTGGGTCAGAGAGCAAGAAATAGTCGATGGGGTTGAGCAATATGGGCACAACCCCCTCTACCTTCGTTCTTGTGAGTTAGATGCAAATAAAATTCATATCTCCACCGACATAAAAGAGATTGTTTCAAAGGTCAAGAACATCATTCTCGTCATACCGGCAGCCTTTGTGGCACGCAGTCTCGGCTCGTTAAATCAACAGGATTTGAAAGACAAACGCATAGTCTGTGCCACCAAGGGAATAATTCCCGAAACGAACCAAATTGTTGCCGACTACTTGAAAGATGCTTTTGCTGTAGACTTAAACAATCAGGCAGTTGTGAGCGGTCCTTCCCATGCCGAAGAAATTGCACAAGAAAGACTGACCTACCTGACAGTCGGCTCCACAAATGAACAATTTGCCCATGAAATTGCAAAGGCGTTGGAATGTCGTTTCGTGAAAACAATAACATCACAAGATGTCAGAGGAATAGAATATGGCTCTGTCATGAAGAACATCTATGCCCTTGCTGCCGGCATTGCCCACGGAATAGGCTATGGAGATAATTTTATAGCAGTTTTGATTGCCAATGCGGCACAAGAAATGGAAACCTTTCTCGATGCAGTTGCCCCGCAGAAAAGGAACATAAATTGTTTCGTATACTTAGGAGACCTATTGGTAACGGCATACTCACAGCATAGTCGCAACAGAACATTTGGCCAAATGATTGGACAGGGATATTCCGTCAAGTCGGCACAGTTGGAAATGGCTATGGTGGCAGAAGGATACTATGCGGCTAACTGCATACACATAGCAAACGAGACACTGAAAGTCTGCCTGCCTATTGCCGAAGCCGTCTACAGCATCTTGTATAAAGGAATGTCCGCAGTAGGAGAATTGAAAAAGTTAAGCGACAATTTCAAATAAGGCATTCGTAAGACTTTCCCGGAAGTGCAACTATACAACCTTTCAATTCAAGGTTCATAAGGCTGACACTGACGGACGCAAAATCAAGTCGGCATTGTGTGAGTATATCATCAATGCCGGCTTTCTTTGTTTGCCTAATAAAATCATAAATCACTCTTTCCTTTTCCGTCATCTCCGGCAGTTGTCTTTCCTTTCGAGAAGAGCCGCTGTCCGAATGTACAGGTTTTTGTCCATTCGATACAACTTTTTCATGCGTATTATCCCAATTCATAATCGCACCTATTGAAGAAACATCGGACAATATGCCTGCCACATTTGAAGCTATCAGTTTATTGCACCCCTCCGAATACACATCGCCTATTCTGCCCGGAACAGCAAGCACCTCGCGATTGAACTCTCTTGCAAATCTCGGAGTTATCATAGAACCGGATTTTATTCCACCCTCAACAACTATACACAAATCACTCAAAGCCGCAATTATCCTGTTCCTCTGAGGAAAATTATATGCACTCGCCGCAGTCATAGAGAAGAACTCGCTCACCAAACCACCCTGTGCCAACATTGATTGAGCCAAGTTATAATTTTGAGTGGGATACACCGTATTCAAACCATGTCCCAACACTCCAAACGTTGGCAGACCATCGTTCAAAGCACAAATATGTGCAACCGAATCTATGCCGTAAGCAAGTCCGCTTATGATGCAGGCATTATAAGCCTTCAACTCGTGAACAATATTTGCAGTTACCCACTTTCCATAGTCGCTCGCCTGTCGCGAACCTATAATGCAAACCGTTCTTTCGGCGTCCAATGTTCCCCCGCCTTTGACAAACAAACATGTGGGCGGGGCATCAATCTCCTTAAGCCTGTATGGATAGTCTTCGTCCTTTATGAAATAACACCGGATATTATTTTTCTCCATAAACTCAAGCTCCTCATTGCAACGAGGGAACATTTTTCGGCTTACAATATCCTCTATCGTCTTCTCTTTACCACGAAACAATAACTGCAGATTTGCAGGACTCTCCTCAAACAAAGCCTCTGCAGACGGATACACCTCCATCAACTTTTTCGCTATGGCAGGACCTATTCCTCTAACCTTGCATAAAGCAAGAGAATAAACATCGTTCATCTTCTCAATCGTTTTTCATATAGTTCTCCAACCTAAACACATAAGCCCCTTTGGATTTCACATCTGCAGGGTATATCACAGATGTGTCTATAAACAACCTTTTCGTCTCCTTATCGTACTTCCATTCAAGGTATATAGGGTTAGCTGACAAAAAACATATCTTCATATCCTCCGCCGGAGCCTTTTCCAAAGTGAAGCTTAACTGCTTTGAAATCGCTTCCAAAGCTATTGCATAGAGGTTGCCGTTATTAACGGTATAACAAACATAGCTCTGTTTCCAGTCCGCTTCTCCGCTCCACTTTCTGCCTGGAACACAAACAGCCTGCTTCTCAAATGAAGGACTTTCCCAAAACAATTTCACCAAAGCCTCCTCAGTCTTCTCCGAGTAAACAAGCTCAAAGAAATACCTTGTGTTCTTTTTCAGTTTAACCGCAGCCTGCACAGCTTCCCTCTCCGCCGCAAGTCGAAAGACCACCGCACCATTCTCATCTTTTATCTGGAACCCCGCATTATCATCGGCTTGGAGGAAGAATTTGTACACCTCCGTTCGTTCAGGTGTCATTTCATTATGCCAATGTATTGTAAAATTATCGGCAGGCATACCTTTCTCGGGAGCATTTCTCACCCAGTCAAAGTCAATCTTTTCATCGAATCGCTTTGCCACGGCATCATAAGTCTCATTCGGTTTCGTGAAAAGAGAACAAGCATAAATCGCCTCCCCGTTCAACTGCAACCATTCCCCCAAATCGCACAAACGTTCTTGTTGAAGCAACGGAATACTCCCATCAGCCGCAGGGGCAACATTTATCATAAAGCCGCCACCCGCTGCAACCAATCGAACAAAATGCTGTATCAACTCTTCGCTCGTCATGTAACTCGACAAATCCGCATTCCTGTTCAGACCGAAAGAGCGGCTCAACCCTCTGCATTCTGCCCAAGGGCGATTACTCCTCTCTATTGCTTCGCTGTATTCCGGCGTCATATAACCATAATCAAAACCCTTTCCCCAACGATTGTTCACAACAGCATCTTTACCGACCTTGTTATAATAGTAGCTCACCAACTCCTCACTTCCAAAAGTCTTGTAGTCAAAATCCCAATCCCCATCTGAAAATACAACGTCCGGCATAAACTTGTCCACCATTTCCTTAAACTGCGGATGCAAATGTTTCGACACATACTCATCTATGCTTTTTGTAGTATCCACCGTCCACCTGTACAAGGGATTTGTCCATTCGGTAAGAGAGTAATACAACCCCATTCGCAAACCTTTCTTTCTTGCCGCACTGCTCAACTCCATACAAAAATCCCTTGCCGGTGCGGTTGTCGCCGAAGACCACCCTTGCGCATATCGGCTGTTATACATGCAATACCCGTCGTGGTGCTTCGAAGTAAAGATAATATATCTTGCTCCCGCCCTATGGAACAAATCCACCCACTGTTCCGCATCAAACAACTCCGCTTTGAACAAATCTTTGTAGTCCTCATAACGGAAATTCTTCCCAAATACCTCCTTTTGGAAATTTATCCTAAGGCTGTCTCCCGAAATCAACCCCTTGTAAAACCATTCAGCATATTGCTCTTTGCCGCTATACGATGGTATACTGTACAAGCCGAAATGCACAAAAATCCCCAACTTCGCATCACTGAACCACTGCGGATAAGGTCGGTTTTTCAACCCTTCAACAGTACTTACTTGTGCCTGTGAACAAAGACCTGCTAACAGACAAACAACAATTACGATACCCCTTTTCATCATAACCCTGCTATTCTGTGGCTGCCACGATAGAGCAAATCAGAGCAACCGTTTTTCAGTTTGTAAAGGTAAAACATTTTCGGCTACTGACCAAAACGGCATTGCTTCCATACATCAGAAAACACCCCTACAAGAAAAAAACGCCCCATTGTTACCACGTTCCGAAATAAAGACACAAATTTTCAGTTAGTACAAATATACACATGTTCGACAACCACAAATGACAAAGGCAATATCACAAAAAACAATAGCGGTGTGCGGAATATTTCTGCTGCTGACCATTGCCGGTTGTTCAAAGGATAAAACAAAAGAAATGTACGGAGTATCCATCTCTGCTCCAAGCATTGCAGGCACCCCTGCCGAAGTCTTCTCCGAACAACATATTGCCCTTTTCCGAATGACCAACGGACTGAGCTTTGAACTTTTACAAAACACTTTTCAGCATGACACTTCTTTCGACAACCAAGCCTATTCCGTCCTTTATCTGTTAGAAGAGCTATGCTTGAACGACATTGAACCGGACTACATGAAAGCATTGACGCAATACTGCACACTCCCGGACACAACACAAACACAACTCAAAACTGACTTCATCTCGCTCAACCAAACCATTCACGCCATCGACACCACCCTGACACTCTCCACCACCGTCGACACCTCAGTAACAGACACATTCAAATGCAGCACAAGCCTACTTCTGCCCCTTATGTACGAAGACGCCCTAATCCCAATATCCGACTTCTTCTCAGACTGTAACCTCAAAAAAACAAGACGTAACTTCTACCGATTATCCGGCAACTTCAACACCCTCGATACAGAAAAAGAAACAGCAATCGACGTCCCTGTCGGAAACGGCAATTACAGCCTTATGTTGATAATGCCAAAGGAAAAACAAGTATCGGACTATCTCAAAGACCTCTCAGAATATAAATACAAGAACATTACCGACAAGATGGAAATTCGCAAAACGAGCCTCATGTTTCCGTCGTTCGATGATTTCGTAACCGAAACATCGCTGCAACTGCCGAACATATCCGCCGACACAACAATTCAACAACAAACAACACTCAAACTCCGCACAAACATTCACCTGCTCAAACCGACAGAAGCCGTTCTTCAAACCATGAAAAAATCAATGGAAGACAAAATGATAGACGCCAAAAACGAAGAAGTCATCTGCTTCAACAAACCTTTTATTTTCTTCCTGAAAGGAAGCAACTCCGGAGCAGTTCTACTGCATGGTATCTATCGCAAGTAAGAACAATCCACCGAGGCACTTCAAGATTCAAAGTTAGCACATAAATCTTGTCATCTTATAAAGGATTTTCGTACCTTTGCGACTTCCAATAATAAACGACAAAAACACTTTAAACGATGAAAAGACAAATATTTCTTTTCGTTCTCGCATTCATAGGCATTGCGGGAACCGTGTTCGGGCAAACGCCTGCAACACTGCCGTACCACTGCGATTTTGAAGCCGAAGGCGACAACGGCTGGACATTGAAAAACGGAACATGCACCAACCAATGGCACATAGGGAATATCCTTACTCCCGACTGGTGGAGCGGATCGTTGTTCATATCAAGCGATGGTGGAGCAACAGCCGGCTATACCACCAGAGGAGCATATTCTGTAGTTGTAGCCGAAAAACTCTTCCAAACCGATGAAAGCGATTTTATATCCATTGGTTTCGACTTGGCTATCGGAGGCGATCATCAGTTTGATTACTTGAAAGTCTTTTGGGTTCCTGCCGACACCAATTATGAGGCAGCAGACGGCTATTATGCAGAAAAGGATTACGCAGTCAACACCATAATGAGCAATGCACCCGATACAACGTGGCGTTATATAAACCTATTGCATGAAGCACAACGAATGACTGCCACCATAGCCAACGAGCCTAACAGCTTGAAGAAGTTGGTCTTCGTATGGAAAAACAATGCCTTGGGCGGCAGTTCCCGAGGAGCAATCATCGACAACATCAGCATAGCCCCTGCCTGTCCCCCTATTACCGACTTGGCTGTAAACAACATTACAGAGACCACGGCAGAGGTGAGTTGGAACGGAGGTTCGAGCGTCTACGAAATACGCACAAACGGCGGAAGTAGCACAAACGTTATAACCACAAACAGAACCATTACCAACTTGACTCCGGGTACAGCCTACACAGTGGAAGTAAGAGGTATCTGCCCCGAAACGAATAATGACAATTGGGAAACACTTACTTTCTACACAGCTCAGACACCGGCAACATTGCCATACACCTGCCATTTTGAATCCTCGGGCGACAATGGCTGGTTATTGAAAAACGGAACATGCACCAATCGATGGTATGTGGGAACTTTCAGTTCTCCTGACGGACACAGCCGTTCGTTGTACATTTCCGGCGATGACAGATCAACTGCCGGTTATGATGGCAATACAGCGTCTGTCGTTGTAGCCGAGAAGCTCTTCCAAACAGGAACAAGCGATTCGTTGCACATCGGCTTCGACTTGACCGTCGGAGGAGATCCTGGCTGGGATTATTTGAGAGTCTTTTGGGCTCCTGCCGATGTCAATTATTATAATGCTACAACAAATCCCTATGTTGATTATGCTGCCTACCCTGCCTACTACATGATTTGGGGAGGTATAAGCGAGTTCTCCGGAAGAATGACCACCACCATAGCCAACGAGCAGCCTAACAGCCTAAAAAAGTTGGTGTTCGTATGGAAAAATGTAGGCGTGTCCATCAGACAAATAGGAGCAATCATCGACAACATTCAAATAGCCCCTGCCTGTCCTTCTATTACCGACTTGACAGTAAGCAACATTAAAGCCTCCTCCGCCAAAGTAAGTTGGAACAAAGAAACAAGCGTCTGCCAAATACGCATAAACGGCGGTGTACCTGAAACCATAACAGACACAAGCATGACATTTACCGGATTAACCGATGGAACGGACTACACCGTGGAAGTGAGAACCATTTGCGACTACAGCGTGTCCGAATGGTACCCGGTTAGCTTCACCACTTCTTGCTTTCCTGTTACCGGCTTAACGGCAAACAACATTACCGCAACTTCCGCAGAGGTGAGCTGGAACGGCTCGGCAAGCAACTATGAAATACGCATAAACGACGGTGCTATCGAGACCGTTGCAAGCACAAGCAAGACTTTCACGGGCTTAAATCCTCTAATGAACTACAACGTGGAGGTGAGAGCCGTTTGTCCCAATAATGCATCCGATTGGGATGTCATAAACTTCACAACCCATCAGACACCGGCAACATTGCCGTATACCTGCAACTTTGAATCCTCGGGCGACAACGGTTGGTTATTGAAAAACGGAACATATACCAACCAATGGCACATCGGAACGCCCTCCGGTGCAGAAAGTGCTTCGTTGTACATCTCCGGCGATAATGGAACAACCGCAGGGTATAATACCGACGACGAACCTTCTGTTGTCATCGCAGAAAAAGTATTCAACACCGGGGAAGCAGACTACCTGTCCATCAGTTTCGATTTAACCATCGGAGGAGATGCGATGTTAGATTTTTTGAAAGTCTTTTGGGCTCCTGTCGATGTCGATTACAAGGCGACAACAGAATCCTATTACAGTCACAAAGACCATGCCACAAACGTAATAATGAGCGATAACAACCGCCATTTCGTGAACTTATTGCAGGGAACACAACGCATGACGACCATCATACCCAACGAGCCTAACAGCGTGAAGAAGTTAATCTTTTTATGGAGAAACGATGGCGCAGGCGGCACACAACCCGGAGCGATAATAGACAATATCAGCGTAAAAGCATACTGTCTTCCTACGAATTTGGAAGTAAGCAACATTACCACAAGCTCGGCAGAGGTAAGCTGGAACGGCACGGCAAGCAACTATGAAATACGCATAAACGACGGTGAATCGGAAACCCTGACAACCACAAGCAAGACCTTCACAGGCTTGACCCCTCTGACTAACTACACCGTGAAGGTGAGAGCCGTTTGTACAGAAAATACATCAGATTGGGACTCCATAAGCTTTACTACCGTGCAAGTACCTACACCACTGTCATACAGTTGCGACTTTGAAGCCGAAGGCAACAATGGTTGGATACTGAAAAACGGAGCATGTACCAACCAATGGTACATAGGAACGCCTTCCGGAGCAGAAAGTGCTTCGTTGTACATTTCCGGCGATGGCGGAACAACAGCCGGCTATACCCCCTTAATAAGATCTATCGAAGGAAATGCTACTTCCATAGTTGTAGCCGAAAAAACCTTCCAAATCGGAGCAAGCGACTCTGTCAGCATCAGCTTCGATTTAACCGTAGGAGGCGAGAGTAAATATGATTACTTGAAAGTCTTCTGGTCTCCTGCCGATATTAATTATTACGCAGACAACTTTCGCCCCCCTTATTTCGCATATAACAATTATATCCCCAACGTAATAATGAACAATGCAGCGGATACGAATCACAGATATATAAACAAGTTGGAAGGAACACAAAGAATGAGCGTTACCATAGCCACCGAACCTAACAGTTTGAAAAAGTTGGTATTCGTATGGAAAAATGACAATGTAGACGGAGATGGTATAGGCGCAATCATCGACAATATCAATGTAGACGCATATTGCCCTTCTGTTACCGACTTGGCTGTAAACAACACTACCGCAACATCGGCAGAAATCAGCTGGAACGGCTCGGCAAGCAACTATGAAGTACGCTTGAACGGCGGTGGGTCGGAGATTGTTGCAAGCACCGGTAAGACATTCACCAACTTGACCAATGAAACGGAATACTGGGTAGAAGTAAGAGCGATTTGTCCGGACAATGAGTCCGCTTGGGATACCGTCAGCTTTACCACGCTTTGTTCCACTGTTACCGACATTACCGCAAACAACATTACCGCAACTTCGGCAGATGTAAGCTGGAACAGCTCGGCAAATGGTTATGAAGTACGCCTTAACGGCGGAGCGATCGACACAATGACAAGTACACGCAAAACCTTTACAGACTTGACCACCGGAACGGAACACTTGGTGGAGGTAAGAACCATTTGCTCTAACACCGAGACCGTTTGGGACACCGTTCGCTTTACAACACTTTGCTCCCCTGTTACAGACCTTACCATAAGCAACATTACCACAACTTCGGCAGATGTAAGCTGGAACGGAGGCTCGAACAACTACGAAGTACGCCTTAACGGCGGAGCTGCCGAAACCCTTACAAGCACAAGCAAAACATTTACCAATTTGACCGAAGGAACGAGATTCACTGTGGAAGTAAGAAGCCTTTGTGAAAGCAACGAGTCCGCTTGGGAGTCCGTTCGCTTTATAGCTCTTTGCTCTCCTGTTACCGACTTGGCAGCAAGTAACATTACTACAAACTCGGCAGAAATAAGTTGGAACGGGACGGCTGCCGAATACCAAATACGCTTAAACGGCGGAGTTGTTGAAACTCTTACAAGCACAAGCAAAACATTCACAGACTTGGACAATGGAACGGAATACGTGATAGAAGTGAAATCAATCTGTTCCGAAAACGAATCTGTTTGGGAACCCGTTCGCTTTATAACTCTTTGTTCTCCGTCTACCGACATTACGGCAAACAACATTACCGAAACTTCGGCAGAGGTAAGCTGGAATGGTTCGGCAAGCAACTATGAAGTTCGCATAAACGGCGGTGAGGCTGAAAGCGTTTCGACCACAAGCAAGACTTTCACCGACCTGACCACCGGAACGGAATACACCGTAGAGGTAAGGGCAGTTTGTGAACATAACGAGTCCGCTTGGGATACCGTTCGCTTTACCACTCTTTGCTCTTCTGTTACCGACTTGGCAGTAAACAACATTACCGAGACTTCTGTCGAAATCAGTTGGAACGGCTCGGCAAACGGTTACGAAGTACGCTTGAACGGCGGAGTTGTTGAAACCGTTGCGACCACAAGCAAGACTTTCACAGGCTTGACAGAAGAAACAAAATACACCGTGGAGGTGAGAAGCGTTTGTGCAGACAACGAATCCGCTTGGGACGTCGTTCGCTTCACCACCGCAAGCAGAGCGGGATTGGAACAAGTCGCTTCCGATATGGAAGTCTTGATTTATCCTAATCCTGCAAAGGACAAGGCTGTTTTGAGTTTGAGCGGTTTAACGGAGAATGCAAGACTTATCGTCGGCGATATTCAAGGCAAGATGGTCCTTACAGACAGCATTGCCAAGGGTAGCGAGCGTTATGAGTTAGACCTCAAAGGCTTTGCAAGCGGTGTTTACTCCGTGACCATCATATGCGGAAACAATAAAGCTACACATAAGCTGATTGTCGAGTAAAGCCGACAATGGCAATCAACACAAAGGGAGCTGCAAGTAGCTCCCTTTTTTATGCTCCATCGCCAAGCTCCACCCCTGCCCCACTGCTTCACAATCTGTTAATATATTAGACCGCCAATAAAAGACTTACGACTTAATCAATATGCCAATAACAATACCGCTTTTGAAAGAGCTGAACACAGGAGAAATAGAAAAAAAGAAAGCAGCCATGCGAAATGAGATATTTTTCTTACATTTGCAAATTAGTATTAGTATAAAACATTATCACGAATGAGAAAGTATTTACTTCTTTTCGTTCTCGCATTCATAGGCATTGCTGGAACCGTGTTCGGGCAAACGCCTGCAACACTGCCGTACAGCTGCGATTTTGAATCGCCGGGCGACAACGGCTGGACATTGAAAAACGGCGAATGTACAAATAAATGGCATGCGGGAACGCCCTCCGGAGCAGAGGGTGCATCTCTGTATATCTCCGCCGATGGTGGAACAACAGCCGGTTATAATGCCAATGTACAGTCTGTAGTTGTAGCGGAAAAGCTCTTCCAAACGGACGAGAGTGATTACTTATCTGTCAGTTTCGACTTGACCATAGGAGGCAATAGAGATGATCGCTTTACTGATTATCTAAAAATCTTCTGGGTTCCTGTTGATTCCAACTACGAAGCATCAACAAATTCAACCGTTTATTATACAAGCTATGATTATGCAACCAATGTGATAATGGATGACAGATATAAATGGCATAGAGACAATGTGCTAATGGAAAATGGCAACCCTAACAAATATGTAAACTTGTTGAATGGTACAAAAAACATAAGAGCAGTCATCGCCAACGAACCTAACAGCTTGAAGAAATTGGTTTTCGTATGGGTAGACAAGATCCACCCCCAAGAGACATATCCATACAACCCGGTGCAATCATTGACAACATCAGAATAGCTCCTACCTGTCCTCCTGTTACCGACATAACGGCAAACAACATTACGGAGACCTCGGCAGAGGTGAGTTGGAACGGAGAGACGACCGGTTACGAAGTACGCATAAACGGCGGAGCGACCGAAACTGTAACAAACCCGAGCAAAACCTTTACCGGCTTGACACCGGGTACAGCCTACAAAGTGGAAATAAGAGGCATTTGCCCCGAAACTGATGAAGTTGCTTGGCAAGCATTTACTCTCTACACCCATCAAACACCTGCAATACTGCCATATGCCTGCGACTTTGAAGACGAAGGCGACAACGGGTGGATAATTAGAAACGGCTACTGCACCAACCAATGGCACACTGGAACGCCCTCCGGAGTGTGTGATGCATCATCTTCGTTGTATATCCCAACAGTCGATTCCACCGAAAAATCCATCGTTATAGCCGAAAAACTCTTCCGAACGGACGAAAGTGATTCATTGTATATCAGTTTCGATTTAACAGCCAGAGATGCTTTCCATTGCAGCCTGTGTATTTTTTGGGCTCCTGTCGATACAAATTACGAGGCAACAGCAGATCCACAGATCCGCCTTACTGAAGGTTCTTATGGATCGGGTAGCTACACCGACAACGTAATAATGAGCAGCAATACATCGTGGAGATATGTGAACTTGTTGGAGGGAACGCAAACCATGAGGGCAACCATAGCCAACGAACCTAACAGTCTGAAAAAGTTGATCTTCATGGTTAGGGTTAACCCTAATCCCGTCATTCCATGGAATATAATCATAGATGATATTCAAATAACCACAGAAGTTTGCGATACCATTACCGATTTGACGGTAAGCAACATTACCCCGTCTTCTGCCGATGTAAGCTGGAGTGGCAGTGCAACCAACTACCAAGTGCGAGTGAACGGCAGAGCGGTAGAAACAATAAACACAGCAAACAAACACATCACAGACCTGACCCAAGGTGCAGAAAACTTGGTGGAAGTGAGAGCAGTATGTGAAAACAACTATTCTGCATGGACAAGACTTAAATTCGAGACACAGCCCGCAATCCTGCCATACACCTGCGACTTTGAGTGCAACGACGGCTGGATATTGAAAAACGGAACATGTACCAACCAATGGCACGTGGGGTCACCATCCGGAGCAGAGAGTGCGTCTCTGTATATCTCCGGCGATGGCGGAACAACAGCCGGTTATCACCCACATTCTTCTGTCGTTGTAGCCGAAAAGGTCTTCCAAACCGGAACGAGCGATTACTTGTCTGTCAGTTTCGACTTGACCATAGGAGGCTATGATACTCATATTAATTATCTAAAAATCTTCTGGGTTCCTGCCGATACCAATTATGAGGCAACAACAAATTCAACCGTTTATTATACAGGGCATAGCTATGCAACCAATGTGATAATGGATGACAGATATAAATGGCATAGAGACAATGTGCTAATGGAAAATAACAACACTGAAAAATATGTAAACTTATTGAATGGTACAAAAAACATAAGAGCAGTTATAGCCAACGAACCCAACAGCTTGAAGAAATTGGTTTTCGTATGGGTACACAGAGGCGGTAACGAAGTACAACCGGGAGCAATAATCGACAACATCAGAATAGCCCCTACCTGTCTTCTTGTTACCGACATAACGGCAAACAACATTACGGAGACCTCGGCAGAGGTGAGCTGGAACGGAGAGACGACCGGTTACGAAGTACGCATAAACGGCGGTGCGACCGAAACCATAACAACCCCGAGCAAAACCTTTACCGGCTTAACACCCGGTACAGCCTACAAAGTGGAAATAAGAGGCATTTGCCCCGAAACTGATGAAGCTGCTTGGCAGGCATTTACTCTCTACACCCATCAAACACCTGCAATACTGCCATATGCCTGCGACTTTGAAGACGAAGGCGACAACGGTTGGATAATTAGAAACGGCTATTGCACCAACCAATGGCACGTTGGTAACTTTGATTCTCCTGCCGGACACAGCGGCTCGTTATACATGTCCGGCGACGGCGGAACAACAGCAGGCTATAACACCAGTGAATCTTCCGTCGTTATAGCCGAAAAGCTCTTCCAAACGGACGAGAGCGATTCCCTGCGAATCAGTTTCGACTTGACCATTGGAGGCAAAGAATACGACGACTATTTGAAAGTATTTTGGGTTCCTGCCGATACCAATTACGAGGCAACAACAGATCGTAGAATC
Source organism: uncultured Bacteroidaceae bacterium (assembly GCA_964606345.1). Lineage (GTDB taxonomy): Bacteria > Bacteroidota > Bacteroidia > Bacteroidales > P3 > Onthomorpha. The sequence goes on along the minus strand of CAZSFV010000007.1, from coordinate 8,765 downwards.
TATGATTTTGCACGTTATGCCTACTCTAGCTTTGCAGGCAACGTAATAATGAGCAGTCACAGCTCTTCAAGATTTGTGAACTTGTTAGAGGGAACACGAACTATGATGGCAACCATAGCCAACGAACCAAACAGTTTGAAGAAGTTGGTATTCGTATGGGTAAACAAAGGCGGTAACGGAGTACAACCGGGAGCAATAATTGACAATATTCAAGTGATTGGCATTTGTTCTTCTGTTACCGACTTGGCGGCAAGCAACATTACTGCAACATCGGCAGAAATCAGCTGGAACGGAAGAACGACAGCCTACGAGGTACGCTTAAACGGTAGTGCGGCAGATACCGTAACAAGCACAAGTAAGACTTTCACAGACTTGACCAACGGAACGGAATATATGGTGGAAGTAAGAAGCCTTTGTGGCAGCAGTGAATCCGCTTGGGACACCGTTCTCTTTACAACGTTTTGTTCTACTGTTACAGACATTATCGTAAGCAACATCATCGATACCTCGGCAGAGGTGAGTTGGAACGGCTCGGCAAACGAATACGAAGTTCGCTTGAACGGCATTGCAATTGACACAACAACAAGCACAAGTAAAGCTCTCATCAACTTAACCGAAGAAACAAATTACACTGTGGAAGTGAGAGCCGTTTGTGCAGAAAATATATCGGAATGGAGTTCCGTTAACTTTACAACCACGCAAATTCCGACTGCGTTGCCATACGCTTGCGACTTTGAAGCATCGGGAAACAACGGCTGGAAGTTGAAAAACGGCTCTTGTATAAATAAGTGGTACGTGGGAACACCTGCCGGGGCAGAGAGTGCTTCGTTATACATTTCCGGCGATGGCGGAACAACAGCCGGTTATAATACAGGAAACGCATCTTCTGTTATAGCCGAAAAGCTCTTCCAAACCGGTGAGAGTGATTTTATATCTGTCAGTTTCGACTTGACGATAAAAGGTGAAGCCATGTTTGATTACTTGAAAGTCTTTTGGGTTCCTGCCGACACCAATTATGAGCCGACCCTCTATTGGGATTATTATAACACACAAAATTATGCTATCAATGTAATAATGAACAATGCACAAGGAACCGGTGTTCCCTATGTGTGCTTATTGGATGGAACACAAAACATGAAAGCCGTCATTGCCAATGAACACAACAGCTTAAAGAAGTTGGTATTCGTATGGCATAACGATGGTGCAAGAGGCTATCAACCCGGTGCAATAATCGACAACATCAGAATAGCTCCTACCTGTCCTCCTGTTACCGACTTGGCAGCAGGCAACATTACTGCAACTTCTGCCGAAATCAGTTGGAACGGAAGAACGACAGCCTACGAGATACGCTTAAACGGTGGTGCGGCAGATACCGTAACAGGCACAAGCAAAACATTCACAGACTTGACACCCGGCACAACCTACACAGTGGAAGTAAGAGGCGTTTGTTCCGAAATGAATGATGCCGATTGGCAAGCAGTTACTTTCTACACTACTCAGATTCCTGCAACACTGCCGTACACCTGCGACTTTGAAGCAGAAGGCAACAACGGCTGGGTACTGGAAAACGGAACATGCACCAACCGCTGGTACATTGGAACGCCTGACAGTGCAACAAACGCTTCGTTATATATCTCCGGCGACAACGGAGCAACTGCAGGTTATAATACCGATGCGGAGTCTGTCGTTGTAGCAGAAAAACTCTTCCAAACCGGAACAAGCGATTCTCTGCAAATAAGTTTCGACTTGACGATAAAAGGTGAAGCCATGTTTGATTACTTGAAAGTCTTCTGGATTCCTGCCGATACCAATTACGAAGCAATCGCACACGAAAGACCTTACTACTCAACGGCTTTTTATATCACTAATGTAATAATGAATAATGCTGCAAATGCAAATTACAGATATGTAAGCGAGTTGGATGATATGCAGAGAATGAGCGTTGTCATAGCCAACGAGCCTAACAGCTTGAAGAAGTTGGTCTTCGTATGGAGAAACGATGTCAATCGAGGCACACAACCCGGTGCAATAATTGACAATATTCAAGTGATTGGCGTTTGCCCTTCTGTTACCGACTTGGCAGTAAGCAACATTACCGAGACTTCTGCCGAAATCAGTTGGAACGGTTCAGCAAGCAACTACGAAGTACGCTTCAATGGCGGTGCGGCTGAAACCGTTACAAGCACAAACAAGACTTTCACAGACTTGACCAACGGAACGGAATATATGGTGGAAGTAAGAAGCCTTTGTGGCAGCAGTGAATCCGCTTGGGATACCGTTCGCTTCACAACGCTTTGTTCTCCTGTTACCGATTTGGCTACAAACAACATTACTGCAACCTCTGCCGAAATAAGTTGGAACGGCTCAGCAAGCAACTACGAAGTTCGCTTGAACGGTGGTGCGGCAGATACCGTAACAGGCACAAGCAAAACATTCTCCGACTTGTCTAATGGCACAGAATATTTAGTGGTAGTAAAAAGCATTTGTTCAAGCAACGAGTCCGAATGGGATACCGTTCGCTTCACAACGCTTTGCTCTTCTGTTACCGACTTGACTGCAAGCAATATTACCGAGACTTCTGCCGAAATCAGTTGGAACGGCTCGGCAAGCAACTACGAAGTTCGCTTGAACGGTGGTGCGGCAGATACCGTAACAAGCACAAGCAAGACATTCACCGACTTGACTAATGGAACGGAATACATGGTGGAGGTGAGAAGCGTTTGTTCGAGCAACGAGTCCGAATGGGATACCGTTCGCTTCACAACGCTTTGCCCTTCTGTTACCGACTTGGCTGCGAACAACATCACCGCAACTTCTGCCGAAATCAGTTGGAACGGTTCAGCAAGCAACTACGAAGTACGCTTCAATGGCGGTGCGGCTGAAACCGTTACAAGCACAAACAAGACTTTCACAGACTTGACCAACGGAACGGAATATATGGTGGAAGTAAGAAGCCTTTGTGGCAGCAGTGAATCCGCTTGGGATACCGTTCGCTTCACAACGCTTTGTTCTCCTGTTACCGATTTGGCTGCAAACAATATTACTGAGACTTCGGTAGAAATCAGTTGGAACGGCTCGGCAAACGGTTACCAAGTTCGCTTAAACGGCGGTGCGACCGAGACCGTGGCAAGCACAAACAAAGTCTTTACCGGTTTAACCTATGGAACAGAACACTTGGTAGAGGTGAGAGCAGTTTGTTCGGACAGTGAATCCGTTTGGGATTCTTTAACATTCACCACTATTTGTCCTTCTGTTACCCACCTTAACGTAAGTAACATAACGGCAACTTCGGCAGAAGTAGGTTGGAAGAACGGTCCGGCATATAACTATGAAATACGCATAAACGGCGGTGCAATCGACACAACGATAAACACAGGTAAAGTCTTTACCGACCTGACAGAGGAAGAGGAATACTTGGTAGAGGTGAGAGCAGTTTGTGCAGACAGCGAGTCCGAGTGGGACACCGTTCGCTTTATCACTACTTGCCCTTCTGTTTCCTACCTTGCTGTAAACAACATTACCGAAACTTCGGCAGAGGTAAGCTGGAACGGGCGGGCAAACGGTTATGAAGTTCGCATAAACGGCGGTGATGCCGAAACGGTTGCAAGCACAAACAAAGTCTTCACCGACTTGACTACCGGAACGGAATACATTGTGGAGGTGAGAGGGGTTTGTGCTGTAAGTGAGTCCGATTGGGATACCGTTCGCTTTACCACTCTTTGCTCTTCTGTTACCGACTTGACGGCAAACAACATTACCGCAACTTCTGCCGAAATCAGTTGGAACGGCTCGGCTGCCGAATACCAAATACGCTTGAACGGCGGTGCGGCTGAAACCGTAACAACAACAAGCAAGACATTCACCGACTTAACAGAAGAAACGGAATACATGGTAGAAGTGAGAGCAGTTTGTGTTGCAAATGAGTCCGAATGGGATACCGTTCGCTTTACCACTGCAAACAGTGCCGGATTGGAACAAGTTGTTGCCAACATGGAAGTCTTGATTTATCCTAATCCTGCAAAGCATAAGGCTGTTCTGAGTTTGAGCGGTTTAACAGAGGACGCAAGACTTATCGTCGGCGATATTCAAGGCAAGATAGTCCTTACAGACAGCATTGTCAAGTGCAGTGAGCTGTATGAGTTAGACCTCAAAGGCTTTGCAAGCGGCGTTTACTCCGTAACCATCGTAAGCGGAAACAATAAAGCTACGCATAAGCTGATTGTCGAGTAAAGCCGACAAAAGCAATAAACACAAAGGGAGCTGCAAAGCTCCCTTTTTTCATGCTCCATCGCCAAGCTCCACCCCTGCCACACCGTTTCGCACTCTGTTTCTCAACCAATATCCTCCGCAAACAAAAGGCTTCCGACTTAATTGATACAACAGTGAAACAGCATTTATAGTTGAACACATAATACGAGCGGAGAATAAGCACAAATCACAAGATGAGTTTTTTCCTTACCTTTGCAAACTCATTTTAGCATAAAGCAATATCACAGATGAAAAAGCATTTATTTCTTTTCGTTCTCGCATTCACAGGCATTGTGGGAACCGTATTCGGACAAACGCCTGCAACACTGCCGTACAACTGCGATTTTGAAGCCGAAGGCGACAACGGCTGGGTTTTGAAAAACGGCGAATGTGTCAATCAATGGCACATTGGAACACCCTCCGGAGCAGAGAGTGCATCTCTGTATATTTCCGGCGATAGCGGAACAACCGCCGGCTATAACGACACGTCTTACTCCATCGTTGTAGCCGAAAAACTCTTCCAAACAGACGAAAGCGATTCCTTGGTTATCAGTTTCGACTTGACCATAGGAGGCGAATTTTTTCTTGATTTCTTGAAAGTATTTTGGGTTCCGGTCGACACCAATTACGAAGCAATTGCCGGTTTTGTTTACGTTGATTATGCCTCATCAGATTATTCCACTAACGTAATAACCAGAGATCTGTATGTGAGCGAGTTGTATGGAACCCAAAACATGAAAACTGTCGTAGCTAATACACCTAACAGTTTGAAGAAGTTGGTCTTCTTATGGAGAAACAATAACTCTCGAAGCAGACAGCCCGGTGCAATCATTGACAACATCAAAATAGTACCTTTCTGCCATTCTGTTACCGACCTGTCTGCAAACAACATCACCGAGACCTCGGCAGAAATAAGCTGGAATGGTTCGGAAAGCGGCTACGAAGTGAGTTTGAACGATGGTGAACCTGAAACCGTAACAACAACAAGCAAGACTTTTACCGACTTGGCAGCAGGAACTATCTACAGCGTAAAAGTAAGATCAGTATGTGCAAGCAGTAACTCGCAGTGGACAACAATCAAATTTACCACCGGAGTACCAACACAAACACCGACTGCGCTGCCATACATTTGCGACTTTGAAGAAGCTGACGAAAACGGTTGGATATTAAAAAATGGCGAATGCATAAACAAGTGGTACATAGGAATACCATCAGGAGCGGAAAACGCTTCATTGTACATTTCGGGCGATAATGGAACAACCGCCGGTTACAATACATCAGAAAGCTCTATCATTGTGGCGGAAAAACTCTTCCAAACCGGAACAAGCGATTCATTGTATATCAGTTTCGACTTGACCATTGGAGGAAGTGAATATCTTCATTATTTGAAAGTATTCTGGATTCCTGCCGACACGAATTACTATGCGACTCTATCGGGAAAATATTATTCAAGTCGATATTATGCACTCAACACCATAATGAACAATGCAGAAGATGCATCATATCATATTGTGAGCCTATTGGACGGGACACAACGAATGACTGCCACCTTAGCCAACGAACCAAATAGTTTGAAGAAGTTGGTATTCGTATGGAGTAGTTCTTCAAGTCGCGGAGTGCAACCCGGAGCTATCATTGACAACATTATAATAGCAGAAACAAACTGTCCACATGTTACCGACTTGGCAGTAAACAACATTACTGCAACATCGGCAGAAATCAGCTGGAACGGCTCGACAAGCAACTACGAAGTGCGTTTGAACGGCGGTGCAATCGAAACCGTAACAAGCACAAGCAAAACATTCGCCGGCTTGACTACCGGAACGGAATACTTGGTAGAAGTAAGAACAGTGTGCGACAGCAGCCACTCCGCATGGATAAGAACAAAATTCACAACAGCCGCAATTCTGCCATACAGTTGCGACTTTGAAGAAGCCGGTAACAACGGCTGGAAGTTGAAAAACAGCTTTTGCACCAACCAATGGCATGTGGGAACTTTCAGTTCTCCTGACGGACACAGCGGTTCGTTGTTCCTTTCCGGCGACGGTGGGGCAACAGCCGGTTATAAAACCAATTCCGCCTCCATAGTTGTAGCCGAAAAGCTCTTCCAAACGGACGAGAGCGATTCCCTGCGAATCAGTTTCGATTTAACCATCGGAGGCAAAGATTACAGAGACTACTTGAAAGTATTTTGGGTTCCTGCCGACACCAATTACGAAGCAATCGCCAATTATAGTGCCTATTATGCAAATACTTATTATGCGCCCAATGTCATAATCAGATCGTCTAATAGATATGTAAACTTGCTTGAGGGAACACAAAACATGAGAGCGGTCGTAGCCAACGAACCCAATAGTCTGAAGAAGTTGGTATTCGTATGGAGAAACGATGGCAGTTCCGGCAGTCAACAACCCGGTGCAATAATCGACAACATCAAAATAGCCCCTACCTGTCCTACGGTTACCAATTTGACGGTAAGCAACATCACAGAAACCTCGGCAGAGGTAAGCTGGAACGGAGGCACAGACAGCTACGAAATACGCATAAATGGCGGTGAGGCTGAAACCCTGACAACTACAAGCAAAACTCTCACAGGCTTGACAAATAGCACAATTTACACGCTTGAAGTAAGAGGAGTTTGTCCCGAAATGGATGAATCTTATTGGCAAACCGTTACTTTCTGCACCCATCAAACACCTGCAACACTGCCATACACCTGCGACTTTGAAGCCGAAGGCGACAATGGCTGGATTGCCCGAAACCGATTTTTCCAAAACAAGTGGTTTATCGGAACCCCGGGCGGAGAGACTAATCGTTCGCTATATCTCTCGGGAGATAACGGTGCAACAGCCTGCATGGATACGAACGGGTATACGAGTCTTGCTATAGCCGAAAAGCTCTTCCAAACAGATACAAGCGAGTATATCAACATCCGTTTTGACTTGCAGATGGACGAACGCTTCAATACAGAAAATGGCACCAGCATTTTAAGAGTTTTTTGGGCTCCTGCCGACAGTATTTTTGATGTAGTACTCAATCCTTTATTTCCATACTTTCAACTTGCTGATGGAGACAATGTCATAATGAATAACTGTACTATGTACAATACAACTCTTTTTTGTACTCACGGCTTTGGAGAGAGAACCGAAATGAATGCAACGGTTGCCAATGAACCTAACAGCTTGAAAAAATTGGTGTTCATTTGGATTGGAGACGATTACGACAATTTTGTAACTCCTATCATAGACAATATTTCAATCAAAGGAGTGAATGAACCCTGCAACGCTCCGACTGACTTGGCTGTAAGCAATGTTTCTCTGACCGAAGCCACAGTAAGTTGGAACGGCTCGGCAAGCAACTACGAAGTACGCTTCAATGGCGTTTCGGAATTGGTAAGCGGAACGAGCAAGACGCTCACAGACTTAACTCCGGGTGAGTCCTACTCTGTGCAAGTGAGAGCAATATGCAACGAAAGCCGTTCGCAATGGGAAAGACTGCATTTCAACACATCGCAACACCCTGCATCCATTCCATATTTTTGCGACTTTGAAACTGCACACAACAACGGCTGGACATTGAAAAACAATACCTGTCTCAGCCGCTGGTACGTTGGAACGCCTGACAGTGCAACGAATGCTTCCTTGTATATCTCCAAAGACAACGGAGCAACTGCCGGTTATAATATCGGTGCAGGGTCTGTTGTCGTTGCCGAAAAGCTCTTCCAAACGGGGACAAGCGACTCTTTGACCATCAGTTTCGACTTAACCATCGGGGGAAGGGAAAGTCATCATTACTTGAAAGTATATTGGGTTCCTACCGATACCAATTACGAGGCAATCGCATACGAAATACCTTACTACTCAATGAAAGATTATGTTACCAACGTAATAATGAGTAATGCTCAGAATACCGCTTGTAGATATGTATGCGAGTTGTCCGGAACGCAGAGAATGAGCGTTACCGTTGCCAACGAGCCTAACAGTTTGAAAAAGTTGGTATTCGTATGGAGTAATGACGACTGTAATGGAGACCAACCGGGAGCCGTTATCGACAATCTATCCATTGCCGAAAACAGCGATGGCTCTGCCGAACAGTGCAATGTGCCTACTGCTCTTTCTGTAAGCAACATAACGGAAACCGAAGCCACAGTGAATTGGAACGGTGAAGCCTCTGCCTACGAAATAAAGTTGAACGGTGCGGAAACCGATACTGTAAGCGGTACGAGTGTTGCTTTTACCAACTTGTCGGCAGGCTCTGCTTACATTGCAGAAGTGAGAACCATTTGTGAAAACGGCAACTCCGCATGGGTTGGTATCAACTTCAAAACCATTCCCACTTGCGATGCTCCGACCGATATTGCTGTAAACAACATTACCGCAACCTCGGCAGAAATCAGCTGGAACGGCTCGGCAAGCAACTATGAAGTTCGCTTGAACGGCGGTGCTGTTGAAACCGTTACGACCACAAGCAAGACATTCACCGACTTGACCAACGGAACGGAATACACCGTGGAGGTG
>CAZSFV010000006.1:65625-77891 GCA_964606345.1 uncultured Bacteroidaceae bacterium | reverse complement strand
ACGCTTATGACCTTGTGTCGTCCGCTCACTTGGTTCAAATCGGTGAACAGTCTCTCGCAGAAGAATGGTGCTATTGGTGCAGCGAGCCTTGCGAGGGTTTCCAAACAGGTGTAAAGGGTTTGGTATGCCGATATTTTATCCTCTGTGTACTCTCCTTTCCAAAATCTTCTTCTGCACAAACGCACATACCAATTACTCAAATAAGCGTCTACAAAATCGGCTATTGCTCTGCCTGCTCTTGTCGGCTCGTATTCTCCGTAACTCTTGTCGCAAAATTCTATCAAGGTGTTCAATTCCGACAATATCCAGCGGTCAATCTCCGGTCGTTTGGCGTTTTCTATGTCTGCCTCCTTGTATGCGAAGCCGTCTATGTTGGCATAAAGAGCGAAGAACGAATAGGTATTGTACAGTGTTCCGAAGAACTTACGGCGAACCTCATCTATGCCGGCTGTGTCAAACTTCAAATTTTCCCAAGGCTGGGTATTGGTTATCATGTACCAGCGGGTGGCGTCTGCTCCGTAGGTATCCAACACCTCGAAGGGGTCGACCGCATTGCCCAATCGCTTGGACATCTTGTTGCCGTTCTTGTCCAACACCAAACCATTGGAGACTACGTTCTTGTAAGCAACCGAATCGAAGCACAAAGCCGCAATGGCATGCAACGTAAAGAACCAACCGCGGGTCTGGTCGACGCCCTCGGCAATGAAATCGGCAGGAAAATTCTTCTTCAACTGCTCATCATTGCATTCAAAAGGGTAATGTAGCTGTGCATACGGCATTGCTCCCGAGTCGAACCATACGTCTATCAAATCCGGTTCCCTATACATTTTCTTTCCTCCCGCACTTACCAAAACCACCTTGTCTATATATGGTCTGTGAAGGTCGAAAGAATCATAGTTTTTGCAGTCTTTATAAGGGTTTTCGTTCATGAAACCGGCTGCAATGCTTTCTTCTATCTTTTCGGAAAGCATTTCCACCGAGCTTATGCAGATTTCCTCCTTGCCGTCCTCCGTTCTCCAAATAGGGAGCGGCGTTCCCCAATATCTGGAGCGGCTGAGGTTCCAATCTACAAGGTTTTCCAACCAGTTGCCAAAGCGTCCGCTGCCTGTTGCCTCGGGCTTCCAATTTATTGTTTTATTAAGAGCGATAAGCCTGTCCTTGATTGCAGTTGTTCTTACGAACCAGCTGTCCAATGGATAGTACAATATGGGTTTGTCCGTACGCCAACAGTGCGGATAGTTATGCACATGCTTTTCTATTTTGAAGGCTTTGTTTTCGTTTTTCAGCAGTACGCACAAATCTATGTCCAATGTGGTATCCTTGTCCGTCAACTTATCGTCGTAAGCGTTCTTCACAAATCTTCCGGCATACTCTTTGTACTTTGCTTTGTTGACATTCTTTTCGACAAATTCCTTTTGCAAATCCTCTATTCTGAAAAACCGTCCCTGTCTATCGACCATGGGTTGCAGTTTGCCGTCGGTATCCTTTACAAACAAAGGAACTATGCCGGCTTGCTTTGCCACTCGGTCGTCGTCCGCACCAAAGGTTGGGGCAATATGGACTATACCCGTACCGTCTTCCGTGGTAACATAATCTCCGCCTATAACCTCAAAGGCTTTGCCCATAGGGGTGATAAAGTCGAGTAATTGCTCGTATTTGAATCCTATCAAATCCTTGCCTTTGCATTCTGCCAATACCTTGAACGGTATGTTTTTGTCGCCTTTCTTATAATCCTCAAACGGCAATTCGGCATTCTTTTCGGGGCAAAGCGAGTGTAATAAAGCCTTTGCCATAACCACAAGCTCCGGTTTGCCGGAATATGGGTTGAAAGTCTTGACAAAAACATAATCTATGCCCGGACCGACCGCCAAAGCCGTGTTCGATGGCAAGGTCCAAGGGGTTGTTGTCCACGCAAGGAAATAAATATCCTCCGTTTCTTTGATTCCGAACTTGTCTTTCAGTTCTTTCTGCTCTTTCATCAGGAATTGAGCAACGGCTGTTGTGTCTTTCACGTCTCTGTAACAGCCTGGCATGTTCAACTCGTGGGAACTCAAGCCCGTGCCTGCCGCAGGCGAAAAGGGTTGTATGGTGTAGCCCTTGTACAGATAGCCTTTCTTGTACAACAGTCCGAGCAAATACCAAAGGGTTTCGATATACTCGTTCTTGAAAGTTATGTAGGGATTGTCCAAGTCCACCCAATAACCCATTCGGGTTGTCAGTCTGTCCCACATGTCCTTGAACTTCATCACCTCGCTGCGGCATTCGGCATTGTATTCATCGACCGAAATTTTGCCGCCTATGTCTTCCTTGGTTATTCCCAACTTTTTCTCCACGCCCAACTCAACAGGCAATCCGTGCGTATCCCAACCCGCTTTTCGTGCAACGTAAAAGCCTTTTTGCGATTTGTAACGGCAGAAAATATCCTTTATCGTTCTTGCCATGACATGGTGAATGCCCGGCTGTCCGTTGGCAGAAGGCGGTCCTTCAAAGAAAATGAAAGGCTTTGCTCCTTCTCTTGCTTTCAAGCACTGCTTGAATGTATCGTTTTTCGTCCACTCCTCAAGAACTTGTTTGCCGATTGTCGTCAAATCGAGTTGCTTGTATTCTCTGTACCTGTTACTCATATAATCTTAAATATAAATACGCATTAAATCAATGTGCAAAGGTATGAAAAAAGCGGCGTTTCCCCCTATGTTCCTGCGGTGTTTTTGGCTTGGATTTGGGTTTGGGACTGCGTTACATATGTACTTGAATTTTCGGTATATCATTTTATTCGTACCTTTGCCGGAACAAAACTAATCAATCATGAATAAAATCTATTTGTTGTTCGTTTCGTTTGCCCTTTTCTTGGTTTCATGTTCCAAGGAGACTTCTTTGGTGATGGAAATACCCGAGTTGACGGAGGGAAAGGTGTTGGTGATTTATGCAAATCCTGAACAGATTGAAGCAGGCATGCAGGACACTTTGGTGTCGGCTGCATTCACCAACGGCAGGTTTGAAGCCGTGTTCGACACTTTGGCTTTCGAGTCGGACTACGGGGACTGCTCGCTTATAATTACCGACAAGCAGCAGAAATTCTCCTGCAATCTACCTGTCCCCATGCGTAAGGGGAAAAAAACAAGCATGAAAATAGGAGGATTGAACAGCTTCCTTAAAGGGGAGTCTTATTTGCGTACCACTTATTCGGGCAATGATTATGCCGAAGACTTCTCCGACTTTTTCAACAAGCTGATTACCGAAACCGAAAACCTGCAAAAGCACCCCGAAAAGGCAAAACAAATCTATGAAAAGCAGGTTGCTTTGTATAAGGAGATGCTTAAAGAATATCCTGCCTCGGGAGCGACGTATTCTCTTATGATTGGTCAGATAATAAGAACCTCCGCAACAGACGCCAATCCGCTTTCGGACTATTGTTCGGAGCTTTGCTTAGATGTGGATTACAAAAACAAATGGGCGGTGTACCTCGGCAATGTGATGAAAGACCGCCAAAAGAAAGCGTTAAGCTCCTCCGCATTGTCTTTCACCGCATTGGACATAAACGAAAAGGTCTTTACGGAAAGAGAAATAAAGCCTCATAAATATGTTTTGGTATGTTTTTGGGCTTCATGGTGCAAACCATGCAGGGAAGAGATACCTCTGTTGAAGGAATTGTACAAAAAATACAATGCCAAAGGCTTGGAAATAGTCAGCATATCGATAGACACCAACCCTGCCGAATGGTCGGCGTATGTTAAGGGCAATCCACTGCCATGGTTGTCCCTCATAGGGAACGGAAGGGAGATAACAAGCCGTTACGACTTCGAAATGATTCCCATGAACATGATTGCCGACAAGGAGGGCAGGATTTTGAAAAGGGAGTTGTTCGGAAACGATATTCGTAAAGCCGTCGAGGAATTGATGAATGAGTAGTTCGCCCAAACTTCCGAGGCTTTCCAACAGACATAAAGCACCGATATATTTTCTTGTCGGGATTGCGACAGGCTTGTCGCTTGTGTTCTTCTTTGTCAAAGACCGTTTCATTTATTTGGAAGACAACAAGGAGACGGGGAAACAGAGCAATGTGTCGGTACGGGAGCAAAACGCTTTTCCGAAATCGGCAAAGGAACCGAAGAAGTACAACTTCCGTCCGTTTAACCCCAATACCGTTACTTATGAACAGTTGCTTTCATTCGGTTTGAGCGAAAGGCAGGCTGCCAACATAGTGAATTACAGAACCAAAGCCAAAGGCTTCAAAGACGAAAAGCAGTTTCGCCGATTGTATTGCATGGATGACCAGCTTTTCTCTCAAATACGCCCGTTCCTTGTTTTCGATACGGAAGAACATCTGCCATCTTCGGATAAGCAAACAAAGGTTTCCGAAGCTGCAAAGGGCGAACAGCCCTCTTACCACGCCGAAAAAGAAACGCTCATCTTGGATCTGAACACAGCAGACACTCTCGACCTGCAACAACTGCGCGGAATAGGAAAAGCAAGAGCAGGACGGATTTACCGATACGGCAAAAAACTCGGAGGCTATGTGTCGGTCAATCAGCTGAAAGAGGTTTACGGCATGAGCGAAGAGCTGTTCGAAAGCATAAAGCCCCACCTTGTGGCAGGAGATGTTCAAATTCGGAAAATAAACATCAATTCCGACAACGTCAAATACCTTGTTTCGCACCCGTACATAGACTTTCAACTCGCCAAAGCTCTTATCAGATACCGCAAAGAATATAAAAAGGACTTCGAAAACGCGGAGGATATTCGCAACATCCACCTTTTGAGCGAGCAAGAGTGCGAAAGACTGCTTCCATACATAAAAACAAAGGACTGAACGCCGCAAAACAACCTTTGTGCAAGCATTTGATTTTCACACCACTCAATTCGACCGAAACGAATCGCCGATTCAAAAAATTCTTTCGCCGATTCATTTTTCTGAATCAGCCATTCATTTTTTTCCTTCGGCGATTCATTTTCACCAAATGGGGATTCGTTCCGCCGGCATAATGAAAGCCCGCAACTTCTTTGCGGGCTTTCGCTTCTTTTCTTCGTTAAACGGTCGTTTTTCTCCCTCCCCTGCTTATCTGGCAAGGTAAATGATCAGTACCGACACATCGGCAGGAGACACACCGCTGATTCGACTCGCCTGCCCTATGGTTTGAGGACGTATTTTAGTCAGTTTTTCCCGTGCTTCAAACGAGAGGGCTTTGATTTGGCTGAAATCGAAGTCGCTTCGTATTTTGAAATCTTCGTATTTGCTGAGACGGTTGACTATTTCTTGCTCTTTGTGTATGTAGCTTTCATATTTGACAAGTATCTCTGCACCTTCGCTCACTTCGTTGCGTATATCGGAATCTGCCTTGGCGATTTGTCCCTCGAGTTCGGGAACGCAGTTGCGCAGTTGTTGCAAACCCACCTGCGGACGGAGAAGCAACTGCTCCAATCGTGTTTTGCGGGTTATTTGCGGAGTGTTCAAACTTTCAAGAGTGGCGTTTACCTGCTCGGGACAAACGGAGGCAGACTTCAGATAGCCGACCAATTCGGCTGTTTCGGCTTGCTTACGCTCCGTTTTTCTCATTCGCTCCTCGCTTGCCAGACCTATTGCAAAGGAAAGCGGCGTCAATCGCCTGTCGGCATCGTCTTGACGAAGGAGTATGCGATATTCGGCCCGCGAGGTGAACATTCTATAAGGCTCATCTACGCCTTTTGTTATCAAATCATCTATCAATACGCCTATGTAGGCTTCGGAACGCTTCAAAACAAACGGCTCTTTGTCCCTTATTTTGAGATGAGCGTTTATTCCTGCCATCAAGCCCTGCGAGGCGGCTTCCTCGTAGCCGGTAGTGCCGTTTATCTGTCCTGCAAAGTACAAATTGCCGACATGTTTCGTTTCAAGAGTGCATTTCAGTTGCGTAGGCGGAAAATAGTCATACTCTATGGCGTAACCGGGTTTTTGAATCACGGCATTTTCAAAGCCGGGTATGTTGTGTAAGGCTTCGTATTGTATTTCCAAAGGGAGCGAAGAGGAGAAGCCGTTAACGTAGTACAATCCGGTATACAGCGACTCCGGCTCTATAAAGAGTTGATGCCGGTCTTTATCGGAGAAACGTTCTATTTTATCCTCTATCGACGGGCAGTAACGCGGTCCCTTACCCTGTATTCTGCCTGCAAACATTGGAGAAAAAGGGAAACCCTTGCGGAGAATGTCGTGAACCTTGGGATTGGTGTATGTGAGAAAACAACTGCGTTGCGAAAGAGCTTGCTGCCTTTGGTAAAGGAATGAGAATTGTGCAGGCTCGTCATCGCCTTTCTGCTCCTGCATAACGGAAAAGTTTATGCTGCGACCGTCAACCCTCATTGGTGTTCCTGTCTTCAACTTGTCGGTTTCGAAGCCTTCGTCTTTCATTTTGTCGGACAAACCCTTTGAGGCTTGCTCTCCTATTCTGCCTCCCTCAAAATTAACCTCCCCTATATGGATTCTTCCGTTCAGGAAAGTGCCGTTGGTAAGAATAACCGCTTTCGCACGAAATTCCAATCCCAATATGGTTTTCACTCCCTCAACCCTGTGATTATGTATTACCAAATCGACAACCTCGTCTTGCCACAGACTGATATTTTCGTTGTTTTCAAGAGTTTGCCGCCACGAAAAGCCGAAAGTTACGTTGTCCACTTGCGCCCGAGGGCTCCACATGGCACAGCCCTTGCTGCGATTAAGCATGCGGAACTGCAAAGTATTTTTGTCGGTAATCACTCCCGAGAAACCGCCCAAGGCATCTATTTCCCGCACTATTTGTCCTTTGGCTACACCTCCCATTGCAGGGTTGCAAGAGAGTTGGGCAATGTTGTTGAGATTTTGAGTTACCAAAAGCACCTTGGAACCCAAGATTGCAGACGAGTAGGCAGCCTCACAACCTGCGTGTCCGGCTCCCACTACTATTATATCGTAATTCATAAACATTTTCAGTTCTGTTTGCTCATCGCTTTCAACAACTCGAGACTCTCCTCTTCGGCTGCTCTCATCTGTTTTGCATCTTCGTCGCTTTTGTCCTTTAATCCGAGCAGATGCAACACGCCGTGTATCATTACTCGAAGCATTTCCTCGTGTTCGGACAACTGCAACGCTGCGGCGTTATCTCGAACTCTGTCAACGCTTATGAAGAGATCTCCCCCTATGATGTCGTTCTCGGTATAGTCAAAGGTGATAATGTCGGTGTAATAGTCGTGAGCAAGATATTGACGGTTGACCTCCAAAAGGTAATCGTCATCACATAAAATGTAAGAAAGGTCTCCGAGCTTTTTCCCTTTGTTTTCGACCACTGTTTTAACCCATCGCTTTATCAGCGTGCGGTTTTTCAGAGAGTATTTGGTCTCTATTGAAAATCGAATTGCCATTATTCTATTGTGTGATGCGGAATTTTGTTTTCAAAGTAGCTTTGCATCTTTTCCAAACGAGAAGAAAGTAACTCGGGTTCTATGCCGCCTATGAGGAATTGCAGTTCCACTCCCTTTCCTCCGTTCAATATGACTACCTTGTCGGCAAGAGAGTTTATTATGTAAGACTCCACATCGGCAAGTTTGGCGAGTGTTCCATCTGCCGTGGTCAAACATTTGAATACTTCATCGGAATATTCAACCTTAAAGACTATACCGCCAACGCATTTGGCAAAAGACAACTTCACTTCTGCCCATTCGGACTTGCCCTTGCAGGCTAATATCATTTCCAAAGCTTGATCTATTGCAACGGATATTGTTCCGAAATAGTTGCTTATGTTGTTTTCGTGGCATATCTCTTCTATCAAATCGGTCAAATCGTCCGATTGCTTTATCCTTAGCGTGTTTTCAAACATCTCGCTCCTCATTTCTTTTTGCGTTACTGTTTATCCCCGTTGCCGCTACCATAAAAGTAGTCGTTAACCTTCTTTTTGTAGAACGGAGAGTAGACAGGCGGCACTTGTTTGAACAACTCGGTTTCCCTTTGCTTCAATTTCTTGAACTCGGGAAAGTCTTCGACTTGGCTCTCTTTGTTTTTTGCTGTCTTCGACTTTCGCTCGAAGTCCTTGCCTTTTGTCTTCTCTGCCTTCTCCGACTCTAACATTCGGGTCAATATTTGAGCCTGACGATTTATGGTCTGGCGGCTTATGGTCTTGTTTACGATTTCTTTTTCCGTTTGTTCCATTTGCCGCTGCAATTCTTCCATTTTCCTGTCCGGTTTGCCACCGTTCCGTTTTGCTTCTTCGGCTGCCTTCGCCACCATTGCCCTTATCATCTCCTGTTGGGCGGCAGCTTTCGCCAATTCTTCGTTTAATTTTGCTCCTTCGCCAATCTTTTGTTTGCCGTTGTTCTTCTGTTTTTCCAATTCTTTCTGCAAGCGTTCCAACTCTTTGTTCAAGGACTCTTGAAGCTCTCTCATGCTTTGTTTGGACGACGGTTTGTCGGATTGTGAGGGGTTTTTGCATTGTCTGTTCTGCTTACCCTTTGCCTTGTTCTTCTGATTCTGCTGTTGTTTCATGTTTTCAACAGATTCCGACAACATAAGAGCAAGGTTGTTCATAGAGGTCATGGCATATTGTTGCGAAGAAGCGGCGGAGGAGTTCCTGTAATTGGCATAATGAGCTTGATTATATCGCACCATGGTCTCTATGGATTTTTCCAACTGACTGTTGATTTTATTCAATTCCTGATTTATCATGTTTCCCACTTGGGGTTGTCGTTTGCTCATGGCGAAAAGACTGTCCGCTATCATCGTCATGTCTTCCTTTATGATGTATTGCTTGCGTACAATCCTCTGATACTCGGCATCGGAAACCTTTGTGGTTTTTGTTTTCGAGATTAACTCTTCCTGTTGCATCGACAGGCGGACAAGGTTCTTCAACATGCTTCTCACTTGCTCTATATCCTCCGCAAGTTGCTCTTCTTGATTTTCATCTTGCTGCTGTTGCAGGTCGTCTGCCATCTCCTGCATTTTCTGTGCCGCCTCCTGCATAGCTTCTTCCGCCGCTTTCTTCCGTCCTTTGTTTATGTTTTCTCTTGCCTCTTGCTGTTTCTCTTTTATTGCATTCTCACGTTCCATGTTTCTTTTCAAGGTATGTTCCTCGTTCATGGTGCGTAATTCCTTCTTGATGCTTTCTATCTTCTCTTGTTGCTTTTGAAATTCGTTTTGAAGTTCACTTTGCTGCTTCGAAAGTTCTTCCTTGCTTTCGTGCTTCAAGTTTTCCGATAGCTTTTTCTGCTTTTCGGATAGGTCTTTCAGTTTTTCGATAAGCTCTTCCGTCTTTTTCTCGACTTCCAAACGCTTATACATTTCTATATTTCTATCCAACTGCTTTTCTATGTCCTTGTTGTTCTGCTTTATTTTGTCTAAGGCTTCGTTGAGTTTCTGCTTATCCACTTGCTCGTTCGCCAACTTATGGATTTGCTCCATCATTGCTTTCATGTCCTCGTTCAAAACCTTGTCCATTAAGGCTTCCAACTCTTTTTGTTTCTCAAGTATGTCGTTCTGTTGCGGCTCTGACAACTTCTCGTTCAACATATTGTTTTCTTGCAGCTTGTCTTTGACTTCTTGCACTTTGCTTTTCAATTCTTCCTGCTTTCTTGCAAGTTCCTCCATCTGCTTTTTATCTTGCCACGACAGCTCTTTCTTTTCTATCAACTTGCGGTTCATCTCCTCAATCTGCTTTTGCAATTCTTTGATTGAGGACAAAATGCTTTCTGTTTCCGACTTCAAGGCTTCGGAGTTCTGTTCCCTTTTCTCTTCCAACTCTTCTTCCGAAAGCAATTTCAAGGAAAAGACCTTGCTTTTGGCACTTTTGCTTCCGTTTACGGCGTCGTTATCCCATACTTGGAAGTAGTAATCTATGCTTTCTCCGTTTGCAAGCTCCGCCCGGGCTATGTCATAATAATGATAAAACTCTTGTGCATTGGAAGTTTTGGATACCTCCAAGTCTTGCTTGTATACAATGTCGTCCTTTCCTTTGGAATGCTTCACGAGGCAAAACTCCAACTTATTGAAACCGTAATCGTCCTTTATCTGTCCCCTGAACAATATTCTTTTCGGCAGAATGCTGTCCTTTTGTTCGATGACTGCTATTTGCGGATAGAGGTCTTCAATGGTGGTAATCTGCAATGTTACGGAGTCGGAAAAGGCTGTGTGTTCGTTGGAAGTTCGCACCGTAACGTTCGTGTTCGACATCGCTGTCATTACATACTCTGCAAACCCTTTTTTGTCGGGAAGTAGCGTTGTTTGTTTGTCGTTGCAATTCACTATTAGTTGTTTGGTATCTCTCGTTTGTATTTTGCAAACGATTTTCGAGCCTTTCGGTAAGTTGATACGGTTCACTCCCGAAATCGTTTCGGCTTTCATTCCGGTATATGATGGGTAGAGTATTTCGGCAGCAACGGAAACCAAAACCGGCTTAGGTTTTACCTTTATAATATAGGGACGACTTTCCACACCTGCGGCAGAAAAGAAGAACTCGGTATCGGAATTTATCTGTTTTATGAGATGAGAGAAATGCGTTTTGCTCTCTTTCCGCATTCTAAAGGTGTGTCCGTCGAGTGCTATGTCGACTTGGTCAGGTATGGCTTTGCCTGAGATTTTTACCTCTACCTTCAAATCTTCTTGTTGCAGCACGGTAAGCGTTTCGTTTTGCAAGACAAATGCAAATGGTGCAGGCTTCTCGAAATAAGTGGAGTGATTGACATATCGAAAAGCTGTGTCTTTCAAAAAGCTCGGAAATATCAAAGCTGTCAAAAGCAAAACGCCTACAACACAACAGGCTGCGATGCATGCTCGTTTGAGTTTGCTTTTGTCGATTGCTTTATAAAAGGGGATTGGAGAGAGTTGTCGCGTTTTCTGCTCTATGCTTGCCAGCAGCAAATCCGAGTCTTCTTTTTCCGAAAGGTCTTTCAACTGCAAAAGATTCAACAGTTTATCGGATACTTCTGGGAAATGCTCTCCTATGATTTTTGCAGCCTCGTAATAGGTCAGTGTTTTGCCTATGCGCAGCATCTTTACCGCCGGTCGAATGACGAAAATACATATTATGATTAGGGCAAACAACAGGTAGAGATAGAACAAAACCGTTCTTACCGTGGTGCTGTTGTACCCCACAAACTCCAAAAGGCTCAGCAGGAGATAAAAAACAACTAAAAGGATTACCGAATACAATAATCCTTTTAGCAGCAAATTTTTGTAGAACTTGCGAATAAATTCGTCTAACTTACCTATCAAATCATCTTTAAGCATGTGCGTCCTCTGTTGCCATTCCTATGTAGATTGCAGACAAGAGAGTGAAAACGTATGCTTGGATATATGCCACCAATATCTCCAAAAGTGTCATGAATATACTGAAAAACAACGGTACTATAGCCGTTCCGTATCCGAGGGCGGCACTTTGCTGTCCGAAGATGAAGATAATGCACATGAAACTCAATATGATGACGTGTCCCGCTGTGATATTTGCGAACAATCGCACCGTTAGGGAAAACGGTTTGGTGAACATTCCCAATATTTCCACTATCGGCATTATCGGAAGCGGGAATTTAAGCCACCAAGGCACTCCCGGCATGTTTACCATGTGCTTCCAATAGTGTTTGTTGCCGCTTACATTGGTTATGACAAAGGTAAAGATTGCCAAACAAAGCGTTACAGCTATGTTTCCCGTTACGTTGGCTCCTCCGGGGAAGCAAGGCAACAATCCCATGAGGTTGGAAAAGAATATGAACAGGAATGCCGTCAACAGATATGGCAGATATTTTCTGTATTTTTCCTTTCCTATTGAAGGTATTGCAATGTCGTCTCGTATGTAAATGACAAAAAATTCGACCAAAGTCTGAATGCCTTTCGGTTCTTTGCCTTGACGTTTCTTCGCAATCGATACTCCCTTGAATACGAGAAAGAGTATGAATCCTGCGACTATGAAAATGGAAAAAACATTCTTGGTTATCGAAAAATCGTAGGGTCTTTCACCCGTGTACACGCCGTTGTCGTCCACACAGATTATTTTTCCCGACACGTCTTCGCCATCTGCCTTGCTCGCAATCTTATAGCCGCGGTAAGAATCGTGTCCGTGGTTGAACTTGCTCGACATGAAAACGTCTAACTTTCCGTCCTTGTACAAAATAATCGGCAACGGTATGGACACATTGGTCGTTTTCCATGTAAGTATGTGCCAATCATAGGAATCCGATATGTGTTCCATAATCAGCTCGCCGGCATCGAATTGTTTTTCTCCCTCTTCTGCAAAGCAACCTATGCTGCAAAATATCGCCATCATGCAAAAGAAAAATAC
>CAZSFV010000006.1:0-65615 GCA_964606345.1 uncultured Bacteroidaceae bacterium | reverse complement strand
TCATATCTCTGTATTTTGAACCGCAAATATAGCAAATAATTTCCGTAAGTCAAGTGAAAGAATATTTTTTTCGCTCATTTGGGTTTTTGCACCGTTTTATCGCTTTCAAAACCCGCTGCAACGAATCGCCGATTCATTTTTTTGAATCGGCGAAAGAAAAAAATGAATCGGCGATTCAGAAAATTCAAACGGCGTTCTACGAAAGGGTCATCAAATTTGCGTATCTTTGTAGGTTCAAAAAGCAGATTAATAATAGTAATATTTTAGACAGATATGGAATTTAGAGAAGCTGTTGTGGAAGGAATTCCCGACTATTTGCCTGAGTTGCAGGAGTATGACAAGACTGTAAGCCACGCCCCCAAGCGTAAGGACATTTTGACCAGAACTCAAAAGAAGTTGGCTTTGAAGAATGCTTTAAGGTATTTCGACAAGAAATTCCACCCTGTGTTGGCGAAGGAGTTTGCAGAGGAGTTGGAAAAATACGGTCGTATTTATATGTATCGTTTCCGCCCTTCCTACAAGATGTATGCCCGCCCCATTGAGGAGTATCCGGCAAAGTGCAGACAAGCTGCGGCGATAATGTTGATGATTCAAAACAATCTCGACCCCGCTGTTGCCCAACACCCTCATGAATTGATTACCTACGGCGGTAACGGTGCGGTTTTCCAGAACTGGGCGCAATATCGCTTGACGATGAAATATCTTTCCGAAATGACGGAGGAGCAAACGCTTGCAATGTATTCCGGTCACCCAATGGGCTTGTTCCCATCTCACAAAGATGCACCGAGAGTTGTGGTTACCAACGGAATGGTTATTCCGAACTATTCCAAACCCGATGACTGGGAAAGGTTCAACGCTTTGGGCGTAAGCCAATACGGACAGATGACCGCAGGCAGCTATATGTACATAGGTCCGCAAGGAATTGTCCATGGCACGACCATAACCGTTTTGAATGCAGGAAGGAAGATTAGCAAAGACGGTTTGGGCGGCAAATTGTTTGTAACCGCAGGTTTGGGCGGCATGAGCGGAGCTCAACCAAAGGCAGGCAACATTGCAGGAGTTGTTTCCATTACTGCCGAGATAAACCCTGCCGCAACAAACAAGCGTCATTCCCAAGGCTGGGTAGATGAGGTTTACTCGGATTTGGACAAGTTGATGGCAAGAGTAAAGAAAGCAAGAGAGGCAAAGGAGGTTGTTTCTTTTGCTTACCAAGGAAACGTGGTCGACTTGTGGGAATATATGGTTGAACACGACATTCATGTCGATTTGGGTTCAGACCAAACATCTCTTCACAACCCTTGGGCAGGCGGTTACTACCCTGTGGGATTGACCTTTGAAGAATCGCAGGTCATGATGGCAGAACAGCCGGAATTGTTCAAGCAAAAGGTTGAAGAGTCTTTGAGAAGACAGGTTGCAGCCATCAATAAGTTGACAGCAAAAGGCATGTACTTCTTCGATTACGGTAACGCATTCTTGTTGGAGTCCTCAAGAGCCGGTGCAGACATAATGAAAGAAGACGGCACATTCCGTTATCCGTCATACGTTCAAGACATAATGGGACCTATGTGCTTCGATTACGGCTTCGGTCCTTTCCGTTGGGTTTGTACTTCTGGCAAAGCAGAGGATTTGGACACTTCCGACCATATTGCAATGGCGGTATTGGAAGAAATTGCAAAGAACTCGCCTGCCGAAATCCAACAACAAATGCACGACAATATCACATGGATAAAGGGAGCAAAGGCAAATCACCTTGTGGTTGGTTCCCAAGCCCGCATATTGTATGCCGATGCAGAAGGAAGAACCAAGATAGCAGCCGCTTTCAACAAAGCAATAAAAGAAGGCAAGATTTCAGCTCCAATAGTCTTGGGAAGAGACCATCACGATGTTTCGGGAACGGACTCTCCTTTCAGAGAAACATCTAATATTTACGATGGCAGCTCTTTTACTGCCGACATGGCTGTTCAGAACTGCATAGGCGACAGTTTCAGAGGTGCAACATGGGTTTCCATTCACAACGGCGGAGGCGTCGGTTGGGGAGAGGTTATCAACGGAGGCTTCGGTATGGTTATAGACGGAAGCGATGATGCCGACAGAAGACTTAGAAACATGTTGTTCTGGGACGTCAACAACGGCATAAGCAGACGCTCGTGGGCAAGAAACGAAGGTGCAATGTTTGCAATCAAGAGAGCAATGCAGGCAGAACCTAAATTGAGGGTAACTATGCCTAACATAGCCGACGATGCTTTGATAGACAGCATATTTTAGTTTGTATTTATTCTATCGGAAGAGGGAAGTGCGGCTTCCCCTCTTCCGTTTTTTCAAAAGTATTGAAATGGGCAAACTTCCCGAACAAGAGACAAAAAACAAGGAAAAGCAGTGGTATGCCCTCTATGTGCAACCGAGGAAAGAGAAAACGGTGTATAGGGAATTGCAAAAGAGAGACTACGAGTCCTACCTGCCGTTACGGAAAGAAACTCATAAGTGGGCAGACAGGAAAAAGCAGGTTGAAGTACCTTTGTTCACTTCCTATGTCTTTGTAAAAATAGAAGAGCATGCACAATGGGAAGTTCTGCAAGTTCCGGGAGCGGTAAAATTTATTTGGTTCGGCGGAAGAGCCGTACCCATTCCGGAATATCAGATAGAATCGATAAAGATTCTGATAGAAAGAGAGCTTGAGTTTGAACTCATGCCGCAGGTAATTCGTAAGGGTGATTTGGTAAGAATAGCAGAGGGTGCTTTCGAGGGTTTGGTCGGCAGAGTGGAGTACGATAATGATAAAACAAAGTTCCGAATCTCCATTACCGCCGTGGGAATGGACATAATGTTGGATATAAACAAAGAGTATTTAATAGCGATAGAGAAAGAAAAAAATAAGGATTTGCCATGAAACAGTTTTTCAAGTTTACTTTTGCCTCCGTAGTGGGCTTTTTGATTGCGGGAATTTTGTTTGTGCTGATTATGATAGGCATTTTTTCGTCTTTGGTTTCTTCCACAAACACCGTTCCAAAGATAGACGAGAATGCAGTATTGCTTATAAAGTTCGACAAAGCAATTTATGACAGGGAGGTCAGCGACTTGTCTATGCTTGGCGAGGTAATTAACGGAGAGATGGGGACTTCCATGGGTTTGACCGAGTTTATGGGAGTGCTGAACGAGGCAAAAACAGATGCAAAAATAAAAGCCGTCATGCTGGATTTGTCTATCCTGCAAACCAATGGCTGGGCCACTGTGGAGGAAATGCGTCAGGCTTTGATTGATTTCAAGTCTTCCGGCAAAAAAGTCTACGCTTATAGCGATATGTTCACCCAATCGGCTTACTATCTGGCATCTGCCGCCGATGAGGTTATTCTCAATCCTGCCGGAATGCTGACTCTGACGGGGCTTGGAGCAGAAGTGATGTATTACAAAGACCTCTTGGATAAATTCGATATCGACGTTGATTTGATAAGACCGAGAAACAATGCCTACAAGAGTGCGGGTGAACGATATATAAGGAATAAGATGTCGGACGAAAACAGAGAGCAGATAAAGGTTTACCTGACCGCTATATGGGATTATGTAGTTGCAAATATGGCTAAGGACAGAGGTTTGAGCGTGGAGGTGCTTAATCGTCAGGTTGCTTCTCTTGAGACTTGTTTACCGAAAGACGCACTACGCAACAAGTTGGTTGACAAATTGAGCTTCCGTTCTGACGTAAAGAGTTTGATAAGCGACGAAGTTAAATCGAAACATAAACTCGGCAAAAAGACAAAGGTGAGCTTCGTAAAGTATTCGGAATATCGCAAAACGGTGCAAAACATATTCCTTCCGCAAAAAGATAACATTGCAGTGGTGTATGCCTTTGGCGATGTGAACAGAGGCAAGGGGTCGGAAGTCTCCATAGGAAGCGAAACAATAGTAAACGCATTGCAAAAGGCTGCGGCAAACAAAAGGGTTAAGGCGATAGTTTTGAGGGTTAACTCTCCGGGAGGCGATGCTGTTGCTTCGGAACTGATAACCAACGAGGTCATCAAGGCAAAAAAGGAAAAACCTCTTATTGTTTCAATGGGAGATGTGGCTGCCTCGGCAGGTTACGAAATGAGTTCCAATGCAACAAAGATTGTAGCTTCGCCCATAAGCATTACAGGTTCCATCGGTGTGTTCGGTGTGATGCCGAATTTTGCCCGCAGTTTGAAGAAAAACCTCGGAATTACATTCGACACCGTCAAAACACACGATAATTCCATCGCCTTAACGGTTACTTCGCCTGTTTCGCAAGAGGTAAGGCTGCTGATGCAGCGAAACGTGGAAAATTTCTATGATAATTTTATCACAAGAGTCGCTACGGGACGACAAAAAGAGAAAGCATACATAGACTCTATTGCAAGAGGTCGGGTTTGGGCAGGTTCACAAGCCAAAGAGTTGGGTTTGATTGATGAGTTCGGCGGTTTGAGCAAAGCGATAGAAGTGGCTGCAAAAGAAGCCGGTCTGAAAGGCTCTTATGGCATTGTGGCATATCCGAAAACGAAAGACTTGGCAACTCAAATAATGGAAGCATTCTCTCAAGAGGCAAGACTGAAAACTTTTACCGAACAACTCGGAAAGCCTTACTCCTTTTTCCTTGAACTAAGGAATATCTGCATGATGCAAGGTGTACAAGCAAGAATGCCGTATTTAATCAACTTCTGATTGAACGGCTGAAATATTCGATAATAGTTTGTCGAATTTCACCCGACCGACAGGGCTGTGCTTGCGGGCTTTGTTAAAGTCTTGTTTTTCGAGATTTCGGGCTTTGATTTTGTCCATCAAATTCAGCATTGCAGGAGTAGGCGAAAACTCCTCGACTTGATATTTTCGGGCTTTGCTGTTCCAGATGCAGGCATTTAAGCAAAGGTCGCAGCCGTATACGTATCCATGCAGATGAAAACCTGTGGGAGGCGACACTTTACTCTCTATGGTTTGGTATGATATGCACAAATTGCAATCTACCACGCCATTTGGTTTTATGGCTCTGTTGGGGCAACTGTCGACACAGCGGTTGCAAGAGCCGCATCTGTTCTTTTGCTCTTCGGAATAGTCACTCGTATAGTTGCAAACCATTTCGGCAAGAAAAGTTCGGTTGCCATACAGCTTGCTTACCACGCAACCATTCTTCCCAATCCAACCTAATCCGGCTTTAACAGCCCACTGTCGCTCCATAAGTGGAGCAGAATCCACAAATATCCTTGCTTCAAAATCCGGATAGCTGCATTGAATTGTTTGCAAGAGCTTGTACAATCTATTTTTCAAGACTTTATGATAATCTTCCCCCAAAGCGTAGGCGGCAAAACCGTTTTGCATTCCATCGTCTTGGTTTCCGTTGTACGACATAAGGAAAGAGAAGACCGTTTCGGCATAAGGAACAAGTTGTTTAATATCTATACGTTTTCCCATGTTCCTTTCCATATATTCCATGCCCGCATGGTAGCCCTCATTAAGCCAAAAAGTAAACCGTTCCGAGTTTAAGATTTCGACTTTTGCGGCTCCACAGTCTTGAAAGCCCAACTTCAAGGCCTCTTGCTTGACAAAATTCAACGGAACATATCTTTCCATCAAAAAGGTCGCTTTACCAGTTGATCAGATATTATGTACCGTGAAATAGAACTGCTGCGCAGAGAATTATAGAAAGTCGACACTTCAACCTTGTACTTATTGCACTTCATGGTTACCATAACGCTGTTGTCGTTACTGTCGATTACCTTTATTGAAATGGGTATTTTGCCGCGTGCATCTTTGCACAACTTCTCCAATTCATTGATAAAGGTCTCCGAAACGCTGTCATAAGAAATGCTTATCATAAAACCGGAAGCGTAGTTCCTCAATACATCTTCCAACAATTCTATTTTCTGAATAGCAATTTCGAGTTCCTTGTTTTCTTGACCGTTTTTAGACCATGACTTTTCTCTAACGACAGCCTTCACCAATACATACAAACCGGCTTTGCAGTAATTCGAGAAAGAAACATAGTTTTTGCCGAAAAGAGAAATGCGGAAAGAACCGCTCTTGTCCTCTATGGTAAACTCGCCACGGGGTTGCCCTGTTTTTGTTGTTCCTACCGATGCCGAACTAATAAGACCGGCGAAACATACCTCACGATCTTTCAGTTTCAATAAGTCGCTTAATTCTTGCACTCCTATGTTTGTGAAGTTTTTTATGGCGAGTCGGAACATGTCCAACGGGTGTCCGGAGATATAGAATCCCAACATCTCCTTTTCAAAACCGAGACTTTCCATTCTTGTCCACGGTTCACAATCCGGCACAGCAGGGTCTTCAATAATCAATTCATCGTTTGTACCGAACAAGGAGGCTTGTGAACTCATCTCATTCTCCTTTGTTTTTATTCCGAACTTTATCAGCTTGTCAAGAAAGCTCGTATTATCCAGCCCGTCCTGCGAATGAAAATACTGAGCTCGGTGAATGTTTTGAAAGCAATCAAAAGCCCCTGCCTTAATCAGCGACTCTATACACTTTCTATTGATGGTTCGCAAATTTACTCTTTTGATAAAATCGAACGGACTTGCAAATGCACCGTTGGCTTCCCGTTCTTTGATGATTTCTTCTGCCGCAGCCGCTCCCACTCCTTTTATTGCAGCCAATCCAAAAAGGATTTCCCCTTTCTTGTTCACCATGAAATTCAAATCCGACTCATTGATGCTTGGACCTAAAACGGCTATCTGCAATTTCTTACACTCGTCTATGTACTGCGTAATCTGCTTTATGTCGGAAAGGTTATGCGTTAAGACCGATGACATATACTCTGCCGGATAGTGAGCTTTAAGATACGCCGTTTGGAATGCCACATACGCATAACAAGTAGAGTGAGATTTATTGAAAGCATACTCTGCAAATTTCTTCCAATCCTCCCAAATCTTTTCTACCTTTTCTTTGTCTAAACCGTTTTGCAGACAACCTTTGATGAACTTCTCTCTCAATTCCTCCATAACGGCAATCTGCTTCTTTCCCATAGCCTTTCGCAACTTGTCTGCCTGACCGGGGGTGAAGCCGGCAAGTGCTTGGGAAAGTTGCATGACCTGTTCTTGATAAACGGTTATGCCATACGTTTCGGACAAGTACTTTTCCATAACCGGAAATTCATAGACTATTTCTTCATTGCCGTGTTTTCTGGCAATGAAATTGGGAATATACTGCATAGGACCGGGGCGATACAAGGCATTCATCGCAATCAAATCCTCAAATTTGTCTGGTTTAAGATTTCGCAAATGCTGTTTCATTCCATCGGACTCAAATTGGAACGTTCCCATTGTCAAACCTTTCTGAAACAATTCAAGCGTCAATCGGTCGTCCAACTTTATTTCACTTGGATTTATGTCTATATCATGGCTCTTTTTTATGTTTTCGCAAGCGTCCTTTATTATTGATAAGTTTTTCAATCCGAGAAAGTCCATCTTAATCATGCCTACGCTTTCTATCAACTTGCCCTCAAACTGCGTTGCCATCATATCCGAGTCCTTACTGTCGGCAACGGGAACATAATTCGATATATCATCGGGACCGATTATAACTCCGCAGGCATGTATTCCCGTATTCCTTATCGAGCCTTCCAACTTTTGGGCAAATTTAAGCACGTCTTTCACAAGCGGAGTGCCATTCTCCAACTCGTTTTTAAGTTCCGGCGACTCCTCAAACGCTTTTTCAAGAGTTGTGCCGGGCTTTGAAGGAACATAACTTGCCAATCTGTTGCTTTCGCTTATAGAAAGCTCCATCACCCTTGCAACATCTTTTATGGCACTCTTTGCCGCCATTGTGCCGAATGTTGTTATTTGAGCCACATGATCGGCACCGTATTTCTGTCGCACATAGTCCAACGTTTTGGCTCTACCCTCGTCATCAAAGTCAACGTCTATATCCGGCAACGATATTCTGTCGGGATTCAGGAAACGTTCAAAGAGCAAACCATACTTCAAAGGTTCTATCGCCGTTATTCCGAGACAATAAGCCACAACGCTGCCCGCCGCCGAACCTCTGCCGGGTCCTACTATCACACCAAGATGTTCTCGAGAGTAATTGATGAAATCCTGAACTATAAGGAAGTATCCCGGAAACCCCATCCACTCTATCGTCTTCAATTCACTTTCCAAACGTTCTTTCACATTGTTAGGCAATGGACTTCCGTACTTTTGTTCGGCTCCCTCAAAGGTTATGTGCCTCAAATAATCGGCTTCAAATTTTGTTCGTACTATTTTTTTGTATCCACCCTTGGATTTAAGAACCTTGTCTATGACCTCATCTTTTCTCTCTTGCTTTCTATCCTCTTCCGACGTCTTCGGATTGTTCAATATTTCGTTGTACAGATTTTCCCTGACCCTTTCCAACGGATATTCCTCCAAATACTTATCCATGGAACCAAAACTTTCCGGTATATCGAAAACAGGCAGTATCGGATCCCTTTCCATTTTGTATACCTCAACCTTTTCCGCAATTTCCATGCTGTTGCTTATGGCCTCGGGGTAGTCCTTAAACAGCTCTGCCATTTCTTCCGGAGTTTTCAAGTACTCATTGCCGGTGTACATCATCTTTGTGCTTTCATTCAACTTTGTACCCGTGTTCAGACATATCAAAATCTTATGAGCATCGTAATCATCGGAATTGATAAAGTGTACATCATTCGTTGCAACTATCTTAATATCCAATTTTTTTGCAATCCTAACCAACTCAATCAACACTTTCTTTTGTAATTCCAAGCCATGATCTTGCAATTCTATGTAGTAGTCATCTCCAAAAACTGCCTTATACTCTGCCGCCGTTCGTTCTGCACCATCAATGTCGCCTGCCGCTATCAGTTTCGGCAAAACACCGCCTAAGCAAGCCGAACAACATATCAATCCCTCATGGTGTTCGAACAGCAAATCCTTATCTATTCTTGAGGTTCTGTACTTTGCCTCTTTTGCAAATGCCAAGGAATCCAACTTTATCAGATTCTTGTATCCGATTTCATTCTTAGCCAACAGTATAAGGTGATGCCCGCTGAAATGTACACCATCTTTTATAAAACGACTCGTGGGCGAAACATACATCTCGCAGCCCAAAATAGGCTTCACATCGTTTTTGATGCACGTATTATAGAACTCCAACACTCCGAACATGTTACCATGATCCGTAATGGCAATGGCATTCATGCCGAGTTCTTTTGTCTTTCTTATCAACGCACCTATTTCTGCCGCCCCGTCCAATATGGAATACTGAGTGTGGACATGCAAGTGTGTAAATGCAACTTTGTCTTTACTTTCGGTGATACTCATCTCTCGTTACGCAACTTGGTTAATCCGGCAATCGGAAACAAATCCCTCTTATGATTTCTGCAAAGTTAGAGAAAAAAATCCACACCTGCCCTTTCGAAATTCATCGCTTGCCGGTGCCGAAATCAAAATATGGGAATAACAAAACGATAAGGACGACAAAGTATTCGCAACCTCATCGTCCTTATCATTCAAGTCCTTTGCCGATTCGTCAATCGGTAAAGCGTTTACTCGTTTACCACTTCTATCAAAACATCGTTCTTGCTTACGTTCTGACCCTCCTTGATGTTAACCGATTTTACTACTCCGTCTATTGCCGAACATATTTGGTTATCCATCTTCATGGCATGAAGAGAACAAAGCACATCTCCCTTTTTTACCTTTTGTCCTTCTTCAACAAATACCTTCATTATCGTTCCCGGAATAAAAGCATACACCTCTCCCGGAGCTACCTTCACATATAACTGACGATAATGCGTTCTCATGTTCTTATTATCTTCCATCTTTCTGTCTTCTTAAATTGTTTAATTTCTATGATACCCGATGGTATTACAATCAAATGCCCTCTTTCTGCAACATCAGAAAGGAGGAAGTCCGTGTTTCTTTCTCGGATTGGTCTGCTGTTTGTTCTTGCAAACTTCCAAAGCGTGAACGAGGTAATCCCTCGTTTCGTTCGGTTGAATAACCGCATCCACATATCCGTAAGATGCCGCAACGTACGGATTGGCAAACTTTTTCTTGTATTCCTCTATCTTTTCCTTACGCGTTTTCTCGGGATTGTCGGATTTCATTATTTCACTTCTGAAAATAATGTTCGCCGCACCTTCCGGACCCATGACTGCAATTTCGGCAGTCGGCCATGCAAACACAAAATCCGCCTTCAAGTGGCTCGAACACATGGCTATATATCCGCCGCCATAAGCCTTACGAAGTATAACCGTTATTTTAGGGACGGTAGCCTCCGAATAAGCGTACAGGATTTTCGCTCCGTGTCTGATGACTCCCGCATGCTCTTGATCCACTCCCGGCAAATAGCCCGGCAAATCCTCAAGCGTTACCAACGGAATGTTGAACGCATCACAGAACCTTATGAAGCGGGCAGCCTTGTCCGAAGAGTTGCAATCCAATACTCCTGCCAAGGCAATAGGTTGGTTTGCCACAAAGCCCACCGTGTCTCCTCCTATTCTCGCAAAGCCTATGACTATGTTGGGAGCAAACAATTCTTGAACCTCCAAGAACTCCGAATTGTCCACAACGCTTTTTATGATATTTCTGACATCGTAAGGTTTCGCAGGATCGGAAGGAAATACGTTTCCTATCTTGTATTCTTTTGTCTTAGGTTTCTTGGTGGCGAAAGACTCTGCTTTTTTATCGTTATTCCAAGGGATATAGGTAAACAGGCTCTTTATTTGGTCGAAGCATTCCTGCTCGCTTTCGGCAAAGAAATGGGCATTACCCGAAATCTCTGCATGAACCCTTGCTCCGCCAAGGTCTTCTTGTGATATTTCTTCACCCAATACGGTTTTTATGACGTCCGGACCGGTTATGAACATCTTGGAAATCTTGTCCACGACAAAAACGAAATCCGTCAAAGCAGGTGAATACACCGCTCCGCCGGCACACGGACCCAAAATAACCGAAATCTGAGGAATCACCCCCGAAGCCATGGTATTTCTGTAAAAGATTTCACCATAACCCGACAAGGCATTGACACCCTCTTGTATTCTCGCTCCGCCCGAGTCGTTGATTCCGATTATGGGGGTCTTCAACTTCATGGCGTGATCCATTATCTTGCAAATCTTCTTTGCGTGCATGAATCCCAAAGAACCGCCTGCCACGGTAAAGTCTTGGGCATAGATACAAACGGGATAGCCGTTTATCGTACCCGTACCGGTAACGACTCCATCGCCGGGAAGATTCTTTTTATCCATATCAAAATCTCTTCCCGAGTGCTGAACAAACAAATCATATTCATGAAAAGAGCCCTCGTCCAACAGCTCCAAAATTCTCTCTCGAGCAGTCAATTTGCCTGTTGCCTTCTGCTTCTCCACCGCCTTCTGCCCACCTCCTTGAAGAACAAGCTGCATTCTTTGTTTTAGTTCGTGCGTTTTACTATTAACTGACATAACCTAAGAATTTAATTACACACTAAATAATCCTGGCAAAGGTACGAAAAAAAAATCATTCGGATAAATCACTCCATGCCATTGCACTTATAGCTCTATGTATCCGAACTTTGCGAATTACCACAACAGTCAACTCCCGATTGCAGCCAAAAACAAAAAGCCCTGTTGCAGTCGAAACTCCGTCCGACAAACTCCGCAAACAAGCAATGCATTTTTGCAAACAGCACCATCGCCTCATTGAACCTCATCACACCGCTTTCTTCCACTTCTCTCAATAAACAGAACACCCAAAAGCAGACTTCTGTTTTTGTTCCGCCGCTCTTTTTGCAACGAATCGCCCTTTGGTGAAAATGAATCGCCGAAAGAAAAAAACGAATGGCTGATTCAGAAAAATGAATCGGCGAAAGAATTTTTTGAATCGGCGATTCACTACTCTCCTTTATTTCAATCCTTTGGCAAAGTACCGAAAACCCGTGGCTGCAAAATACTCTGATTTGAGTATTGCAGAGCATTCGGCACGGTTGTACTTTTGCAGCGTGAAGATTTTATAAGTCGTTTCTAATTTTAATTGTTCCTTCAAATTGCAAAGCGAGACGGGTTTAGGGTTTCAACCGTCTCGCTTTCTCTTTGTTTCTGCGGTTCTGTGCTACTTGTCTTTTATTTTCAGCAATTGCAATTCCGCTTTTTGCTCAGGACTTATCCGAAAGCTCTCCCTTGCTTTCTGTATCGCCTTGTTGTGTGTCCATGTATCGAGTTTCCGTTGCGATATTATCCGAAAAGCAGCATCATATTGCTTTGCCAAAGCCGTTGCAAAGAACCATGCCTGTGCCATTTTTATGTAGTATTCCCCGCTTCTGATTACGGCAACCATGTCAAGATACTCCGTCTTGAAAACAGCCTCTTCCAAGAAATATCGCATCAACATGACTATCCCGTACCGCTTTGTGTACGTATGTTCGGACGCAATCCATGTTTTAATATGACCAATCAGTAGCGGCAGGTTCTTTTTGAAACATTTGGGATTAAAACAATCGCATGTCGCCCAGTTATCTATGTATGGCAGAAACTTATTCAAGGCATTCATACATTCCTCGCAGTCCTTGATATGCTCCAAAAGAAAAGCGTGCAGATTATTCTCCTCAAAGTATTCATGCGGAAGCTGCCGCAAAAACTGCTCTGCCGCCTTGCTTCCCGCAATCCGCCTTGCATATTGCCTCAATGCAGGAGTGCGTATACCTATCACCCTTTCGCAACCAACGGACGGCATAAGCCTTGACGAAAACTCCCTATATTGTTTATCCTGCAAGGCAAACAAATCATCTTTTATCATCACCCTCTGCTTGAATTATCGATACATAAGATTATTTCCAAAATCCGCCAACGGTATATCGAAAGTAGGAAAGCCGCTGCTGTAAGGAGCAATCTCATAAGGCGGAAAGAACACATGCAAACAATTCTCGTCGACATAGAACCTTGTTTCGGCATTTACCCCTTTGAACTCTTCGGGGAAAAATTCTTCGGAACGTCGGGCTATTTCCTTTTTAATGAACGCATTTATGGGGCTTTTGTAATCATAACCTGCAACAAAGAAATCTTCCAAAGAAATTTTCTTTCCCTTTTTAAGGTCAATGTTGTAGGGAATCTTGTCCGGAGAACCGTGAGCGCCACCAAGATATATGTAGGTTTCCACACAAAGACTCAACAGCTTGGCATCCTCCCGCCAAACCTTGTAATCCACACGAGCCTCCGCCTTAAAGTCCGATTTATATTGCTTCATCTCGCTGCACAAATCCGCCGAACGAACATCATCTCTCAATGCATTGACTGTTTTTGCCATTTCGCGATTGAGAAAAATAAACTTCGACCCTGAAAATTGTGGATACCTCATCTTCAAACTGCAACATGCATCAGAGAACTCATAGCTTTTTGCACTCACTATGCTTTTGGATTTCTCTTTTTCCGAGGAACTTTCGACCTTTTCAACACTCGTTCCTTTCTTATCCTCAACTCTTTCGTTCTTACAGCCGCAACCTATCATCATGACAACGACAAGCATAAGCGGAATGCAACACTTCATTCTTGCTTTCATATTCTATACCTTTATATCTATACAAACAGAACGTACATAAAAGGCTTATTGTTTCGCAGTCAGCCTAAGATTGACCTGATTTGCAGTCATGCAACAACCGTTCGGCATAAAACAAAAAGCGGCTCCGACAATCGGAACCGCAAAACAGGAAATCTTCTATTTCTCCTTTATTCCGCAGGAATAGGAGTGTACACCCTTGCAGCCAACTCCTTGTCCACTTGGTATAAACCGTAACCGTTGTCGCCAATAAGCCTCAACGTATCGATTAACTGCTGAGCATTGCTCTCCTCTTCCACCTGCTCATCGATGAACCACTTCAACATGGATTGAGTTGCATAATCCTCTTCCGTAGAAGCCAAAGTGAACAGAGTGTTAATCATAGAGGTAACCTTCTTTTCGTGTTCCAACGTTTGCTCAAAGGCAACCAAAGGATTTTCCCACTCTGTTTCCACTTTATCTATCGGTTTCAAGCAAACCCTTCCACCTCTTGAGGTTACATAATTAAAGAGCTTTATGGCGTGATCCTGCTCTTCCTTGAACTGAATGAAGAACCAGTTGGCAAAACCGGGCAATCCCTTCTTCGACATGTCGGCAGACATGGACAAATAAAGGTATGCCGACCAAAATTCCGCATTGATTTGTGCATTCAATGCCTCTTCCAATTTCTTGTTTAACATATGCGTTTGTTTTTATGGTTATTCTGTGCTTTCCTCTTGAAGTATGAACGCAGCAAAAAGGAAAACATTATTCGCCTATTCAACAATCACAACCATCATTTGTTTAAAGCAGGATAGAGGATTAAATCACGGTTTTTGTACCTTTGCAGACCTAAACCTTAATCGATAATGACGGAATACGAAGAAACAATAAAATACCTGTTTGGCTTGCTTCCAATGTTTCAAAGAGTTGGGGCGGCTGCATATAAAGCCGACATACACAATACAATCGAGCTTCTGAAAGCCTTGGGAAACCCGGAGAAAAAATTTTCTTCCATACACGTTGCAGGGACAAACGGCAAAGGCTCGTCCTCTCACATGATTGCGTCCGTATTGAGGGAAAAGGGATTGAAAGTCGGCTTGCACACTTCTCCCCATTTGAAGGATTTCCGCGAGAGAATAAAGGTTGACAACCGTATGTGTTCGAAGGAGTTTGTCGTCTCTTTCGTAAACCAACACAAAAGCCTAATCGAAAAAATTCAACCATCGTTTTTCGAGCTTGCCGTTGCAATGGCATTCGTCTATTTTGCAGAAAGCAAGGTCGACATTGCAGTTATAGAAGTCGGAATGGGCGGAAGATTGGACTCCACCAATGTTATAACACCTTTGGTCAGCCTTATAACGAACATAAGCTTTGATCACACGCAATTTCTCGGCAATACGTTAGAGGCGATAGCCACAGAAAAAGCAGGTATCATCAAAGCAGGTATTCCGGTTGTGATTTCGCAAACTCAGAACGAGACAGAACAAGTATTCAGGGCAAAAGCGGCAGAATGCAACAGCCCTATTGTCTTTGCAGATCAGTACTTGGAAGTTTGCAATGCGGTTAACGAAGCCGATGGTTTGAGAATGGATGTTATTCAAAAGGGAAAAGACTCACGATTGAAAGGGCTTCTTTCTCCTTTGGCAGGGGATTACCAAAAACGAAACATACAAGGCGTTGTTGCCGTCATTGATATGCTGAACCGGAAGTGGGGTTTCGGTATTGATGACTGCGTTCTAAGAAACGGTATCGAGAAACTGAACGAGAATTTCCCTCTGCTCGGCAGGTGGCAGTGCTTATGCCGAAAGCCTATGACTATATGCGACACGGGACACAACGAAGACGGCTTGCGATTTGTGATTTCACAGTTGGCAAAACAGCATTACGATACCTTGCGGTTTGTGTTGGGAATGGTGAACGACAAGGACGTAGATAAGGTTCTTTCAATGTTGGACAAAAATGCGGTGTATTATCTCTGTAAAGCGGACATTCCTCGCGGCATGAGGGTGGAAGAGTTGGCAGAAAAGGCAGAAAAGGCAGGCTTGACTTGCAAAAAGTGCAACTCTGTGCGAGAGGCTCTCAATCAAGCCCAAAAAGACGCTGCCGACAATGACTTGGTGTTTGTCGGAGGCTCGACCTACACGGTTGCAGAGGTAGTTTAATCGCTTCTAACGAAACAAAAGACGAAAAGGACAGGCTCTTATTTCCGAGCTTTGTCCTTTTCCTTTATCACATATATGTCTTCGTTCTCCCGTTTCATCATATATTTTTCTCTGCCGAACTTTTCGGCGGCTTCCATGCTTTTTTCAAGTTCCGAAAAGCGTATGCTGTCGTTACGGATTTCCTCTTCAAGGAATTGTTTGCGGGTTTCCAATTCTTTGAGTTGTTTGTTCAGTTGCAGGTAGTACGGAAAGTTATTCCTCGGAGCAAACAATATCACAAGAATAAACACAGCCAGGGCAATGAGGTACTTGTTCTTTATTATCTTGAACAGACGGCTTTGTTTAAATTCGGACAGTGTCATGCTCTATATTATTTTGCGTTCATACAAATCAAGTAAGGTTTCTCCGCCCGTGAGCCAATAGGTATTCAATCCCACTTTTGCCGCTCCGTCAAGGTGTTGCTTGCTGTCGTCTATGAACAAGGTTTCATCGGCTCTTATTCCTGCTTCTTTCAAAACATATTCGAAACTCTCGGGGTGGGGCTTGCGATGGTGTATTTCGTTGGAAAAGAATGCTTTTTCAAAGACTACGGAGAACAAATCAAAGCCTAATTGCCTTTCGAATTCTTTTTTCAAAAACTCTATGTGCAGCACGTTGGTGTTCGAGAAAAGAAACAATCTGTATTTCGTCTTTAAGGTTTCAAGCAATCGGATAACGTCTTTCGGAATATCCAAAATCATGGAAAACCACGCCTTGTCTATCTGCTTGTCGGTCAGATTCTTTTGCAACAATTCCCTGACGCCGTCTCTGAATTGCGATGCGGTGCATTTGCCTTCTTCAAAAAGGTCGATTATCTCCACTTGTGCCGCCTGCGTATAGATTTTATCGAAATCCTTTATGCCGTAAGACTTAAAGGTTTCTATGACTTTTTGGTAGCTTACGTTGAGTATGACGCCACCCATGTCCAATAACAAATTCTTTATCATTCCTCCGTTTCCTTTCTGTAATGATTCCAACCTTGTGCTTTAAGGGCTATTGTCGTATTTTGAGGAGTTACCAAGTTGCAACCCAAAGATTTGTCGGTTATATGACCGATTATGTGAATGTTTTCGTTGTCTTTGATTTTGTCGTAGTACTTTTGGTTCAATGTGAAGAGCAATTCGTAATCCTCTCCCCCGTTCAAAGCTCCGGTGTCTGCCAATATTTTGAATTCCTCGTAGACTTTGGACGTTCTTTGGTCTACCGGAATTTTGTTCAGGTACAGTTCACAACCCACATCCGAATGCTTACATATATGCAACATTTCCGAAGCCAAACCGTCCGATATATCTATCATTGAACTCGGCACTATGCCCTCTTGTTCAAAAAAATCTATCGTTCTTTTGCCTGCTTCGGGTTTCAGCTGCCTTTGCAGAACATATTCGTAATCCTTCAACTCCGGTTGCATGTCGGGATTGGCCAACCATGCAGCCTTTTCTCTTTGCAGCACCAACAGACCTGCATAAGCGGCTCCCAAATCGCCGCTGACGCAAACCAAGTCATGCACCTCTGCCCCCTTTCTTCTTACAATCTTTTCTCTTTCCGCTTCTCCCAAAACAGTGATTGAAAGAAACATTCCGCTTTTGCTGCTTGTAGTGTCGCCTCCCACAACATCAACTCCGTATCTCTCACAAGCCAAATGAATGCCGGAATAAAGCTCCTCCAAAGCCTCAACGGAAAAACGGTTGCTCACCGCCAAGCTTATGGTGATTTGCTTCGGGCGGGCATTCATTGCGTAAATGTCGGAGAAGTTCACAACGCATGCCTTATAGCCCAAGTGTTTCAAAGGGGTGTAAGTCATGTCGAAATGCACACCTTCCACCAAGGCATCTGTGGAAACCAAAACCACCTTGTCTCCATAATCCAAACAAGCGGCATCGTCTCCGACCGAAAGCAAAGTACTCTTGTTCCTTATCTCGTTGCACTGCGGAAAATTCAGTCTTTCAATCAAACCGAACTCTCCCAAATCTTCCAATTCCGTCCTTTTATCCATTTGTCAACAAAAACATTTGAACTGCAAAGGTACAAAAATAAATATCTTGTCGCCATCAATCGCCCGAATTGCCCTGTTGCGTGCATGCTTCCAAGGTTCCAAACGCCAAATCCATGCATTAAAAACACCTCTGCCCGAAGCGGCGGAACGAATCGCCATTCGGCAGAAATGAATGGCTGATTCAGAAAAATGAATCGGCGAAAGAATTTTTTGAATCAGCCTTTCGATAAACCCTTGTAATGCAATGGTTTCCCGTTACTGCGACAAAGCTCTGTTTTTCAGGCTTTATCTGAACACAAGTTCACCACAAACTCTTAGAATGCAGTGCTTTACGTTTTCTTATTCAACATTGGATTGTGGCTTCAGCCTTTTCTTTCAGGCTTTCAGCAGTTTACGGACATCAAATCGATAGGCTGTGATTAAAAATGCCGCAAGGAGCAGAGTGTTGACTACAAGCCTTGTTGCCAAACCGGCATTTTCGCTTATTGTTTTCATGCCTCCAAAGAGCAGAAGGGCGAAAGCGGTGTAGAGCAACAAGCGTTTGACCGGATAATTCACCGGATAGTATTTTTGTCCTATGAAATAGCAGAGCAGCATTATGCACAGATAACAAAGAAGTGTTGTCCACGCTGCTCCGACATACCCGAAACGCGGGACCAAAAGGCAGTTCATTATCAGTGTAATGACAGCTCCGATGACAGAAATATAAGCTCCGTATATCGTTTTGTCGCTCACCTTATACCAAACCGAGAGGCTGTAATACACGCCCAAACAAAGATTTGCCAAAAGCAATATGGGAACTATTTTCAAACCGCTGCGGTACTGTTCTCCAACGAAGTACTGCAATATGTCCATATAAGCGACAACTCCGAGAAAGACTGCCAAAAGGAAAAGAGCATACACGTTGAGTACCTTTGCATAAGTCTGCTTTGCATCGCTTCTGTTCATTTTCGAAAAGAAGAACGGTTCGGCTGCAAACTTGAATGCCTGTATAAAAAGGCTCATGATGATTGACAGTTTGTAGCATGCACCGTATATTCCTATCTGCCCCATCACCCAGTTGCTGCAATCCGCCGTATCTTGCGGACAACGAGCCAAATGCCTCAACGCTATGCGGTCAAAGGTTTCGTTCACCATGCCGGCAAAACCGCCTATCATCACCGGCAAACCATAGAGCAACATGCGTTTGAGCAGTTTGAAATCGAAATTCGGACGGAATTGGAGGTATTGCGGCAGAAGCAAGAGGGCAGAAATAGCAGAGGCGAACATATTGCTGAGAAAGATGCACATGACAAGGTCTTCGGGTTTTATGACAAAGAAGAACAGCAGATTAAATCCTATGTTTGAGAATATGTCCATGCTCTTTATGAAAGCAAACCTGGCGGCCTTGTTCTCTTGTCGCAGTTTTGCATACGGAATGGCACGCAAGGCATCGAGTGATACAATAATCAGAAAATACATTATGTAGTTCCTGTGAGCCGAATAGCTCATAAGGTTGCTTATCTGACCGAGGTTAAGCAGAGTTAGCAAAAGAAAAATGCTTGTCGTGCAGAAGAGCGAAAGCATTGCAGTGTTGTAGACCTTGTTACCAATGCTTTTATCCTGCGAAAACCTGAAAAAAGCCGTTTCCATGCCGTAAGTCAGCAATATCATGAGGAAAGAGACATAGGCATAAAGCTCCGATACTATGCCATAGCTTTCTGGAGCAAGAGTGTAGGTGTACACCGGAACCAAAAGATAGTTCAAAAATCTTCCGAGAATGGTCGGAATGCCGTAAACGGCGGTCTGTCCCGCCAATTTCTTTATATCGGACATGTTTTCAATTATTTACATTCGTATGACCATGTTAATGCCGAGCGAAGAGCCGAGATGCTCTGCTTTTGCTCAAACAAAGCATTGTCAATCAACATTCGCAATCCTCTTTGTGAACAATCGCCTTGACCGACAAGGCATGCAGCCGTCGCGTACACTGCAAAACCGATGCCTGACCCACTTCGCATATCGCCGCTTTTTCTCGCAAAGGTAGAAAAAAAAGCATACATACCGAGGAAACGAAGAATGGGAGCGGGAAAAGTCGTACCTTTGCCGACAATATGAAAGTAACGGGTTTTTCATTCGTAAAGAATGCCATCAAATACGACTATCCGATAGTGGAAGCAATCACTTCCATTCTTCCGATTTGCGATGAATTTGTCGTTGCTGTGGGAGATTGTAACGATGGCACAAGAGAGTTGATTGAAAGCATAGGCTCGAAAAAAATAAGGATTATCGACACCGTTTGGAACGAGAACCTGCGGGAAGGCGGCAGGGTTTTGGCCGAAGAGACAAACAAGGCTTTCGACGCCATAGACGATTCATCGGATTGGGCTTTCTATATCCAAGGCGATGAAGTGGTACATGAAAAGTATCTTCCCGTCATAAAACAAGCCATGCTCGACTTCAAAGACGACAAAGAGGTGGAAGGTCTTCTGTTTAACTACACTCATTTCTATGGTTCATACGATTACATAGGAGCATCGAGGCGTTGGTACAGAAAAGAAATAAGAGTGATTCGTGCGAACAAGGATATTCGCTCATACAGAGACGCACAAGGCTTTCGTATCAATGGCAGAAAATTGAGAGTTAAGCCCATCGATGCACAGGTTTATCATTACGGTTGGGTCAAGTCGCCTTTCAAGCAACAGGAGAAGCAGAAGAATTTCAATAAACTTTGGCACGATGATGCATGGATGGAAGAGAATGTGGCAAAAAGCGATGAGTTCGACTACTCTTGCATAGATGCATTGGACGTATTCAAAGGAACTCACCCCAAAGTCATGCAAAAAAGAATAGAAAGCATTAACTGGCAGTTTGATTTCGACCCTACGAAAAGAAACTTCGGTCTTAAAGCAAAACTGCTTAACTGGATAGAAAAGCACACCTCCTGGAGAGTTGGCGAGTATAAGAATTACAGATTGTTGAAATAGCGTTTATTGTTGAACTACCAAAGAAACGGTATATGAAAAACTTTGTAGAAGAATTGCGTTGGCGGAGAATGATTCACGACATCATGCCCGGCACGGAGGAAAAGTTGAATGAAGGCATGACGGTGGGCTACCTCGGCATCGACCCTACTGCCGACAGTTTACATATAGGACACTTGGTCGGCGTTATGATGTTGACACACTTTCAAAAATGCGGACATCGTCCTGTTGTTGTGGTAGGAGGAGCCACCGGAATGATTGGAGACCCTTCTTTCAAAAGCGAAGAGAGAAAATTGTTGAGTTTGGAGCAGATTAAGCACAATCAAG
Source organism: uncultured Bacteroidaceae bacterium (assembly GCA_964606345.1). Classification (GTDB taxonomy): domain Bacteria; phylum Bacteroidota; class Bacteroidia; order Bacteroidales; family P3; genus Onthomorpha. The sequence goes on along the minus strand of CAZSFV010000006.1, from coordinate 44,662 downwards.
AGTGCATAAAAGCTCAATTATCCAAATTCATGGACTTTGACGAGGGTTGTAAGAACGGGGCATTGATGCTGAACAACTACGATTGGAACGCAAGTTGGTCTTTTCTTGACTTCATAAGAGAGGTTGGCAAACACATAACGGTCAACTACATGATGAGCAAGGACAGCGTAAAGAAGAGAATCGAGAGCGGTTTGTCTTTCACGGAATTTTCTTACCAGCTGTTGCAGGCTTACGATTACAAATACTTGTTTGAAAATTACGGTTGCAGATTGCAAATGGGCGGCAGCGACCAATGGGGTAATATAACGAGCGGCACGGAACTCATAAGAAAGACTCTTTCGGGTGAGGCATTTGCTTTGACCTGTCCTTTAATCACAAAGGCAGACGGAAAGAAGTTCGGCAAAACCGAAAAAGGAAACGTGTGGTTAGATGCCGAAAAAACATCTCCTTATGCTTTCTATCAATTTTGGTTGAATACTTCCGATGAAGATGCGAAACGCTTCATCAGAATCTTCACCCTTATGGAAAGAGAAGAGATTGAAGCATTGGAGGCAGAGCATGACCGACAAGCTCACCTGCGTTTGCTTCAAAAACAACTCGCAAAGGATATTACCACAAGGGTTCACGGAGAAGAAGCCTTGCAGGCAGCCATCAGTGCTTCCGAAATATTGTTCGGAAAAGGCACAAAGGAGAACCTCGAGCATTTGGACGTTGCCACGTTTTTGTCGGTTTTCGAGGGTGTTCCTACTTTTGAGGTAAGCAAAAGCGAGATTGAGGCGGGCGTGAACATTGTCGAGCTTTTGACAGACAAAACTCAAATACTGCCTTCGAAAGGCGAAGCACGACGAAACCTTAAAGAGAATGCTATAAGCATAAATAAGGAAAAGGTGAACGACACCTTCGTAAGCTCGGCGGAATGCTTGTTGAACAACCAATATATATTGGTACAAAAAGGAAAGAAAAACTATTTCATAATTCGTGCCGTTTAGTTCACTGCACTGAATAAACCAATTCCTGTTAGTTTTCAAGGTGAGAAGAAACAGTTTCTTGGAACGCAAGTTAGGCTTTGAGCAAATATTGCAGGGAGTGAAAGAATTTTGCCTCTCTCCTGCCGGGGAGAGGCTTGCCGACGGGGTGCGTTTTATACGTTCTCGCAATGAATTGGAAGAGGAATTGTCTCTAACTGACGAATTCCTTTCCATATTGCTTTCGAACAAGGCATTCCCTGCGGAGGATTACTTCGACATGAAAGAGGAATTGAAACGCTTGAGTATAAAAGGCTGTTTCATTTCTGTTTCGGACATGTTCCGATTGTGGAAAAGCCTGCTTACCATCGAGAACTGCTTGGATTTTTTCGCAGAGGACAGTTCTGCCGCTGCCTATCCTTTGTTGCGAAGCCTGTGTGAGGGAATTGAGGTTGAAAAACAAATAACGGAACGATGCAAATCGTTGCTCTCGTCCGAAGGAGAAATACTTGACAACGCATCGGAGGCTTTGTTTGTCATAAGAACAAGAAAAAGACGCTTGGAGTCTGAGGTCGGCAAACGGCTCAGAAAGTTGCTCGGAGTATCGAAGCAAGAGGGCTGGACGGCTGCCGATTCCGAACTCTGCATAAGAGACGGCAAAGGAGTTATTCCTGTTATTGCTGCAAACAAAAAGCGGTTAAGCGGGTTTGTTGTAGACGAATCTTCGAGCGGTCAAACCCTTTATATAGAGCCGAGTGAGGTTGTAGAATTGAACAACGAAATAAAAAGCCTTGAATTTGAGGAAAGACGCGAGATAATTCTCATATTGCAAGACTTTACCGACTTTCTACAAGCGTTCATACCGTCGTTGCTCGTAGCGTATGAGTTCCTTGCAAAGGTCGATTTCATTAGAGCAAAAGCAAAATACGCATTCAAAACAGGAGCAGGAAAGCCTATCCTCAACGATTACCCGGTCATCTCTTGGTTTGAAGCCCGCCACCCATTGTTGGAGGCAAACCTGAAAAAGAACGGCAAAAGCATTGTTCCTCTAAGAATAGAGCTGAACAGAAAGAAACGCATTCTGATAATCTCGGGACCGAACGCAGGCGGCAAGTCCGTATGTCTGAAAACAGTGGGACTGTTGCAATACATGTTGCAGTGCGGTTTGTTGGTGCCGATGAAGCAAACGAGCGAATGCGGCTTGTTCGAAGAAATTTTTATCGACATAGGGGACGAGCAAAGCATAGAGAATGATTTGAGTACATACAGTTCTCACTTGCTCGCCATGAAGAGACTTTGTGAAAAAGCAAAAGAACGTTCTCTGTTCCTCATAGACGAATTTGGAAGCGGCACAGACCCCAATGCCGGAGGTGCAATAGCCGAAGCCGTATTGGAATACATGAACTCAAAAAAGTCTTTTGGAATAGTAACAACGCACTACTCCAACCTCAAACTGCTTGCCGACCGATATGAAAGCATGGTCAATGCCGCCATGTTGTTCGATACAAAAGCCTTAAAGCCGCTTTATAAGTTATCCATCGGCAATCCGGGCAGCAGTTTTGCATTTGAAATAGCCGACACAATAGGACTGCCCCGCCAAATCATAGATTCGGCAAAAAAGAAGGTGGGAAGCGATTTTGTCAGTTTCGAACAAAGTCTGCAAACTCTGGCTGTGGAAAAAATGCAGCTCCAAGCCAAAGAGAAAGAACTGCAACTTGCCGACGAATTGTTGGATTCCCTTGTAGGGAAATACAAAAGCAAAAGCAATGAACTGCAAAGTAGAGAGAAGGAAATCATCTACGAAGCGAAGAAACAAGCAAAGGAAATTCTCAAAGACGCAAATCGGCAGATAGAGAACGCAATAAGGGAAATTCGTTCCGCAAAAGCCGACAAGCAAACTACGAATGAAGTAAGAGCAAAGGTAAAAGAGAAAGTCGATAAAGTCCAAAGCGAGGTGGAGCATTTGGAAACGGAAATAAGAACTGCCGCTTTGCAAGCAGAAGAGACCAAAACCCATATACCTTTTGACAACAGCAACATAGCAGAAGGCGACATTGTCCTCTTAATGGGACACAACAGCTATGCCCAAGTACAGAAAGTAAGAAAAGCAAGCAACAAAATAGATGTACTTTCGGGCAATATAACCCTTTCTTTACCGCTTTCGCAGGTGCGTAAAGTGCGTAAGGACATATATTTGAAGCAACAAAAGCAAAATTCTGCCACAAACTCGACAGGACGGTACAATATAATGAACGATATAAACCGTTTAAGAGCCGAGTTCTCTCATCAAATAGACCTCAGAGGCTGTCGGGCAGACGAAGCCTTGAAACGCTTGGCAAAACAAATCGACAACGCAAGGCTTTTGGGCGAAACTGAAATATCGATACTGCACGGCAAAGGCGACGGAATATTAAAGACTGTGCTGAGAGACTATTTGAAGGATTGCCCTGAGGTGGATAGTTTCAAGGCTGCAAGAATTGAAGCAGGCGGGGAGGGAATTACGCAAATCAAATTAAAATAGAGAACAAAACAATCCGACACAGTGTCAACTTAAACGATAAAAACGAACAGCAATGAATATGAAGAAACAACACAATCCCATATTGGTTTTGACGGCTATTCTTTTGAGCCTGCTCTCTTTTAACCTTTATTCGCAGGGTGGCTTTGATGCATTAAGAGGCGACGGCTTGGATTTTTCGTATGGCTTTCAAGGGTGGAAAGCTATGACGGGAAGTTACGACGGTAGCACACAATCAGCTCCTAATTGGAACTGGGGAACCGCTCAAACGTACAATGACCCCGCCGCTGTTTCGGATCCGAGCGGTCCAATCTTCACAATAAACACCAACATAACCGAAACAGACCCCAACACCGGCAATGGGTTGAGGAAGATACCCGAAGGATATACCCGTTCGGTTAAGTTAAAGAACGAAAACACCAGTAATACCGGTTGGGCTGGCTTGCAATACACCATGGAAGTATCTACGGAGAATTGTCTCTTAACTTTCAACTATGCAATGGTTCTGCAAGCTCCCGGACATGATGGTTACATCAACCCTACATTCCAAATCGACGTCATGTCCCACAATTCCTCTAACGGTCAAATGACACAAACTCTTGTTGATCAGTGTGCTTTCTTTGAACAAGTCGGAAATACTGCCTTGGTAAATCAATATCCCGATGTATGGCACAGCCAAGGTTCCGGATACAACGCTGTTGTTTGGAGCGAATGGCAACAAATAAAGATAAACCTCGCCAAATACGTTGGAGACAGGGTAACGATACGTTTCAGAATTTCGGTATGTGAGTACTATGCCCACTGGGGATACGGTTATATCACTGCAAAAGCAGAGCCTGCCTTGATTTCCGTGCCGGGCTGTGCCGGAAATGGGGATACAGTAACCGTTGCATCGGCTCCTGCCGGATTTTCTGAATACAAATGGTTCGAGATACCGGAAAATCAGTCGTGGGTAACAAGTCAAGAAGAATTGTCGAACATAGAGGAAAACGCTACTGCTCTCGGTACAAGCCAAAACCTCATCGTTACAAACGCCATGATGGGCAATGCATTGGAGAAATACTATGCTGTCAAGTTGGTATCTCCTCGTACACAAACAACAAGACCAAATTGCGTTGCATACATAAAGACGAAAGTCTTAGATATTCGTCCGATATTCAACTTGCAGGTCATTGAACCTACGGCTGCCGATCCTGCAGGAAGAGCCGTATTTTCTGTATCCGATGTGCAAGAGTCGGGAGCGCCTCTCTATTGGCAGCAATATGACTTCGGAGACGGTACCACACCGGTACAAATCAGTAAGAATGTGGACAAATGGGTTGTTGTCAATGAAACAGACAATCCTTCGACCGAGTTCGAAACCGACAATAACGGTTCGCTTATCCGATTGATACATACATATGCGGAAGATGGAACATACACCTACACCCGCACCGTAAGGAGTTCCGAAAACCCCGATGCCGAGGAGCTTGTGTATTGCGAGAAAGCCGAAACCAAGATAGTTGTAATACCGAAAGTTCCGTCGTTGGTCTTATCCGCAGAGCCTAAAATCTGCGTTGGAGAAACTGCTTCCATAACTGCCACATCTCCCGATGACCAAGGCATAGAACTTACTTACCGTTGGTGGCACTCAAATCAAAATATTGAAACAGATGAACCGATAAATCAAGGAACTGCTTTTTCCGAAACTATAACCGAAAATACAACCTACATTGTCAAAGTCGAAAATGAAGCAACAGGATATTACAGAATAGACAGCATAGAGGTACAGGTAGAAGCTTTTCCTGATGTTTCATTAGATGGAGCGACTAAATTATGCATGGGAGACAGGGCTTTGATAACAGCCTCCGATGCTACCGGAAATGCAGAAGCCTTTGAATGGTCGTTCACACGCCCTTCCAATCCGCCTGTAATGCACAATCCTTCCCCTAATGCCGTTCTTGACTTTGCCCCTACGCAAGATACTGTGGTATATCTTATAGCAAGAACTTCCGTAGGCTGCATGGCGTATGACAGTGTTAAAATAGAGGTCATCAATCCGCAAGCATCTGTTTCCAAAAAGGAGATATGCCCCGGAGATTCTGTCTCTTTGATAGGAGAAAATGCCGTTGAATATAGTTGGACTGCCAATCCGCCCGATGAAAGTCTTTCTTTGGGAAGGGTTACAACACCGCTTACGGCAATGCCGCAGCAAACAACAGTTTATACAATGAGCGGTTTCGGGGAGACAGGTTGCCACACCGACAGACAGGTTACCGTTACCGTTTACCAATATCCCGAGGCTACAATATCGGTTACACCTGCCTATGTCGATGTCGACAATCCCGTGTTATCCATTTCCGATATATCGCCAAATGCCTACACTTCGTCTTGGCTCTTCTCCGATGGAGGCAGCTCGGAAGCCCGTTCTGTTACTTACTCCTTTAATGATTTGAGTGTGGATTCGGTAGGCATTCAACTGATAAGCTACAACAAAATCGGTTGCTCCGACACCACGTCCATAAAAGTACCTGTCGAATTGTTTGCCGTGTGGATGCCGAATGCTTTCTCGCCAAACGGAGATGGGGTTAACGACAAGATTTTCTTCACTTCCCTCAATAATTTGGAAGATGTTCACTTCGAAATATTCAACCGACAAGGCATGAGGCTTTTCCAAGTGCATGAGGAACACCTTACCTGCGGTGTTATTCCCGACCTTGCCGATTTACTCGGCTGGGACGGCACCTACAACGGCAAAGATTGCCCACAAGGAACGTATGTTTACAGATTGCAATACCGAAGAGCCGGCAATACAAAAGTATACGACAAAACCGGAAGCATAATGCTCTTCCGATAAAAAGAAACTTTGTTTACAGAGCCGAGAACATTCGGAAAATAAGAGATAAAGCCAAGCCTGCAAAGGCTTGGCTTTATTGTAACCATCAAAATGAGAACCCTGTCAAAGAGTTCTTAAAGAGCATCAATATGCTCGTTTGTTGTTTCCTTCGTAGTAGTTGATGAATGCCTTGTTTACAACCTTATTGCCGCCGGGAGTTGGATAATTTCCGGTGAAATACCAGTCTCCCGTATGTTCGGGGCAAGCCTTATGCAACGATTCTATGGTGTTGTAAACCACCTCTGTCTTTGCATTTATGTTGTCGGGAGTTACCAATTCGGTTATTTTGGCAGAAATCTGTTCATCGGTAAAAGGTGCATATATTTCCTTTACATAGTTCACTATTTCCTCCTTAGGCTTGTTTTCCTGTGCCTTCGACTTATGATAAACCTCATCTATGAGGGCTGCCTGACCGTTTTCTTTCAGCAAGGCTATAGCTGCATTGAATGCCACAAAGTCCCCAAGTCGCGACATGTCTATTCCATAGCAATCCGGATACCGTATCTGCGGAGCAGATGAAGCTATGACTATTTTCTTCGGTCCGAGACGGTCGAGTATCCGCACTATGGATTGTTTCAATGTAGTTCCTCTGACGATGCTGTCGTCTATCACGACCAAGTTATCAACATATTCCCTCACTTGTCCGTAAGTTACGTCATACACATGTGCTACCATGTCATCTCGCTCACTGTCTTGGGTTATGAATGTGCGGAGTTTTACGTCTTTAACCGCTATATACTCCCTGCGAGGGTGCAGTGTAAATATTTCTTTCAGCACTTTCTCGTCGAGATTATCCTTATTTGCGAGAATGGATTTTATCTTTTCTTGGTTCGCATAATCCGTAAACGCCTCCGCCATACCTTGAAAAGCTACCGAAGCAGTATTGGGGATATACGAAATAACGGTATTCTTTATGTCATAGTCTATTGCCTGCAACACTCTTGGGCAAATAAGTCTGCCGAGAGCCTTTCTTTCCTCGTATATGTCAGCATCTGTTCCGCGGGAGAAGTAAATCCGTTCAAAAGAGCATTTTGCAGGTTTCTGCACCTCGGCTTTGATGCGACTGACCGATATTTTGCCGTTCCTTTTTATGATGATGGCACAACCGGGTTCCAATTCCTTTACTTCGGTCAAAGGCACATTGAAAGTGGTCATTATTGCAGGACGTTCCGATGCCACAACGGCTATTTCATCATTGCAATAATAAAAGCAAGGTCTTATTCCGTTCTCGTCCCTAAGCACAAAAGCATCACCATGACCTATCAAACCTGCCATAACATAGCCTCCGTCCCATTTCTTTGCGGCAGAGGACAGTATGGTTTCTATGTCAAGGTTTTCCGCTATACGTTCCGAAATCTCAATGTTGGTCAATCCCTGTTGTTTATATTGCTTGAAAAGAGTCTCCACTTCTCTGTCAAGGAACTTTCCTATCTTTTCCAAAACTATTGCGGTATCGGCAACCTTTACAGGGTGCTGACCGAGGGATATGAGCTTATCCAACATTTCGTCTATGTTGGTAAGATTGAAATTACCTGCCAATACAAGGTTACGAGTCTTCCAGTTATTCTCCCTCAAAAAAGGGTGCAAATTCTCCAATTCGTTTTTCCCGAAAGTGCCGTAACGCAAATGACCGAGGAAGAGTTCTCCCGTAAAGCGGGCTTTTTGCTCCAACCATTTGATGCTCATAGACTTTTCCGGCTCTTCCTTTTGCAATAGTCTCATATCCTTGAAGGCTTCGTCGAATATGTCCTGTATGGGTTTGGAACTATTGCTTTTTGTTATGTTTATGTACTGCTCGCCCGGCTTTGTATCGAATTTCACGTTTGCCAAACCTGCACCGTCCTGCCCTCTGTTGTGCTGTTTCTCCATAAGCAGGTACATGCGGTTCAAAGCCCACGCATTACCATATTTTTCTTGATAATACTCCAATGGTTTGAGTAATCGCAACAATGCAATGCCGCATTCATGTTTTATTTGTTCGCTCATTATGCGTTGTTTATTTGTTCCAGTGAATTTTGAGTTCTGTTCTTGTATTTGTTTCTTCGGTTGATTTTTTCACGATACGGGAACACATCTGTCTGCTCCGAATGTGCAGGAAGACATCTTCAAGCTCGGAGCAGCCTGGCGGCGTTTCCATTCGTTTATTCTTACCAAACGCAACACCTTGTCCACAACGACGGCATCGAAGCCCTGCGAGACTATTTCCTCTCTTGTTTTGTGCTGTTCTATGTGTTGATACAGGATTTTGTCAAGCACATCATATTCCGGCAGAGAGTCGCTATCCTTTTGGTCGGGACGCAGTTCTGCCGAAGGGGCTTTGGTTATGGAATTTTCCGGTATGATTTCTTCATTGCGGTTTATCCAACGGGCGAGTTCCCACACCTCTGTCTTGTACATGTCGCCTATTGCACCTATTCCGCCCGAAGTATCGCCGTAAAGGGTGCCGTATCCGACGGCTGCCTCACTCTTGTTGGAAGTATTCAAAAGGGCTGCCCCCGTTTTATTTGCAACTGCCATAAGAATACAACAGCGTATGCGAGACTGCAAATTCTCTTCTGCCAAACCGAAAGGCATTCCCGCAAATATGGGTTGCACCGAGGAAAGAACCGAAGAGAAGCTCTCCTTTATCGGAATAATGTGATATTTCATTCCGAGCCTCTCCGCACTTGCCACGGCATCGGTTACGCTGTGCGAGGTGGAGTATTCGCTCGGCATAAGTATACCCATAACATTTTCTTTTCCCAAGGCGTGTACCGCAAGCACCGCAACCAATGCCGAATCTATGCCTCCTGACAATCCTATGACGGCTTTGCCTATGTTGTTCTTTGCAAAATAGTCGCGAATGCCCGTAACGGCAGCTCCATAGAGTTGTTCGGGCTTGGGGATTTGTCTCCTCGCTGCAACATGCAGGTTTTCCGTTGTTACGGTTTTCGTCTGCGTTTCAAACAAAGACCATTCCTCCGCAAGTTCTCCTTTCGAGAGTAAGACAAAACTGCCTCCGTTGAATATGTATCTGCCCTCCGCTCCGCATCTGTTCACAAAAACAAGCGGACAATCGAACTTTGCAGCCACAGTCTGCACGTACTGCAACAGCTTTTCTTGTTTTCCCGTCTCAAAAACTTCGTTTGACGAGCATATAATCAGATCCGCTCCTGTTGAATCTGCTGCGAAATCCTCCAAATCCGAAAGAAAGCCGAAAGCAACAGCCTTCCCCTTGTATTGTATCTGCTTGAAACCATGCCCTTTGTCGAATCCCTCGTCAAAAATTCCGCAATTTCGCTTTGTGGAAAAGGCTTTCAGCTCTCCATTCTCCACAAAGGCGAGAGCATTGTATTTCTTTTCTCCCTGCTTTAAAGGCAATCCAACGATAAAATCACGTTTGGAGACGCTTACTCGTTCTATATACTTTGCCGAATTGATGAAAATATCCTCATATGCCGTCAATCCGTAAAGAGGAGAGCCTGACAGAGACAGTTCCGGAAAAACAAGCAAAGTATCGTCGCCCGTTTTCTTGAACGCTTCATTCATCAAACCGACGTTGTACTCGAACTTGTTTGTTCTCGGATTTATTTGAGCCGATGCTATCTTCATTTGACAAAAAATTGTGTCTGTTTCCTATTTGCAAAAACGTTTATCCATGGGTGCTGTCTTGCTATTCTTCTTCCCGGGTGAGGTATTCCTTTATTTGGGCTGCTATCTCTTCTTGCAGTTCGGGATTATCTGCCAACAGTTGTTTGACAGCTTCCCTTCCCTGACCGAGCTTGGTTTCTCCGTAGCTGAACCATGAACCGCTTTTCTTTATTATGCCTGCATCGACGCCTATGTCGACCATCTCTCCCATCTTGCTGATGCCTTGACCGAACAAAAGGTCGAACTCCACTTGGCGGAAAGGCGGGGCAACCTTGTTCTTAACAATTTTTACCCTCACTCTGTTTCCGATATTTGCGTCTCCGTCCTTTATGGTTTGTATTCTTCTTATATCCAATCGTATTGAGGAATAGAACTTCAAGGCGTTTCCTCCCGTTGTTGTTTCGGGAGAACCGAACATGACGCCTATTTTATCTCTCAACTGGTTGATAAATATGCAACAACACTTGGTTTTGCTTATCGTGGCAGTCATCTTCCTCAACGCCTGGCTCATCAGACGGGCATGAAGTCCCATTTTGCTGTCGCCCATTTCACCGTCTATTTCACTCTTTGGCGTGAGAGCTGCAACGGAATCTATGACTATTATGTCCACTGCACCGGAACTGATTAGATTGTCGGCTATTTCGAGAGCCTGTTCGCCGTTATCGGGTTGCGAAATGTACAGATTGTCTATATCCACACCGAGTTTTTTTGCGTAGTTGCTGTCGAAGGCATGTTCCGCATCTATGAAAGCAGCCAAGCCTCCGTTCCTCTGACTCTCCGCTATGGCGTGTATTGCCAAGGTCGTTTTACCCGAAGACTCCGGTCCGTAAATCTCTATTATTCTTCCCTTTGGAAAACCGCCTACTCCCAAGGCTGCATCAAGTGCAATGGAACCCGTGGAAATGGTATCCATTTCTTCCACGGCTTTGTCTCCCAATTTCATTATGGAACCCTTACCATAGTTTTTCTCTATCTTCGAAATTGCAGCTTGAAGTACTTTCAACTTTTCCGATTTTTCGGCTGCAGCGTCTTGTTCCTTTGCCATAAACGTCTATTGTGTTTGAATTTATAGCCACAAAGGTAAGAAAAAAAATCGGTATGGGGAAAGAGCCGTCGGATTGCACGTCTTGTTTAATCGATACGGCAACTTATCTGTTTAGAATGCAGACACTTGGATTGAGAACAAGCTTTCATTGTTCAGCCTCTGCAAAGGCTTGTTCAGAATCGACGAAACGCTTATTCCGATAGCATTTTGTCTATAACCGCCTTCAATTCCGGTTTACTCATCAACCCGCAGGCAACTCTCGCTTCTCCATTTGAGGATATGAAGAACAAGGTGGGAATGCTGCTTATGCCATAGCGGTTGGCAATCTGCTTTTCGGTATCTATGTCCACCTTGTAAAAATCCACTCTGCCCTTGTATTCCGATGCCAGCTCCTCCATCACGGGAGCCAGGAGCTTGCAAGGACCGCACCAAAGAGCATAAAAATCAATCACAACGGGCTTTTCTCCCCTGTATTCGAATGAATAGGTCGATATATCGTAGGTTCCGAACTTGTCCGTAAACTCCTGTTCGCTCAAATGCTGCACTTCTTCCTCCGCCCAGTCGTTTTGCTGCCTGCCATCGGGCTTTCCGCTGCAAGCAACAAAAAGAAGAGCAATCGTCAAGCCCATTGAAAAACGTCCGAACAGCGTTCCAAACAAGAATTTTGCCGCTCTCAATTCCGTAATCAAAAGAGGTATTTCTGTGAATCGCCGTTTGGCAAAAATGAAAGGCTGATTCAAAAAAATGAATCGGCGAAAGAATTTTTTGAATCGCCGATTCATTTCTGCCGAACGGCGATTCATTTCCCGCTTTTCGGACATCATACTGCTCAAAAACTATAAATATTTGATAATCAACAACAAGGTAAAATTTTTACAGCCACTTTTCCTTTTTGTACCACTCAATGGTTTCCTCCACTCCCTTTTGCAAATCGTACTTCGGCACAAAGTTCAAATCCCTCTTCAAACCCTCTATATCGCAATCCCAATTCCTTGCGGCAAGAATGGCAAACTTGTCATTGTTCAAGGTAAACTGTTTTCCTATCATGCGACCGAGAAAATCCAAAAAAGCCGAAATCCATCTTACAATGAAGAGAGGAAATTTCAATTTCAAAGTTTTTTTGTGCAGAACTTGCTTGCTTATTGCTGCAAATTCGGAATCCAAATACATATTGCCATCACTGACAAAGTAAGTCTTACCCGTTATTTCGCTTTCGAAGGCTTTCAGACACACTTCGACCAAATCCTTTGAATAAATAAAAGTCAAGTGCTGCGGGACAAAGCCAAGGTAGGGTTCTATGTGGTTATCAATGGTTTGAAAGAAAACAAAGTAATCTGTTTCACGTGGACCATATACTCCCGTCGGGCGAAAAATAACATATTGTCCTTTGAAAGAAGAATTGATATAGTTCTCGGCTTTCAGTTTTGACTTTCCATAAGCCGTATTCGGTTTGTTTTCATCCGAAACAGCAGCCTTGGAAAAATTCACCTCCTCCCCTGGACCATGTGCCGCAAAGGAGGAAAGATATATCAGCTTGGTCTTTTGCGGATTTATTGCATCGACAAGGTTTTTCGTCAAGGTAAAGTTCACCTTTTCGAAATCTTCCAAATGCTTTGCCTTGGTCAATCCCGCAAAATGAAAAATGCAATCGAAATTCTCCTCGGACAACTGTTGCTTCAACTTCTCGGGCGAAGAGAATGCAATATCAATGAATTTTATCCTTGAATCCTGCAAATACTTTCGATTGGAACTTTTTCTTACTCCCGCATACACTTCATATGCACCGGTTTCGAGTAATCTGTCTACAAGCGTACTGCCTATAAATCCGCTTGCGCCTGTTACCAAAACTTTCTTCATATCCCCTACTCTATCGTTTTTATGTAAGCTCTTCTTCTTATGGCTATGCTGCTGTCGTATTTCTTCCAGATATTTGCCGCCTGATTGGTCTCCAACTGCGGATCTGCAATGGCCATTTTTGAACCGAGTGCAATGTACCTTTTATTCATCTCGGCATAATAAATGGAATGAACGCCCTTGTTTTGCCATTCGGGTTTCACTCCGTTGAGATAAAGGTCTATATTCTCGAAATTCTTCAAGGCTTTCAACAAATATATCCACCCGAAAGGGAAAAGCCTGCCCTTTGCTTTACGAAGAGCCTTGCTCAACGAAGGCATGGAAATACCGAAAGCCACCACATCATCGTTCTTGTCGACAACCAAACAAATCAAACGTTTATCCAAAAAAGGGAAATACTGATTGATATAGAACTTCTTTTGCCCGTCTGTAAGGGGAACGTATCCGAACAAACCGGTAAAAGCATCATTCAAGGTGTCGAACAGCTTCAAACCATACCTTTTGGCTATTTGTTTTTTGTTTAAGTCCTCAACAATCCTCAAATCATACTTTCCTTTTATCATTTCGTTGATGCGATGCACCTTTTCCGGTACAGGTTGATTTGCCGGTATCTGATATTGCACCCAATCTACCTCCTTGCGATAGGAAAGCATATCCATGTGCTTCGGATAATAGGAAGGATTGTAGTAACAAGCCATGGGACAATCCACATCAAAACCCTCAACCATCATTCCCTCCTTATCCATGTCCGTGAAACCCATAGGTCCCACTATCTCCTCCATTCCTTTCGACTTTCCCCACTCTGCAACTGCATCGAGCAAGATTTTACAAACCTCATTGTCATCAACAAAATCGAACCAACCGAATCGAATCCTTTTTTCCTTCCAAATGGAATTAGCCCTTTCATTGATAATGCCGACTATTCTGCCAACAGCTCTGTCCCCCCTGTATGCCATAAAAATCTTGTACTCGCAAAACTCTAAGGCAGGGTTCTTTTTCTTATTGAATGTGGTCTTCTCGTCCATTATCAAGGGTGGTACCCACATCTTATCGTCTTTGAATAAGTCGTATGGAAATTGCAGAAAACGATTAAAGTCTTTCTTTGTCTTTACTTCTCTTATGGTCAGTTCGTTCATTGCTTTTGTTTTTCTATGCTATTATGCCGTATTTGCGGAATGTTTTAGTAAGCTTCTCGACAGCCTCATCTATTTGAGCCTTTGTGTGAGTTGCCATAAGGGAAAAGCGTATTAAAGTGTCATCGGGAGAACATGCAGGCGGTATTACAGGGTTTACAAATATTCCTTGCTCATAAAGTTCCTGCGTTATGATGAAAGTCTTGTCGTTGTCTCTGATGTAAAGAGGAATTATCGGCGTTTCGGTAGGTCCTATTTCAAATCCGAGACTTCTGAATGCCTCAAGCGAATAATGTGTTATCTCCCAAAGGTTCTTTATTCTCTCAGGCTCTTGCTTTATTACGTCCAAAGCAGCTATCACACTCGCAGTTGCAGCCGGCGAAATGGAAGCAGAAAATATGTATGAACGGGAGTGATGCTTCAAAAAGTTAATCGTATCGGCATCGGTGGCTATAAATCCGCCTATGGTAGCCAATGACTTGCTGAAAGTACCCATTATCAAGTCCACTCTGTCGGTTAATCCGAAGTGATTACAGATACCGCGTCCCCCTTCGCCAAATACTCCCAAGCTGTGAGCCTCATCGACATATACAGAGGCGTTATATTTTTCTGCCAACTCGACTATGGCAGGCAACTTAGCCACATCACCCTCCATGGAGAACACTCCGTCCATTACAATCAGCTTAATGCTTTCGTAAGGTATCTTTTTCAACACCGTTTCCAAAGATTCCATATCATTATGCTTGTATTTCATGTAAGTAGCGAACGAAAGACGGCGACCTTCCACTATGGAAGCATGGTTGAGTTCGTCTCCTATTATGTAGTCTCCCCTACCCACTATCGTAGGTATTACTCCTATATTGGTGTGAAAGCCGGTAGAATAAACTATTGCTTTCTCTTTTCCGACGAAATCGGCGAGTTTTTCTTCCAATTCTATATGAATGTCCAATGTTCCGTTGAGAAAAGGAGAGCCGGCACAGCCCGTACCGTATTTCTTTATTGCTTCAATACTTGCTTCCTTTATTTTGGGGTGGTTAGTCAGTCCAAGGTAACTATTAGAGCCAAACATCAAAACCCTCTTTCCGTGCATTCTCACCTCCGTATCCTGTTCACTTTCTATTGCTCTGAAATAAGGATAAACCCCTAAGGCTTTTACTCTCTGCGGTTCTTGATAGAGAGCTAATTTAGAACGTAATTGCTTCATATATCTGTCATTATTGTTTATTATTCACTCTTTCCTATTTTCTCTTTAACGCTTTCCAATAATCCACTGCAACCTATGCGGAAACGAAAGCTTGTTTTCAAATCTTTACCTATGAAATAATCGAACAAATGTCCATACATCAAGGCATCGTTACACCTTCTTATTCCTCCGGAAACCTTTAAGCCTTTGACAATTCCGTGTTTACGATGATACTCTCTAAGTGCCAAAAGCATGACACACACAGAATATTTATCCGCTCCCTTTTCTATTTTTCCGGTTGATGTTTTGATGAAATCGGCTCCGTTTTCCAAGGCAAGAAGTGAGGCTTTTCTTACATCGGACAAGGTATTCAGTTCACCTGTCTCCAATATAACTTTCAACAAAACAGCCTCATTATAAGTTGAAATCAAGTTTTTTATACTCGAAATTTCGTTTGCAACATCGCTTTCTCTATGCGATAGAAACAAACCTCTGTTTATACAAATGTCTATCTCATTCGCTCCGTTCTCCAAAGCGTATCGCACTTCTTCCTCTTTGATTTTCAAAGGCATTTGTGCATGAGGAAAACCGCCGCACACCGCAATGGATTTCAAATCAGGCGATTGTTTATGAGTATTTATGTAGGGTAAAAAGTTGATAAAGCTGCAAATGCCTGCAACCTTGTGATTTAGTCCATTGTATTCAAATTTCGCATTGTTCAACAAACGACCTATTGTCTCCTCATTGTCTGTTGATTTCAAGGACGTTAAATCCATATATCCAACCAAGGACAATACTTCATCAGACGAGGCAATAAATTGTTCATCAGAGCAATCCAAAGCATCTATAACACCAACAAACTCCCCTACCCTGTCGTTTGAAATCAAATCAAGCAACAATTCCTCATTGTCAACAGCCTGCAAATTTATCATCTTCACTTTACACCCTCCTCTTTTGCCTTTATAACATTGAATGTTTCCCTTGCAAATTCCGGCAACTGCCTTGTTTTCAATGTAGAACCGGGAAGAAACATTTTCATTTTCTGTTTCTTGCTCCAAGCACTCTTATTCATGTTCTTACGGCTTAAAAACATATTTTTTAACTTGCTGACCATTAAGCTGTCTCCCCATTCCATGATTTTTTTCTCAAAAAAGAACCTGCGATTTTCTATCATCAAATCACTCAAAGGGATATTCATAGGACAGATTTTGCTGCAATTTCCACACAAAACAGAGTTGAAACTCAAATGTTTGTAACTATCGTAGTTTTCGAGGAAAGGAAGAACGACATTTGCAAAAGGTCCGCTGAATACATTGTTGTAAGGCTTGTCGCCTATTACCGAATAAACCGGACAAACCCTTTTGCAAGCCCCGCAATCTATACACAACAATGACTTTCTCTGTTCTTTCATGGATAGAAGGTTCGTTCTGCCGTTGTCTATCAAAAACACATGAACCTCTGTCTCCGAATCATTGTAATTAGGAGTGAATACAGATGAAAGAAAAGGAAAATCCACATTGTCCCTATATATAGACAATATATAGGAAAACAACTCTAAATCAGCAATATTACATATGAATTTATTGATTGGAAGAATGAATATCTTCAGCTTTGAACACATGACAAGTTCCATGTCATAAGCCGAATTGAAAACAGAAAACAAACTTCCGGTATTTACAACTCCCAAAGCGGGTTCAAATATTGAACAAGCATTGTCCGTTGCCATTGTCGCAATACCCTCTTCTTTCAAAGAAGAATCAAGTCCCAACTCGCTGTTGAAGGAAGAAGAAAACGTATTTACAGCCTTTATTTTTTTTGAACGCAACAACGAAAAAAGGCTGTCCAAAAAATCATCATAAGCAACACACCAATGTACAAAGCCCTTGTTATCAGTAAATTTTCTCTCAAAAGTCAACAAATTTTCATCTATACTGTTGAGAAACCTTTCCCTCAATTCCGAAGCCTTTGCATTCGCCTGCTTAGGATTTGTGAACACACTGTGAGACAAGTCCAAGGTTTCGTCAAAAGACAAACCAACATCACCGGAAGTTGCACACTCTTTGCATTCCGATAAAAAATTCCTGTACTCTTTGGTGTTCATGCAATCATTTATTGTCTCTTATTGCTATCTTATCTATTCTCCTCTGATGTCTGCCACCCTCAAAAACAGCACTATAATAAGCATCAAAAATATCGAGAGCCTCCTGTTTTGAAATAAACCTTGCAGGCAGTGCAATTATATTGGCGTTATTATGCTGTTTTGCAAGCTCCGCTATTTCTTTTTTCCAACAAACTGCACACCTCACATTGGAATACTTGTTTGCAACCATAGAAACACCGTTTGCAGTACCGCAGATAATGATTCCAAACTTAAAATCACCGTTATTTACAGCACTCGCCAAAGGATGAATCAAATCAGGATAATCCACACTCTCAGAAGAATAAGTTCCCATATCCTTAATAGTGAACCCTTTTTTGGTAAGCTCCGTCTTCAAGAACTCTTTCAGTTCAAAACCTGCATGATCGCAAGCAACAGGAATAATATCGGATGTAATATTCATAATCTATAATGCTTTATTTTTCACAATATACAACCCGCCGTTTCCACCCAAAAAGCAGAAAAACGGATAGCA
This sequence comes from uncultured Bacteroidaceae bacterium, assembly GCA_964606345.1. Lineage (GTDB taxonomy): Bacteria > Bacteroidota > Bacteroidia > Bacteroidales > P3 > Onthomorpha. Next base: position 26,826 of record CAZSFV010000006.1, on the reverse strand, counting down.
AAGGTAACAATTTTTTTTCAGCCGAGCATCTTTCCAAACGCAAAATATTCTCTTTCTGATTGTTTTTACTTGACAAAAAAACAGTTTTACCTCATACAGCTCCATTATTAACGAATCAGCCTTTCATGAAAATGAATCGGCGATTCAGAAAAATAAAACGCCGATTCATTTTTTTCTTTCGGCGATTCATTTTTCTATCTTCAAAGAACTGATTCCAAGACGAATACTCCAAGCAATATATTTGCAGAATCACGCTCCTTAATGGGGCTGTTACACAGATAAAAAATGCTTTTCAATAGTATAAATCACAAATTAAAAAGCAAGAAATCAAGACTTTATGCCTATTAACAGCTAAATTGTTCATATCTCACTGAAAAACATGTCGATAAGTCATGTTGAAAATGTGAATAAATATCCTCTGTTGAAAACAGAACGACTTACCAACGCTCGATAAACAAGCTTCTGCACAATTTTTTCTTTCAGAAGAACACTCCAATCTTTTCAACAAAAAGCACCATTGGAAATTTTGTTTGTAAGCAATATAAATTCTTGATACGTAAACGTTTGAATTGTGAGTAATTGCTATTGTTTTGTTGATAAAAAGTAGTAATTTTGCAGTCCGAAAGTGTTCACACGATTTGTTTCTAACAGTTTCAACAGACATATAATAATAACAGATTACTTTAAAAGAAATAGATATTATGAATAACCGTGAACTTGCAGAGAAAATCTCGGTATTGAAAAAAGAAAAAAGGGCAATCATACTTGCTCACTACTATCAAATTCCTGAAATACAAGATATAGCCGACTATGTTGGCGATAGTCTGAACTTGGCTCAAAAAGCCAAGGAAACCGATGCAGACATTATTCTGTTCTGTGGAGTACATTTCATGGGTGAAACTGCAAAAATACTCAATCCTGAGAAAAAAGTAATCATTCCCGACATGAATGCGGGCTGCTCATTGGCTGATTCGTGTAAATATGATGATTTTAAAGCATTTAAGGAACAGCATCCTGATCACATGGTTATATCATACATAAATTGTTCCGCTGAAATAAAGACTTTATCCGACATAATATGCACTTCCGGAAATGCGGTGAAAATAGTGGAATCTCTAAATAAAAATCAGAAGATTATATTTGCACCGGATAAAAACCTTGGAGGATATATCAATAGGATAACAGGAAGAAATATGCTGCTTTGGCATGGAAGTTGCGAGGTGCATGAATTGCTTACTTCGGAATATGTTTTGAAGATGAAAGCAGAAAATCCGGATGCAATATTGGTTGCACATCCGGAATGTAATGATGCCGTTTTGAAGCTCGCCGATTTTGTAGGTTCTACCCAGGCAATGATAAAATATATCAATAATTCGGAACACAAACGTTTCCTTGTAGCCACAGAATCAGGTATTACACATAAGTTGCAACAAGAAAATCCTGATAAAGAGTTTATTGTAGTAACTCAAAACGAAAGTTGTGCTTGCAATGATTGCAGACACATGAAGTTAAACACTATGGAAAAGGTTTTGAACTCGCTTGAGAATGATTGTTACGAGATAACGCTTTCGCAAGATTTGATTGCACAAGCGGAAAAACCAATAAACAAGATGTTGGACATATCGAAGAAGCTCGGAATACTTAAATAGAGAATTTTTCTGTTGCTTACTGTTTAACAAATTCTTTATTTTAAAGTATTGTTGTACAGTTTGTTATCTTTGTTTTCGCTTGTTTTATCCTTATTTTTTAACTTTATATTCAGCGAAAAAGAGTAGCTTGTGATGAATGGGTTGTTTTTTGCAAGATACAGGGCTTAAAGAAATCCATTACGAAGATGCGTTACTTCAAGTTTTCTATACTTTTCACTCTAAGCTCGATTCTGTGCATTCAATCAATGGCACAAAATAAGAAGATGATAATTCGCAGCATGAATTGTAAGAATAAAGTATGGGCAATCAAGAATGTGTCATCGTTAAAGAAAGCTCTTGTGATTTCGAATAGTGTTTTGAATACTATAGACAGCCTCTATAAGGAAGGTTTATTTGAAACAAATTCGGAGGGTGGCTATTTAGATGCGTTCAGACATATATATTGGATGTACAGTCTTGCATCGGAAATAGGGATTGAGAAGTCCAGAAGGATAGGACTGATATATGAGGATTATAATCAGTATATTTTTTCTGTTCGTTCGTCTTCCGGTTATGATTTTGCGGGCAGAGTGATGGATGAATACAATAATGAATTGGGTTTATATTTGTTTTCAAAGATAGGGGAGAGGGATAGGAGTGAGGTTTTTGATGAAATAATGGTTTTGATTTCAAGTGGTTATGCAAGAATAGTGGCAAAGGATAAATTACAGAGGAGCTTGGATAAAAATAATAATGTGATTCCGGATAGCGAATGGAAATTGCAGTGGAACAATAGTAGGTATTTGGTCAAGTCAAATAAGCTGGTATGCGAATAATAAGTTTGATTCTTTCTTTGATGTTGTGTTTTGCATCGTTTGCTCAGTCGTATAATTATGCTGTTTTTTGTAAGGATACTTTGACAAGTCGTTACATGGCGGGTAGAGCTTATATTGACAACGGTGATAAAAAGGCTGCAAATTTCATAAGAAACGAATTACGGAACAATGCTGTCAGTCTGATGGGTGATGATGGGTTTCAATATGTGGATATAAGTGTAAACAGTATTTTTGATGCACGATTGAAAATTGGAAGTCCTGATAGGAGCTTGAAAGTAGGGGAGGAGTTTCTTGTTTTTGGGTCTTCTCCTGCTTGTAATATAGAGTTGAAAAATGTAAAACCACTGTTTTTCAATACAAAATCAGAGTTGGAAAAAGTCAAATCAGTAAAACTGAACAATAAAGTATTGGTTTTCAATTCAGAGACTTTGTCTTACAGAGATATTGCTTTGTTTTTGAGGACTTTGGTAAAAGAGGGCGTAAAACCGGATTTGGTTGTAATTCAGGCATATGACAAAATACAGTATTATGTTGGTAATTCTGTTTTGCCTTTTGCGGTCTTACAGTTGAAAGGTAAGCCTATATCGAAAAAAATACCGTATTTATCTCTTCAAATAGGCAGTAAGTATGAACCACGATACCGTTCACAAAATGTTTGGGCTATGGTTGAGGGAACGAAATATGCAGATAGTTGTTTTGTTTTTGTTTCCCACTATGATCATCTTGGAAAGGTTGGAGAGGTTTATTTTCCCGGTGCAAATGATAACGCAAGCGGTGTAAGTGTGTTGTTGGACATGGCAGCGTATTATGCAAAATACCCGGCGGAATATTCTGTGGTGTTTTTATTTGTAACAGGTGAGGAGATAGGTTTGGTGGGTTCGAGTTTTGCAGCAAAAAATCCTTTGATTGATTTGTCAAAGATAAAATTCTTATTCAATTTGGATATGATGGGTACAGGTTCTACAGGCTTGGCTGTAATAAACGGACAAAAAGAATTGAGAGCCGGAAAATTATTACAGACTATAAATGACGAAAATCATTTGTTTGCCAAAGTGGTGTTGGGAGAAGAGAGTTGCAATAGCGACCATTGCCCTTTTGTTATGGAAGGTGTTCCGTCGCATTTCCTGTTTACTTACGGTTGTGAGTATAATGAATATCATACCGTATATGATGATGGCAAGGATTTGCATTTCACCAAACATATAGACCTTTGCAATCTGCTTAAAGAGTTTATCAGAAGATATTAGATTAAGTTTGTTCAGAATGTTTCACGTGGCAACAAAGCAAAAATAGGTTTTCAATATTTTGAATATTAGCTTTTTACCTGCTGTTCTAAGTTCGAAAGTCGTATGTCTTGATGTGTAGTTATTGAATCAGCCATTCATTTTACTGAATCGCCGATTTAATTTTTTCTTTCGCCGATTCATTTTTTTTAGGACGGCGTTTTGTTGAAAGTGAATGGGAGTGGAGTATAGTGGACAGAAATAAGCAAGTGTTTCTACGTGTCTTTTAGTTACTCTTGTTTTCAGTCATGGAGCGGAGAAAGGTATATCGAAAAATACAAGTGAACTTTTATTGCTACCTTTGCAAAAAAAAATACGTCAGCATGCCTCAAAAAAAACTCTATACTTTGACTCAAGCGTTGGAATATGCAAGAAACTACTGTGCAAAGGAGGAACATTGCCAAAGCGATGTAAAGAAAAAGTTGCGTTTGTATGGACTTACAGAGGAGGAAGCGGACACATGTCTTGCGGAATTGATACCCGAGGGTTTTATAAATGAACAAAGATATGCCGATTTGTTTGCCGTAAGCAAGTTTCATCAAAACAAATGGGGTAAGAACAAGATAGCAATGCATTTGAAGGCGAAAGAAATTTCTTCGATTTGCATACGCAGAGCATTGGATAAGATTGATATGAGCGAATATTATGACGCCATAAATCATTTGTTCGATAAGAGAGTGCCGAACAGCAAACAGGGAAATGATTCCATAGAGAAAAAGAAAGCGATAAACTTCTTGATAGGAAGAGGCTTTGAATATTCCGAAATAACAAAAGCTCTTAATTTACGAGACGATGATTTCTAAGATACCGAAGTTCGTTCAAAGAATATTTTCAGGCTGTTTTGAGTTCAGTATTCCTTGCAAGGATAAGGTGATTTATCTTACCTTTGACGACGGACCGGTGCCGGAGGTTACTCCGAGGGTTTTGGAAATGCTTGATATGTACAATGCCAAAGCCACGTTTTTTTGTGTAGGGGATAATATAAGGAAGCACCCCGATTGTTTCAAGGAAGTACTCTTGAGAGGGCATGCTGTGGGTAATCATACCATGCACCATTTGCAGGGCATGACAATAAGTTGCGACAGATACATGAACGATGTGGCTCAATGCGATGCTTTATGCCATTCAAATCTGTTTCGACCTCCTTACGGAAGACCGTCGATAAAACAAATCAAGGAATTGAGAAAAAGGAATTACAGAATAATTCTTTGGACGGCAATAAGCTATGACTACAATGGGAAGTTGAGTCCGGAAAAATGCTTGAAAAATGTTTCCAATCTTAACTCGGGAGATATAATACTGTTCCACGACAGCATCAAGGCAGAAAAGAACATGCTTTACTGCCTTGAAAATGTCTTGAAAATATACTCTGCCAAGGGTTTTGAGTTTAGAGCCTTGAATCGGTAGGCTCTATTCTGCAACCAAGACGTCTTTGCTTACGGTTTCGTTATATTTCAAACGAACCGTACTTTTGCCTCGTCTTATCAAAGGGTCGGGGCTGATGGTTGAATCGATATAGGAGTAGGTTACATCTATATCGAAAATAGCCTCATTGTCGAAAAAGAAATAGGCTTCGCCGTTTGCATCTGATGTTCCTGTTCGGCGAACATCTCCGGCTTCTTTCGAGATGGTTATTTCGGCACCTGCCAATCTTTTTGAGGCATCTGTCGCATCTTTTACTACGACAGTAAGTCCGCAACCGTCTATTTCATCGTCTCCACAAGCTATAAACAACGGGGAAACAAGCACTAATGCCAATGCTGTCAAAAAAAATCTTCCTACATTCTTCATCATGAACATTTTTTATTGTAATATTGCAAATTCAATTCGGAAACCGATTGCAAAGCTAATAAAAAAATTGTATGTACACAAAGAAAAAACTACTTTTCGTTCTTTTTGCGGGGCTTCTTGCTTTTTCATGCTCGGACAAATTGCCCGGCAAGAGTGCTACAGTGGACTCCGAAAAGAAAGAAATAAAACAAGAAAGAACCATGGTTATTATCAGTACGGATTTTGGTGAGATGAAGGCTGTTCTTTACAACGAAACGCCTTTGCACAAGGAAAACTTCATTAAATTGGCAAAAGAAGGATATTTTGACGGTACGTTGTTCCATCGTGTTATAGACGGATTCATGATACAGGGAGGCGATCCCGATTCAAAGAATGCAAAGCCGGGGCAGATGTTGGGGCAAGGCGGTCCGAATTATACGGTTCCCGCTGAGTTTAATCCGCAATTAGTTCACAAAAAAGGAGCATTGGCAGCGGCAAGAATGGCAGATCAAGTAAACCCTCAAAAAGCCTCTTCGGGAAGTCAATTCTATATTGCACAAGGAAAGGTTTACACGAAAGAGGAATTGGTGAACTTGGGCAGCAGAATGGGAAAATCATTCAACAAAACCCAAACAGATGCTTACACCACGGTAGGAGGTGTGCCGTTTCTTGATAACGAGTACACTGTTTTTGGGGAGGTTGTTGAGGGATTGGACATTATAGACAAGATTGCAAGCGTGCAGAAGGACAACTATGACCGTCCGGTTAAAGACATAAAGATGACAATAAAAGTTGTTGAATAGAAGCTACCATGAAACAAAGGATAAAGCAAGCGATAGAGAACCTTAAGTATTTAAGTGCTAATACGGTTGAAGAAATTGAACAGTTGAGAATACAATATTTGGGCAAAAAAGGTGTGATGAACGATTTGTTTGCCCAGTTCAAGGCTGTTCCGAATGAGGAAAAGCGGGAAATGGGTTCTCTGCTTAACGAGTTAAAAACCGCCGTTCAAACAAAAATAGACAACCTTAAAGAAAGGATTGAAGCAAAGAACGAGCAGCAGGTGCAAAAAGAGGATTTGACAAAGCCTGCATGTTTGGTGGGACTTGGTTCTCGGCACCCTATTTCTCTTGTCAGAAATGAGATTACAGAAATCTTTTCGAAGATAGGTTATACGGTTGAAGAAGGTCCGGAGATTGAAGATGATTGGCATGTGTTTTCGGCTTTGAACTTTCCGCCCGAGCATCCGGCAAGAGATATGCAGGACACATTCTTTGTGGAAAAGCGAGAAGATGGCAATCATGCGGTGTTGCGTACCCATACTTCGTCCGTTCAAGTTCGTACGATGGAAAGACAAAAACCGCCTATCAGAATAATTGCTCCTGGAAGGGTGTTCAGAAACGAAGCCATATCGGCACGCGCCCACTGTATCTTTCACCAAATAGAGGGATTATATATCGACAAGGGTGTATCTTTTGCGGATTTGAAGCAAAGCCTGCTTTATTTTGCGAAAGAGATGTTCGGAGCAAATACACAGATAAGACTTCGCCCGTCTTACTTTCCTTTTACAGAGCCGAGTGCAGAAATGGATGTTTCGTGTAACCTTTGCGGCGGTAAAGGTTGCAATGTGTGTAAGGGAACCGGTTGGTTGGAGATAATGGGTTGCGGAATGGTCGATCCTAATGTTTTGACCTCATCTGGCATAGATGCAGATGTATATTCGGGATTTGCATTTGGAATGGGTGTTGAAAGAATCGCAATGTTGAAATACGGGGTTAATGATTTGAGAATGTACTTTGAGAACGATGTACGCTTTTTGAATCAATTCCGTTCATCTATTTGAGCATAAGAAAGAAATAAACCGATAAAAGAGGAGGGAGATAATTCTCTCTCCGTTTGTTTTTATGGCAAGGATAACGATTGACAAAATGGCGTTTTATGCCTTTCACGGTTGCTTTGATGAAGAAAGCGAAATAGGAACGAACTTTTTGGTGGATTGTGAGTTCGATTGTGATACGGCAAAGGCGGAGAAGAGCGACGACATAGAAGATACAGTAAGTTATTTAGATGTCTATCAGACCATCAAGAAAGAAATGGAAATATCTTCGCATTTATTGGAAAACGTGTCTCGCAGAATATTGGACGCTTTATTGAAAAGCTTTCCGCAAATCACTTATTGCAAAATACGTGTGCATAAGCTCAACCCTCCGTTGGGCGGTCAGATGCAGGGGGTGAGCGTTACTCTTGAACAGCATCGCAAGTAAGGTGTTGCTCTTTCGGTGTTTTGTTTGAGGAATCTCTGTAAGCGAAGAATTCTATCCACACAACCCACAAAGCAAATATTACAACATACATCATTGGTCTTGCAACCCAATCATGATAGAACCGGAATGAAGCCGGATCTTGTCCGAATGCATTGGTGAGCAGGTATATACGTATAATGTTCGCAATAATCAATATTATACTTCCTATGCAGAAATAGATAAGTCTTTTCCACAATTTATTAGGGCAGAGTAACATTATTAGCAGGAACTGCATGAGCTGTTTTATGGCAGAACAATCGTGGACTATTTCCATGTTTGCGAAGTATGTTTTTACTCCCGCAGAGCTTTCAGTATAAAAAGCGAAGTTGCGATCATAACAATCGTAGGATAAATCGCAAAAATTATCCATCAGAAAGCGTCCGCCACTATACGCAATGTTTGTGAAAAAATCGAATACCGTATTCGTGAAAGATCCGAACAGCCATGTATTCATGTCTGTGTGCCAATACAAAAAATGGAATGCGATCGTAGAAATGGCGAACAACAATCCATCTTTGATTGTTCTTCTGTTTTTAGGATTGTTCCACAGTGTGGAAATAAAACTTTCGGACATGACAACACTATAATTACGAACGGCAAAAGTAAGCAATAATCATGATTTTGCGTCATCTGTCTTGCAAAAGAATGCCATTCAATTCAACAATCGGCAGGAGGGATAATCTTATCCGATAAATAATTGTTACCTTTGCAGCGAAGAGTTTCAGATAATTATATTCAAATCAAAAGAAATAGCATTATGGCATTAGAAATTACAGATGCTACATTTGAAATGGTAGCAGCAGAAAAAGACAAATTGATTGTGGTGGATTTTTGGGCTGTTTGGTGCGGTCCTTGCAAGAAAGTATCACCAATTATTGATGAATTAGCCGCTGAATACGAGGGTAAAGCCGTTATCGGCAAGTGCGATGTAGACGGTAACAACGATGTGGTATCGAAGTTCGGCATCAGGAATATTCCGACGGTCATATTCTTGAAAAACGGCGAGTTGCTTGACAAAATGGTGGGAGCAAATTCAAAAAGTGCCTTTGTTGAGAAAATCGAAAAGTATTTGTAGTATACAGAAATTTGAAAGACAGAGTTTGTGAGCGGCAGATACGTCTCACAAGGGTCGTCTTTTGTTTGCTTGTATGTTGGAGCAACAGGAAGAGTTAAATCGATACAACTCCATAGAGTTCAAAACGAGTAAGGCAGTCGAGGGCTTCATGACAGGTTTGCACAGGAGTCCGTTCCACGGGTTTTCTGTCGAGTTTGCGGAACACAGGCTCTATAATTCGGGAGAACCCACAAAGCACATAGACTGGAAGTTGTTCGCAAAGACAGATAAGTTGTTCGTAAAGAAATATGAAGAGGAAACCAACCTGCGATGTATGTTGGTGATGGATACTTCATCCTCCATGTATTTTCCTTATGACAGGACTTCCGATTTCAATAAACCTACAAAGTTTTCTTTTTCCGTTTATGCGGCAGGGTGTCTTTGTCAACTGTTTTACAAGCAAAGAGATGCTTTCGGGCTTTCTTTGGTGAGCGATGGTTTGGAGTTTTGTTCGGAGGTCGGAACGAGTTTTGCACATAAACGTCATATCTTCACACTGTTGGAAAGGCTGCTTTTGGAAAGTCCGAAAAAAAATAAAACAACAGGAATAGATAAACCTCTGCACGAGCTTGCAGGAAGTCTTCACAAACGCAGTCTCGTGGTGATTTTTACAGACTTGTTTTCGACTTTGTCTTCCGAAGATGACATAATCGCATCTTTACAACATTTGGCATACAACAAACACGAAGTTATTTTGTTCTATGTTTGCGACAAGGTAAAAGAAGAAGAATTGAACTACAAGGAGAGACCGTATCGTTTTATTGATGTTGAGAGCGGAGAAGAAGTGAAACTGACCCCTTCGGAGATAAAAGACGAGTACTCGAACAGGGTAAAAAACAAAGTGGAGTACATAAGAAGTCAATGCAACAACATGAAGATTGACGTTGTGGAGGCTGACATCAACAAAGGCTTTGATCAAATAATGCTTCCGTATCTACTGAAAAGGAGCAGGCTCAAATAGTAAAAAACGAACGTACTTTCGTGTAATTCAGTTTTTATTACTACTTTTGCAAGGTCGTATCGGCTGATATGACATAGTAAATTAACGATGTATTACAAAAATCACTTTGAATATGAGAAAAAGAGTATTTAGAACATTGGCTGTTTGCTTAGGTGTTGCTTTGCTTGCAGGCTCTTGTGGCAGTATCAAAACCATGCAAAAGAAGCACAACACCGTACGGTACCAAATATCACCCAATCCTATGGAGGCTCATGGTGATAAGGTTGTCGTTACAATAAACGGAAACATTCCCGAGAAGTATTTCCAAAAGAATGCCGTGGTATATGTGCAACCTGTGTTGACATGGGAAACAGGAGAGGTTATTCTGTCGCCTATGAATTTGAAGGGTTCCAAGGTTGAGGGCAACGGAAAAACGATAGACAAAAAGAGTGGTGGCAGATTCGTTTACAAGGACACTGTTGCTTATCGCCAGGGAATGGAAAGTGCAAAGTTGTTCCTAAATCCTATAGCATATAAGGCTAAATCGGTTAACGAAGCCAACGCCACATGGAGCGAAGCCATGGAAAATCCCGGAGCATTGAAACTCGGAAACGTAAAAATAGCCGAAGGAGTCAATTCAACTTCCAACAGAGTAGATATAAGAGGCGATTTGAGCATGGCTCCAACAAATTATACCGTAAGCACAGACGAGATAATGACAACCGACATTTACTTTACGGTTAACATGGCGTCTCTTAATTGGGACAACAAGCTCAACAAAAAAATGGACGCCAAAAGAAGCTATGAGAGCATGAAGAGCTACATAGTGAACAATCAAGTTCCCCGTCAGATATTCGTCAATGCTTGGGCTTCTCCGGAAGGAGAGGAGAGCTTCAACATCGGATTGTCCAAGAAAAGAGCAGAAACAACCGTGAATTTGGTCGACAAAATGTTGACAGAGGCCTTGACCGAGCGGGCCAAAGCCGAGAATGTGAAAAAGAATGACATCAGCAAGTATGTAGAACAAGCTAAACAAGACGTTGTCATCACTTCGAGTGCAAAAGGAGAGGACTGGGAAAATTTCGTACGTTTGGTTGAAGGCTCTTCTTTGAAAGAGAAGAACACCGTTATCAACGTAGTTAAGTCTCAACCCGACAAAATAAGAAGAGAGCAGGAAATAAGAAACATGTCTGTTGTGTTCAGCCAGATTGAAGAGGAAATTTTGCCGACTTTGCGTAGGGGAGAGATAGCATTCAACTTCTCCGGAGTTCAAAAAACCGAGCAAGAGATAGCCAAGATGGCAGTTTCCGATCCCGATAAACTTACTTATGATGAACTTATGTACGCCGCAACGCTTACGCATAACTATGCAACCAAACTTCAAATCTATACTTCCGCAACGGAACGTTTTGCCTCAGAGTGGGGAGGCTGGAACAATGCGGGAGCGGTGGCTCTTTACTTGAACCAACTTGAAGATGCAAAAAGATTTCTCGAAACGGCAGACAAACTTTCACCTAACAACGGAGACATTTTATCCAACCTTGCCCTTTTGAGCCTTGCAAACAAAGACGTTAACGCCGCAAACGATTACATTCAAAAGTCGATTGCCGCAGGCAATGAACAAGCTCAAATGAACGAGGCAATCGTTTTGATAAAGCAAGGCAAGTATGAAGAGGCTGCCGAGAAACTTGACGGAAGAAAATGCACATACAATCTTGCTCTTTTGCAACTTTTGACCGGAAATACCGGCAATGCAATCAGAACATTGGATTGTTGTATGGATCAAACGGCAGAGGTCTATTATTTGAGAGCAGTATGCTACGCTCGGTTAGATGATGTTCCCGGCTTGACGAAGAACTTGAAAGAAGCATGCAAGCAGGAACCTACCTACAAGTACCAAGCCAAGAATGATTTGGAGTTCAAGAGATACCAATCCTTGATAGAGTTCCAAAACATAGTAAACAATTAGAAAGATTCTTTTTCATATTATTTTTCATGTTGGGAGCGGAAACGGCAGTTTCTGCTCCCACTGTTTTTGTCGTGGCATACCTTGCAGAAATACCGTTTCGCTGCTTGCAAGACCCTGTGCAAAGCTCGCAGAGTTTGACCTCGCATCGGAATACCTTATGAAAAATAATTTCTCTCGGCACATCAATGAAAAAAAGGACAGACTTTCGGTGGTAAAAAGTCTGTCTTTTTGCCCCAAAAAGTCTGTCTTTTTTGAGTGTAAGGTCAAGTGGAAATTTGTTTACATAAAGCATGGCAAGATTTATCTCATGGGTTTTGACCGTTTTGATGAAGCAAAAAAGAGAACGGAAATAACGTTCATTATAATTCCATGCTCATTCTTAAAGGAGAAAAGACACTTGACACAAAGACAACATGCCTGCATGGCATGCTTGTTGCCATTGGCAGTTTGGGGCTTATTGTTAGCTGCCATGCCGGGTAGTGATAATTTTCAGCAATCTTTCGGCGGCAAAACACTATTCCGAATACCGCTTAACCGCAATATGTTGTTTCCTCTGCCGCACGAATCCCGCCCTCGTCCCATCGTACAAAAGCGAAAGCAACCGCCAATCGGCACAAAGGCAGTTGTAATGGCTGTTGAGGTGATGCAAATTATTTCTCTGCCTCTTCCGTCATTACTTCCTCAACACCGTCTATCGTATAGATGTGAGTAATAATGTCTTCCAACTCACCAAAAGAATGTATGCCGAAGCCTATGCGACAACTGACTATAAAATCCTCCGTAATCGTGTGCAGGCTTGTCATGGAAAGCCCGAGCCTGTTGGTTATGCAGTCTGTCAAGTCGCTCAACAAGTGGTATCTGTCCACTGCCTTAATGCGAATACAAACAGGATAGAGCAAATCCTTCTCCTCTTCGAAGTCTACCGACACTATGCTGTCTCCATACTGCGAAGCCAACCGAATTGCAAGCGGGCAATTCCGTTTATGTATGCTTATGCTGCCGTCGGCTTTTTTGAAACCTATCACTTCCTCACCGGGAATAGGCAAACAATGCTCACACCTCTCATAAGGCGGGCGACCTTTCTTCGAAAGGAACGTTTTCAAATTCCTTTTCGCCTTATAAGTAAGCACATGCTCAATCCAATCCGGCTGAGGCTCAACCGCATTATCGGCATCTATTTCCACGCAATCGCCGCGTCGCAATTCCGTTTTAACGGAACACAGCTTGCCATTTATACGAGCGACCTTGGCATGCAGACCCAATTTGCTGTGAATTTCAAAAGCAAAATCCAAAGCCGTTGCCCGTTTGGGCAGAATGACAGACTTGCCTTTGGGACTGAACACCATTATATCGTCATTGTAGAAAGACGTAACCACATTCTCAATAAAACCATCTTGAGAACCATGATACGCTATATCCTTCAAGACATTCTTAAACTTTTCCAACCATGTTGCAATGTTTCCCTCAGTTCGTGAGGATACACAGCCCAAATTTGAATCTCTAACCATTCTTTCGCTGCAAATATGCACCTCTTCCCACTTGCCGCTGTCCGAAAGAATTTTCAAATGAAAGCTTTGGTAGCCGTTCTCCTTGGGATTGTCCACATAGTTAGAAATACTGCCCGGTTGCTCCTTGAAGCTGTCGGTCAGCAACGAGTATATCAAAAGGCAAGTATTCTTTTCCGTTCTTTTCAACCCATCGGGAAAAACAATCTTCACGTAATGCTTAAAGTCGATATGTTGAAAGTCCTTCTGCTCTTTCTGCATTTTCCGCCAAATGCTGCAAGGCATACGATACCTTGTTTCAATCCTTACCTCCACACCGTGAGAAGACATAATTTCTCCAATCTTACACACAAACTTATCGAGAGCCGCCTTGTTGCTTTCCTTGTCTTTTTGCAGTTCCTCCTCCATTTGAGTATACTCACGAGGGCAACGATAGCGGAAACTCAAATTTTCCAATTCCGTTTTTGTGCGATACAAGCCCAATCTGTTGGCAAGAGGAGCATAAATATAATCCGTCTCTCCCGCAATCTTCATCTGCTTATCAGGACGCATGCTTTCGAGTGTACGCATATTGTGAAGACGATCCGCAAGCTTCACCAATATGGCACGAATATCGTATTTCATCGAATCGAGCATCTGTTTGAAATTGTCCAACTGCTTCGACATCTCATAATGCTCCTTTTTCTGTTTGGTAACCACCTTAACAAGAAAAGCCACATCGCTTCCGAACCGCTGTTCTATATCCTCAATCGTGTAAGGAGTATCCTCCACAACATCATGCAGGAAAGCAGCCATTACAGGGTTTGCACCCAACATCATCTCCTCCGCCACAATGCGGGCAACCGCAATAGGGTGAATGATATACGGTTCACCGGTTTTGCGTTTTTGTTGTCCGTGAGCCTCCTTTGCCAAGAGGAAAGCCTCCTTTATCTTTTGCAATTCCTGCGAAGAAACCCTGCAAGCCATTATGTCGAATATAGCCTCCGCATCAGCCTCTATTCTTTTGCTGTAATCCAATTCCATCATCGTGATAGTGCCACTCCTTTCCTTGCGTATACGCCCTTGAAAAAGGTAAAGTTTCAATTTCTATTATCTTTCCCCTCCCACAAAAGCCACAAGCCCTCTTACTGAGGTTTTCCCTCGAAAAGACGAAATCTTTTCGCCTTATCTCTGCATAAACTTCAGCCCAAAGCCAATCTTCCTTGCAAAACAAGTAAAACTCATAAAAACGAACACAACCAAATCGCAAGCCTACCCACGCAGCAACTGCAACGCCCCTTTCTTCTGCAAGCAGTTGAATTGCAATCCATGACCGACCGGATTTTTGTCGCACTGCAAAGCCGCAAACAGTCCTTTCCCTATTGCGAAACGCCGACTTTTTGCCACAAACAAGTGTTTCTTCGGCAAACAAGCAGGCGGAATAAAATATAAATACTAACTTTGTATGTTCGTTTGCCAAGCAGGCAGAACGGCAATTTGCGAACCGAGACAAGCATTCCCGGAGCCGAAACATAAATTGAAAACCGAAAGAATATGATACACAACATACTGCACTACAATGGTAGTAAGATAAATTACCAATGCGAAGGCAAAGGAGAAACAACGCTCGTTTTGTTGCATGGCTTTATGCACGATTTGCGCATTTGGGCGCCGTTCGTCTACTCCTACATGAGAGAAATACGGGTCGTTGCCATAGACCTGCCCGGACATGGCGAAAGCGAATGTTGCGGCGAGGTGCATACCATGGAACTGCAAGCCGACATCGTCAGAGCCGTTTTAGACGAATTGGGAGTAAAGAAATGCGTCATGGCAGGGCATTCCATGGGCGGATACGTAGCTTTGGCATTTGCCTCTCTCTATCCCGACTATCTCAAAGGGCTTTGCCTAATCAACTCCCATGCCTTGGCAGACGGAACACAAAAGATAGAAGACCGCAAACGCATGTGCAGAATAGTGGAAGAGAACAGAGCCGGCTTTATAATCAACTTTATTCCGCAACTTTTTGCCGAATGCAACCGCAGCAGCCTTTACGAAGAAATCAAAGACCTGCAAGACTATGCCTTAAACACCAAAACCGACGGCATCATTGCAGCCCAAAAAGGCATGATGGCAAGAAAATCCCACGTAGACGTATTGCAACGCAGCACATTCCCCATCATGTTCATTGCAGGCAGAGAAGACAAACGCATATCCGTCGATTTGATAGTGGCACAAGCCTCCTTTGCACCGCATTGCGAAATAGTACTGCTGCCCAATGTTGCCCACATGTCTCATGTAGAAGCAAAAAATATCGTCAGACAGCACCTCCTTTCTTTCACCCGCATGACCTTTTCCAACTAAGCCCTTTGTGAAACAGTTTTTGATATGAGGGACTTTACCAAAGGCAGCATCGGGCAAAGCATCTTCCTTTTCAGTCTTCCGATTATACTCGGCAATCTGTTTCAACAGCTGTACACCTTTGTCAACAGTGCCATCGTTGGGCGTTACTTGGGAGATGAAGCCTTGGCGGCAGTCGGTTCGGTCTATCCTATAGTCTTTTTTCTCGTCTCGCTCATCATAGGCATAGGCTCGGGCGGCAGTGTGTTGGTCTCCCACTTCTTTGGAGCAAAAGGACACGAACAAATACCGCTTGTAGTAAGCACCTTCTACATCTTTTTTCTCGGCTTGGGAATAAGCATAAGCCTTGTGAGCATCATCTTTGCCCCATGGATTTTTTCGCTTCTCGGTTTGGACTCGACCGTCAGCACACAATCCGTTGCATACATGAGAGTATACATGATAGGAATGTTCTTCGCCTTCTGCTTCAACAGTGCGGTGAGCATATTGCGAGGCTTGGGCGACAGTCGAACGCAACTCGGCTACCTTATAGGAGCAAACCTTCTTAACGCACTGTTGTCCTACCTCTTCATAGCAAAGCTGCATTTGAGCCTTGTCTCAACGGCGTGGGCATCAGTCATAAGTCAGTTCCTTGCAGCCCTGTTCCTGTTCCTGCATCTTCAACGAAGCAACAGCTACATCAAGTTCGGCAGACAGCCGAAGTACTTCGACAGAGCAACCTTTCGGGAACTGCTCCGCATCGGACTGCCCACCGGAGTACAGCAATCCGTCGTTGCACTCTCGCAAATACTCATACTCGGCTTGGTTGCCGCCTACGGTACAGACGCCGTTGCCGCCTATTCCGCCGCTTCACGAATAGAATCCATAGCTCTGCTTTTCGTCTTGAACCTATCCTCCTCACTGACGAGTTTTGCAGGGCAGAACTTCGGAGCCGGCAACACCGACAGAGTCAGAAAAGGCTTGCAATCCTCCATCGTGATGATGACCCTGCTCTCTTTGGCAACATTCATAATCTTTTTCTTTTTCGCCGACGAACTCATGAGCTTGTTCTCCGCAACAACAGAAGTGCTGCACATCGGAAAACAATACCTTCAAATCATGGGTTTGTTTTGGATACTGTTTGCCCTTATGAATATGTTCACATCGTTCTTTCGCGGACTTGGTTACACCTTTGTCCCCATGTTGATAAGCATCATAAGCCTGTGGCTTGTCCGATTACCCCTTTCCTATCTGCTGTCCATGTTTAGGGGAACCGAAGGCATTTGGTTAGGCGCCCCTTTGTCGTGGCTGTTGGGAGTTCTGTGCCTGTTGATATACTACAAAAAATCACGATGGCACAAAAGGCGCACCTTCGGCACAGCCGCCCTCTGCCTTCTTTTGCTTTGCCTTTGCCGAGGCGGACATACATACGCCCAAAGCTCATGTTCCGACTACCTGCCCCCGCTGACCATACCGTTAAGCAGCTCCGGACACTTTGCCGAATTGAGAACGAACCACTTCCATTCCGGCATAGACCTCCGGACACAGGGCAGAGAAAACCAATACGTTATTTGCCCAAGCGACGGCTACGTTTCAAGGATAAAGATACAAGTCTACGGCGGAGGTAAAAACCTCTACATTGCCCACACCAACGGATACACCACAGTATACATGCACTTGAACGCCTACCTCGGCAAGATTGGAGAATACGTAAAGAACTACCAATACCGGAACAAGTGCTACGCATTCGATTTAAGCCTGCCCGAGGGACGATTGAAACTGAAAAAAGGCGATACCATAGCACTAAGCGGCAATACCGGCTCGTCCGCAGGACCTCATCTGCACTACGAAATACGGCAAACCGCCTCACAGCGAACCATAAACCCCATACTGAAAGGTCTCCCTCTGCAAGACAGCATAGCCCCCGAACTCCACGCCCTGCGACTGCTGCCTTGCGACGAGTACTCGACCATATCGGGAAGCAATACCGCAAAGCTGTTCGATTTGAAGAAAGACACAACCCTCAAAAACGGCGACACCATAACCGCAACCGGCAGGTTTTACCTTTGCATTGAAGCCTACGACCGTTCCAACGGCTCGACCGGCAAAAACGGAGTATACGACACAAGAGTATTCACCGACGACGAACTGCTGTTCCGTTACAACAACTCCGACTTCTCTTTCACCGATTCTCGATACGCCAATGCCATTGTGGACTACGCCTACCTTCAATCGAGCGGACGCAGAATGCTGTGGACAAAACAACTGCCCGCTTGTCGCATGCACTGTGTCAACTATCGAGACAAGGGAATCATCACAAACCGAAACGGAGAAGTTCAAGAAATCCGCATCTTGCTTTCGGACGAAAGAGACAATACGTGCAACTTTGTGTTCTATCTGAAAGGCGAACTGCAAAATCCCAATATCGCCCTGCTGCAAAACCTTTCGGAAAAACAAAACGCAAAAAGCGAACAAGACAAAACCCTCAAAACGTACGCACTCGATTGGAACAAAACAACAACAATCCTTCTGCCCGACTCAAGCACGCTTACTTTTCCCGAAAACAGCCTGTACGAAAACCTTGAATTGAAATACACCTCCACCGAAGGGAAATACTCACGCACCCACAGCATCCACACCCGCAGCACCCCCTTGCACAAAAGCATCAAGCTCAAACTTCGTTACAACAAAGCCCTGCAAGCCTATCGGGACAAAGCCCTTGTGGTATCGGTCAACGGCAAAGGCGGTCGAAGCTCGGCAGGAGGCAAAGTCGAAGGAGCTTACGTAGTCTGTTCAGTCTCCAATTTCGGAACATACACGGTAGAGGTCGACACCATAGCCCCCTTGTGCAAAGCCAAGAACTTCGTTTCCGGAAAGAGAATCAAACCCAAGCAAAAGACCATACAACTCAAAATCAGCGACAACCTCTCCGGCATATCGACATACAACGCCTACCTTTCCGGCAAATGGTTGTTGGCAGAGTACGACGGCAAAAGCGGAACACTGATAATGTCGACAGACGACTTTCCGAAAGGCAGAAGCGAATTGAAAGTCGTCCTTACCGATGCCAAAAACAACAGCTCGACCCACACATTCACCATAGTAAAATAACACCCAACCGACCCGCACCCGAGTATCTGCCGAACAAAGCAAGAAAAACAAACAACACGAACACAATAACAACACAAAACACAAAAGACAGATGAAAAGAAAACTTATTTTGATTGCAAGCATGCTGTTTATCGGACTTTGCGTCCCTGCATGCAGCGAAGACGAAGACAACAACGAAGGAACCGAAATCACAAAGCCGCAAGAGAAAAAGCACGAAACATTTTTCGGAACAATCAACGTTGGAGAGTACTCCAAACCCGATGTAAAGACAGAACTCTGCTACGAAAGCCAAACCGAGTTGAAAATCAAACTGAACAAAGTCAGATTTGCCGAAGCCATGCCAATAGAGTTGGACATAGAATTGCGAGGAATAACCTACACCGAAGACAATTCCGTTATCCGTTTCGAAGCAGCGGAACTCGTTCCATACGTTGCCGGAGGCGAAATGCCCGACTACAAGATGACCAACCTTTCGGGCAAGGTGGAGAACAACACCCTGCAACTGCAGTGCAGCTGCAAAGGAATGCTCATGGAATACACCGGCACAAAGCAATAAACGCATAAAACGAGAACAAGCCGAAACAAGCAGCGATTCGGCAACCCCTTGACAGCCGGACATGTATTTCTGCCGGCTGTATGCGGTTTTTTCTTACCTTTGCAAGCGGTATGATGGGTAAATATTTAATTTTTTGCCTGTTGCTTACCCTGAGTGTTGCCCTGTGCAGCGGACAGAACATAGCACAGACCGAGGTAGAGGACGCATTGCGGCAAAGGGGAGAGGCAAAAATATTGATAAAAGCCGAAAAGGCAGATTTGCAAAGGCTTGCCGATATGGTGAGCTTGGACTATAAGCACGGCGACAAGTATTTGGCGTATGTGAACCGAAAGCAATTCGATGCCTTTTTGGGCAGTGGATTTGCCTTTGAACTCTTCAAAGACGACGAGAGCAAAGCCGTGAACATGGCTGCCGACCCCTCGCAAATGCAGACATGGAATCGCTATCCCACATACGAAACCTACCTTTCCGTGATGCAAAACTTTTCGCTCGATTACCCCGCCTTATGCACCTTGGATACCATAGGCACAAGCGAAAACGGGCGTTTGTTGCTGTGTTTGCGGCTGACCAACGACTCTTGTGAGAAGAACCAAAAACCCAAATTCTTTTACGGCTCATCTATCCACGGCGACGAACTGACCGGAGCGGTCATGCTCCTTCGGCTTGCCGACAGCCTTTTGTCGAACTGTCAAAGCAACGAAACAATACGAGAGTTGCTCTCTTGCGTAGAGCTGTACATCTGCCCCCTTTCCAATCCCGATGGAACGTATGCAGGCGGCAATGCAAGCGTTGCCGCAGCCACAAGATACAATGCCAACCACATAGACCTGAACCGCAACTTTCCCGACCCTGTCATGGGCAGCCATTACGACGGCGAACAATATCAAGCCGAAACAATGGCATTCATGCAATACGCCGAAGCCAAACGCTTCGATTTGTCAGCCAACCTGCACGGCGGGGCAGAAGTATGCAACTACCCGTGGGATTGTCGCACGAGTGAACAAGGCACACATGCCGACAGAGCCTGGTTCGAAACAAACTGCTCAAAGTTTGTCGACCAAGTAAGAGCCTGTTCGCCCGACTACTATTTCACCGATGTGAGCTACAACGGCATTACGGCAGGCGGAGATTGGTACACCGTCTACGGCGGCAGGCAGGACTGGCACAACCACTTTGTCAAGTGCAGAGAAATAACCATAGAAATAAGCGCAACCAAAACCCCAAGCTCCTCCTTTTTGCCACGCTATTGGAATTACCTCGGCAAAGCCTTGGCGTCTTATGTTTCCAACACCACAAAAGGCATAAAGGGAACTGTTACTGACAGCCTTACCGCCGAATGCTTGGACAGCGTCCTTGTGGAAGTGGCAGGGCTGAGCGGCGAAGAGGCAGTTGTCTTCTCAAAAGCAAACGGTTTCTATTTCAGAGCCTTGTCGGCAGGCAACTACACCCTTACCTTTTCGAAAGAAGGCTACGAGAGCAAAACCATTGCCCTGACCCTGCCATCGGACAGCACCATAAGGTGCAACACGGCACTGAAAAAATGCACCCTCTCCAATCTTGAACCGCCTGCACCGCAGCTTAGTGTCGAGCTTTACCCAAATCCTGCCGTTGAACGCTTCACGCTGAAAACCGACCGTTGCGGAGAATACCGCATACTCAGTCCTCTTGGCACTCTTTTGCAGCAAGGCATGCTGCACAGAGGCGAAAACATCATAGAAACAAAAACCTTGCCGAAAGGTTGCCATATAATCCGAATCCTTTCGCACGATAAGCACGGCAGCTCATGTGAACGAAAAATAATTGTGCAATAACCATGGAAAAGAACGGAAAAACAAAACTGCTCATCACAGCGCTCGTTGCCGCAGCCGGCTTGTTTGCAGCCGTTGCCACCTGTTTGAACCTTTTCGATACAGAGATTTGCCGCCTGCTTTCGCTACTTCTGCTTTGCGGAATATCCGTTGCGTGGGTTGTGATGACCCTGCTCAACCACAGAGACAAACAAAAGCAGAACGACTACATCGATGCCATGGTTCATGAGCTGAAAACACCCCTTGCCGGCATGCAACTGATATGCGAAATGCTCACCGATAAAAGCATAAATCTGCCTGCCGAAGACCGCAGCCGCTACATCGGCACCATGAAGACCGAAATCGACAGGTTGAAAATGCTCATCGGTAACATACTCGGCAGTTCAAAGGCAGCCAAAACCAAACACCTTGCCTTGAAAGACAGCGTTCGAGTCAATCCTCTGCTTGGCGAAGTGGCAGACCTTTTTGCAGCCGAAATCAAACAATCGGCAGGAATGCTGAACATAGAAAAGGACGAAAGCGACAGCACCCTCCTTACCGACCAAACGCAGTTGAAGAATATCCTTGTCAACCTCGTGGAAAACGCAATAAAATATAGCCGGGACAAAATCGTTATAACACTGACCGCAAGGCAGGAAAGCGATAGTTTCGTCATCGAAGTAAAAGACGAGGGCATAGGAATAGAAAAAAAGAACTTGAAAAAAATATTTCGCAAAGGTTTCCGGGCAAAATCCTCAGACGCATCTTCCCAAGTGAAAGGCTTCGGCATAGGCTTGTTCTATGTTTACCACACCTGCAAAGCCCTCAGGGGCGAGGTGAAAGTAAAGAGCAGGATTGGCGAAGGCTCGGTATTCTCGCTGAAATTCCCGAAAGAATTGATAATAACGACAAAACAATAAAACGTAAAATGAAAAGAATACTGCTTCTTATATCGGCATTGGCATTAAGCCTTCAACTATCGGCACAACTGCAAGGCACAACTGTCAGCATTGGCGAAGACAAAGCCGTAAGCACCCCTTTCTTTGCAGCCTCGGCAGGCTGGACGTTCCCCTACGGAGAAATGGGCAACAGATACAAATCCTTCATGAACGTAAATGCCGAATTAGGCTGGAAAACCAAGAGCAACTGGCTGTGGAGTTTGCAGTTTGCTTTTCAATTCGGCTCCAACAACGTGAAGATAAAGAACGACATTTTGAGCGGAATGATGACCGACTCCTCCGATCCGTTCATCATATCGCAGGCAGGCACAGACGCCGGACTGATAGCCTACAACAGAAACATCAGCCTTTCGCTTTTCTTCGGCAAGGTGATACCCCTGTGGTTCTCCAACCCCAATTCGGGATTACTCATAAGTGTTGGTGCAGGCTACATACAGCACCAAATCATTTACCAGAACACCATGGAGAAAGCACCCCAAATCCAAGACGACTACGCCTACGGATACGACAGACAGATGCGGGGACCTATGCTCTCTGCCTTTGTTGGATATTTCTACATGAGCAAAAACAGCTTTGCCAACTTTTTTGCCGGCGTGCAGTTCGATAATGCGTGGACTAAGATGACCAGAGACTACCAATTCGATTTAAGAGGCGGCGACAGCAAGCTCTATGTCGACAGAATGCTCACACTGAAAATCGGTTGGATGTTTCCTTTCTTCGGAAGAGAAGCCGATAAGGTCTATTTCTAATACCTGCACAAATGCGTATTGCTTATAATTTTGCCATTTCGATATACACATTCGTTCTGCATATAGCAGCCTTGTTCAACAGCAAGGTCAGAACAATGTTGCAGGGCGAGGCAAGGTGTTTCGATACCTTGAAACAAATCAAACCCGAGGACAAAGTCATTTGGTTTCATTGTGCTTCCTTGGGTGAATTTGAACAGGGAAGACCCTTGATAGAAGCACTGAAAGCAGCCAAACCCGACCACAAAATACTCCTTTCCTTTTATTCTCCCTCCGGTTACGAAGTTCGCAAAAACTATCCCCTTGCGCAGTGGGTTGTCTACCTGCCCGGCGACACAGAGGCAAACGCCCGCCGCTTTGTTTCCTGCGCCAATCCCTGCATGAGCTTTTTCGTGAAATACGAATTTTGGTATAACTACCTCAAAGCACTGCAAGGCAGAAGAGTGTTCGAAGTTTCGCTCATTCTTCGCCCCGAACAATATTTCTTTAAGCCCTATGGAAAGTGGTTCGTCCGTCGTTTGGAAGTATTCGAACACTTCTTCGTTCAAAACGAACAAACCCTCAACCTGCTCGCATCGGTCGGATACACCAACGCAAGCCTGAGCGGCGACACCCGTTTCGACAGGGTGGCACAGATAGCCGAGGCGGCAAAACGCTTTCCTTGCGTGGAACGGTTCTGCTCTTCCGGAGAGAAAATCCTTTTGGCAGGAAGCAGCTGGGAAGAAGACGAAAACATACTTGCACACCTGCCCGAACAAATCGGATACAGGTTCATCATCGCCCCGCATGTCGTTTCGGAGAGCCATATTAAAGCATTGCAGCAGCAATTCCCCGAATCGGTATTGTATTCCGAAGCGGACAAACACGACTTGCCCAAGGCAAAGTGCCTCATCATCGATTGCATAGGCATTCTTTCGAGCCTGTACGCCTATTGCGATGTAGCATACATAGGGGGCGGTTTCGGAGCCGGCATTCACAACACATTGGAAGCAGCAACTTTTGGCAAGCCCGTTTGTTTCGGTACCAACTACAAACACTTTCAAGAAGCCGTGGATTTGGTGGACAGACAAGCAGCCTTTTGCATAAGCAACGCCGAGCAGCTGGGCAGTGTCCTCGCCCGTCTGCGAGAGGACGGGCAGTTCTATGACCGTTCGGCAAAGGCAGCCCTCGGCTACACACGGCAAAAAGCCGGAGCCTGCAAAATAATACTTGATTATCTGAACGCTTAACCCTGTTTAGGACATGCAAAACCTCAAACACATTTTCCCCCTGCTTTTTGTCTGCACACTTTTTTTTGCTTGCAGTCCGACAAAGCACATAAGCACCGACGGATACCTGCTTTCCAAAAACAAGATAGAGTGCAACAGCAAATTGGTCAGCTCGTCCGATTTGGGCAACCTTGTCAAGCAAGACCCCAACGGCACATTTCTCGGCGTCAAATGGGGCATGTACTTCTATTCTTTGAGCGAAAGAGGAGAAGACTCTGCGGTTAACTTCTTTTCTCGCAATGTTTTTCGCCGATTGGGTTCGCAACCGGTCGAGTTAAACGAGCGACTGGTCGAAGAAAGCGAAGACGAAATGCGAAAGTTTCTCAAAAGCAAGGGCGTTTTTCAAGCCGGGGTAACGCACGAGCTTGCACCGGTCAGACGCGCTTGGGTTCCGTGGACGTTCTACAAGCGAAGAAAAAAAGTGGTCTACCGCATCGATGTGCCTGCACGCTACAAAATCAACTCTCTGTCGCTCTCTGTCGAAGACAGTGTGCTGAAACAGAAAATAGAAAAGCTCTATCCGGGCAACACCCTCACCGTCGGAAGTTATTACGACGAGGACAAACTCGCCCAAATCCGTTCAGCCGTTACGAGCGACCTCAGAGAGAGCGGATACTATGCCTTTAACGAAAAATACATACGTTTCGAGGTCGATACCAACCTGCGTTCCAACAGCCTGAACCTTACGCTTGTTGTTTCCAAACCCGAGAACGCCGATGTGCATAAGCCGTACAAAATCCGCGACATTTACGTTTTTCCCGACTATACCTCCGCTTCCGCATCGGAACGTCCGCAAATAACAGATACTGCCCAAGTGAGACACAAGCCGCACAAAACAGCCAAGCTCTCGCGTTTCGATTTTATTCGCACAGACCGCAAACGCATCAAAGACAAACCCATAATGCGAAGCATACTTTTCCAAAACGGAGACATGTTTTCGCCGACAATGGCAAGAAACACCCGCAGTGCCTTGGCACAACTACAGAATTTCAAATACATAGACATAACATTCTTTCCCCACGGCGACAACAACGCCGACACCCTCCCCTTGGACTGCCTCATAAGGCTGTCCATGGCTCAACCGATAAAGCTGACAACCTCCTTCGAAATGAACTTCTCTGCCACAAACAACAGCATCAACCTGCAACAAAGCTCAAGCCTCGGGTCGGAGGTAAACATAGGCTTTTCGCACAGCAACCTGTTCAAAGGAGCAGAAATACTCTCTGCCAACATCAAGGCGGCAGCGGAGGTAAGAAGCGATATTTTTTCATCGAGCAACGAAGAAAACCTGTGGAATTGGTTCAACGCATTTGAGTTGGGCTTCGACATGGGCATAGAACTGCCTCGCTTTCTTGCTCCCTTTTCGACACGTTTGTATTCGATGAGGTTTCGTCCCCATACCTCCATAAAATTGGCATACAACACACAGAGACGAACCTATTACAACCGCCAAATATCAACCGTGAACTACGAATACTCTTGGCAGAGCAGCCCTGCGAACAGCTTTTCTTTCAGTCCCGTTGAAGTGAACTTTGTAGATATGCAGATAACCGACGACAACTACGCCGCCATCATCTCCAAACTCGACAGGCGAATCCGCTATCAAATGTCAGACCACTTGGTCATGGACACAAGGTTCAGCTTTGTGCATAACGGGCAGGCAGTTTCCAAAACCAAAGACTTCAACTACATACGTGCCAATGTGGAAGCCTCCGGCAACCTTCTCTATCTGATAAGCCGCTTGTCCAACCAAGCCAAAAACGAGCAGGGGCAATACGAAATGTTCGGCATACCCTATTCCCAATACCTGAGAGGCGACATAGACTTTGTGCATTACCACAATCTGAAGAAGAAAACGAGGTTCGTAAGCAGGTTTTTTGCCGGCGTCGGTTGGTACTACGGCAATGCAACAAGCCTCCCCTACGAGAAGAGCTTCTTTGCCGGCGGAGCAAACAACATAAGAGCATGGCAGTTGAGGGAATTGGGACCGGGAAGCAGCGTGCCTGCCAACGAATACGACAAAACCCAAACCGGCGACCTCACCATGGGAATGAACTTGGAGTACAGGTTCCCCTTGTTCAGCGTGTTTGAGGGAGCGGTCTTTTTGGACGCCGGCAACATATGGACATGGCAGGGCAACGACATAGCCCCCGGAAGCGAGTTCGACATAAAGCGGTTCTACAAAGAAATAGCCGTGGGAACAGGCTTGGGACTGAGAATAAACATACAGTTTTTGATTCTCCGTTTCGACCTTGCCGCCAAGGTCTGCGACCCTGCCCGACCCGAGGGCGACCGCTTGGTTATCCAAAACACCCGCTTCAAAGACCTCCGTCTTCAAATAGGCATAGGTTATCCGTTCTGACGAACCACCCGAACGGCATTGACCGAAATCGCCAAAACAAGCATTTCGACGAATCGCCGAAAGAAAAAAATGGATGGCTGATTCAGAAAAATGAATCAGCCAAAGAATTTTTTGAATCAGCCATTTGTTCCGGCAGAAACGCCGATCCATTTTCCTGCAATATCGGCAGGGCAGAGCGAAACACTTGTTTAACGAAGCGAACAAGCCACAAACGCAGATCTCTGCCTCATAGAAACCGAGAAAAAAGCCAATCAAATCCAGCAGAAGAAGTTCAAAATGTTAAAAACGCCGATTCTCAAACAAATGTTAAGCAAAAGCGGCGTTTGTGATTATCTTGAACTGCAAAAATGTATATATAATCATTTTTAATATC
>CAZSFV010000005.1:0-82271 GCA_964606345.1 uncultured Bacteroidaceae bacterium | reverse complement strand
GGAGTGGGCGAAACGCAAATTGAAACAGACCGAAGAATAATACTTTCCAAAATATCGTTGCTCAAACAGAAACTTGCAGAAATAGATCGCCAGAAAACGGTTCAAAGAAAAAACAGGGAGAGCCTGGTAAGGGTTGCCTTGGTCGGCTATACCAATGTCGGCAAAAGCACATTGATGAATTTATTGGCAAAAAGCGATGTGTTTGCCGAGAACAAACTGTTTGCAACTTTGGACACCACGGTGAGGAAAGTGGTGATTGAAAATCTGCCGTTTCTTTTGACGGATACGGTGGGCTTTATCAGAAAGTTGCCACACGGTTTGGTCGAAAGTTTCAAGTCGACTCTCGACGAATTGCGGGAAGCGGATTTGCTGATACATGTGGTTGATATATCGCATAAAGGTTTTGAGCAACAGATAGAGGTTGTAAACAAGACATTGGCAGAAATCGATGCCGGCGACAAGCCCGTGATAATGCTGTTCAACAAAATCGATGCATACACCTACGTGCAGAAAGACGAGGACGACCTTACTCCGAAAACCAAAGAGAACATAAGTTTGGAGGAATTGATGGAAAGTTATCGGGTCTCTTCTAAAGTCCCCGTCTGTTTTGTTTCTGCCAGGAACAAAGAGAACATAGAAAACTTGAAAAAGACGATATACGAAAACGTAAGGAGGATACACGCAATCAGGTATCCGTATAATAATTTTTTGTACTAAAACAAATCAGAAATCATGTTGTTATTAAATTCAAATCCGCTGTCTTGGGACGATGTGATGGCGTTTCTGAAGGATTTAATCTTTCAATTCGGTCCCAAATTGATAATTGCCTGCATCATATTATATGTAGGTTTCAAGCTGATAAGGTTTTTGACAAAGAAAATAGGCAGAGTGTTCGAGAAAAAGAACCTCGATATATCTCTCAGACCGTTTCTTTTGTCTGTGGTGTCTGTCGGCTTGAAGATATTGCTCATTTTGACTGTTGTAGGCTATCTTGGAGTGGAGATGACCCAATTCACGGCAATCATAGCCTCTGCCGGAGTGGCGATAGGTTTGGCTTTGAGCGGTACGCTGCAAAATGTGGCAGGAGGAGTTGTGCTTTTGGTTTTGCGTCCGTTCAGAGTGGGCGACTATATCTCCGCAATGGGTTACGAAGGTACGGTGAAAAGCATTCTGATTTTCCATACCACGCTCATAACCACAGACAACAAGGTCATAACACTGCCCAATGGCACATTGTCTTCGGGCAGCATGATTAACTATTCGAGAATGGACACTCGAAGGATTGACTTGAATTTCAAGCTGGCTCACGGTGTCGACCTGGGTGCGGTGTCTGCCGCCATCATTGCGATAGCCAAAGAGGATAAACGCATTTTTGCAGATCCGCTTCCGGTGGTCATTCCCACCATTTCGGATTTGTCGGTATTGGTAGACCTCAGATTTTGGTGCAACAACTCGGACTACTGGGACGTGTTGGCAGACATAAACAGAAGTGTTTACGACTATTTGGTTCAAGAAAAGATAGCTTTACCGTATTCAAAGATAGACATAATAAAACAATAGAATGGCAGCAAAGAACCCCCTCGGCATATTCAGTACTCGAAGAATACTGTTGCCTGTGCTTATAGGTATGGGCGTGGCAGGCTTTTTGGTGTGGAAGGATATGCGGAACGACGGAGCAGTAATGGCAGACATAGTTCGCAACTGGACATGGCAGGCAACGGGTTTCCTTGTCGTGGCAATGTGTTGCGGAATAATGAGGGATTTGATGTACATGTACAGAATCCGATTGTTGAGCGACAAAAAACTCTCTTGGAAGCAATCGTTCCAAGTTATCATGCTATGGGAGTTCGGCTCGGCAATAACGCCATCTGTCGTGGGTGGTTCGGCTTTGGCTTTCTTCATAGTATCGCTGGAGGGTATTCCGGTTGGGAGAAGCACGGCTATAGTCATGATAACCGCCTTGTTGGACGAGTTGTTTTACATAGTTGTTGCTCCCATTGCCATATTGTCAGTTGGTGCAAGCCTGGCATTCAATACCGATTTCAAGTTCAATGTTTTTGGCTCTACCTTTGGAGAATTTCAAGTCTTTCTTATAGGGTACGGATTCATGTGTCTTTTGACCGTGATTATACTTGTGGCGATTTTTTTCTTTCCACAGGGTTTCCGCACATTGCTTTACCGATTGTCGAACGCTCGTCTGTTCCGTCGTTTGAAGCCAAAAATGGAAAAGATGGGCGACGACATAGTTACTTCTTCGCAAGAGTTTAAGCACAAAGGCTTTATCTTTTGGACGAAAGCATACCTGTGTACCGTACTCTCTTGGACATCGAGGTTCTTTGTGTTGAATTTCATACTGTTGGCTTTCTCTCCCGTTGGCGAACATATGCTGGTTTTTGCACGGCAGCTTGTCATGTGGGTGATCCTTTGTATTTCGCCCACACCCGGCGGCAGCGGAATAGCCGAATTTGCGTTCCCGCTCTTCATAGGCGATTTCATGAAAGAGGGAACGCACGCGGCAATCGCCCTCATTTGGAGAGGATTCACCTATTACCCCTATATAATCCTCGGTTTGCTCGTCATGCCATATTGGACAAAGAGAGTATTCTCCAAAAATAAGTCGGAACAAAGCAAAAAACAATAAGATAGTAAGCACACGGTTTTGCTCTGTCGGTCATTCTTTGCAGTATTTCGGTGAAAGGGAAGATGCAGCAGCGGGAAACAGTCGGCAGAAGAGTTTGAAAGAGCAAGATATGATTGTCGGCAGTGAAACCTGAAAGCGTGTGCGTGGAAAGTGAAAATTTTTCATAACTTTGCAATCAGAATTAAAACTTATTTTCTATGAAAAAATACTTATTTCTTTGCGTTCTCGCAATCGTTAGTATTGTGGGAAGAGTGTTCGGGCAGACACCTGCAACACTGCCGTACAGCTGCAACTTTAATGAGCCGGGCAACAATGGTTGGACACTGAAAAACGGCTCATGTGTCAACAAATGGTATGTGGGGTCTTTCAGTTCGCCCGAAGGGTACAGCAGTGCGTTATACATCTCTAACGATAACGGCGAAACGGCGCACTATACAACCACCCCCGGACCGGGAACTGTTTCTGTTGCGGAGAAAAACTTCAGTACAGGAGGAACGGCATATTTGACCATCAGTTTCGATTTGACCGTGGGAGGTGATTTCATAAATGCCGATACCGATGGAGGTCTTGACGGTCAGGACTATTTGAAAGTTTTTTGGGTTGATAATGATACGAACTATGTTCCGGGTAATGCGTTGGACAGCGAAAGATACTATTCGACTGCAGATTATACAAATGGTCTAATAATGAGTAATAACATGTTGGATTCCGCCCGATTCAAATATTTGAGCAAGATATACGATGTTCAAAGAATGAGCGTAACCATACCCAATGAGCCGTATAGTATTAAAAAACTTGTATTTGTATGGCGAAGCTCGAGCATGAGTTACGGGGATTCGAACAGTCCGATTATCGACAATATAGACATACACGGAACAAACTGCAATCTTATCAATTTGAAAGTACCCGATATTACTGACAATTCGGCAGAGGTGAATTGGAACGGTTCTGCCGGAGGGGTATATGAAATACGGTTGAATGGCGGAACGTCGGAGATTGTAACTACAACGAGCAAGGTATTAACGGGTTTGAATCAAAATACGGATTATGAGGTGGAAGTGAGATCGCTGTATCCGGGACAAGACAGTACCGAATGGAAGAGCATCAGTTTCAAAACGGCTGCGGTTATGCCGTATACCTGTGATTTTGAGGCAGAGGGAGACAACGATTGGATATTGAAAAAAGACCTTTGTAGAAATCAGTGGTACATAGGAACATTCGATATTCCGGAGGGATATAGCAGTTCATTGTACATATCAGGCAACGGCGGAACAAGAGCGGATTTTGCCAACTCAAGAACTGTTGTTGTAGCCGAAAAACTTTTTCGAACAGGAACAAGCGACTCCTTATATATCAGTTTTGATTATACACAGAACTATACATCTACTCCGGGCGGTGTTTTGAGCGTGTACTGGGTTCCGGCAGATACGGTTTATGAAGCAACGAAAAAAGACACAATCTACTATGCACAAGGTGAGTACACCGTCAACAGATTGTCCTTGAACGGAAGAGGTAAACAGTTTTTTCGCATAGCCAATGAGCCTAACAGTCTGAAGAAATTGGTGTTTGTGTGGAAAAACCGTTTCAATGCCGGTGGATATGGTTCGTCTATTATTCGGACGGGAGCAATTGTTGACAATGTTAAAGTGATGGGTTATTGTACTTCTGTAACCGATTTAGGGGTACATAATCTGACAGAGACTTCGTCGGAGGTGAG
The DNA here is from genome assembly GCA_964606345.1 of uncultured Bacteroidaceae bacterium. Lineage (GTDB taxonomy): Bacteria > Bacteroidota > Bacteroidia > Bacteroidales > P3 > Onthomorpha. The sequence goes on along the minus strand of CAZSFV010000005.1, from coordinate 77,913 downwards.
TTGGAACGGCAGTGCAGACAATTACGAAATACGTTTGAATGGCGGAGCATCGGATACGGTAAGCACCACAAGTAAAGTTTTTACCGGTTTGACATCCGGTGCGAAGTACTTGGTTGAGGTGAGGTCGTTATGTGCAGATGGTTTTTCGGAATGGGACAGTATTATATTCAGACCTATGCAAACGCCTGTGGGATTGCCATACACTTGCGACTTTGAAGCCGATGGGGATAACGGCTGGTTGATAAAGAATGATACATGCATAAACAGATGGTATGTGGGACGTTTTGACTCTGTTGCCGGACACAGCGGTTCGTTGTACATATCCGGCGATGGCGGAACAACGGCAGGTTACGATACTGAAGCAGGCTCTGTTGTCGTGTCCGAAAAACTCTTTCGAACAGGGACAAGCGATTCTTTGATCATCAGTTTTGATTTGACAGTCGAGGGCTACAGTATATACGATTATCTGAAGGTCTTTTGGGTTCCTGCCGATACGAATTACGAGGCGAGTACGAATACATCTGCCTATTATGCAGTCGGAAATTACGGAACCAATGTGATAATGAACAATTCAAACAGTGATTGGTATAGATTGGTAAGCTCATTGGAAGGAACACAAACCATGAGTGTAACCGTAGACAACGAACCGAACAGCTTGAAGAAACTGGTATTTGTATGGAGAAATTCCGGCTATACAGGATCGCAACCGGGAGCAATCATTGACAACATAAGCATTACAGAGTTGTGTAATGTGCCAACTGCTCTTACGGTAAGCAACATCACCGAAAACACGGCAGAGGTAAGTTGGAACGGCAGTGCAAGCGGCTATGAAGTACGTTTGAACGGCGGGGCGGCAGAAACCGTAACGACCACAAGCAAGACGTTCAGCGGTTTAACCGAAATAACAAATTATACGGTGGAGGTGAGGGCTGTTTGTTCTGATGGTGTGTCTGTTTGGAATAATATAAGCTTTATGACTCGGCAGACACCTGTCGGATTGCCATATGTTTGCGACTTTGAAGCCGCAGGAGACAATGGTTGGTTGTTGAAGAATGGGATATGTGCAAATAAATGGTATGTGGGAAGTTTTGATTCTGTTGCCGGACACAGCGGTTCGTTGTACATATCCGGCGATGGCGGAACAACGGCTGGTTATAATAATGTAAGTTCTGTCATTGTGGCCGAAAAGCTTTTCAACACAGGAACAAGCGATTCGTTGACCATCAGTTTCGATTTGACCATAGGAGGAGAAGTCAACTGGGATTATTTGAAAGTTTTTTGGGCTCCTGCCGATACGAATTACGAGGCAAGCACCAGCGATCCTTACTATGCGGGAGGAACTTATGCCAATAATGTAATACTGAACAGTTCAGACGGTTCGTTATCGCGTGAATTTGTGTGTCTGTTGACGGGAACTCAGAGAATGACAGCGACTTTGCTTAATGAGCCCAACAGTTTGAGAAAACTGGTGTTCTTATGGAAAAACGATAGTAGTGCAGGCGATCAACCGGGAGCCATTATTGACAATATCTCTATCACCGGGTCGGGCGACAGCCCTGTCGAGCCATGCGATGCACCAACCGCCCTCACGGTAAGCAACATTACCGAGACCACGGCAGAGGTAAGCTGGAACGGCAGTGCAAGCGGCTATGAAGTACGCTTGAACGGCGGAGTGGCAGAAACCGTAACCACCACAAGCAAAACGCTCAGCGGCTTGACCGCAGGCACAGCCTACACCGTAGAAGTGAGAGCAGTATGCGAAAGCAGCAACTCCGCATGGGTAAGCACCAACTTCACCACCCAACAATCATCAAGTTTGGCAGAAGCAACAAGCGGAGCAATCACCGCAGTAATATACCCTAACCCTGCAAAGGACAAAGCCACCTTGCAGATGAGCGGCATCACCGCAGACGCCACCCTCATCATCAGCGACATGCAAGGCCGCATACTTGCCACAGAGACCATAGCAGCAGGCAGCAAACGTTATGAACTCAACACAAGCAACTATGCAAGCGGCGTATATTACATACGAATAGTTGCAGGCAACACAGTAAACACACAAAAGCTGATAGTCGAGTAAGACAGACCGGTTAACAAACAATGATAAGAGGGAACAGAGTGCTTCCCTCTTTTTTTATTGCAAAAATTTGTAACTTTGCGAGTTGAAAATAAGATGGAGTTATGTTAGAGAAATTGGAGGCAATAAACGAGAAATTCGTTGAGATAGAACAGCAGATGAATGATCCGGAGGTGATGAATGACATGAAGCATTACGTGAAATTAAGCAAGGATTATAAGGACTTGCAACCGGTGATTGCTGCTTATAAGGAGTATAAGAATGTTTTGAAGAACATAGAGAACGCCAAGGAGGTTTTGAATACAGAAAAGGACGAGGAATTCAGAGAGCTTGCCAAGCAGGAGTTGGCAGAGCTGAATCCAAAAAAGGAGAAGATGGAGGAGGATATACGTCTTATGCTTATTCCATCTGACCCTCAAGACGGCAAAAATGCAGTTTTTGAAATCCGTGCGGGAACAGGTGGAGATGAGGCAAGTATTTTTGCGGGTGATTTGTATAGAATGTATACCAAATTCTTTGAGAAAAAAGGATGGAAAGCCGAAATAGTGGATTATACCGAGGGTACAGTTGGTGGGTATAAGGAAATTGTGATGAATGTTTCGGGTGAAGGTGTTTATGGTCAGATGAAGTATGAATCAGGTGTACACAGGGTGCAACGTGTTCCTCAGACAGAGACACAGGGACGGGTGCATACATCGGCAGCATCGGTGGTTGTGTTACCGGAGGCAGAGGAATTTGATGTGGATTTGAAGATGAGCGATATCAGAAAGGATACTTTTTGCTCTTCTGGACCGGGCGGTCAATCGGTAAATACTACTTATTCGGCTATTCGCTTGACTCACATTCCTACGGGTATAGTGGTTTCATGTCAGGATCAGAAGTCGCAGATAAAGAATTTTGACAAGGCTTTGACGGTTTTGAGAACGAGGTTGTTTGAGTTGGAGTATAATAAGTATTTGAATGAGATAGCCTCAAAGAGAAAGACCATGGTTTCCACCGGAGACCGTTCGGCAAAGATACGAACTTACAATTATCCTCAATCAAGGGTTACCGATCATAGAATTAACTGGTCTATGCACAATTTGCCTGTTTTTATGGACGGAGAAATACAGGAACTTTTAGATGCATTGCAGCTTGCAGAAAATGCGGAAAGGTTGAAGGAGGCTGTAAGCTAAAAGATTATAATTTGGCAACAAATAGAAGTACTCATAAAATAACAAGCGTAGAACGGGCGTTTTTACGCTTGTTGTTGTATATATTGTCATTACGATGAAAAGAGCGTTTTTCACTTTTCTGTTTTTGGTTGGATTGTCCTTTGTTGCGAAGTCGCAGTACACGGCTTCTTCTCTTGGAGAATGGAGAGACCATTTGTCTTATTACCGGACTCATGCGGTTTTTGTTACGGATAATTCTGTTTTGGTTGCCGCAGAATCGTCTTTGTTTTACCTTAACAAGTACACAGAGGAAACAAAACGCTTTTCGAAAGTGAACGGTCTTTCTGATGCAGGGGTCGGAGTTACGGGCTATGATCCGCAAACCGGGGCTACTGTCATAACATATGATAATTCCAACATAGACATTTTGCAGAATGGCAAGGTGTATAATATTTCCGATATAAAGGTACGGAGTATAGAGGGTAGCAAATCGATAAACAGCATATATTTTTACGATTCAAAGGCATACCTTGCTTGTGGTTTTGGAATTGTTGTATTGGATTTGAAAAGGAAAGAAATATATGATACTTACTATGTTGGTAAGAATAGTGCCAAGATTGCCGTCAACAATATAGCTATAAACGATACAGCCATATTTGCCGGGACGGTTGAAGGCTTGTTGTATGCACCAAAAAACAGTCCTGCCTTAGGTGCAAGCGAAACATGGAAAAAGGTTCAAAGCATTGGAAATACAGGTAGGGCAGACTATAATATAAATTTTTTGCTTCAACCGAACAAAAGGCAATTACTCGTGGGTGTGGCCATGGATAATTCAACCAACAGTACGGTGTATCTTTTTGATGGCAGGGATTGGACAACGGCTTTTAATAATGAGTATATAGCGAATTTGCGTTTGTGTGATACTACTCTTATCTTGACGGCGTACAGGAGTGTAAATCTTTATTCGGTCAACGATATTGCAAGCAAAAAAGAATACTTTCACATGAGCGATGAATGGAATCCGTTGCATGGAATAAAGCTGGATATAAACGATATAACGATAGACGGAGAGGATATGTGGTTGGCTCATGATTATCGCGGGTTGTTGCATTACAAGAACTTCAAGAAAGGTTCGAAGAATGTGGAGGAATATTTCCCGAACGGTCCTTTGAGCAACGATGTGTTTTCTTTGACAGCATCAGAAGATGGAACGATGTATGCTGCACCGGGAGGGAGAACCATACAGAATGCACCTCGCGGGATTAAGGGTAATGTTTGTTCTTTTGATGGTAGTTATTGGTGGGGTTTGGATAGTACGCCAATGTTGGATAGTATAAAGGATATTCTCAACGTAAGCATCGATCCTCGCAATCCGAAACATATTATGGCATCATCGTGGTGGAATGGAGTGGTGGAAATATTGAACAATAAAGTAGTTAACATTTATACAGAGGCAAATACCGATGGAAAACTTGTGCCTCATCCTTACTGTTTCAGAATATCGCGTGTGGAGTATGACGAATCGGGAAATCTGTTGATAGCCAATTCAATGGTTCAGAATGCTTTTTGCTATCTCTCCTACAATAATGTATGGGGTAATTTTGAGACGTATTCTTTCATTGGTACAGACGAAATTCTCGGAATGACTCTTGACAAGACTCGTCATTATAAACTGCTTTGGACTGCCGGAAACAAGATTTTGGTGATAGATAATAATGGAAACAAAATTCTGCTGGATCCTAACAACGGTTCGAAAGACCAAACCACCAAGGTGAACTGCATAACACAAGATTTGGACGGTGAAATGTGGATAGGTACGGATAAGGGCATAAAGGTGGCTTACAATATTGGTGATGTGTTTGATAGTGATGATGGCATGCATTCGAATACAGAGTGCCAAAATATAGTCTATCAAGAGGACGGAATAGCACAGTATCTTTTGAATTTTGAGAATATAACCTGCATAATGGTTGATGGCGGGAATCGTAAATGGGTGGGAACGGAACGTAATGGTATTTACGTGCTTTCTTCTTCCGGAAATGAACAGATATATCATTTTACGGCAGAGAACAGTCCTTTGATTTCGAATAGGGTTATTTGTATGGCTCAAAATGGAATAACAGGGGAGGTCTTTATTGGTACGGACAGGGGTATTGTTTCGTATAAAGCGGAGTCTACGAAGGGGGCTGCCGAGCCGGGAAAATTGACGGCATATCCTAATCCCCTAAGACCGGGACATAGTGGAACTATTGCCATTAAAGGTTTTGTGGCGGACTCCGACGTGAGAATAACAGATGTTTCTGGAAAGACCGTGGCTCATATCAAATCCGTGGGAGGTCAGGCTGTTTGGGACGGAAAGAATTTCAAAGGGGAAGATGTGGCAAGCGGGGTTTATCTTATCTTTTCTTCTGCCGAGGAAGGTGCAAAAACAGCTACGGGTAAGCTGCTAATAATAAGATAATCGATGATTTCTACTACCGAGGCTCTTATTCTTAACGCCATATCGTACAATGATACAAGTCTTATAGTTAAGGCTTATACGAGGGATTTCGGATTGCAGTCATATATATTGCGTTCTGCTCGCAAGCATAGTGGTAAAACAAAGGTACAGCACTTTCAGCCTTTGAGAGTTCTGCAGTTGGAAATAAGTTCAACGCCGAAAGCCAAGTTGCAGAGTATTAAATCGTCGTCAATGGTTGTGGCTTGCGAACAAATAAGCAGCAGTATAATCAAGACAAGCCTTGCAATGTTTATTGCGGAAGTGCAGAACATTTCAATCAAAGAAAGTGTGCCTAACGAAGAACTGTATGACTTTCTGAAAGAGCAGATTATTTATTTGGAAAGAGCAGATGATGCGTCTTTGCCAGAATTTCACCTGTATTTTATGTTGGGACTTTCTTCAAAACTCGGCTTTCGCCCATATGATAATTACAGTGAGCGACTACCATTTTTTGATCTTCTTTCCGGTAAATTCATTTCTTCGGCGAAAGACAAGGATACGCTTTCGCTGCAATCATCTTTTGCGTTACATAAGCTGCTTGTTGCAAGTGAGACTTTCCCGCACCCTAAGAGTACTGCAACAAAAAATGAGCGAAGAGACTTGTCGGATAGTCTTGCAAGATTTTATGCCATACACATAAGCTCGGGTAGAATGATACGCTCTCACGAAATACTCGGCGTGGTGCTTGCCTAAAATAAATATGACTTGTTGTAGTTGTGTTATTCCATGTTACGACGAGTAAAGGTATTTTGTGGTGTTATTTCGATTTGGTTGTTGTCATACCATTGCAAAAAGGCTGTCCATTTTGATTTGTTCTCCTTTATCCATGCAGCTGCTTGTGCAGTGTTCCCGTAACCGAGAAGCCAATAGGTGAATGCTTCGAAATGTCCTGCCTCGATTATATTGCCATGGTATGCTGAAAGTATATTCTCAAAGGAGTACGCTTCTTGTTCAAAGAGGGTGTGAAAGCGATTCCGGATTCTGTAAAGAGACGCCAAGTCGCAATGCCGTTCTCCTATGCATGCTTTTTGCATCAGTTCACGGTATATTGCGGGGTAGAGGTTGGGGCGTGAAGGAGAATCGGAGTATCTTATTACATCTGTATCGAAATCCACCTGTGGAGTTTCGCCTCTCTTGAAAGAGATATTTGCTTGATATGTTTCGTAAAGCCGTTTGCTCATATCTCTCAAACGGTCTGAATCGGTTCTTTCTATCAGCATAAATAGCTCTCCGTAGGCCATTCCCCATACTTCTTCTGTTGAATCGAAAAAGAGCATAGCGGCTCGATAGTAATTGGAAGCAAATTCTGGTTGTCGAGATATGCCTTCTTCGTAAAGGAGAATGGCATTGCGAAAATCACCTTCGGTGGCTTTCATATTGCCGAGTTCGAGGTATAGACAGCCTGCATTCGGAAACAACGAGAGTCCTTTGCGGTATGCATCGTATGCATCGCCTTTTCTGCCTGCCATATCAAGAGAATTGCCAAGAAGTTGAAATACTTCGGCAGTTACATCGGCTCGTGTGGTGAGGTGTTTAAGAATGTCTACGGCTCGAGAGTAATCTTTCATGCAGTAGAAGCACCATGCGTATTCGTAGTGCAGGCGAATATCGTCAGAACCGGTGTTAATAGCATTTTGCAAGAGACGATTGGCCTCAAGGTATTCTTTGCTGTCTATCAGTTGTATTGCTTTGGAAAGGATACTGTCCGTTTTCTCTGTTGTATTTTGACTTAATGCAGTTTTTGTTGTTTGGTTTGGATTGTTGTACAGCCGGTCTGTCGGACATGCAGAAAGGGAGGACAGAAACGAAAGCAACAAAATGCTACTTAGAGCAACAACGTGATTGGTGATGTTTATGTGTCTGTTCATGTTTTGGGTCTTTTGTATTTGCAAAAATAGAAAATCCTTGGAAACGACGAAAAGAAACCTCTGTATTTGCCCTGTCTAACATGGTAAGGCAAAAGCTGTTCTTTTCGTGCGGTGATTGGTTGCGATTATGTTTAATACTTATCGGAGTACATCACCGCGAGAAATGGATATTTGAAAACCGGTTGATTCAACTTCGTTTTTTAATAGAGCAAGTCCTTCGGCAGCTTCTGCATTTGTGTATGCTTTATTATCATAGATGGAGTATAGTTTTCGAGAGTTCATTGGGGAGAGGTTTGGCATGACTACATTTGCACCCGCTTTCAAGCCAAGAAGTCTTCCATCGGGGTGGATAGAACCGAGGGCTGTTGTGGAGGGAAGAAGACTTTTGGGAAGAAGAAGACGGGTCAGTGCAAGAAGTCGCAATGTGAGGTGAAGTTTTTTTTCGTTTTCGAGGGTAGCGTTGTCTGATTTGAAGTCTGCAAATGGAGTTTGGTGATGCGGAATGAACGGTCCTATGCCGACCATGTCCGGTTTGAGCGATTGCAAAAAGCGTAAGTCGGCCAACAAATGTTCCGGTTTTTGGTAAGGACTGCAGACCATAAAGCCTGAACCGACTTGATAGCCAAGTTTTTTGAGATCTTGAAGACAACGAAGTCGATTTTCAAAACTCATTTGTGGTGGGTGTAGTTGTTCGTAATGTGATTTGGTTGCTGTTTCGTGGCGGAGTAAGTAGCGATCGACTCCGGCTTGTCGATATGAGCGATAGCTTTCGAAACTTTTTTCGCCTATGGAGAGTGTTAAGGCACAATCGGGATGTTGGCTTTTTATGGCTTTGATAATATCGCATAGTATTTCATCGGTATAGAAAGCGTCTTCTCCTCCTTGCAAGACAAAGGTGCGGAAACCTAATTTATAGCCTATTTGAGTACATTGCAGGATTTGCTCTTTGTTGAGCCTGTATCGCCCTACGAAGCGGTTAGCTGCTCGGAGACCGCAATAGAAGCAGTTATTTTTACAGTGGTTACTTAGCTCAATCAAACCACGAATATATATATCCTTTCCGTAGTATTCTTCTCGTTTTTTTTCTGCAAGGGAGAGTAAGTAAGCCTCTTCCTTAGAGTTGTCTTGCAGGTTGATTAACCTCAGAATTGTAGCGTCATCGGCGTTTTGTGATTCGTATAGTAGTTCTGCTTCTCTCAACATGATTTATTCATTTCTTATTGAACGTGTGCAGGCTGTATTGTCGTATGCTTGATGTTGTTTTTGTCGTGTTTACGATATGATTTGCTTTGTGTTTGTATATGAACAAGCCTGCTTTGCATTGCAAAGCAGGCTTGTTCTTTCAATTCGTGTGAAAGTAGCAAATTGTTATTTTTCTATTTTCATTTTGTAGAACGATCTCCATACGAAGTAGCATGCAATCAAGAAGAATACAATTCCTACGTAAGGAGCTATATCACGAAATGCTTCACTAATTGCTATCTCCATTGCCAAAAGTCCGAAAAGTGTAGTAAACTTAATAATAGGATTAAGAGCTACAGAAGAGGTGTCTTTGAAAGGATCACCGACCGTGTCTCCAACAACAGAGGCATCGTGCAGGGGTGTTCCTTTCGCTTTTAAGTCGACTTCCACAATTTTTTTTGCATTATCCCAACTTCCACCGGCATTTGCCATGAATACTGCTTGGAATAATCCAAAGAGTGCAATGGATACAAGATAGCTTACAAATAGAGATACTGCATTGGCGTCTCCCACCGACGATGGGGAGGATAGGCATGCTGTTCCGAGTGCAAAAAAGAATATGGCAACAAATATGTTGAACATTCCTTTTTGGGCGTATTGTGTACAGATGCGAACTACTTCAACGGAGCTTTTTTCGTCAGCTTTCTTAGGTGCATTTGGATCGAGTTTAATGTTGCGTTTAATGTATTCAACAGCTTTGTATGCTCCTGTGGTAACGGCTTGTGTTGAAGCTCCGGTAAACCAATATATGACAGCTCCGCCGAGAATGAAACCTAATATGGTGTAAGGGTTGAGCAAGTTGAGTAAATCCTCAGGTTTAACATTGAGGGTTTTCTGTATCATGAGTATCAATGAAAAAATCATGGTGGTAGCTCCTACAACGGCTGTGCCGATCAATACGGGCTTTGCTGTTGCTTTGAAAGTGTTTCCTGCTCCATCGTTGGCTTCAAGGTAGTATTTGGATTTTTCCCAGTCGGGTTTGAAGTGGAAGTCCTTCTCGATTTGGGCATCTATGTCTTTTTCTTCTTCAATCAAGGACAGTTCGTAGACAGATTGCGCATTATCAGTTACAGGTCCATAGCTGTCAACGGCTATGGTTACAGGACCCATACCCAACATTCCGAAAGCCACAAGACCGAAAGCGAAGATGGAGGGGTAGAGCATTCCGAGACATTCTAAGTCGGAGGAGAACATATATCCGATGAACATCAATATTACGAAAACTAAACCTGTCCAAAATCCCGAAAAGTTGCCGGCAACAAAACCCGATAGAATGTTGAGTGATGCTCCGCCTTGCTCTGAGGCTTTGACAACTTCTTTTACGTGTGATGATTTAGGGGAAGTGAATATTTTGGTTATTTCGGGTATGATGGCTGCACCCAATGTTCCGCAAGAAATTATCGTTGCCAGTATCCACCAAAGGTCGGAGTTGTCTTTTAGGTCGCCTATAAGGAAGTAGGAAACAATAAAAGTTCCGATTATGGAAAGAATAGAGGTTATCCATACCAGATTTGTCAGAGGTGCTTCAAAATCTAATTCATCTTTCTTTCCATAGAGTATTTTGCTTATACCATTGTTTATGTAGTATGAAATTACGGAGGTGATAATTCCGAGTATTCTCATGGTGAATATCCATATCAAAAGTTGTTTTTGTATATCAGCGTCATTGATTGCCAATAGAATGAAAGATACAAGAGCCACTCCGGTTACGCCATAAGTCTCAAAGCCATCGGCAGTAGGTCCAACACTGTCTCCGGCATTGTCTCCGGTACAGTCTGCGATGACACCGGGATTTCTTGGGTCGTCTTCACCTATCTTGAATACAACTTTCATGAGGTCGGAGCCTATATCGGCAATCTTGGTGAAAATACCCCCGGCTATTCGTAAGGCAGAGGCTCCCAAACTCTCACCTATGGCAAAACCGATAAAACATGCACCTGCCAAGTTGGCCGGCATAAGCAGCAATATGACTAGCATGAGAATAAGTTCAACACAAATAAGGACAACTCCTATGCTCATACCCGCACTAAGGGGTATGTTTAACAATCTCAAAGGATTTCTTTTTAAGGACGCAAATGCCATTCTGGAATTTGCAAGGGTATTCATTCTTATACCGTATGCGGCTACGGAATAAGAACCCAACATTCCTATGACGGTCCATGCTAAAATAAGGAGTACTTCTCCTATGCCAAAGCTACTTCCGTCTTCTCCTTTTGCGAGAAATCCGAAATAGGCGGCTACTGCGATGCCGATGAAAACAAATAGTTTTGCGAGGAATTTACCTTGTTGCTTCAAGTAAGTTGAACAAGTGTGGTAGATAACTTGGGCAACTTCCAACATGTTTTTGTGTGCCGGCAGTTTTCTTACTTTCAGAAATTGATATATTCCGAAAAGGATACCCAATAGGGCAACAAAAAATCCCCAATGTAATACTCCGAAATCATGTATTTCTTTGGGGATTTTCAAATCAGCCTCACTTGCCTGCATAATCACAGGCGTTATCAGGGACAGCTGTAACAGATAAAGTTTCTTCATATACGTATGAATTGAATATTGTTATTGGTGTTTTTAGTGTTTAATCCGAGTGGCAAAGTTACAAAGAAATTCTAACGTGGCAAGGTTAATGCAAAAATATATTCGCAGCTTAAACATTTGTACTCGTTTTTTCGTTCATTCATTGCGAACAACGCCGTAAACATGGAACATTATGAAATTACCGCTTAGAGTTTATTCGATACACCCTTCTAAATGCGAGGGACTTTTTGATGTTATATTGTTGAACGACAGGAGTAATTCGGCAATTTGTATGTCAATAGGCGAATATGAAGCAAAGATGATGGCTCTTGTGTTGGATGGAGAATATTTGCCGAAGCCACTTATGTATGATGTTTTTGCCGATGTGGCATATTACTTTGATGTGGGTTTGGAGTTCATTGTGATTACTTCATTTGAAGATGGTGTTTATGATGCCGAAATGGTTTGCAGCTCCAAAATGGAAAGCAGGGTATTTAGGATACGTCCATCTGATGCAATAAATATGGCTTTGAGGGTGAGGTGTCCTATTTATGCAACAGAAGAGCTGATGGAAGATGTTGGGTTTGAATTTCCTAATTTGCCAAAATCGCAGGCTAAAATAGGCGACAGAAAAGTCATAGGGCGTATGCCATCGTTGGATTTAGCAATGTTGGAAGAATTATTGAGTGATGCTGTCGAAAAAGAAGATTATGAATTGGCAGTGTTATTAAGAGATAGAATAAAGGAAATGAAGCAAGAGGGGTATTGACCCCCCCCCCCCTCTTGCTTGTTTTTTTTAGATTTTTTGAAACTCTTCTTTGCCAACCCCGCACAACGGACATGTCCAATCTTTTGGTAAGTCTTCAAATTTTGTACCTGGGACTATTCCGTTTTCAGGGTCTCCGACAGCAGGGTTGTATATGTAACCGCAAACTGTACATTCATAGGTTTGGTTTTCCATAGGTTTTGTGTTTTTGATTATTGTGTTTATGCTATTATCAACGCCGAGAAGTGGAAAAAGTTCCATGAGGAGATATTTTTTCTTTGGTTTTCTTTGTATTACAGAAAAAAGTTGTACCTTTGCAGTCGGAAATTAGGCGTTTCTGTATAGGCACCGAAAAGGTTGGAACTGTTCTGGTTCCTTGTTTTATAAGGGTTGCGTGTCTTTGGAAATCTAACTTTCGTAAGTCATTTGGCTGTGGCTTTGAAGGCGTCTTTTCCGATAAATCGTATTGAGGTGGGCTTCGATGAAGGCTTTCTTTGTCGAGTGTTCGTGTTGAGATGCGATGTTTCTTCTCTGCAACCCGAAATCATGTGTTGGGTTTTGGAGAATGAATGAAATGGTTAAATAGAAGATAGAAAATTGATATGCCAACAATTCAACAGTTAGTTCGTAAAGGACGTACGAAATTGGAGTACAAGAGTAAATCTCCTGCTTTGGATGCTTGTCCGCAACGAAGAGGTGTTTGTACGAGAGTATATACAACAACACCTAAAAAGCCAAACTCTGCAATGAGAAAGGTTGCGAGAGTGAAATTGACAAACGGTAAGGAAGTTAATGCGTATATTCCAGGTGAAGGTCATAACTTGCAAGAACACTCTATTGTTATGATTAGAGGTGGTCGTGTTAAGGATTTGCCGGGTGTGAGATATCATATCATACGTGGTGCATTGGATACTGCCGGTGTTGATGGAAGAAAACAAAGACGTTCCAAGTATGGTGCAAAAAGACCAAAAGAAGGAGCAAAGAAGTAGTTTTAATTGGTAAAAGATTGAAGTAATGAGAAAAGCAAGACCAAGGAAGAGAATTATACTTCCGGATCCTAAATATAATGATGTGTTGGTGACAAAGTTTGTCAACAACATTATGCTTAAGGGAAAGAAGACTATCGCTTATAGTATTTTCTATGACGCTATAGATATAGTTACGGAACGTTCGAATGAGAATGGATTGGATGTTTGGAAAAAAGCTTTGGCCAATGTTACGCCTGCCGTTGAGGTTAGGAGTCGTAGAATAGGCGGTGCTACGTTTCAAATCCCATCTGAAATACGCCCTGAGAGAAAGCAGTCCATGGGAATGAAGAACCTCATAGGATTTGCTCGTAAGCGTAATGAAAAAACGATGGCTATACGTTTGGCTTCGGAAATTTTGGCGGCATACAAAGAAGAGGGTGCTGCATTCAAAAGAAAAGAAGATATTCACAGAATGGCGGAAGCAAACAAGGCTTTCTCGCATTTTAGATTCTAATAGGAGATGTCAGATCTACATTTTACAAGAAACATAGGTATTATGGCTCACATAGACGCCGGTAAGACAACTACTACCGAGCGTATTCTGTATTATACAGGAAAGAACCATAAAATAGGGGAAACTCACGATGGTGCCGCCACAATGGACTGGATGGCACAAGAACAAGAAAGAGGTATAACAATTACTTCTGCTGCGACTACTGTCTTTTGGAAGTATAACGACAAGCAGTATAAGATAAACATAATAGATACCCCGGGTCACGTTGACTTTACGGTTGAGGTAGAGCGATCATTGAGAGTTTTGGACGGAGCGGTTGCTCTGTTTTGTGCCGTAGGTGGGGTTGAACCTCAGTCGGAAACAGTTTGGAGACAAGCCGATAAATATAAAGTGCCTCGTATAGGTTTTGTGAATAAGATGGATAGGGCAGGTGCCGATTTCTTCAATGTTATCAAACAGATGAAGGAAAGACTTGGTGCTAACCCTGTGCCGTTGACATTGCCTATTGGTCAAGAGGATATGTTCAAAGGAGTTATTGACTTGATTTCTAACAAGGCCTTGATGTATGATGAGGCATCGAATGGAACTAAGAGTTACGAAGTTCCTATGCCTGAGGATTTGAAGGAGGTAGCTGCCGAGTACAGAAAGAAATTGATAGAGGGTGTTGCAGAAGAAGATGACGAGTTGTTGATGAGGTACATGGAAGATGAGAATTCCATAACGGAAGAGGAGATGATTTATCAAATTCGTAAGGCAACTTGCGAAATGAGAATTACTCCGGTTCTATGTGGTTCGTCTTTCAAGAATAAAGGGGTTCAGAATTTGATAAATGCAATTTGCGAGTTTTTGCCCTCTCCTGTTGATATACCGGAAGTTGAGGGTACTGATCCTGTTACCGGTGAAACTATAACAAGAAAGGTAGATTCAAAGGCGCCTTTGGCTGCGTTGGCGTTCAAGATAGCAACCGATCCTTATGTTGGTAGAATTTGCTTTTTCCGAGTTTATTCCGGAACACTTGAGGCAGGTTCTTATGTGTACAACGTTGCCACCGGAAAGAAAGAACGTATCTCCCGTGTTATGCAAATGCATGCAAACAAACAAAATCCTTTGGATAAGATAGAGGCAGGAGATATTGGAGCAGCGGTTGGATTTAAGGATATAAAGACAGGAAACACTCTTTGTGATGAGGATAATCCGATAGTGTTGGAGTCGATGACATTCCCTGAACCGGTTATTTCGATAGCTGTTGAGCCAACCAAGCAGGCTGATATTGATAAGTTCAACAATGCACTGGTGAAATTGTCAGAGGAGGATCCTACTTTGATTATCCAGACAGATGAAGCTTCCGGACAGACCATAATGAAGGGTATGGGAGAGTTGCACTTGGATATCATAATGGATCGTATTCGTCGTGAATTTAATGTAGAGTGCAATCAAGGAGCTCCACAAGTTGCGTACAAGGAGGCTATTACAAGCTCTTGCCAGCATAGAGAAGTCTTTAAGAAGCAATCCGGAGGTAGAGGTAAGTTTGCTGATATATTGTTCACGCTTTCTCCTGCCGATGAAGGAGTGAAAGGTTTGCAGTTCGTTAATGAGGTTAAGGGCGGAAATGTCCCTAAGGAGTTTATTCCGGCTGTTGAAAAAGGTTTCAAAGCGGCAATGCAAAACGGAGTATTGGCAGGTTTCCCTGTTGAGAGCATGAAAGTGGTTTTGACAGATGGTTCGTTCCACCCTGTCGATTCAGATGCTCTTTCATTTGAGTTGTGTGCGAAAATGGCGTTTAAGGAAGCTGCCAAGAAAGCAAGACCTGTTTTATTAGAGCCGATAATGTCAGTGGAAGTAAATACTCCTGATGCTTATTTGGGAGATGTTACAGGCGATTTGAATAGAAGAAGAGCTATATTGGAAAGCATAACTGCAAAAATAGGAGTTCAAGCTGTTAAGGCAAAAGTTCCATTGGCTCAGATGTTCGGATATGTTACTTCTTTGAGAACAATTACATCGGGAAGAGCTAATTCTACCATGGAATTTTCGCATTATGCTGAAGCTCCAAAGGATGTTACCGAGAATGTTTTGAAAAGTAAAGCTGAGTAAAACTAATAACTTATAATATCGTGAGTCAGAGAATTAGGATTAAATTGAAATCGTACGATCATAATTTGGTTGATAAATCAGCCGAAAAGATTGTAAAGACCGTAAAGATGACAGGGGCGCATGTTAAAGGTCCGATACCTTTGCCGACCAATAAGAAAATATTTACGGTCAACCGTTCTACTTTCGTGAATAAAAAGTCACGTGAGCAGTTTGAGTTAAGTTCTTACAAGAGATTGTTGGATATAGACAGCACCTCTCCGAAGACGGTTGAAGCTTTGGTTAAGTTAGAATTGCCAAGCGGTGTTGATGTTGAAATAAAACTCCCATAAGTAAGAGCAAGTAATTATATCAGCCGATGTCAATGGATAAGCTGATGAAAACGCAAAAAACAAAAAGTATAAATGTCAGGATTAATAGGAAAGAAAATTGGAATGACTAGCATTTATGATGCCTCCGGTAAGCAGATGCCGTGCACGGTTATAGAAGCTGGTCCTTGCGTTGTAACGCAGGTGAAGACGCCTGAAAATGATGGCTATAGTGCCATACAGTTGGCGTTCGAAGAAATGAAAGAAAAAAATTGTAAGAAGCCTATGAAAGGACATTTCGCGAAGGCAAATACAACGCCTAAAAGATATTTGGCGGAGTTTTCTCGTTTTGAGGAAGGTTCAAAGAAATCTTTTGGAGAAGTTTTGACATGCGATGTCTTCTCGGAAGGAGAGTTTGTTGATGTTGTCGGCATTTCTAAGGGAAAAGGTTTCCAAGGAGTTGTGAAAAGACATGGATTCGGTGGTGTCGGTGATAAGACTCACGGTCAGCACGACAGATTAAGAGCGCCGGGTTCCGTTGGAGCATCTTCATATCCTTCAAGAGTGTTCAAGGGTCTGAGAATGGCAGGTAGAACCGGTGGACGAAGGGTTAAAGTGCAGAATTTGCAGATTCTAAAGATTCTTGCAGAGAAGAATTTGGTTTTAGTAAAGGGATCTGTTCCAGGTCCGAAAGGGGCTATTTTAAAGATAGAGAGATGGAGTTAAGAGTATACAGCATAGAGGGTAACGATACGGGAAGAACTGTTATCGTTAGCGATGAATTGTTTGGAACCGAACCTAATGATCACGTGCTTTGGTTGACGGTAAAACAATATTTGGCAGATCAAAGACAAGGTACTCATAAGTCGAAAGAACGTTCTGAGGTTTCAGGTTCAACAAGAAAGTTGAAGAGACAGAAAGGAACCGGTGGAGCAAGAGCCGGAGACACGAACAGTCCAACAATTAAGGGAGGAGGTCGTGCTTTCGGACCAAGACCAAGGGATTATCGTTTCAAGTTGAATAAGAAAGTTAAACGTTTGTCGAGACTTTCCGCTTTGGCGTATAAATCGAAGGAAGACAATGTTTTGATTGTTGAGGACTTTAAGTTTGATATGCCAAAAACAAAGAACATGCTCAGGGTTTTGAACTCATTGAAGTTGGAGGACAAAAAATCATTGTTCGTAATTGATGCAGATGAGAAAAATTTCGTAACTTTGTCAGCTAGAAACTTGCAGAATGTCAAGGTTATGAATGCAGCATCGGTTAATACTTATGAGTTGTTGAATGCCAATAAATTGGTGATTTCTGAGACTGCCGTTAAGGAGTTGGATAGAATTTGTTCCAATTTGTAGTTGTTAATCGTATTAGGAGTAAAAAGAATGGATATCATAGTAAAGCCTATTGTTACGGAGAAGTTCACTAAGATGGGGGAGAAGTTCCCTAATCGTTGTGGATTTATAGTTGACAAAAGGGCAAATAAGATTGAAATAAAAAAGGCTGTTGAGAGTTTGTATGGTGTTAAAGTGGAGAGGGTGAACACTATGAATTATAGTGGAAAAAGGAAATCCAGGTACACCAAGAAAGGTTTCATACAAGGAAGAACAGCTGCGTATAAAAAGGCTATCGTGATGTTAGCCGAAGGTGATAGAATAGATTTTTTCAGCGAAATTTAATAGAGAAATGGCTTTAAAGAAATTGAAACCGACTACACCGGGACAACGTTTCAAGGTAATAAGTGCTTTTGAGGAAATAACAACAAATAAACCGGAGAAATCTTTGGTTTATGGTGTTAGAAAAAGCGGGGGTAGAAATAACCAAGGAAAAATGACCATGAGATACATAGGTGGTGGTCATAAGAGATTGTACCGTTTCATCGATTTTCGTAGAGATAAGGACGGTATTCCGGCAGTTGTGAAGACGATAGAATACGACCCAAATAGAACGGCTCGTATTGCGTTGGTTTGTTATGCAGACGGCGAAAAAAGGTACATAGTTGCCCCTCATGGTTTGAAAGTCGGTCAGACAGTAATGTCAGGTATAGGAGTTGCCCCTGAAATTGGCAATGCTTTATTACTTAGCGAGATTCCTTTTGGTACCATGATTCACAACATAGAATTGAATCCTGGACAGGGTGCTAAGTTGGTCAGAAGTGCAGGTTCCTATGCACAGCTTATGTCAAGAGACGGAAAGTATGCTATTGTGAAAATGCCATCGGGCGAAACAAGAATGATTTTGCAAACGTGCAGAGCAACAGTCGGTATTGTTTCCAACGTAGAGCATAGTCTTGAAGTTTCAGGAAAGGCAGGTAGATCAAGATGGTTGGGTAGAAGACCTCGTACAAGAGGTGTTGTAATGAACCCTGTTGATCACCCTATGGGAGGTGGTGAAGGTCGTCAGTCCGGAGGACACCCTCGTTCGAGAAAAGGTATTCCGGCTAAGGGATATAAGACAAGGACACCTAAGAAGCAATCAAGTAAGTATATAGTTGAGAGACGTAAGAAATAATAAAATCATAGAGAGATGAGCCGTTCATTGAAAAAAGGACCTTATATCCATTATAAGTTAGAGAAGAAGGTTTTGGCTGCACAAGCAAAAAACGATAAGAGTACAATAAAGACATGGTCAAGAGCCTCTATGATTTCTCCGGATTTCGTGGGCTTGACGATAGCTGTTCACAATGGAAATAAACATATTCCTGTCTACATCACAGAGAATATGGTAGGACACAAGTTAGGTGAATTTGCGCCTACAAGAATTTTCCGAGGACATGCCGGTCAAAAGGATAAAGGTAAGAAATAAAAAAACAGTGCAGAAATGGGAAAAAGAAGACGTGAGAGTGCAGTAGCACGTAAAGAGGCAAGAAAAAAACAGTATATCGCCAAGTTGATGGATAATCCTACTTCTCCAAGAAAGACTCGTTTGATGGCAGACGCCATAAGGGGAGTTGAAATAGAGAAGGCACTTGGTATATTGCAGTTTAGTCATAGAGAATCAGCACCGAAATTACGTAAATTGTTGCTTTCGGCAATTGCAAATTGGCAAGTTAAGAACGAGGGTAAACGAGTTGAGGAGAGTGGATTGTATGTGAAGCGGATAACTGTTGATGGTGGACGTCAGTTGAAAAGACTTCGTACTGCACCACAGGGACGTGGATACAGAATCAAGAAAAGATCGAATCATATCACCCTTGAGTTAGGAAGCAGAGTTGAGGAGAATGCAGTGCTTGCAACTCAATCAACTGATGCTGAGAAGTAAGAATTTGTAGAATTTGTAAATGAATTAATCGGATGGGACAAAAAACAAATCCAATAGGAAATAGGCTGGGAATCATCAGAGGCTGGGACTCCAATTGGTATGGAGGAAGAAAGTTCGATACCAAATTGGTAGAGGACGATAAAATCAGAAAGTACCTTAATGTACGTTTGGTAAAAGCCGGTGTTTCCAAGGTTTATATAGAAAGAACGTTGAAATTGGTTACGGTTACTATCTATGCAGCTAAACCGGGTATTATAATCGGTAAAGCCGGTCAGGAAGTGGATAAGCTGAAAGAAGAATTGAAGAAGCTAACAAGCAAGGAAGTTCAAATAAATATTTCAGAGGTAAAACGTCCTGAACTTGATGCTGTTTTAGTTGCTTCTTCTGTTGCAAGACAGATAGAAGGACGTGTTTCTTACAGAAAGGCGATAAAGACTGCGATAACATCAACAATGAGAGTAGGTGCAGAGGGTATAAAGATTTCTGTTTCTGGTCGTATTGGTGGAGCCGAGATGGCAAGAACCGAACACTATAAGGAAGGTCGTACCCCTCTTCATACATTGAGAGCCGATATAGATTATGCACATGCGGAAGCTCATACGACATATGGTCGTATAGGTGTTAAGGTATGGATATGTAAAGGATTGGTGTACAACAAAAGAGAGTTGGTTCCTTCGACTGTAGGCGGTAATTTGAAAGAAGGTAGAATGGGACAAAGACGCCCAGGTGGTTCTGTTCAACGTCCTGCAAGGAAGAAGTAAAGTTATAAATATCAAAAACAAAAGATATGTTACAGC
Source organism: uncultured Bacteroidaceae bacterium (assembly GCA_964606345.1). GTDB lineage: Bacteria > Bacteroidota > Bacteroidia > Bacteroidales > P3 > Onthomorpha. The sequence continues at coordinate 57,859 of CAZSFV010000005.1, read as the reverse complement.
CAAAAAAGACTAAATATAGGAAACAACAAAAGGGAAGAATAAAGGGTATTGCTCACAGAGGTCATGAGTTAGCTTTTGGTGCGTTTGGTATCAAATCTTTGGAGACTTCTTTTATTACAGGACGCCAAATAGAGGCTGCCCGTCAAGCTGTTACTCGTTATATGAAGCGTGAGGGACAGATTTGGATTAGAATTTTTCCTGATAAACCTATAACCAAGAAACCGAATGAGGTACGTATGGGTAAAGGTAAAGGTGCTCCTGAATATTTTGTGGCAAAAGTGAAACCGGGAACAATGTTGTTTGAAGCAGAGGGTGTTCCTATGGAAGTAGCTAAGGAGGCTATGAGATTGGCAGCACAGAAGTTGCCTGTCATCACAAGATTTGTGGTAAGAAGGGACTACGTTGAAGAAGCATAACATAGAAAGAAGGATGAAAAATAATGGATTGAAAGATCTTTCTGTAGCAGAACTTCAAGAAAGATTGGAAGCAGAAAAAACGCAGCTTACGAAGTTAAGAATAAATCATGCTGTGTCTCCGGTAGAAAATCCGAGCCTTATAAAAAAAGCTCGTAAAGGTATTGCGAGAATAAACACAGAAATCAGAGATCGTCAGTTATGTTCGGAAGATTCAGCGAACAAATAACATTGGTAGGATATGGAAAGAAATTTGAGAAAAGAGAGAATCGGTATTGTCGTAAGTAATAAAATGGATAAGTCCGTCAGTGTTTTGGTTGAGGGAAAGGTAAAGCATCCAAAATACGGTAAGTTCGTAAAAAGAAGTACCAAATTCATGGCTCATGATGAAAAGAATGAGTGTGGAATGGGCGATACAGTGCGAATAATGGAGACAAGACCATTGAGTAAAAATAAGCGTTGGAGATTAGTCGAAATAATAGAAAGAGCTAAATAAAAATGGTACAACAAGAAACAAGATTGATTGTTGCGGATAACAGCGGGGCGAAAAGTGCATTGTGCATCAGAGTACTTGGTGGCACAAAAAGAAGATATGCTTCCGTTGGCGACAAAATCGTAGTAGCGATTAAAGATGCAACCCCTTCAGGAAATGTTAAGAAGGGCTCTGTATCGAAAGCTGTGGTTGTCAGAACGAAGAAAGAAGTTAGAAGACAAGATGGATCTTATATTCGTTTTGACGATAATGCTTGCGTTCTTTTGAATGCGAATGATGAAATGAGAGGAACACGTATTTTCGGACCGGTTGCCAGAGAATTGCGTGAGAAGCAGTTTATGAAGATTGTTTCATTAGCTCCTGAAGTGTTGTAAACGCAAAATAGTGAAATTATGAAGTTACATGTAAAAAAAGGAGATACGGTAAAGGTTATATCAGGTAACGATAGGGGGCGAATAGGACGGATACTTGTTGTATATCCACGTAAAAACCGAGCTATTGTAGAGGGTTTGAATAAGGTGAAGAAGCATACTAAGCCAAGCCCTAAAAATACACAAGGCGGTATAATAGAGAAAGAAGCTCCCATACATATATCCAATCTTATGGTCGTAGATTCCAAAGGAAATGCTACAAGAATAGGAAGACGATTGGACGAAAAGACGAACAAATTAGTACGATACTCTAAAAAGACAGGGGAGGTAATTAAGTAATGGGATACACACCGAGACTAAAACAGAAATACAAGGAAGAGATTATAGCTTCTTTGATGAAGGAGTATAATTATAGAACTGTTATGGAAGTTCCACGCCTTGAAAAAATATCCTTGAATCAAGGTTTGGGTCGATTGGCAATTGCAGACAAAAAGGTAATAGATAAGGGTATAGAGGAAATGACTTTGATTGCAGGTCAAAAAGCCGTTGCCACAAGATCAAGAAAAGACATCTCAAATTTCAAACTAAGAAAGGGTATGCCGATCGGAGTAAGAGTTACTTTGAGAGGAGATAAGATGTATGAGTTTTTGGATAGATTGCTTTCCGCTTCCATACCAAGAATTAGGGATTTTCGAGGAATAAGCGATAAGGGCTTTGATGGCAGAGGAAACTTTTCCTTTGGTATTACGGAGCAGATCATTTTTCCGGAGATAAACATTGACAAGGTCAATAACATTCAGGGAATGGATATAACCTTTGTTACATCAGCTCGTGAAGATAAGGAAGCGATGTCATTGTTGAAAGCATTTGGATTTCCATTTAAAAATCAAAACAGTTTGTAAGATATGGCAAAAGAATCAATGAAAGCGCGTGAGCGCAAAAGAGAGGCAATAGTTGCGAAATATGCTGCAAAGCGTAAAGCTTTGTTGGAGGCGGGTGATTATGAAGCTCTCCAAAGATTGCCGAGAAATGCTTCTCCTGTAAGACTTCATAACAGATGTAAACTTACAGGACGTCCTAAAGGATATATGCGTCAATTCGGAATTTCGAGAATAAATTTCAGAGAAATGGCTTTGGCAGGTTTAATCCCCGGAGTTAAGAAAGCAAGTTGGTAGATAGAGTCAGTTACAAATAAAACATAGAAATAAAATGGTTACAGATCCAATAGCAGACTTTCTTACACGAATAAGAAATGCATCAATGGCAAAGCACAGAGTTGTTGAGATACCTGCTTCCAAAATCAAGAAAGAAATAACCAAAATATTATTTGATAAGGGTTACATTTTGAATTATAAGTTCGAAGATGAGACTTTTCCGAAGACTATAAAGATAGCTTTGAAATATCACCCATCGACAAAAGAACCTGCAATGACTAACATAAAGCGAGTAAGTACTCCCGGTTTGAGAAGATATGTAGGTGTTGACGATATGCCAAGGGTGTTGAATGGCTTGGGTATTGCTATAATTTCTACATCAAGGGGTTTGATGACGGATAAGGAAGCAAGAGCTTTGAATATCGGAGGAGAGGTAATTTGTTACATTAGCTAAGAAGGAGGATAGAACACATGTCAAGAATAGGAAAATTACCGATAAGCCTACCCCAGGGTGTGGAAATAGCAGTAAGTAATGATAATGAAGTTACTGTTAAAGGAAAGCTTGGGACTTTAACGCAAAAAGTCAATCCGGCAATCACCGTAAGTGTGGACAATGGACACGTTGTACTCACAAGGGCTTCTGAACAAAAACAACATAAAGCACTGCATGGTCTTTATAGAGCTTTATTGGCTAACATGGTTAAGGGCGTTTCTGAAGGTTTTCAAGTAACGCAAGTTGTAATAGGTGTTGGTTATAAGGCGCAAGTTCAAGGTCAGATATTGGAATTGGCTTTGGGTTACTCTCACAACATATTCTTTGAATTACCTAAAGAAATAAAATGTGAGACCATAACGGAGAAAGGAAAAGACCCTATCATCGTTATGAAGAGTATCGATAAACAATTATTGGGACAAGTAGCAGCGAAGATACGTTCTTTGCGTAAGCCTGAGCCATATAAGGGCAAGGGTATCAGATTCCAAGGAGAGATTGTTCGTAAGAAGGCAGGTAAAGCGGCTGCTAAGTAATTTTTGAATTAAAATCCATATTGGGATGACAACGAAGAAAGAAGTAAGAAGATTGAAATTGAAAATGAGGATTCGCAAAAAAATAAGCGGAACCGAAAAGCGACCTCGTTTGACTGTATTCAGAAGTAATAAAGAGATTTATGCCCAATTGATAGACGATGTGAAAGGCGTTACATTAGCTTCTGCATCTACAATGGAGAAAGGCTTCGAAAGAAAAGGAACTAAAACCGAGAGAGCCGCTTCTGTTGGCAAATTTATTGCAGAAAGAGCCAAGAACTTGGGTATTGAATCGATAGTTTTCGATAGAAATGGTTACTTGTATCACGGTAGAGTAAAATCATTGGCTGATTCTGCCAGAGAAAATGGTCTAAAATTCTAATTAAGATTATGTCTGAAGTAAACGTAAAAAGAGTAAAGTCGAGTGAGATAGAGTTTGAAGATCGACTAGTGAGCATAAACCGTGTTACCAAAGTTACCAAAGGTGGTAGAACTTTTAGCTTCTCTGCCATCGTGGTTGTTGGAAATGGTAATGGCGTTGTTGGATATGGCTTGGGAAAAGCGAAAGAGGTTGCAGCAGCGATATCCAAGGGTATTGACGATGCAAAGAAGAACTTGATAAAAGTTCCTATCCTTAAAGGTACTGTACCCCATGAACAAATAGCTAAATACAGTGGAGCAAGAGTATTTTTGAAGCCCGCTGCACCCGGAACCGGAGTTATAGCAGGTGGTGCTATGCGTGCCGTTTTGGAAAGTGTTGGAGTTAAGGATGTGCTTGCTAAATCAAAAGGTTCTTCAAATCCGCATAGTGTTGTAAAAGCCACTATTGCAGCTTTGATAAAAATGAAAGATCCATATACCGTTGCAAAATTGCGTGGTATAGAGATGGACAGAGTATTTAACGGATAAAAACCTAAACACTATGAAAGTAAAAGTAACTCAAGTGAGAAGTGGTATAGGACACCCGGCAAGACAAAAACGCACTTTGGAATCATTAGGACTTGGTAAAATAGGTCGTTCAAGACTTCACGAATTGACTGCACCTGTGCAAGGCATGATTGCCAAAGTAAGTCATTTGGTCAAAGTAGAGGAAATTAATTAGAAACAGTTTTGAAAGTAAATAACATGGATTTAAGTACATTAAAACCGGCAAAGGGAGCAACAAAAAACCGAAAAAGAATAGGACGTGGTCAGGGTTCCGGAAGAGGTGGTACTTCCACAAGAGGACATAAGGGAGCCAAGTCTCGTTCGGGATATTCTCGTAAGGTGGGTTTTGAAGGAGGTCAAATGCCTTTGTACAGACGACTACCTAAATTTGGTTTCAAGAATATGAATAGGGTTGAGTATGTGGGAATCAATCTTGATACATTGAACGACCTATTCGAAAAGACCCAAATAAAGGACATAACAATAGATGTGTTGAGACAGCACGGATTGCTATCCTCAAAGGATAGAGTAAAAATCCTTGGAAGAGGAGAATTGGAAGCGACAATCAACGTAACTGCTCATTCTTTTTCTAAGACGGCAAAGGCTGCCATCGAAGCAAAGGGGGGGGCTGCAACAACAATTTAGCAGCTAATGAAACGGTTTATCAATACATTAAAGAATATCTGGAATATAAAAGAGCTAAGAGACAGAATACTCTATACGTTAGGGCTGGTCTTGATTTATAGAATAGGTTCTTATGTTGTTATTCCGGGTATAAATCCTTCTGACTTGACAAGTTTGCAAGATCAAACAAAGGATGGCGTTTTGGGATTGTTGAATATGTTCTCAGGAGGAGCATTTTCTAACGCTTCCATATTTGCCTTGGGAATTATGCCGTACATTACGGCATCCATTGTTATGCAGTTGCTGACAATGGTTGTCCCTTACTTTATGAAAATGCAACGTGAAGGAGAGAGTGGTAGGAGGAAAATAAACCAAATGACACGTTGGCTGACAATCGTTGTTACCATATTCCAATCTTTTGCGTATCTTGCGAATCTACAAGGACAGGTTGCACAGATGGGCGGAACCATATATAGCATAACCGGTTCTGACAGTCCGAACTTCATAAACTGGGTATTACCTATCTCAATAATGCTTACATGTGGTACTTTGTTCGTGATGTGGCTTGGAGAGAGAATAACGGACAAGGGTATCGGAAACGGCATTTCGTTGCTGATTATGGTAGGTATTGTTGCCCGTTTGCCGTTTGCGTTGTTTGCCGAGTTTGCTTCCCGAATGGAGGAACAAGGCGGACAGTTGGTCATTTTCTTTGTTGAATTGGTAGTTTTGTTAGTTGTGATTATGCTATGCATACTGCTTGTGCAAGGAACAAGACGAATTCCTGTTCAATACGCAAAGAGAATTGTCGGCAATAAGCAGTATGGCGGAGCAAGACAATACGTACCCATCAAGGTTAACGCAGCGGGTGTGATGCCTATCATTTTTGCACAAGCGATAATGTTTATACCTGTTACGTTGTTCGGCTTTTCCAGTTCGGACAGTATGACAGGAATAAAGGCGGCATTGTCGAACTTTGACGGCTTTTGGTACAACTTTATTTTTGCTGTATTGATAGTATTGTTCACCTATTTCTACACAGCAGTGGCAATCAATCCTAAGCAAATGTCTGACGATATGAAGAAAAACGGAGGTTTTATTCCTGGGGTAAAACCGGGAAAGAAAACTGAGGAATTTTTCGATAATGTATTGTCAAAGATAACGCTTCCGGGTTCCATCTTTTTGGCGGTAGTTGCGATTTTGCCGGCAATTGTAAGATTGTTTGGGGTAAATCAGCAATTCGCTCAATTCTACGGAGGAACATCATTGTTGATTTTGGTCGGAGTTGTGTTGGATACCTTACAACAAATTGAGAGTCATTTGTTGATGAGGCATTATGACGGTTTGACAAAATCAGGAAGAATAAAGGGTAGAGGTCAGATGTAAAAACATCTTTCGAGCCATGATACAGATAAAGACGAAAGAAGATATAGAACAATTAAGAACAAGTGCTTTAAAGGTGGGAGACACTTTGGCGGAGGTATGCAAATACATCAAGCCTGGTGTAACCACCGGGCAACTTGATAAAATAGCAGAGCAATACATATTGGATATGGGAGGAAAGCCTACATTCAAGGGTTATTGTGGCTATCCAGCATCACTTTGCATCTCAATTAACGAAGTCGTTGTTCATGGCATTCCAGGAAAGAGAGTAATAAAGGATGGTGATATAGTTTCTATTGATTGTGGTGTAACTTACAATGGTTGGGTAGGAGATTCTGCTTACACCTTTGCCTTGAAAGGCGTAAAAGATGAAGTTGCCGGACTATTGAAAGTTACCAAGCAATCGCTTTATCATGGCATAGAGAGATGTAGAATAGGACAGAGAGTAGGAGATTTGAGCAATTGCATTCAAACCTATTGCGAATCTTTCGGTTATGGAGTGGTCAGAGAGTTATGTGGACACGGAGTTGGGCGAAAAATGCATGAAGACCCATGCGTACCCAATTATGGTAAAAAAGGAACAGGTCCTAAGTTTCGTGAGGGTATGGTTATAGCAATAGAGCCGATGATTACCCTTGGAAATAAGGAAGTCCTCTTTGAAGCCGATCAGTGGACGTGTAGAACGGTAGACTATTCCCCGGCTGCCCATTATGAGCATGATGTGGCAATGACAACCGAGGGACCGGATATACTGTCAAGTTTTGAAGCAATTGAGCAGGCAATAAGAACGAATACAAATTTAGAGCAAATTTAATATGGCAAAACAAGAAGCCATTCAGTTAGATGGAACCGTGTTGGAATCGCTGGGAAATGCATTGTTCAGCGTTGAATTGGAAAACGGTCATGTTATAATAGCCCATATTTCCGGCAAGATGAGAATGCACTACATAAAAATATTGCCGGGAGATAGAGTGCAGGTGGAAATGACTCCATACGATTTGACCAAAGGACGCATAACCTATCGACATAAATAAGGCTGCATAAACAGAAATCAAATAGAATTTACGAATATGAAAGTAAGAACTTCAGTCAAAAAGAGATCTCCCGAATGTATAGTCGTTCGTAGAAAAGGAGTTGTCTATGTTATCAACAAGAAGAACCCCAAATACAAACAAAGACAAGGATAGTTTTTCGTAACAAGATAACAGAGACAGGTAAAAAGTAATCTAATAACAATAAGAATTTATGGCAAGAATTGCGGGTATAGACTTACCAAAGAACAAAAGAGGTGTTATCGGCTTGACCTACATATATGGAATAGGCAAAAGTTTGGCATCTAAAATATTAGCCAAGGCCGGAATAGATGAGAACAAAAAGGTAAGTGAATGGAGTGATGACGAACAGAATGCAATCCGTACTATCATAGGCGAAGAGTATAAGGTAGAGGGAGCGTTGCGTTCAGAAGTACAGATGAACATCAAGAGATTGATGGATATAGGCTGTTACAGGGGAATACGTCATCGTAACGGATTACCATTGCGTGGACAAAGCACCAAGAACAATGCGAGAACACGTAAGGGTAAGAAGAAAACAGTTGCAAACAAGAAGAAAGTAACCAAGTAGAAAAAGTAAACGTGAGTGCGGACTAACAACAAAAACAATTCGGAGCACTCATCAAATAGTAATCAATAAATATTGCAAGAACAATATGGCAAAAAGTTCTAAACCAACGAAGAAAAGAGTGGTGAAGGTTGAACCGGTAGGCAAGGCATTCATCTTTGCCTCTTTCAACAATTGTATTATTTCGTTGACAAACAACGCAGGACAGGTGATTGCTTGGTCATCTGCGGGAAAAATGGGGTTCAGAGGATCTAAAAAGAACACCCCTTACGCATCTCAAATGGCAGCAGAAGATTGCTCAAAGGTTGCATTTGACTATGGTTTGAGAAAAGTGAAAGTATTCGTAAAAGGACCCGGAGCCGGAAGAGAATCGGCAATCAGAGCTATCAATGCGTCTGGCATAGAAGTCTTGGAAATAACGGATGTTACTCCACTTCCACACAACGGATGTCGTCCTCCTAAGAGAAGAAGAGTGTAAAAGAAAAGAGTATTGTTTCAAGAAAAAAAAGATTAGACTATGGCAAGATATACTGGTCCTAAAAGTAAAATAGCAAGAAAATTCAGAGAACCGATTTACGGAGCAGACAGAGCTTTTGAAAAGAGAAACTACCCTCCGGGACAGCATGGCGTTAGCAAAAGACGTCAAAAACAGTCCGAGTACGGAGTGCAGTTGATGGAAAAACAGAAAGCAAAATACACCTATGGTATTTTGGAAAGACAGTTCCGTAATTTGTTCGAAAAAGCCTCTCGTAAAGGAGGTGTTACCGGTGTCGTATTGTTGCAGTTGATAGAGTCGAGACTTGATAACGTTGTTTATCGTTTAGGAATAGCACACACGCGTAACCAAGCAAGACAACTCGTATCGCACAGACACATAACAGTAAACGGAAGCGTTGTCAACATACCTTCGTACCTCTTGAAAGCAGGAGATGTTGTAGGGGTTAGAGAACGCTCTAAATCATTGGAAATAATAGAAGACTCTCTATCAACAAGAAGCAATTACTCTTGGTTGGATTGGGACGGAACCAAGATGGAAGGTAAGTTTATGAACTACCCGGAAAGAGAAGACATACCGGAGAACATAAAAGAGCAATTGATAGTTGAGTTGTATTCTAAATAAGATTAAATAAAGTAACAATGGCCATATTAGCTTTTCAACAACCTGACAAGGTTATCATGATAGAGTCCGACGACTACAAAGGAACCTTTGAATTTCGTCCGCTCGAACCTCGTTACGGAGTAACAATAGGCAACGCACTGAGAAGAATCTTGGTGTCATCTTTGGAAGGATTTGCGATAACCTCCATAAAAATCGATGGTGTATTACACGAATTCGATACTATACCCGGGGTTATCGAAGACATGACAGAGATAATCCTAAACCTAAAGCAACTTCGTTTCAAAAGACAAATAGACACCGAAGATAAAGAAACAATCAAATTCAAAATAGAAGGCAAGAACGTCTTCAAGGCAGAGGACATAAACCAATACTTGCAAGGATTTCAAGTTTTGAATACGGAGGTGGAGATTTGCCACATGGAGCCTTCGGTATGCCTTTCTGTGGAAATGACCATAGAAAAGGGTAGAGGATATGTGCCTGCTGAGGAAAATAAGAAAGCCGACGACGTTATAGGAACAATAGCGATAGACTCCATATTCACACCGATAAAGAACGTCAATTATACGGTTGAGAATTACAGAGTTGAACACCGAATAGATTATGAAAAACTAATCTTGGAGGTAACAACAGACGGTTCCATAACACCCAAAGACGCACTTAAAGAAGCTGCCTCAATCTTGATACAACATTTCTTATTATTCTCAGACGATAAAATTTCAGTCAAAGCAGACCTTCAAACGTCAGACGAAGAATTTGACGAAGCTACTCTGCACATACGTCAGCTTTTGAAGACCAAACTCTTAGATTTAGACTTGTCGGTAAGAGCATTAAACTGCTTGAAAAGTGCAGAAGTCGAAACTCTTGGAGACTTGGTATCGTTCAATAAGGCAGATCTTTTGAAGTTCCGAAACTTTGGAAGGAAGTCTTTGACAGAGTTGGAAAATTTGGTAAGGTCGAAGAACCTGGAATTTGGAATGAATGTTTCAAAGTATAAATTAGAAAAAGAGTAACGAGAGATGAGACACGGTTGTAAAGTAAATAAATTATCGAGAACACACGCCCACAGGGTAGCAATGCTATCTAACATGGCGTCATCATTGATATTGCACAAAAGAATAGAAACCACCTTAGCCAAAGCCAAAGCATTGAGGGGATATGTAGAACCGCTTATAACAAAAACCAAAGCGGACTCTACACACCAAAGGCGTGTTGTCTTTTCTTACTTGCAGAACAAAGAAGCCGTAAAAGAATTGTTCGGTGATGTTGCGAGCAAGGTTGCAAACCGTAACGGCGGTTATACCAGAATTTTGAAACTTGGCAGACGTTTGGGAGACGGTGCGGAAGTTGTAATGATGGAATTGGTTGATTACAACGAAGCAATGTTGAAAGACACCGCAGCCAAGAAAACTAAAACAACCCGTAGAGGAGGAAAGAAGAAAGCAACGGTTGATGTACCTGCTGCCGAAACAACACCTGCCGAAACGGAAAACACAGAAAAAGCAGAGTAAAAACTCAGCAAGTAAAACATAAGCGGGTTCGAGTAATCAAACCCGCTTTTTTCGTAAAATGTGGATAGAGTGAGTACAAAGTTTTTCAACAACGAATTAGGTAATACGCTTTTTGACAAGTTAAGAGGCATCGCATCGGAGATGGCAACATTCGACCGCTTCTTGGCTGTTGTAGGTTTCTTTCGTTCTTCTGGATATTTCAAGTTGCGTAAAGAATTAGGGGATGTATCCGAGATTAAAATATTGGTAGGTATTAATATTGATGATATTTTTCGTAAGCACAATAAAGTATTGTTAATGCTTGCTGATAAGGATAAGATAGATAAGGCAAAGGAGATATATTCTAATGGTTTCAAGGAAGATGTTTCGAATGCGAAATATTCTCCGGAGGTGGAAGAAGGCATTTTGCAGATGTACGAAGATCTTGTTCAAGGGCGTCTACAAATGCGTATTCATGTGACTAAAAACTTACATGCGAAGTTTTATCTATGTCTACCACAGAACCATAGTGAAAACAGTGATGGCTGGGTTATAATGGGTTCTTCTAATATATCTGATTCCGGCTTGGGCATTAAGCAACCACCACAGTACGAACTCAATGTTGCAATGAAAGACTTTGATGATGTGAAGTATTGTTTAGATGAGTTTTTGAAATTATGGAACGAGGCTATCCCATTGACAGACAAAGATATTGAATGCTATAAGAATAGCACATACTTAGGGTATCAACCTACTCCGTATGAACTATATATCAAAGTGCTTATTGATACGTTTGGAGATCAAGTGGAAGATGATTTTTCTATTCAGTTGCCTGATGGTGTCAAGGATTTGAAATATCAGAAAGATGCCGTTATTCAAGGCTATCAGATGCTGATGCAGCATAACGGTTTATTCCTTGCCGATGTTGTAGGTTTGGGAAAGACTATGGTTGCTACAATGATTGCCAAGCGATTTATAGAGGCTAACGGTAAAAGTACCAATATCTTGGTTGTTTATCCTCCGGCTTTGGAAGACAACTGGAAAAATACATTCAAGTTGTTCAACATATACAAAAAGGCTCAGTTCGTCACCAATGGTAGTCTATCCAAAGTTCTTGACGGTAAAGGCAATTACAAGGATAAAGAAGAGTTTGACCTAATCATTGTCGATGAAGCACACGGTTTTCGTAGCGACAGTTCGGGTAAGTATGACGAGTTACAGAAGATATGCAAGTCCCCTTGTTTGAATGAGGGTTTGTTGAAGAGTTTGCAAAAGAAGGTTATGCTTATTTCTGCAACACCTCTCAATAATCGTCCAGATGATTTGCTGAATCAATTATTGCTGTTCCAAAACAGTCAGAGCTGTACCATTGATGGAATCCCAAACCTCAAAGGCTTCTTCTCGAAGCACATATTGGATTACAAGCGATTGATGCGTGAACGTGATCAACGTGATGTTACATCCGAAGTGGATAAAATATATGAGCAAATCCGTAGTAAGGTTATTGACAAGGTAACAGTTCGTCGTACACGCAACAACATTCTAAATGACCCTGATTATAGGGCAGACATCAAGTCGCAGGGCATCATATTCCCCAATATTTTGCCACCTAATGAATTAGAGTACGTTATGGACTTAGATACAAGTAATCGTTTCTATGAAACGTTGAAACAATTAACCGATGGAAAAACAGATGCGAATCCGGAGGGCAAGGGACTAACTTATGCCCGTTATCGTGCGGTGGAATTCTTGAAGCCTGAATATCGAAGCAAGTACAAGAATGCCGTACATATCGGTCAGACATTGGCCGCTATCTATCGTGTCCATATGGTGAAGCGATTGGAAAGTAGTTTTTATGCTTTCAAGAAATCGCTCCAGACACTTCTTCGGATCACAACCGATATGATTAAGATGTTTGAGGAGGACAAAGTTATCATTGCTCCGGACTTGAAGGTAAAAGACCTGCAAGCAAAGAATATGGAGCTTGATGAGATTATTGAGTATGCCATTACCAAGGGATATGCAGTCGAGGATATTTGCTTCTCAGCCGATGCATTCACTTCTGAATTTCTTAGAATGCTCCACCATGACCGTGATATATTGGAACAACTTAATGCTGACTGGGAGAAAGAGAATAACGACCCAAAATTCGATAAGTTCCGGGAAAACCTTACTCATAACTTCTTCAATAAGGAGATAAACCCATCGGGCAAATTAGTGTTGTTTTCCGAAAGTGTAGATACACTGAACTATTTGTACGATAGACTTACAAAGGAAATTGGTCGTTCTGATGTCTTAATGGTTACAGCGGCTAATCGCGATCGCTTGGGAAAAACCATAAAGGAAAATTTCGATGCCAACTTTGAGGGCGATTCAAAAAAATATAACATCATTATTACCTCTGATGTTTTGGCAGAAGGAGTAAACCTGCATCGGTCTAATGTCATTGTCAATTACGATTCACCATGGAATGCTACGCGACTTATGCAACGCATCGGACGTGTAAATCGTATCGGCTCGGTCGCTTCCTACATATACAACTATATGTTCTACCCGTCTCAACAGGGCGATAAAGAAATTCAGTTATATAAGAATGCCCTTGTCAAGTTGCAAGGTTTTCATTCGGCATTTGGCGAAGATGCACAAATCTACTCCAAAGAGGAGATTGTAAAGGAGTTTCGGATGTTCGATAATAATGTAAGGGATAGCATTGATAAGAAAATTGCTCTATTGCGAGAGGTGCGTGAACTCTATAATAGTGACCGCAAACTGTATCGCAAAATCAAGGCACTGCCAATGAAGAGCCGTGTAATGCGTGATACAGGAAAGTATAGTGGCAAGTCTATTATATTTGTTTCTTCCAATGTTAAGACAGAGTTCTATTTGGCAACAGCCAATGGTGTAGAGGTTATTGACTTTCTTGAAGCGGTAAAATATCTCAAGGCAAAACCCGAAGAACAGCCTGTGCCATTCTCTAAAGAAGAACAGCACTATAAGCACGTAAATAGTGCACTGGCTCAATATACGACCGAATATGTGGAGGCAGCCGATACATCATCAATCAATCGCACCGACCTTGACAAAACATCGCTTGAAGCTAATAAGTTCTTGCGTACCATCAAGCAGATAACAACCGACAGTGAATTGAAATCGCAATGCGATGTGCTGATGGGATATATCAATGAAGGTATCTATGCCAAGCTACCTCGTTACTTGAAAGCGTTGTCTCGTGAATACAAGAACGACCGTGGCAAGATGAAGAACGACGAGTATAGTTTACAAAATAAAATTTCGGAACTACTTGGCGAATATCAGACGATGAACAAGGAGCAACGCCACGACGCACAAGATATTTCCAATCCTCAAATTATTATTTCGGAGACATTTATTTAAACAAAGTACACTTTATTAATTATGGGATATACCAAAGACGAACTGACCACCCTTTTTCGGTCTACATTCAATATGGAAAGCTGGAAGGCTTTTTTGAAAAATTTCTTTCAAGCCAAGGAACTGCGTACCGAACCAGAACGAATTGATGCCAAAGAAGAAGGCTATTATCTCGGAGCATTCGATGCTGATGATGGTTTCCGTATAGGCTTGTTCCGATACAGCATACACGAAGGTTCTGTGGTCAATAAGCGTGTGGGACTACGTAACCTTGTAAAATCATTCATCAACCCTACTTGGGGTGAATTCGATGCAGCCTTGGTGGTATTTGACAGTGGCGATCACTGGCGACTTTCTTTCGTCTGTGATATCAAGGACAATGCTACTGCTCCTAAGCGCTACACCTTTGTATTTGGCGATGGTGGAAGTTGTTATAACACACCTGTCACTCGTTTCATTGACTTGCAACAGAAGGATATTTCTTTTGCCAATATTAAGGAAGCGTTCTCTGTGGAAGCATTGTCAAAGGATTTCTACAAAGACTTGTATAAATGGTATCAATGGGCGGTTGATCCTGCATCTGGAGTATATTTCCCGAACAATACATCTACCGAGGCTGATGACAGAGAGGACATTGAGACTAAGATTATACGCTTGATAACCCGAATTATGTTCGTTTGGTTTATCAAGCAGAAAGACCTTGTCCCTAATAAAATCTTTGACGTTGACTTCCTCGAAACAATACTGAAGGATTTTGATCCTAACAATGCCGTAGTAGGAAACTACTACAATGCCATTCTCCAGAATCTCTTCTTCGGTACTCTCAATCGTGCCATTGAGGATGAACAGGGTAATAAACGTAAGTTCGCCACTAACGTTAAGAAAGACATTAAGACGCTCTATCGCTATGCAGAAATGTTCACAATCAGTGAAGATGAAGTAATAAAGTTGTTCTCTGAAGTACCATTCCTTAATGGCGGTCTTTTCGAGTGTCTTGACAAGACAAAGACCATTGATGGCGTAGAACAGGCATACAATTATGATGGTTTCAGCCGTAACGACAAGAAATTTGCCGATGGTCGCTATCGCAATCGTGCGGTAGTGCCTAACATCCTGTTCTTTGAACCAGAAAAAGGGCTTATATCCATTCTTAGTAGATATAATTTTACCATAGAGGAGAATTCTCCAGAGGAGAAGCAAGTGGCACTCGACCCGGAATTGCTTGGTAAGGTATTTGAGAACCTTTTGGGTGCGTACAACCCTGAAACAAAAGAAACAGCCCGTAATCAAAGTGGTTCTTTCTATACACCTCGTGAGATTGTGAACTATATGGTGGACGAAAGTCTTATCTCATATTTGGGCAATACGGCATTTGTACGTTCGCTATTCTCCTCTGAGTTCGTGTATGACAAGAAAAAGAAGGCTGATTATAAAACCATTGCAGACAAGCTAAAGGCAATCAAGATTCTCGACCCAGCCTGTGGTTCGGGAGCTTTCCCTATGGGTTTGCTTAACAGAATGATAGACATTCTTTGTCATATTACTCCTGACGAGAATATCTATGAGATGAAGTTGGCTATCATTGAAAACTGCATATATGGCAGTGATATTCAAAGCATAGCAGCGCAGATTACAAAGCTTCGCTTCTTTATTTCTCTTATTTGCAATTGTGAGAAAGATGCCACAAAACCGAACTTTGGCATTCCTACATTGCCAAATCTTGAAACGAAGTTTGTGGCTGCCAATTCATTGATTGCAAAGAAGAAACAAGTCTCACATAACCTGTTTGAGAATCCAGAAATAGAGCCAACGAAAAAGGAACTGACAGAAATTCGTCATGAGCATTTCTCTGCCAAAACGGCTTATCGTAAAAGTACATTGCGAGAGAAAGACAAACAGCTTCGTGAGAAACTGGCTAAGTTGTTGGAACAAGACAACGACTTTGCTCCAGAGGATGCAAAACAGCTTGCAGCATGGAATCCATACGACCAAAATGCAGTCGCAGAGTTCTTCGACCCAGCTTGGATGTTCGGAGTAAGCGATGGCTTTGACATTGTCGTAGGCAATCCTCCATACATCCAATTACAAAACGATGGTGGCAAGTTGGCACAGCTCTATGCATCAAGCAATTATAAGACATACGCTCGTACAGGTGATATTTATTGCCTGTTCTATGAGCGTGGTTATCAGTTACTGAAACCTAATGGACATCTTTGCTATATCACATCCAACAAATGGATGCGTGCTGGATATGGTGAGGAGACTCGTGATTTCTTTGCCAAGAATACGAACCCTATGCTACTCATAGACTTTGCAGGAGTTAAAATCTTTGAGAGTGCTACTGTTGACACCAATATTCTGCTCTTTGCTAAAGCTGCAAACGAGCATAAGACGCTATGTGCTGTCACTAACAAGCAGAACAAAGATAGCGTAAAGAATTTGAGCCTTTTCGTGCAGCAAAGTGGTTCGGTGTGCGAGTTCTCAAATTCTGATTCGTGGGTGATACTTTCTCCTATTGAGCAGAGTATTAAACGTAAGATAGAAGCGGTAGGTACTCCACTCAAAGATTGGGACATAAACATTTATCGTGGTGTCCTTACTGGATATAATGAAGCCTTCATCATATCAACAGAGAAACGTGATGAAATTCTTGCGAATTGTCAGACTGATGACGAGCGCACAAGAACGGCTGAACTTATACGACCAATTTTGCGAGGCAGAGACATCAAGAGATATGGGTATGATTGGGCGAATCTGTGGCTAATATATATTCCATGGCATTTTCCATTGCAATTTGATGAGTCCATTACAGGAGCATCAGAAAAAGCAGAGACAGCGTTTCATGAACAATATCCTGCCGTTTATCAGCATATGTTGAAATACAAAGAGCCTCTTTCTAAACGTAATAAAGCTGAAACAGGTATCAGATATGAATGGTATGCCATGCAAAGATGGGGTGCTAAGTATTGGGACTTATTTTTTCAGCCACACATTTGCTGGAAAGCTGTTGGAAGAAAATTAGCATTTGCTTTGGTTGAGGCTGGAACGTTTCTAACCGCTCCTGCTAATTTCATTTCTGCGGGAAGATATAATAAAACGGTATTAGCATTTTTATGCAGTACTGTTGGTACCTATTTCGTTTATAAAAATAGTGATACGACAGGAGCTGGTGACATAATGTTGAATATTCAATCCCTCATAAAATTTCCAATTCCAAAACTTGATATTGATTTTGGTAATTTCCATGATAGAGAAATAGACCTGTATATTTATGACATTTATAAATTTACAAAAGAAGAAATTCGCTACATTGAGGGACAAGTATAACCAATAATAGGGGGCGACTGTATATTCAGCCGCCTCCTATTGTTGGTCATATAAGATTTTCTATATGAGTTATTTCCGATGGTTCAAATCCATATATTTGGTAAGCAATTCTGTTTATGTCTTCTTCATTGAGTGTGGAGTTTGAATCTAAACATTTCTGAACTCTTGTAATAACTTCATCCTGTATTTTTGATGTGGATTTTGCTATCGGAAATTTAGAGATGTATTGAGCCAACATTCTATACTGTCGTTCTTGCAATTGTGTCACATACAATCTTGCAATCATCCTACCTACTGTGGAATTTAGAATGCCTAAAACATATCGGACATCAACAGAATCGCTACACATTATATAGGCTGTATTGAGCGCAATAGAATCTCTTTTATCATAAGAAAAACACGGAAACGGATATCCTTCATTTGGATTGTCTGTTTGAATTTCCATATATACTACTTTTGGCTTAGAAAAATCCTCCAAATATGCGCAATTACGTAGGTTATATGGGGTATCTCCCTTGTCAGCACGTTTTGATATTCTATCCCAATATTGGTCAAGATGTGCCTTTATAGCAGGATAATCTTCTATATGCACACGCTCCAACTTGCCACGAATACCATTATGGGTATTAATTAGCCACAGATTCGCCCAATCATACCCATATCTCTTGATGTCTCTGCCTCGCAAAATTGGTCGTATAAGTTCAGCCGTTCTTGTACGTTCGTCTTCTGTTTGGCAGTTAGACAAGATTTCGTCTCTTTTCTCAGTGTTGATAATAAAAGCATCATTGTAGCCAGTCTTGATACCATAGTTGATTTGAATATCCCAATCCTTCAAAGGAGTACCCACTGCTTCTATCTTACGCTTGATGCTTTGCTCAATAGGAGAAAGTATCACCCACGAATCGGAGTTTGAGAACTCGCACACCGACCCGCTTTGCTGCACGAAAACGCTCATTTTTCTTCTATCAAAAAGAGCTTTATGTATTTGTCAAGCGTATTGCGGTCAACATTGCATAACTTTGCAATCTTTCGCTTGGAAACATTTGCTTTAAGAAGTTCTTTGATAAGAGTAGCTTTACCATGGAGTTTATATTTCTCCGGAGAACTTTTTTGTCCCTTAGGGCGACCGAGCGTAACGCCCTCTGCTTTCTTCCTTGCCAAAGCCTCTTTTGTGCGTTGACTGATAAGGTTGCGTTCTATTTCTGCTGAAAGTCCAAATGCAAAAGCAAGTACTTTGCTTTGAATGTCATCACCGAGGCGGTAGTTGTCCTTAATGGTCCATACACGACATTCTTTGGTCATGCAGATATTCAGTATCTCCATAATCATAAAGAGGTTTCTGCCTAAGCGAGAAAGTTCACTGCAGATGATGATGTCATCTTTGCCGACCTTTTTTAAGAGATTGCCAAGTTGCCGCTTGGTATAGTTCTTCGTACCACTAATGGTTTCCTCTATCCAATCGTTAATTATGATGTTCTGTTTTTCACAGAACTTATTGATTTCGAAGCGTTGATTTTCAACGGTTTGTTTATCGCTGCTTACCCGTATATATCCGTAAATCATTGTTTTTATGCTTGGTTAAACTTGGTTTTGGAACAAAGATAATAGGCAATCTTTTGTGAGTAATAAGGATATGGAAGTGGTTGGCAAGATAGGGGCAGTACAAATTATTGATCATTACTGCTTTGAAGTCATTTTATGATCATTTCTTTCGAGTTGAGAATATTCGGCGGTTTGTTTGGCTGTTTGTGGAAATGAGCTACCTTTGCAGGAGGCAACGAATAAAAGATAAGGTACATGAAAAGATTTATTGCGGTTTTTGTTTTGCTGTTTCCTTTGGTCGGCATGGCGCAGTTCGAAAAGTATTTTGAGCAGGCAACGCTGCGTATTGATTATTCCCACTCCGGAAGGGTAGGTGTGGAGTATTTCAACATTGAGAGGTTTTTGAAAATACCCGATTGGGCAGGCAGTAAGGTTAATTTGATAGATACTCTTTCGCTTGGGGTTCACAAGGTAGAGATGAGGGAAAAGGCAACCGGCAAATTGTTGTTCTCCAAGGGTTATTGCTCTCTTATGGCAGAGTGGCTGACAATGGAGGAGGCTAAGACGTCTTGCGGGAACTTCCAGGAGGTGATGTTGCTGCCTTTTCCAAAGACAGATGTAGAGATACTGTTTTTCACAAGGAACGACAGAAATGAGTACAAGTTGATAAGTAAAAGCGATTTCGACATAAACAGATTGGAGTATGCCCAAAAGGAGGATTTTGCCAAAACGATACAGCTTCACAAAGCGGGCGAGAGCAACAAATGTCTTGACATTGCCATTGTTCCCGTCGGTTACACGGAGCAGGAGCGTGAGCAGATGTATGCCGATTTGAGTCTGTATGCGGATTATTTCTTTTCCAAGCCGCCTTTTTCCAATGCAAAGGATAAGATGAATATCATAGGCATAGAAAGGTATGACAAGCAAAGCGGTATTCCCGGTTTGAAACACTCCACTGCTGTTTACAATGAGTTGGGTGTGCATTACAATACTTTTGGTTCGGAGCGATATATAATGACCGAGCAACTATGGAATTTGCATGATGCTCTTTTGGGTGTCGGATACGACCAGATTGTCATTCTTTGCAACTCCGATGTGTATGGCGGCGGAGGTATATACAACTTCTATGCAACGACTTACGTAAACCATGAGAACAGTTTTGTTCTTATCCATGAGTTCGGACATTCCTTTGCAGGCTTGGCAGATGAATATGCTTCAAATGACAGTGATGCAGGAATGGTTTCTGCGGAGGTAGAACCTTGGGAGAGGAATATAAGCTCGTTAAAGAATTTCAAAGGGAAATGGGAGGATATGTTTGAGGCGTCCACTCCCATACCTACTCCATGCACACCGGAGTACGAAAGGGTAGGAGTGTTTGAGGGTGCGGCTTACCGGAGCAAAGGCATGTACAGACCCTACCAAGATTGTTTGATGAGAAGCGATAAGCCGTTTTGCCCTGTATGCACAAGGGAGATTGAAAAAATGCTCGATTATTATTGCCGATAGCAGTGCGTCTGTTCAAGAGGCGATTGCCTTGTGCAAGTTGTCGGTACACTGTATGGCAAATGTGGTTTTGGCACCCTGTGTTTCTATTTCTCTTTTTCGTTTTGAGGTGCCGTGGCTTCGTTTGTTAAGTGGCGGAACATGTACAGGTAGTAGTACGCTATGAACAGCACACCGAGCATTATATCTCCTATGCTTAATCCTCTCATTCCGAAGAACAGCAGCGGTATGATTAGGCTTCCGACTCTGCCCAAGGCGTAAAGATTTACTCCCGTGCCGTGTCCGTTCCATATTAGCAGGCATGCGTAAATCATCAGTGCGGCAAGCAACGACAGAAAGACGTAATAAAGCATGTTTGCTCCAAAAAAGAACAGCAGGTTCTCTTTCCAGAAGTAGAAATACGGGGCAAGTGTGTCGCCTTGCAAAAAGGCGGTTATGGCGTCTTTGAAGAACAGCCCCGCAAGTCCGTAAAGCAGCAGGAACAATGCGTTGGCAAGAGAGAAAACCAAGGGCAGCTTCACTTGCCAAGTGGAGTACATGTCCTTATTTTTTGGATAACGAACTGCTTTTTGGAGCTGAAAGCGATGAGGTTGTTTGTTGTCGGTCATATTCATGTGTTTGGTCTGCAAATTTAGCAAAAACATATGGTTTCGCTCCTTTTTGCTTTGGTCTTTGTCTATTGTGCGGAAGTTGTGGTTTGGTTGTTGAAAATTTTATTGCGGCTCAAATACATCATGAGGCTGCTCCTGATGAGCAGGTATGCAAGAAATGCTATCCAAAGCGCACTGTTGCCCATGCTTTCCCGCAAGCCGAAGTACAATCCGAAAAATAAAGCTGTTGCAACAAAGATGGCATTACGCATCAAGCGGGTTTCGGTCATTCCTATCAGTATGCCGTCGTACAAGAAAGCCACGCAACCGCACAAAGGTATGAAGAGTGTCCATATAATATAGTCTCTGCTTGCTTCGAGAATGTTCTGTTGATTTGTCAGCAAGGAAAGTATGTTGTTCCCAAAGAGTGCGTAAAGCAGGGTGAAGAAAATGCTCAACACAACGCCCCACAGAAGTATATATCGCACGCATTTTGCAAGACTTTTTCCGTCTCCGGCTCCCTTGAAGCGTCCGCAGAGCGATTCCGAGGCGTAGGCAAAACCGTCCATAAAGTAAGAGAACAGGGTGAAAAGCTGCATGAGCAGAGTATTGACGGCGAGCAAAGGATAGGGCATGCTTGACGAGGCTATGGTGAAGTAGGTGGTAACGCTTATAAGGCACAAGGTTCTCAAAAATATGTCGGCGTTTGCTTTGAAGAAAGCGGACAGCTTTTTCTTGTTCAGAACTCCCTTTCGATCTGCAAATTTTGACAGATGACCATACTTTTTATGCCAAAGGAAAAGCGTTGTCAGCAATCCGCCCCACTGCGCAATCAGCGTTCCTGCGGCTACTCCTTTTATGTGCATCTGCATTCCTATTGCAAAAATCAAACTGAAAACAATGTTCAGTATGTTTATCAGAATGGAAATCCACATTGGTGTTTTGGAATCCTGCATTCCGATGAACCACCCTTTGATTGCATACATGCCCAAGGTTGCAGGGGCTGCCCAAATGCGTATGTAGAAATACTGCATTGCCAAACTGCCGAGAGAGTTTTTGTCATCTATGCACATAAGAGCCACCATTCCGATGGGCTTTTGCAGAAGAATAAGGACAAGGGAAGATATAAGGGCAATAAAACATGCTCGCAACAAAATATTCATTTGTTCCTTTTTGTCGTTTGCCCCGTATGCTTGTGCCGTAAAGCCGCTTGTTCCCATTCTGAGGAAGCCGAAGTTCCAATAGATGAGGTTGAAAATCATTGTTCCTATTGCCACGGCGCCTATAAAGTCCATTCCCTCCTGCGTCTCTATGTGTCCCACGATTGCAGTATCGACCATGCCGAGCAGCGGCACGGTTATGTTCGTTATGATATTGGGAATGGCAAGTCTGAGGATTTGTCGGTTCATTTTGTGCAGTGTCCGACTTTATCTTACTTCTTGAAGATATTCATGTAGTACTTCCAATGCCAAATGATATGGATTATTGCGATTATGGTCATTGCAATGCCGAACTCGACATGCAGTTTCAATGCAATCCTCAGCGTCTGCATGCAAAAATGGTAGTTCAACTGCAATGCAAGAAGAAAGCCCAACAGACACGAAACCAAACATGTTATCAGCAATATGCTGTTCCATATTTTTCTGTGAGTTATTTTCTTCATTCTGCCGCCCTTGACCAAGGCAAAGGTAAAGAAATAAGCACACAGACAGATGAGGCTGATGGTTATGATGCGGTATGGCTTGGTTTTCTTGACCGTTGGTGCCGGTGCTTGTTCTGTTGTGGCGGTTTCGGTTGGTGTAATGATTTCAACAGCCTCTTGTTCAGAGCTTCTAACGGTCGGTTCGTTGTTGATTTGCTCCTTTTTGTCGGATTGTTTTGCCGTTTTCTTATCTGCTTGCAAATCAGTGGTGGAACGAATCGGCGTTTTATTTTTTTCTTTCGCCGATTCAATTTTTTCTTTCGGCGATTCATCGGAGGCTTTCGGCGTTTCGTTTGCTACCTTCTCCAATTTGGCAAAATCGCAGTAGCCGTCGCCGTTTTCGTCTGTAAATCTGCCACACTCTCCTTGGCAATTAACCTTGCCGCCGAAAGGACATTGTGCATAAAGCCCGCTTGTGAAAACGAGCAGGCAAAGCATGCTCAAACCAATACTCAAAAAAGTCTTCATATTATCTCCTATTCTTTTTGTTGCAAAAGTACTATTTTTCTGTAAATGCCGATAATGCCGTCGGTTTACAATGAAAGTAGTTCGGCAAAGAACGTTCTCGACTTGTGCCTTGCGGAGGGGTTGAAACGGTGAAAAAGAAAAGTTATTTGCTCCTTTTGAGCGTAAAGCCGAAAGTGGTACCCTCGCCGAGACTGCTTCGCACGTTGATTGTTTGGCGGTGAGCCTCAATAATGTGTTTGACTATTGCCAAGCCCAAACCCGTGCCTCCGTTCTGCCGGGAGCGTGCTTTGTCGGTACGATAGAAGCGTTCGAATAAGCGGGGAAGGTCTTTCTCTGCAACGCCTATGCCCTTGTCTGCCACTTCTATCAACGCTTGGTCGCCCATGTCGAAGAATTTTATTTTTACCGTTCCGCTATCGGGTTTGGAATACTTTATGGCATTGTCCAAAAGGTTGATAAGCACCTGCCTTATGCGATTCCTGTCTGCTTCCACAAACAAAGGTTCGTTGTATTGTATTTGAATGTTCAGTTGATGCTCCTTTGCTTTTTGTTCGAGGCTGTCGGCGGTTTCTTGTGCCAATTTCAATATGTCGAATTTGGTGATGTTCAGCTGTATTTCGCCACTTTCCAACTGCGAAATGGTGTCGAGGTCGTTCACAATGGCAATCATTCTCTCAATTCCTGCCTCGGTGCGTTGCAAGTATTTGCGAGTCAGTTCCTTTTCTTCCATTGCACCGTCCAAAAGGGTGGAAATATAACCCTGTATGGTGAAAATGGGGGTCTTTAATTCGTGAGAAACATCGCCTATGTACTCTTTCCGGTATTTCTCCATCGCAACCATTTGGTCTATTTTGCCCGTTTGGTCTTCTATCCAACGGTCTACCTCGTCGTGAACATCGGACAGGTTTTGTTTTCCGCTGTTTATTTTGGCTTTAAGGTCTTTTTTGTTGATTTTGAAGTTGTAGATATTCTTGTAAATGGTTCTGACCTTGTCGTAAACTTCCTTTTGTATCCAATATCTGACTATGAAGAAAACCACAATCAGTTGACAAAGCGACACCGCCAATATGCTGAGCATGTCGAACCTGTAAAACCTTAACACCACCGCCAATATGACGAACAAACTCAATGATGCCCAAAAGGCAGTGAGCAATGCTATAAATTTAGTCTTCATCTATTCCTCGTATTTATATCCTATTCCTTTGTATGTCTTTATTTTGTCTGTTTGGAGCTTGTCTCGGAGCTTTTTAATGTGTACATCTATCGTTCTTTCACCCACTATCACATCATCTCCCCAAACGGCAGAGTAGATTTCGTCCCTTGTGTGGATTTTGTCCGTGTGTGTAACCAAGAAGAGCAACAGCTCAAATTCTTTTTTAGGCAGTGTCATCGACTTTCCGTGGCTGATAACGGTGTAATTGTCCTTGTCGATAGTCAAATCTTGGAGTTCTATAACGGAGTTATTGTCTTGCGGAGCATCGGTCTTTCTTCTTAATATTGCTCTCAGGCGGCTTATCAAAACCTTTGGCTTGACCGGTTTCGAAATATAGTCATCGGCTCCGGTATCCAAGCCTTCCACCTGCATGTAATCCTCACTTCTTGCTGTGAGAAAAACAATCATGGAGTTATTCAGACTTTCCTCTTTCCGAATATGGCGACAAGTTTCCAAACCGTCCCAACCGGGCATCATCATATCCAACACGATTATATCGGGTATGATTTGCTTTGCAAGCTGAAAGGCGGTCTCTCCATCGGTGCAGCTTCTTACTTCAAAGCCATCGCGTTCCAAGGCAAAGCTGAGGAATTCCAATATGTCGGTATCGTCATCAACCAAAAGCACAAGGGGTTTGTTCATGATGAAAAGGTTTATATGTTCATTTGTTTGAGCATACAGAACAGTTGTTCGCAAGGCAATCCCATTATCGTGTAGTAGTCGCCCTCTATGCGTTCTATTCCTATAAGCCCTATCCATTCTTGTATTCCGTAGGCTCCCGCTTTGTCGAACGGTTTGTAGCGTTCGATATAGTGATTTATCTCTTCGTCGGTCAGATTTCGGAAATGAACCTCGGCTGTTTGATGAAATATTTTCATGTCGTTCCTGCTTCTCAAACAGCATGCCGTTATCACCTTGTGGCTTCTTCCTTTCAGCAGGTTGAGATAATGAACCGCTTGTGCGATGTCATGAGGTTTGCCAAGCGGTTTGCCATCGGCAAACACCAAAGTGTCGGCAGTTACGAGAACAGCTCGTTCGGGTAGAGGGAGAGAGTAGGATCGGTTTTTTATGTATGCCAAATGTTCGGCTATGGCGTAATCCTCAAGTGATGCATCGAATATTTCTTCGGTCGAAACGTTCACAAGTTCAACTGTGAATCCCATTTGTTTGAGCAGTTGCTTCCGTCTCGGCGATTGTGAGGCAAGAAGCATGCGAAGGGAAAGAATGTCGGATAAACTCATTACTGCAATATATATTTTGCTGTTGTCATTGTGAACAGCAAAGACACAAAGAGCATTTTCAATAAGCCTGCAAGAAAATCATAATCCTGTACCGATTGAGCGGAGCGAAGTTCCTTCAGGAAATAAAGCAAGGGTAAATGGACTATGATGCTGATACCGCCGAGTATCATGGCGGGGGAGTGCTGATAATAGAAGTATTGGTAAACGCCCGTGGCAATTATCAGAATCAAGGCAAGCAGACAAGCAATGGTTTTGCAGTTTTTTTCGCCGAAAGCCAAGGCAAAAGTGTCTTTTAGTGCAACTTCTTCATCGTCGTCCCTGTCTCGCAAGTCTTTTATTATTTCACGAAGAAAGCAAAGTACGAAAGCAAAAGCGGCAAAGAACAGAGATAAGCGAAAAGGTTGTTTTACGTCCATGCCGATAACTTTGAATAAATCGGGAATGCGAATGAGCGAGAATAGTTCATACACCGTGGGCAAAAGAAACAGCAATGCATACAGAGCGGAAACTATTATCTTTCCACTTAACAGTTGTCGGTTGCATCTGTCGGCGTACAGCCAAAGTGCAATCATTGCTGCCGCGAAAATAAAGCCTAAGTGGAAAAAGTTTTTTGTGGCACCTATGGCAAAAGAAAGAGCGACCGAAAGACCGGAAAGCAACCAAAAGAGCGTTTTCGCCTGTTTCTTGTTTGAGAAAGTCGGTTGCGGGTCATTTTGTGTGTTGACAGCGGTCGGCTTTGTGCCGAAGCAACGGTTTGCAATGCAGGCGGAGATGAACAAAAGTGCTGCGGAAAGAATGAATAAGCCGTATTCCGCATCGGAAACGGTGGGGCTTAGTTCAAATTCGGCGTAGAAGTAATTCAGAATAAAGATTCTTGTTGCTATAAGGCTGATAACTACCAACAGCAGCTCTTTCCACGCTATTGATTTGAAGACTTCTTTTTTCATTTCGCAACTTACTTGTCGGAGATTGTCTCTTTCGTTATCTTACCGTTGTCAAATATTGTGGTGGAAAGCACTTTGCCGTTACGATTGTAGTTCTTCCATGTTCCGCTTTTAACACCGTCGGTGTATTCTCCCTCTGCCGCTTTTTTGTCTGCGGAATAGTATTCCACCCATTTGCCGTGCGGTTTGCCGTTACGGAAGTTCTGTTCTCTTTGTTTGGCACCGTTTGCGCCGTAGAAAGTCCACAAACCATCTTTTTTGCCGTTCAAGTGTATGCCTTTCTCTATCAATACACCTCCAAGGTACTTTTCCCATCTGCCGTTTAGAACACCGTCGGCGTAATCGGCTTTTTGCAAAATGTCTCCGTTGTCATCGTAAAGGATTTCGGTACCGTGTTTCACGCCATCTTTGTATGTGCAGCGTGTTTTGCAGATGCCGTCGGGGTAATAAGCCTCCCATTTTCCGTTCATCTTGCCGGCAACAAAGTTTCCTCGTTCCAGAGTGTTTCCTTTCTCTGACCAACTTTCCCATACTCCTTCTTCCAAGCCGGCAACGTAGCTTCCCTTATGGTGGATTTTGCCATTCTCATAGTATGTTGTCCACAGACCGATGCGTTTGCCCGAATCATATTCTCCTTCCCGCCATTTTTCACCCGTTTCGTAGTAATAAATCCAACGACCGCTTTCTTTATCATTTTTGTAGTCGCCTTCGCTGCCCTTGGTGCCTGTGCTTTTATAGTAGTACGTCCAATGACCGTTGCGTTTGCCCGCTTGCAACGTACCCTCCATGTCTTTGTTGCCGTTTTCATACCACCAAACAGCTTTACCTTCGAGTTCGTTGTTCTTGTAGAACGCTTCCGTTTTCTTTTTGCCATTTTGGAAATATTCAACAAAATTTCCCTCTCGACCGTTGTCCGTTACGCCGTAACGATATTGCAGTTTACCATCGGGGAAATAGGCAACGGCTTCGCCGCTTCCCGAAAAGACTTCCGTCTTTTGTATATTCTTGCCCCTATAGTAGTAAGTCCAAACGCCACTCTTTTCTCCTTTGTCGTTGTATAAGCCCTCAATCTGCACGTCTCCGTTGTCGTAATACCATTTCCAGGCACCCGTTCTGATACCTTTGTCATTCACCTTGCCCTCTGTGGCAACTGCTCCGTTGTTCCAATATTCGATATGCGACTTCTCTTGTGCCACAAGACGGACTTGGGCAGACAGAGCCGACAAAACGAGTAGAATAAGGACTGATTTCTTCATGGGTGTTATTTTAATTGTTTTTGGTATAAGTAACCTTGATTGTGGCAGGTTTGGTTGCATGTCGTGGACCGTTGAGTATTACCCTTGTTGCAGATGAACGCCTTGCATCGGGAATGAGGTAAATATCCGGGTCGGTAATGTTGCCATTAAGGTAGTTTGCCAAGTGCATGCTTATGTACATCTTGTAGGATTGCGACTTTGTATCGTAGTATCCGTTGTAGAATAGGTCAGAAGCCTGTGCGTCATGTATCAATACGAGATTGGTATCGCTCCCTATCACACTTTTTCTGTAACAAAGAATCCTTGAAGTGGAGTTCATGTTGTTTGCAAGGCTTATGTTGGCAATCGGAAACTCCAAAAGAGCCGAATTTATCGAAGCATCATTATTTGCGTTACTGTCGTTTACTGCGTTTTTCCAATCTTCCCTAAAATCTTCTATGCTTATCTTTGCCATGGATATGCCCATGCTGCCGAGGTATATCAAATCCTCGCCGGAGAGAGTGTCGTTAGAGGAAAGCCTTTGCAAATCCGAACCGGAAAAATCGTAATCATAGTGCATGAATCTATGACCTGCGGACGGGAATTTGATGATGTATTGCTGTGTTTTGCCACTTACGGTGTAGTATATAGTTATGCAGGACAGAGAAGAAGTCATGTCTATATACGCCATCATGCCCTTGTCATCTATTTTTTCAAGAGAAAATTTCAATCCCTTGAATTGGGTAATGAATGCGGCGTTTTCGCCCGAAAAATTCTTGATTTTATTCAAAAAATCGCCCGTAAGAGACGCCCTCAGGTGCGGTGCCAATGTGTCTGTTCCAATTATAACATCCTTATTGTAGTCTATGGTAATGTTTTGTGAGTATATGGGGCTTGGATTTACCGAAACATCGTCAAAGCTGTACTGTTTGGTGGAATCCATATCCTCCGAAAGCTCATAGACTTTCAGTCTCATTTCTTTGCCATTTGTTGTCGTGTCTTCGGCAAAGCCACCTGCATAAGCCAACGACAGAACGACAGAGTCTATATCGTACTCGTGAAAATTGGCAGAGGGCATGGACAGCGTCATTTGAGTATATATCGAAGAGGAAACCTTTCCGAATCTGCTGTCTCGGTACTCTCCCAAAACGTTATACCGATAATTCGCTGTAACAAGGGAATCCTCCTTGAAGTAAACCCCTCTCATCGTTACGCCATCGTAAGTCCCAACATTTAATCGGTCGTTCTGATCTATCAAATCCAAACCCAATGTTTCGTCCTCGTCAACACAAGAAGCGAACACAAAAGGCAGGCAAAGCAACAAAAGCCATATCTTTTTCATTTCCATAGATGTTTTAATCTTCGTCGAGTACAGCTATTTTGTCATACAATTCGCTGAGTTTGTCCGCCAATTCCGGCATTGGAGCATAGTCAACAATACGTTTTTTCGAAGACTTGGCAAATTCAATCAGTTCCTCGCTAACGCCTTCCTCTGCAACAACAACGGCGTCTGCATAATTGATAGCCGCCTTCATGAGGTTGATATAAGTAGGTTCTTTATACAGTTTCCAATCTTTTAGAGTTCCTCCGTCGGCTTTCAGTTTCTTTGAAAGGTTTTCGCAAAGGCTTCCCTCAAAAGGGTCGTTGAACAAACTTACAACGATTTTGCTGTCCGTAAAAAACGGGTGATTTTTGTATTCAGTCCGCTTTGCATAGAACGGAAGCAGTGCAGCAAACCAACCGGAACAGTGAATAATGTTCGGTTTCCAGCTTAATTTCTTTATAGTTTCCAAAACGCCTCGAACAAAGAATATAGCTCTCTCATCGTTGTCCTCAAACATTTTGCCGTCGGCGTCCAACACATCGAATTTTCTTTGAAAGTAGTCTTCGTTGTCTATGAAGTAAATCTGCAATCTTGCAGACTGTATAGACGCAACCTTGATTATCAACTGGTGATCCGTATCATCTATTATAATGTTCATGCCCGAAAGTCTGATTACCTCGTGCAGTTGGTTCTTCCTTTCGTTCACATCACCGAAACGGGGCATGAAAGTCCTCACTTCCTTACCTCTTTCCAATATACACTGGGGCAAATGCCTTCCTATGTCAGCCCTTATGTCGCTTCCTAAATACGGTGTGATTTGTTGGTTTACGAATAAAACTTTTGCTTTTGTCATATCAGTAATTTATACAATGTGCAAAGGTACAAAAAAATAAGGTTTCAGCAAAATTTCCTTTCCTTGAGCATAGGTACAAATTTGAAGTCGCCGTACTCCTGAATATCAACCTCTGTTGGGGACAACTTTGTTATTTTGCACATGACCTGAGTACCGACGCCTATGGGAATGACCATCGCACCTCCCACCTTCAACTGTTCAACTAATTTTTCGGGCATTTTTTCGGCACCGCATGTTACGAGTATCTTGTCGAAAGGAGCATAAGCCGGCAATCCCAAGTAGCCGTCTCCGAAAAAACATTTCGGACGGCATTGCAACATGTCGAAAACGGTTTGTGCCGAGCTATACAGTGGCTTGAAACGCTCTATGGTGTAAACCCTTGCTTTCATTTTGCATAACACACAAGTCTGATAGCCCGAGCCTGTGCCAATCTCTAAAACCTTTTCATTTTCATGAACATCAAGCAGTTGCGACTGAAAAGCCACAGTCGACGGCTGGGAAATGGTTTGTCCGCAGAGTATCTCCAAGGCTCTGTTCTCGTAAGCCAAAATATCAAGAGACGAATCCATAAAAAAATGTCTCGGAACGGCATTCATCGCCTCCAACACCCTCTCGTCCGTTATGCCCTTCCGTTTCAATTCGTCAATCATCAGTTTTCGTAAACCCTTGTGTTTGAAACTGTCAACCCTCATGGCAAAATATGTTTTGGAATGCGAAGTTACAAAAACCGCCGCACATGGCAGCCCTTTTGCGTAATCGGAGACATTTTTGCACGCAAACCTCGTTCCATACAATAATGGCAATATGTTAACGTTCCCTTGATAAACCGATTTTGCATATGAACAAAACAAAATACTTGGCAATTTTGCTTGTCGTTGTGTCCGTTTTTGCGGGGTGCAACAACTTTGACGGAGATCAAACAATACCGGCATATATAAAGATAGAAGGCTTTGATTTAGTGGAGAATCCCAACTTGAGCGTACCGCAAAACGACGGCTTTTTGACGAACGAAATAAAAGACGTGTGGGTTTATGTCGATAACACTTTCATTGGAGCATTTCCTTTGCCGTGCAGTGTTCCGGTGTTGTACGAGGGCAAACACAAAGTGGACATCCGTCCCGGCGTTCTGTACAACGGAATGCAGGGAACAAGGGAAGCATACCCTTTTTACACCACAATCGTGGACTCGCTTGAGTTTGTCCCCGGAAAGGAAGTCAAGTTCACCAAGCGAGAGATAATGTATAACCAAACCAAGTGTCAGTTTCCCAACCTGTATGAGCTGTTCGAAAGTCCCTATACCGGTTTTGAACTTGCAGATGTTACCGACGACATTGCCGAAAGAATGACCGTCATCAGCAACGACAGCGTTAGCTACGGCAATGCCTGTGGGGCAATATATTTCAGCTCCGAGGGTAAAAACAAGTACATATCCATCGACTCTGTTTACTGCACCAATCACAACGGAACGGTGTTGGAATTGGACTACCACTCAAACATTCCTTTCGAAGTCGGTATTTACGGAAAAAATCCTTCTTCCTCGTCCTACAAATACGTAAGTGCCATGAGGGTTATTCCGAATGCGGGAAAGGGTTGGCAAAAAATGTACATCTTGTTGAACAAAGTATGGAGCAATTTAAGCTATCCGAATTACTATCGCTTCTATTTTGAAGCCGTCAACCCCGATGGCAAAACCAATACGTTCATACACTTGGATAACATCAAGATAGTACACTACCCCAACCAGTACTAAGAAAGCATAAACGCACATAATGAACAAGAACCTCCAAACTGCGAAGTACGTAATATCGGACTTTGTAACGGCAGCCGTGTCATGGGCTTTGTTCTTCATCTTTCGTAAGAAGAGCATAGAGAACGGAACTTTTGAAGACATGAATGCCGTGTTTTCGGACTCGAATCTGTACATAGGATTGGTGTGCATTCCGCTCATGTGGCTGTTTTTGTACTATCTGCAAGGCACTTACCAGAACGTATATCGCAAATCGCGGCTTAAAGAACTCGGACAAACGGTGTTGATAAGTGTGATAGGAGTGATAATCATATTTTTCACCCTCCTACTCGACGACCGGGTAACCACATACTGCAACTACTACCTCTCTTTTGTCATATTGCTGCTTCTGCACTTCACTTTAACCTACCTGCCGCGGCTTGTCATCACCACAAGAGCAGCAAAAAAAATACACAACAACATCATCGGATTTCCCACACTGCTTGTCGGCAGCAGGGCAAGAGCGATAAAAACCTTGAACGACATCAACAGCCAAGCCTTTCAGGCAGGCAACAAATTCGTCGGCTATCTAAGCATATCGGAGAACCAAACCTGCCCTGCAATTTCGTTGCCCTACCTCGGCAATGCAAAAGACATAACGACCATAATCGAGAAACACAAAATAGAAGAAATCATCGTGGCATTGGAACCCGAGGAGGAAGGAGAGATATACAACATTATCAGCTCTGCCGGTCAGAACGTGGAAATAAAAATCCCTGCCGACAGAAAGGATCTTCTTTTGGGCAACGTGAAGATGAATGCCATATTTCACACCCCCTTGATTACCATAACATACGGCAAACTCCTTCCGGTGCAACAGGTAATAAAACGAGCCTTCGACATAGTCTTTTCGTTGCTTGCCATGATTGTACTTTCGCCGGTTTACCTTGTAACTGCAATCATCATCTACACCACGAGCAAAGGTCCAATCTTCTACAAGCAAGAAAGAATCGGCTACAAGGGCAAGCCGTTCCTTATGCATAAATTCCGTTCCATGTATGTAGACGCCGAAAAGCATGGTCCGCAACTGTCAAGCGGAGACAAGGACAGCCGCATCACCCCTTTCGGACACTTTATGCGAAAGGTGCGATTAGACGAAATACCGCAGTTCTACAATGTCCTAAAAGGCACAATGAGCCTTGTCGGATACAGACCCGAAAGGCAGTACTTTATCGACCGCATCATAGAAAAAGCCCCCGAGTACAAACTGCTCCTTCGCGTAAAACCCGGCATAACCTCTTGGGGACAAGTTAAATTCGGCTATGCCGACACAGTGGAGCAAATGGTGGAAAGATTGAAATATGATTTGCTGTACATGGAAAACATATCCATTGCCACCGATTTGAAAATCCTTTTCTACACCTTTGTAATCATACTTCAAGGACGAGGCAAATAATCAGGCAAAGTCCCGCAGCAGTGCAGCCCGAGCAGCTCCGAGACCGGCGACAGCCAGTTTCCCAAAGCCGAAAAACAAGAAAGCGGCAACCTTTCCATCGATTGCAAAACTATGCACTTATTTTGTCGAAAACGAATGGCTGATTCAAAAAAATGAATCGGCGATTCGTCAAAATGAATCAGCCATTCGTTCCGGCGGAACGGCGATTCATTTTTGCGAGAGCAAACCGTATGCTTTTTTTGTTTCGTTCGAAAGAATGAAAAGCGAGAGACAAGGCTGTCTTGTCGGCATTTTGTGGCAGCGAATCTGTCAGACGGAAATATGCATCGAACTTGAATTGTTGATTGAAAATAATTTGTTAACTTTGCAAACGGTATTCTTTTGAGAACAGGCTAAGGCGGAAGATAATGATACTGATAGCAGACGGCGGTGCCACAAAAACGGATTGGGCTTTGGTGAACGAGAACGGAGAAATGCTGTTCTTTTGCTCACGAGGCATGAATCCGTACAATGTATCGGAAGAAACGATGCGCAGGGAAATAAAAGAGAAAATTCTTCCAAACGCCCCTGCCGACAAAGTGGACACCATGTTTATTTATGCCTCGGGTTGCTCATCGCCGGTCAAACAAAAGGACGTGATTGACTGGTTCACACCTTTCTATCCCGAAACAAAGATTGAGGTGGAGGGAGATTTGCTCGGTGCGGCAAGGGCAACATGTGGCAGAAAAGCAGGAATGGCCGCCATATTGGGAACAGGCTCCAACTCCTGCCTTTATGACGGGCGGCGGATTGTGGAGAATGTACCCTCGCTCGGGTATGTGCTTTGCGACGAAGGAGCAGGAACAAACATAGGCAAGTTGTTGTTGAAAGACTATTTGCGAGGCAGAATGCCGAAAAGCGTATGCGAAATGTTCGCCCGCAAATATGAGGGAAACGAAGCCGACTTTCTGAACAAGCTCTACAAAGGCGAGTCGCCGAACTACTACCTCGCTTCTTTTGCGAGCTTTGCCATGGAGAACAAAACCATACCCTACTGCAAGAAAGTAATCATTCGTGCATTTGAAGACTTCTTTGTGCAACAGATAAGCACCTATACCTCGTATAATAACTATGAGCTGAATGTCGTTGGAAGCATAGGCTTTTTGGCAAAAGAGGAATTGGAGCAGGTTGCTGATGCCTTCAGAGTCAAAATCGGCAAAGTGGTTAAAGCCCCCTTGAAAGCCTTGGTGGAATACCACACAAATTTTGAAAGCTTTTGAACTTGGTGAAAATTAAAATAATCAGATAATGACTAAGGTAGATGTACTTCTCGGTTTACAATGGGGAGACGAAGGAAAAGGAAAAATAGTTGATGTTTTGGCTCCGAGATACGATATAGTTGCAAGGTTTCAAGGCGGACCCAACGCAGGACACACTTTGGAGTTCGGCACAATAAAACACGTACTGCACATAATACCTTCCGGCATTTGCCATAAGGACAAAATAAACCTTATAGGCAACGGCGTGTTGGTAGAACCCCTTATTTTGAAACACGAGATAGAGGCTTTGGAAAACATAGGCTTTAGCCCTAAAGCAAACCTTTACGTTTCGAAAAAGGCACATTTGATACTTCCGACGCACAGAATGACTGATGCGGCAAACGAAAAGTCCAAAGGCTCGCAAAAGATAGGCTCAACGCTTAAAGGCATAGGACCTGCCTACACAGACAAGGTAGCAAGAACAGGCGTCAGAGTAGGTTCTATTTTTGAACCGGATTTTTTGGAAAAGTACGAGAAAGCACGCAACGCCCATTTTGCTCAAATCAAAGCCTTGGGCTATGAACCGAAAGACTTCAAGATAGACGGCGAAGAGTTTGAAGAATACGAGAAAAAGTGGCTTGCCTCTTTGGAAACATTAAGGCAGCTTACCGTTGTAGACAGCGAGTACTTCCTAAACGAAGCCTTGGAGAACGACAAAAAAGTTCTTGCCGAGGGGGCGCAAGGCTCAATGTTGGACATAGACTTCGGCTCATATCCGTTCGTTACCTCCTCAAACACCATCACCGCAGGCGTTTGTTCGGGTTTGGGTGTGGCACCGTCCAAAATCGGTCGGGTGTTCGGAATTTGCAAAGCATACTGCACAAGGGTGGGAAGCGGACCGTTCCCTACGGAACTGTTCGATGCCGTAGGCGAGCAGATGCGTCAACAAGGCAGAGAGTTCGGAGCAACCACGGGAAGAGCAAGACGTTGCGGTTGGTTGGACATGCCGGCATTGAAATACGCCTGCATGCTTAACGGAGTTACTCACCTCATGTTGATGAAGATAGATGTATTGAACCAATTCGACAACATAAAGATTTGCACACAATACGAGATAAACGGCGAAACAACGGAGCATGTGCCGTACGATGTGAATGCAAAGATAAACCCAATCTACACGAGCTGCAAAGGCTGGAAAGCAGACACCGAAGGAATGAAACATTTCGAAGACCTGCCCAAAGAAATGCAGGATTACGTTCACGACATAGAGCGAAGAACCAACCTTCCCGTTGCAATAATATCAACATCTCCCAACAGAGATGACACCATAATAAGAGCAGAATTATAAATAGGAAAAACATTGAACCCATGAAGCACACAGTTATAGCGATTTTGGCAGTCATTATTTCGTTTGCCGGATACGCACAAAAGTTACGCCCCTCCGACATACCCCAAGAGGTGAGACTCGGATTGGAAAACACCTATTCGGACTATAAACTCAAAGGCTGGTATTTCGAAACAGGACAATACGTTGCGGAAATAGACATAGACAAGCAGATAGGCAGAGTTTTTCTTACTGCAACCGGTAATTGGCAGTTTACCATATTTAATATAGAGGAGCGAGAACTGCCGACATTGGTCGCAAACTACTTCATCAACAACTATCCCGGCTATCGCATAAAGAAAGCCGAGTATGTGGAAGATTTTTCCGGCGATAACTATTACCGTCTTATCATTGCGATGAAAGGCATAGGGCAAACGGAATACGAAATGATATTTGACCCGAGAGGAAAGTTGACAAAGACCAACGCTCCCGACCCCGACTTTGTTAAGAAGGACTACATAGCACGACTTAATCCCGAAGCCATAGAATACAGACAGAAGAAGATGGCAGAGAGAGCCTCCTTGGACGGAAGCGGCTTGGAAATAAGAACCGGCGAAGACGGCGATGTGAAAAAGAACTCCAAATCCAAGGATGTGGATATTGAAGTACCAGAAGCCTTGGACACACCTGTCATTCCCGAAGAGGTAACCAAGGCATTCAAAAAGAAATTCCCTCGTTTGGAAGTAAAAGAATGGAAAGAGGAAGAAGGTAATTTCAGAGCATACTACGAGAACCGCGGACGAGATATGGAAATCCTTTTCAAGGCAGACGGAATGATAATGACCACAACCACTTCCGTGGAAAAGGAACGTTATCCCCGACTTATCATCAAGGACTTGACATCAAGGTATCCCGAAGTCAAATTCCCGTCAGCCATCAACAAGTTTCAAAAGGTTGATTACGATTTGAAATATCGCCGAACCGTTACCGACCGAAAGCTCGATACATATTATTATATAGAGTTCACCCAAAAGGTAAAGGGCAAAAAAGACAAGAAAACGGTTAAGTTGACCTACGACAAGTCTTTCAAATACCGAGGACTTGCAGGAAGCACCGACGAATATCAAGACGAAGATTAGCGGAATACCTTTAATGAGAAGGCTTCTACCGTTGGTATTTCTGCTAAGCCTTGTTTACGGTGTTGCAGCACAGAAACAAATAGATTATCAATCTGATTGGGGCGAGCGAAAACCCTCTGCCCCCGATCAGTTGATACTATGTCGCAACGTTGTCTTTCATCACGAGAATATGACAATGGACTGCGACTCTGCCGTTTTTCATACGGAAGATAACTTCATAGAAGCCTTTGGCGAAATACACCTCTACCAAGACACAACACACCTTTACGGCGACAGAGTGTACTATGACGGAAACACAAAGACCGCCGAAATTTTCGGCGAGAGCGTAATACTCCAAGACGGCAATGTTACCTTGGAAACAGACTACATGGTATGGGACAGAGTGGCTGAAACGGTACGATACACCAACTCGGCAGAAATTTGGGACGAAGAAAGCACCCTTAGGAGCCTCATGGGAACCTATCACACGGGAGCAAAGCAGTTCGAATTTACGGACAAGGTGCAGATAACAAACCCTCGTGCAAACATAGATTCCGATTCACTTTCCTACAACTCAAAAACCGACGTTGCCTATTTTCATTCCGCCACACGCATACTGACCTCCGACAGTGTTTTGATACTGACCGATTGCGGCAACTACAACACAAAAACCGACCAATCGGAACTATATCTGAAAAGCAAAGTGTTCCACAGGGCAGAATATCTGACGGCAGACACTATACACTACAACACACAAACCCGATGCGGCAAAGCGTTCGGCAACGTTTTTGTTGAAGACACGGTAAACAGGCTTCAGGCTTACGGGCAGTACTTGGAGGCAGACAGTGCGGAGGGCTTGAGGTATGCCTTTTTGACAGGGCGGGCTCTTCTCAAACAAATAGATGATGACACCCTGCACTTGCATGCCGATACCCTGCGGGTCGATTTTGACAGTGTAGACAAAGCAGAACTGATGTCGGCGTTCAGACATGTAAAAGTTTATCGGCACGACATGCAGGCAGCATGTGAAAGACTTGTGTACCATGTGAAAGACAGCATTGCCTACATGACCGAACGCCCTGTGCTTTGGCAGGAAGAAAGTCAGTTCACGGCAGATACCGTTCGTTTTAGAACCGACGGCAAGGGCGTAAAGCAAATGCACCTTTATCCCAACCCCTTGATTATTCAAGATTCCGACACGGCAACAGCCGAATACTTCAATCAGATTTCGGGCAAATATCTTATTGCCGACTTCGAAAACAACAAGATAAGCTATTCCCAAATCGACGGAAACATAAATATCATTTACCATGTTTGGGAAGAGAAAAAAGGCAAGCCCAAGCAACACACCGGCATCAATATCGGCACTTGTGCAAGCCTGAAAATGTATTTTGAAAAAGGAAAACTGAAAAAAATGACCGCTGTTCAAAATCCGGATTTCTACATAGACGACACGGAGCGTATAGACGAGAAAGCCAAAATGCTAAAAGGTTTCATTTGGTTAGGTAGCACACGTCCACAAAGTCCGCAAGATGTTTTTCTGCATAGGGACTGACTTTTTGTCATGAAAACATCAACGGAACGGAATTTGATAGCAGAAAAATGGGTAATCGTTGCAAAGAAATGAAACGGGAAATCGAAACACATAAAACGAAAAAACAGAAAAGCAAAGCAAAACACATAATACACAAACTATTAAAGCAGAATAAGATTATGGCAGAAAATATAGAAGACAAGGACGAAAACGTAAAGCAGAACGAGCAGGAAAGGGTTGAGAATGCCGAAAAGGAAGCAACGGAAAAGGAAATCGAGACTCGCTTGGAAGAGGAATGGAAAAGCAAATTTGAGGACTTGAACAAGAAGTACCTTCTGCTCTATTCCGATTTTGAGAACTATCGCAAGCGGACGGCAAAGGAGAAAGCGGAATTGATAATGACGGCTGCCGAAAGCACCATAAAGGACTTGCTCCCCGTGGTTGACGACTATGAAAGAGCTTTGCAGAACTTGGAAAAGCAGGACGGTGAGATTTTTGCCAAAACCAAGGAGGGCTTGGATTTGATTTATGGCAAGCTGATGAACACGTTGAGCAAGCAGGGCTTGAAACCGATAAATGCCAAAGGAGAGAAGTTCGATGAAAGTCTTCACGAAGCCATAGCAAGAGTACCTGCACAAAAAGAAGAAGAAAAAGGAATGGTAATAGACGAAACAACCAAGGGATACTACCTTAAAGACAAGGTAATACGTTATTCCAAGGTTGTAGTGGCAATGTAACAGCGGAGGAGCAATGGCAGAGAAGAGAGATTACTACGAAGTCTTGGGCGTGTCGAAAAACGCCACGGACGAAGAATTGAAGAAAGCGTACAGAAAGTTGGCTATCAAATATCACCCCGACAAAAACCCGGGTGATAAGGAGGCGGAAGAAAAATTTAAGGAAGCCGCAGAAGCCTACGATGTATTGAGAGATAAGGACAAGAGGGCGAGGTATGACCAATTCGGACATGCAGGCGTAGATGGTCAGTCGGGCTTCAATGCAGGGGGCATGAACATGGACGACATATTCTCCATGTTCGGCGATATATTCGGTGGCAGAGGTTTTGGCGGATTCAGTGGATTCAGCG
Source organism: uncultured Bacteroidaceae bacterium (assembly GCA_964606345.1). Classification (GTDB taxonomy): domain Bacteria; phylum Bacteroidota; class Bacteroidia; order Bacteroidales; family P3; genus Onthomorpha. Next base: position 18,435 of record CAZSFV010000005.1, on the reverse strand, counting down.
GCTTTGGCGGTTCTCGCTCGGGCAGAGGCAGAAATGTAAACCGCGGCGGCAACCTCAGAATAAGGGTAAAGATGACTTTGGAGGAGATAAACAGCGGAGTGGAGAAGAAAATCAAAGTCAAGAAATATGTACCTTGCAAAACATGTAACGGAAGCGGTGCAAAACCAGGTTCGGAGAAGACGACCTGTTCCAACTGTGGCGGAAGCGGTGTTGTTGTTCAGGTGCAGCGAACCATTTTGGGTAACATGCAAACACAGTCCGTCTGTCCGCACTGCCATGGCGAGGGATACATAATAAAGGATAAGTGTCCGGATTGCGGCGGAGAGGGCATCGTTCAAAGCGAAGAGCTTATGCAAATCAAAATACCGGCAGGCGTGGCAGACGGAATGCAGCTCTCAATGCAGGGAAAAGGCAATGCCGGAGCAAGAGGTGGTGTGAATGGCGACCTGATTGTGTTGATAGAGGAAATACCTCACGAAATATTTGAGCGAGATGGCAACAATATCTGCATGCAGACCTATGTAACTTTTTCACAAGCCGTTCAAGGTACAACAATAGAGGTTCCCACATTAGACGGAAAGGTGAAATTCAAAATCGAACAGGGAATGCAAAGCGGAAAAGTGTACAGATTGAAAGGCAAGGGCTTGCCGGAGGTAAACTCATACGGACGAAAAGGCGACCTTTTGGTCAGAGTGGACGTTTGGGTGCCTAAAAGCTTCACAAAAGAAGAGAAAAAGCTCCTTGACGAATTGGATAAGCACCCTGCATTCCAACCAAAGCCATCGGCAAAAGAGAAGAGCTTTTTTGAAAAGATGAAAGACATGTTCAGCTAAGCCCTGCTTCTGCCTCTGTTGCAGTTTTGCAGCATGGGAATTGCAAGGCTATTGATGGTAGACAAAGGCTTGGAGAGAGAAATAAACGTTACCCGGGTTTGGAAACATATCCGGGTATTTTCTTATCAGCTTTTAGTCATGAATTTGTTGCTTAAAGTGGCAGTTTGTCCTGCTTACCTACAAGTTTGTCGGGAAATAGTTGTACTTTTGCGTAAGTATCATGTGGCATAAAAGGAGTGAGGCAAATGACACCGGAAGAAAAAGCAAGGATAAAGATAGATAGATTTTTCGGAGATTCGGGTTGGAAGGTCGTAAACAGAGATGAATACGAGCCGACCATGTCAGCCGTTGCCGTTCGTGAGGGACTGTTGGAAAACAATCTTGAAGCAGGCTACTTTCTGTTTATCAACGGTAAAGCGGTAGGAGTGCTTGAAGCCAAGAGAGAGGAAATAGATGTCAGTTCTGATGTAGTAAGCGAACAAGTTGTCGGATATGCTCGCAGTGTACCTAATTACTACCAAACGTGGCAAAAACCGTTACCAATATTATACAAGTCAAATGGCAGGGTCATACTATTCGAAGACTACAGTCAGCCCAAACCCGAATGGAGAGAAGTAGATCATATACATACACCCTTAGAAATAGTGCGGTTGCTCGGTATAGATGAAATGTTTGCCGGTTTGCCGGTTTTGCAAAATAAGGGTTTGAGGAATTGTCAGTTTGAAGCCATTACGGAACTTGAAAAGAGTTTCCGCACCGGGCAAACACGTGCGCTTATAGTGCTTGCTACCGGAGCCGGCAAAACTTACGCTGCTTGTCTTACAGCCTATCGTATGCTTGCCTATACACCTATGCGACGCATTCTCTTCCTTGTTGATCGCAATAACCTCGGAAAGCAAGCCGAAAGTGAATTTGGTACGTTTCGTCTTACAGAAAATGGTGCTGTGTTTAATGACATATACACCGTTGACCGACTTAAATCGTCCACTATCCCGAAGGACAGCAACGTGGTTATATCTACTATACAGCGATTGTTCTCGCTGCTTAAGGGTGAAGAAATAGTTGACAATGATGACGATGATATGACGATGTAATCTCTGAGGTTGCTTTGCCGGACAAACCTAATTTGCCGCACGATTACTTTGACATGATTATCATTGATGAGTGCCATCGCAGCATCTACGGAAATTGGCGAAGAGTGCTTGAATATTTTGATACTGCATTCCTTGTTGGGCTTACAGCAACGCCTGTTCCCGAGACTATGGCATTTTTCAACAACAATAGAGTTGTGAATTATACCCTTGAACAGAGCATTGTCGATGGTGTGAACGTGGACAACAGGGTATATCGCATAAAGACGGAAGCCACGGAGAATGGCGGTGCTATCATGCAAGGTGAACAAGTGCGAGTAGAAACACGATACACGGGTGAGACGGAAGTAGTTAAAAACAAAGAAATCAAAAATTATTCCAAGGAAGAACTTAATCGAAGTATTGTCAATCCATCGCAAATAAAACTTATTCTCAGTACTTATCGTGATGCGGTCTATACGGAAATGTTTAACGACCCTCAGCGAGAGCCGCAGTTTGAGTATCTCCCCAAAACGCTTATCTTTGCACTCAACGAGGCTCATGCCACGAATATTGTCAAGATAGCAAAGGAGGTCTTTGGTGAGGTTTGCCCTAATGCCGACATGGATAGATATGTGCAGAAAATCACTTACTCCTCAGGAGACAGCAACGAACTGATACGTCAATTTCGCAACGACAAGGATTTTCGTATTGCCGTAACCTGCACGCTCGTGGCAACAGGCACTGACGTAAAACCGCTGGAAGTGGTGATGTTCATGCGTGATGTGGAGTCAGAGCCGCTTTACATTCAGATGAAGGGGCGTGGTGTTCGTACCATTGGAGACGAACAACTTCGCAACGTTACTCCAAACGCATTCAGCAAGGATTACTTTTACCTTGTCGATGCCGTAGGAGTTACGGAACATTTCAAGTCAACCCCTTCTCCCGTTGGAGAACCGGGAAAACCAATAATTACCTTAGAAAAACTTCTTGAACGGATTGCATATGGTAATCTGTCCGATGTTTACTTGAAACGTCTTGCAGCCACTTTGTCGCGTTTGCATAGTAAGGCAGACAGCGAACAGCGTGCGGAGTTTGAGCGTCTTGCCCATGATTCTATGGATGCCATAGCCACACGCATATACGATGCCTTGGAGAGTGGCGAGCTGCCGCCTTACACTGACATCAACGAGTCTAACAACGATCGCAAAGGACTTGTCGCTCCTGTGGCTAACCATGCCGATGCTCGTAAGTATATTCTTATTCTTGCAGCAGGCTTCGTTTTTACTCTGATGCCCGGTAAGGATACGCCTATCTCGAAAGGTTTCTCCGTGGAGGAGGCAAAGGACACGACAAGTGCCTTTGAGCAGTATTGCCATGACCACCGGGACGAGATTGAGGCTCTGCGCATACTGTATAACCAGAATGGCGAGCCTATAACATACGCTATGCTGAAGGACTTGGAGAAACGACTGCAGATGGAGAACAATAAGTTTTCTGCCAAGCAGCTTTGGGACTTGTATACCATCGTCAGCCCTGATCATGTGCGCCGTGCCACCAAGAAGGAGGAGAGCGATGTATTGACGAACATCATCCAACTTGTGCGCTATGCTTTCCGCCAGATAGAACGGCTTGATTGTGTATGCACCACGGCACGACAGTACTTCAACCTTTGGTGCGGTCAGTGGCATCGCGACATTTCTGACCGTCAGAAGGAGCTGATGAGCCAAGTGGTTGACTATATCGCAGCCAACGGCGCTTGCACCGTGAGCGACATCCGTGATGATAATAGAGAACGAGCAGGAAAAATAATCAAAGCCTTTGGCAATATGCAGAGAGCGAACGAAGCACTCCTTTCATTGTATAATTTTGTAGTATTAAGAAAAACAGCTTAGAAAATGGCAAACAATATATCTATTGAGCAGACGCTCACAAAGAAAGTTTGGAATCTCGCCACTACTCTCGCAGGGCAAGGCATTGGCTTTACTGACTATATCACACAACTCACTTATCTTCTCTTCCTCAAAATGGATGCAGAGAACGTGGAGATGTTCGGCGAGGAGTCGGCTATCCCTGCCGGCTATCAGTGGTATGAACTTACCAAACTTGACGGTCTTGAACTCGTGACGCAGTATGAGGACACCTTGCGTGTTCTTAGCAGCCAAGACAACCTTATCGGCACTATCTACACCAAGGCGCAGAACAAGATAGACAAACCTGTGTATCTGAAGAAAATCATCACGATGATTGATGAGGAGCAGTGGCTTATCATGGATGGTGATGTGAAGGGTGCCATCTATGAGAGTATCTTGGAGAAGAACGGACAGGACAAGAAGAGTGGCGCAGGGCAATATTTTACGCCTCGCCCTCTCATTCAGGCTATGGTGGACTGCATTCGTCCGCAGATTGGCGAGACGGTGTGCGACCCTGCCTGCGGTACAGGTGGCTTCCTCCTTGCAGCTTACGACTATATGAAGCATCAGTCGCAGGACAAGGCGAAGCGTGATTTCCTACGCAACAAGGCTTTGCATGGCAACGACATTACACCTCTTGTGGTTACGCTTGCTTCCATGAACCTCTATCTGCATGGCGTGGGTACAGACCGCAGTCCTATCGTGTGCAAGGATTCCTTGGAGAAAGCTCCAGAAACATTAGTCGATGTCATCCTTGCCAACCCTCCTTTCGGCACTCGTCCCGCAGGTTCGGTTAGCATCAACCGTCCCGACTTCTACGTGGGGACGAAAAACAACCAGCTCAACTTCCTTCAGCACATGATGCTGATGCTGAAGACTGGCGGTAGAGCTGCCGTGGTGCTGCCCGATAACGTTCTCTTCGAGGGCGGTGCTGGCGAGACTATCCGCAAGCGTCTGCTCTCTGAATTCAATCTTCATACCATTCTTCGCTTACCTACAGGCATCTTCTATGCCCAGGGTGTAAAGGCTAACGTACTCTTCTTTACCAAGGGACAGCCAACAAAGGAAGTGTGGTTCTACGACTATCGCACCGACATCAAGCACACGCTTGCCACCAACAAACTGGAGCGTCATCATCTCGACGACTTCGTGAAGTGCTACAACCCGGAGGACATCAACGCTCGCACGGAGACTTACGATGCCGAGAACAATCCCTCCGGTCGTTGGCGCAAATACCCTGTCGAGGAACTTACCGCTCGTGATAAGACCTCGCTCGACATCACTTGGATTAAGCAAGGTGGCGAAGAGGAGGAGCATACGCTTGCCGAACTGATGACTATCATCAAGGAGCAGAGTCTGAGCATCAGCAGTGCCGTAAGCGAGTTGGAGAAGTTGTTGGCTAATATCGAGGAGTAAAGTTTTATGAATGATATCCAGGAGCGTGAGGATGCTCTTTTTGAGCATATCTCAAAGTTGATAGAGACATCCCGAAAACAGGTAAAGACTGCCATCAATACAGCTATGGTATATACCTACTATGGTGTAGGCAAATACATTGTCAAGGATGAGCAGAATGGCGGTGAGCGTGCCACATACGGAAAGAAAGTGCTTAAGCAACTTTCTGAGCAACTTTGTGCTAAGTATGGAAATAGTTGGACTGTTGACACATTAAAGAGGTGTAGATTTTTTTATAAGGCATATTGCTCAAATCAAATTGGGGCAACACTGTTGCCCCAATTTAAGCTTTCGTGGTCGCATTATCTTATCCTTATGCGTATAGAGCGAGTTGAGGAACGCCGTTTTTATGAAATTGAAGCTACTCAACACGATTGGAGCGTGCGAGAACTGAGCCGACAGGTCGGCAGTTGCCTGTATGAGCGTTTGGCTTTAAGTCGTAACAAAGGGGAAGTAATGCGGTTGTCGAAGGAATGGCAAACCATCGAAAAGCCTTCTGATGTGATAAAAAATCCGCTGACATTGGAATTTTTGGGACTTAACCCAGATACAACCTATTCTGAGTCGAAGTTAGAGAATGCCATTATCAACAAGATGCAGCAGTTTCTTCTTGAATTGGGTAAGGGGTTTCTTTTTGAGGCAAGACAGAAGCGATTTACTTTTGACGAGGAGCATTTCTATGTAGATTTGGTGCTCTACAATCGTTTGCTGCAATGTTATGTGCTGATAGACTTAAAGACGGGTAAGTTGTCACACCAGGATTTGGGACAGATGCAGATGTATGTAAACTATTACGATAGACATGTAAAACAAGAGTTTGAAAAGCCTACAATAGGAATATTGCTTTGTGAACGTAAAAACGATACTCTTGTGGAACTCACTCTTCCCCAAGACGCAAACATCTATGCTGCGGCTTACCAGCTCTACCTTCCCGACAAGGCTTTGCTGCAAGCCAAGGTGAAGGAATGGATTGAGGAGTTTGAGGAAAATGAGGAAATAAAGAAGTTTGAAGGAGAAAATAATAGTTGTGCAGCCGTTGGCTGCACAACTGCAACACAATGAAAATGAATACAAAAGCGTTACGCCAAAAGATACTCGACCTTGCGATACATGGAAAACTTGTACCGCAAGACCCTAACGACGAGCCTGCATCCGTACTGCTCGAACGCATCCGTGCAGAGAAAGAACGACTTATAAAGGAAGGGAAAATCAAGAAGCCAAAGAAAACTAAGAGTGCTTGTGATAAGCCGCATTATGAGTATGAAGAACCATTTGACATTCCTAATAGTTGGGAAACTGCTTCTATGTCAGATTTATTCTTGCTAAATCCAAAGAGTGAGGTTTCTGACGACACGGAGGCTGGATTTATTCCTATGGCTCTTGTTGAAGATGGTTTCTCTGGTAAACATTCTTTTGAAATAAGAAAATGGGGGATATAAAAAAGGGATATTGTCATTTTCAAACAGGAGATATAGGAGTTGCTAAAATTTCACCATGTTTTGAAAACTTGAAATCTTGCATATTTGAATGTCTACCAAATAATATTGGTGCAGGAACAACCGAACTTGTGATATTGAGAAGTTTGGGAGTACATGCTCCATTCTACCTATACTTATTAAAGTCCCAATGGTATATCTCACAAGGAACAAAATATTTCAAAGGTGTAGTTGGTCAACAGCGAGTAAACAAAGAAATTTTTACCGACTTAATGGTTCAGCTTCCTCCAATAGAAGAACAAAAAAGAATTGTTGAAGAAGTAAATCGTCTATTTGGCATTATTGCTGTTTTGGAAAGAGGAAAGAGTGACTTGCAAACTTGCATAAAGCAAGCCAAATCCAAAATCCTCGACCTCGCCATCCATGGCAAACTCGTCCCTCAAGATCCAAGCGACGAGCCAGCCAGCGAACTGCTCAAGCGCATCAATCCCAAGGCGGAAATCGCTTGTGATAACCCCCATTATGGGAAGCTGCCAAAGGGGTGGTGCATTTGCCGTTTAAAAGACATGGTAAAAGTGATTACGGGTTCAACTCCAAGTAAATCAAACAAAGAATATTATGGAGGAAATTTTCCGTTTTATAAACCAGCAGATTTAGATTTGGGGAGGCATGTGAAAAAAGCCTCAGAATACTTGACACAAGTAGGAAAAGATGTGTCAAGGCTTGTTCCACCAGGAACAACGGCAGTTTGCTGCATAGGTTCTATTGGGAAAGTTGGCTTTCTTGAATATGAGGGAACGACAAATCAGCAGATTAATTGCGCAATTCCATCAGAATGTCTTGACAATGAGTATTTATACTATTCGTGTTCTTCACAATGGTTTTATAGTAGTTTGATAGCCGAATCATCAGCCGTTACAATATCCATCGTAAATAAATCCAAAATGGAAAATGTAGTAATGCCACTACCGCCATTACAAGAACAACATCGCATTGTTGCAAAGATTGAAGAGCTATTTGTTCAACTTGACAAGATAGAAGCATCTTTGTAAACACCATATTTAGCCATCGCAAGTAATCTGCTTGTGGTGGCTAAATGGCATAGATAAGACTACCAAGTAACCTCCTTGTCCACTATCTTCTGTTGTCGTTCTTTCGGCAATCAGCTTCGCCAAAACATCAAAATCCATCGGGTGAACAGGATTGAGCTTCAAGGCATGAACCGTTTTCCTTTCCCCATGTGAATATATCTCTCGTTTATACGGAATAAGCTGTATCATATCATTGAATATCTTTATGTGCCGATTGCAAAACCTTGGCTTTACCTCAAAAAAGAGTGTCTTTTTACCCCAAAAAGAGTGTCTTTTTATATCAAAAAGAGTGTCTTTTTTCTACTTCCCCTCCCGCTTTGCAACGCTTTGCCAAGCTTTCGCAACGAGCAGCCATAAGTTTTCCACCGCTTCGCAGCGGAAATTCGCAGAACGAGATTGTGAATTGGTAACTTTATATGGTTTATGCTTCAAATAAGGAGTTGCTCCCGATAAGGTGTGCATGTTTGTCGGTTTTGTTCTTTGCGGATTCTTTTGTATTTGTATGTTCTTTGCAGTGCAGGGAGTGGGTGGCGTCGGAAACGATTATCCGGGTATAAATCCGAAAATTCAAATAATCTTTCTATCTTTGCAATCTGAAATACTATGGAAAGACAAACAACTATAAGCTGTCCGGTTGAAGCAGAGGGCAAGGGATTGCATACGGGTAAGCATGTAAAGGTCAGATTGTTGCCCGCCGAGGGTGATACGGGCATCGTTTTCAGAAGAACGGATTTGGAAAATAAACCGTGTGTTTTGGCTTCTGCGGATTTGGTTTGTGATACTTCTCGCGGGACGAGTTTGTGCAAGGATGGTGTGAGGGTGTGTACGATTGAGCATTTGATGGCTGCTCTTTACGCAATGCGAGTTGATAATGTTGTGGTGGAGTTGGACGGTGAGGAGGTTCCTATTTTGGACGGAAGCGCCCGCATTTGGGTGGAGAGCATAGAGAGGGGTGGTATAAAGGAGTTGGAGGCGGAGAGGCGTTACTATGTTTTGCGAGAGCCGGTAGCGTATTGTGATGAGGAAAAGGGTATAGAGTTGTTGGCTCTGCCTTATGATGGGTTTAAGGTGGATTTGTCGATAGATTTTGCTTCGCAAACAGTTGGTTCGCAAACGGCTTTTCTTGCTTCGTTGGACGATTTTAAGGCGGGTTTTGCCGCTTGCCGCACATTTGTTTTTTTGAGTGAAATAGAGCAGTTGTTGAGCTGCAACCTTATAAAGGGCGGAGATTTGGACAATGCTTTGATTTTTGTCGATAAGGTTTTGGACGAAAGTCGCATAGAACATCTTGCAAAGGTGTTTGGCAAAAATCCGCATGAGGTGAAGGTGGAGCAGGGTGTGCTGAACAACATAAAGCCGCAATATGTTAATGAGCCGGCACGGCACAAGCTGTTGGATTTCATTGGCGATATTGCTTTGGTGGGAAGGTATGTCAAAGCCCGATTTATAGTCAAGAAACCGGGACATGGCGTTAATAATAGACTATCACGTAAAATCAAGAGTATTATGGAAGATACAAAGAAAGCTCCTTTTTATGATCCGAACATGGAGCCTGTGTACGATATAAAGGCAATAAAGGAACGTCTGCCACACAGATTCCCTATGTTGCTTGTCGACAAGATAATAGACATGGGCGATGATTATGTGGTCGGTTTGAAGAATGTAACCGGAAACGAGGATTTCTTTAACGGACACTTTCCCGAAGAACCTGTGATGCCGGGTGTTTTGATTGTGGAGGCGTTGGGGCAGACCGGTGGCATGCTTGCCTTGAAAGACGTTGAGGATCCGGAGAATTACAGTACATATTTCATGAAGTTTGAGGAAGTGAAGTTCAGAAATAAGGTTGTTCCCGGTGATACTTTGTTGCTTAAATTGCAACTGTCGGAACCTATCCGCAGAGGTATAGTCAAAATGAAGGGTACGGCTTATGTGGGCGAAAAGGTGGTTGTTGAGGCAAATATGATGGCTCAAATTGCAAAAACGAAAAAATAGGAATTATGGGCGGACAACTTACGTTCATTCACCCCGAAGCCAAAATCGGTAAAAATGTTACCATAGAGCCGTTTGCCGTCATTTATGACGATGTGGTTATCGGTGATGATTGCCGGATAGGACCGCATGTTACCATTTTCCCGGGAGCGAGGATAGGTAAGGGGTGTGAGATATTTCCGGGTGCAAGCATAGCGGCTGTTCCTCAGGATTTGAAGTTTGCCGGGGAGTACACTACCTGCGAAATAGGTGAGAATAACGTGATAAGGGAATTTGTAACCATCAATAGGGGAACGAGTGCAAGCGGAAAGACTGTTGTGGGAAATAATAACCTTATCATGGCATATGCACATGTGGCTCATGATTGTGTGGTTGGAGATAATTGCATTCTTGCGAATGCTGCAACATTGGCAGGTCATATCATTATAGATGATTATGCCATAATAGGGGGACAGTGTGCAATTCACCAGTTTACGAGAATTGGAAAGCATGTTATATTGATGGGCGGTTCGCTTGTGGATAAGGATATTCCGCCTTATGTTAAGGCCGGAAAGTTTCCTGTGTCTTATTGCGGTGTAAATTCTGTGGGTCTGCTCCGCAGGGGGTACTCGCAAGAGGTGGTGAACAGTATTCAAAGCCTTTATCGCATTGTGTTTCAGAAGGGCTTGACGTATAGTGCGGCTCTTGAAGAGTTGAAACAGCAGTCGCAGTCGAAGGAAAGAGATGAGATAATTGCCTTTATGGAAAAGGCAGAGAGGGGTTTGATGAAAGGTTTTACATCGGTAAGAAAGTAGTAGGTGGCAGATAGTGGGATAGAGGCGGATTGTGCTTATAGAGTTTTGTCGGGCGTGTGCTTTTTGCACTGCCCGATTGCTTTGTCGGTCAGTCGCTGAGAGAATATTTCCTGCTTTTTGTTGCAGTTTCTGAAAAAAGCAGTATCTTTGCAAACGTGTTGTTGAAAGTGGGGCAAATTCAATTTTGTGGGTGGGGAGCTGGCGGTTCCCTGTTTTTATATGTAAAAGTGATGATTGATAAGGCTTACGTTGTAGATAAGGTTGGGGGTTTTCTTGATGGTGGTTCGTTGTTTTTGGTTACGGTGAGGGTGAGTGCGGACAATCGGATAGAGGTCTTTATAGATGGAGATGAGGGGGTGAAAATACAGGATTGTATTGATTTGAGCAGGAAATTGGAGGCTTGTTTGGACAGAGAGCAAGAGGATTTTGAACTGAGTGTACTTTCGTGGGGGTTAGGCGAGCCGTTGAAGATGAAAAGACAGTTTGAAAAGAACATAGGCAACAGTGTTGAGGTGGTTTGTGTTGACGGCAGAAAGATTGAAGGACGATTGTTTGAGGTGGGTGAAGACGGTTTTGTTCTCGAAACGGAAAAGGGTAAGGGTAAGAATAAAACGGTTGAGAGTGTTTGCCTCAAAGATGAAGAGGTTAAGACAACGAAAGTGCTTATATGATTTTGAGATAAGAGGAATGTGTGATTGTAAACGGCTGAGATGCAAGTTCAATCAAGCATGAGTAAATACAAATTGATGAGGAAGGAATGGAAAATTTGAATTTGGTAGATACGTTTTCGGAGTTCAAGGAGTTCAAGAACATTGAGACCGAGACATTGATGAGAATAGTTGAAGACGTTTTCAGGGGTGTTTTGGTGAAGAAGTTCGGCTCCGATGATAATATCGATATTATAGTAAACGTAGAGAAAGGCGACTTCGAAATATGGCGAAACAGGGTGATTGTGGAGGACGGCAAAGTTGAGGACGAGAATAGTCAGATTGCTTATTCGGAGGCTGTGAAGATTGAGCCGGATTTTGAAGTTGGCGAAGAGCTTTCCGAAGAAATCAAATTGAAGGATTTCGGTCGCAGGGATATTCTTGCGATAAGGCAGAACTTGGTCGGTAAGGTGCAGGAATACGAAAGAGCCAACATATTCACCAAGTATAAAGAAAAGGTGGGGGAGATAGTTATTTGTGAGGTTTATCAGGCTTGGAAGAAAGAGGTGTTGTTGATAGATGAGGAGGGCGTGGAGGTCGTTTTGCCGAAAAGCGAACAAATTCCTGGCGATTTCTTTCGCAAAGGCGATACGGTGAAGGCGGTTGTGTTGAAAGTGGAGATGCGAAACGGAATACCTAATATTGTTTTGTCCAGAGTGTCCCCTATATTCCTCGAAAAATTGTTTGAACAGGAGGTGCCTGAGATTTATGACGGCTTGATTACCATAAGGAATGCAGTGAGACAACCGGGAGAAAGAGCAAAGGTTGCCGTTGAGTCGTATGATGACAGAATTGATCCGGTGGGTTCTTGTGTCGGTGTGAAGGGCGGCAGAATTCATGGCATCATAAGAGAGTTGCGAAACGAAAACATAGATGTGATAAACTACACTCCTAATGTTGAGTTATACATAACAAGAGCTTTGAGTCCTGCAAAAGTTATTTCGGTATCGGTTGACGAGGCTCGCAAGAAAGCAGACGTATTTATGCACCCGGATCAAGTTTCGTTGGCTATCGGAAAGGGCGGATACAACATAAAGTTGGCAGGTAAACTTACGGGATACGAAATAGAGGTGTACAGAGACAGCGACATGGATTATGAAGATGTCGATTTGGACGAGTTCAGAGATGAAATAGACTCGTGGATAATAGATACGTTGAAAGGTATCGGTTGCGATACAGCGAAAAGCGTATTGGAATTGTCGAAAGAGGAGTTGGAAAACAGAACAGATCTTGAGGCTGAAACAATAGACAATGTTTTGGCAACTTTGAAAGCTGAGTTTGAAGACTAAGCAAGTCCCATAGGGATACTACATAGTAATAACGCAGGTTGTGCCTGCAAATAGGAATTTTAGAAACAACGATATGTCGGCAGAGAAGAAGACTTTAAGATTAAGTAAGGTGGCAAGGGAACTCAATGTTGGGATAAGTACCATTGTGGAATATCTCAACAAGAAGGGAAAGAAAATAGAGGGTTCTCCAAATACCAAGATAGATACGGATGTTTACGAAATGTTGTTGAAGGCTTTCCCTCACGACAGGGAGATTAAGGCTGTAAGCGATAACATTGTCAGCGTACGTCCCAAAGAGACTGTTATTCAAGCCGAAGATATAGTTGCAAAACAAAAGGATATAGAAGAAGATTTTATCGATACAAGGGAAATTATCATCAAGAGTTCTACTATAGATTTCAAATCGGATAAGGCAAAAGTCAAGAAAGAGAAGCAGGAGGATAAAGCAGAGAAGACAAAGACTGAAAACGAGCAGAAGTCGGCAGTAACAACCGATGAAAAACTTGAAGCGATAGAATCGGAGGCTGTAGACAAGCATGAGCAAGAGCCGGCACAAAAGGATTCCAATGTTAAGATACTTGGTAAAATAGATTTGGATTCCATAAATTCGAAAGTGAAGCCGGAGAGAAAGACAAAGGCTCAAAAGGAGAAAGAGAAAGCAGATAAGAAGAAAGCCGTTGAACAGCAGAAAGAGCAGGCTAAGGAAAAGAAGAAGCAATCTGAGCAGCAACAAAGCAAGAATGTTGGCAACAGCGATAAGCCGGCAAAGGAGGATAAGCCAGCTAAAACAGAGGAAAAAGTGCCACAGAAACCGGAACAGGAAAATGTGAAACCGGAACAGGAAGAGAACAAGGTTAAGTTTATCGAAACGAAATACGTTAAGTTGGACGGACCGAAGATAACGGGTGAAAAGATAGACTTGACGGCTTTTGAGAAAAAGAAAAAGCAGCCTGTGGCGTCTTCGTCTAAGGGAAAAATAGAAAAAGACGTTAAAGACAAGAAGAAACGCAAGAGAATAAAACCTGCACCTGTACAAGCGGATCAAAAGCAGCAGAATGCAGTGCAGGGTGTTGCCAATGCGAAAAAGGAAAAGAACAAACACGCAAAGGCAAAGAAAGAACCTGTAAAGAAGCAGGAACTCAGCGAGGTTGAAATAGAAAAGCAAATTAAGGAGACTTTGGCTCGCTTGTCTCCGATGGGTAAGAGTAAGACTTCGAAACACAGAAGAGATAAGAGACAAATTGTTTCACAGCATATTCAAGAAGAACGTCAGCATGAGTTGGAGGAGCAGAAGATACTGAAGGTTACAGAGTTTGTTACGGCAAATGAATTGGCGACAATGATGAATGTGTCGGTAACAAAAATCATTGCTTCATGCATGACATTGGGTATGTTTGTTTCCATCAATCAACGATTAGATGCCGAAGCCATACAGTTGATTGCAGATGAATTTGGTTTCACTGTCAAGTTTGTCAGTGCCGATGTTGTTGAGGCAATTTCCAATGAGGACGAAGAGGATAGGGAGGAAGATTTGTGTCCTCGCTCGCCAATAGTTACCGTTATGGGACACGTTGACCATGGAAAAACTTCGTTGTTGGATTATATAAGAAAGACAAATGTAATAGCCGGAGAAGCGGGAGGTATAACCCAACATATAGGTGCTTATGAAGTGGTGCTGCCCGAAAGTGGCAAGAAAATCACTTTCCTCGATACTCCGGGACACGAAGCCTTTACGGCTATGCGTGCCAGAGGAGCGAAGATGACAGACTTGGCTATAATAGTCATAGCCTGTGATGATAAGATAATGCCTCAAACAATAGAAGCCATTAACCATGCTCAGGCAGCCGGTGTGCCGATTATATTCGCATTAAACAAAATAGACAAGCCGGGCGCTGATCCTGAGAGAATAAAATCGGAATTGGCAAACATGAACCTTTTGGTTGAAGAATGGGGAGGTAAGATACAGTCTCAGGAAATATCGGCAAAAAAAGGTATCAATGTGGATTTGCTGTTGGAGAAGGTGTTGTTGGAGGCAGAAATGCTCGAATTGAAAGGCAATCCTAACAAGAGAGCGAAAGGAACAGTCATAGAATCGTCCCTTGATAAAGGACGGGGATATGTTGCGAAGATATTGGTGCAGGACGGAACAATAAGACAAGGCGATGTGGTCTTGGCAGGTTCTACTTACGGCAAGGTAAAGGCAATGTACAATGAAAGAAACAAGTTGCTCAAAGAAGCAGGACCGTCCACTCCTGTGTTGTTATTGGGTTTGAATGGAGCTCCGCAAGCAGGAGATATGTTCAACGTCATGCCGACTGAAAAGGAAGCTAAGGATTTGGCGGGTAGAAGAACTCAACTGCAGAGGGAGCAGGGCTTGAGAACACAAAAGCACATCACTCTTGATGAAATAGGAAGACGAATAGCCATAGGAGATTTCAAACAGTTGGATTTGATTGTGAAAGCCGATGTCGATGGTTCCGTTGAAGCGTTGTCCGACTCTTTGTTGAAGCTATCCACTCCGGAAGTACAGGTCAATGTTATTCATAAATCGGTGGGTCAAATCACGGAATCGGACGTATTGTTGGCCACTGCAAGCAACGCCATTATTATAGGCTTCCAAGTGCGACCTTCTGTCGGTGCAAGAAAACTTGCAGAGCAAGAACAAATAGATATAAGGCTCTATTCAATCATCTATACGGCAATCAACGAACTGAAAGACGCAATAGAGGGAATGTTGTCTCCTGAAATACAAGAAAGGATTGTGGCAAATCTTGAAGTAAAAGAAACTTTCAAGATTTCGAAAGTTGGAACCATTGCCGGTTGTGTTTGTTTGGACGGAAAGATAAACCGACAGACCAATGTCCGAATCATAAGGGACGGTATTGTGGTGTACACGGGTAAGTTGGCATCGTTGAAAAGATTCAAAGATGACGTGAAAGAAGTGGTCATGGGTCAAGATTGTGGATTGAACATAGAGAATTTCAACGATATAAAGGTCGGAGACATAATTGAAGGCTACGAAGAGATAGAAATAAAGAGAACACTAAAATAAAAATCAAACTTTGCCGTTAGTACACTTGTGGAATACGAAGTAAAGGCAGCAAAGTCCCACAACGCCCTCATAGTTCAAGGGATAGAACGGAAGTTTCCTAAACTTCAAATATAGGTTCGAGTCCTATTGGGGGTACAAACAAGGTTGGCAAGGTCTTGCCACCTTGTTTTTTTTCGCACAAAAATCACGATAATGATAAATGTAAACAACTTAGAACTGCAATTTGGCAAGAGAATTTTGTTTCAAGAAGTCAATATGCAGTTTAATCCGGGTAATTGCTATGGAATAATAGGTGCAAACGGGGCAGGCAAGTCGAGCTTTTTGAAATTGCTCAGCGGCGAATTGCAAGCCAATAAAGGCACAATAACACAGGGACAGGGCGAAAGAATGAGTGTGCTTGCACAAGACCACTTTGCTTTTGAACAATACACCGTTCTGGATACTGTTCTGATGGGGCATGGTGTCCTTTGGGATATTATGCAACAGAAAAACGCTTTGTACGCTAAGGAAGATTTTTCCGAAGAAGATGGAATATTGGCAGCCGAGTTGGAAGATAAGTTTGCACAAATGGATGGTTGGAATGCCGAGAGCGAAGCCGCTGCATTGTTGAGCGGACTCGGAATAAAGGAGGATTTGCACTACCGTTTGATGAGCGAATTGGACGGAAAGCAAAAGGTCAGAGTGCTTTTGGCGAGAGCTTTGTTCGGAAAGCCTGATAATCTTTTGTTAGATGAGCCTACCAATGACCTCGATCTCGATACTGTGTCATGGTTGGAAAGCTATCTCGGAACTTTTGAGGGTACTGTATTGGTCGTATCGCACGACAGACACTTTCTCGACTCTGTTTGTACCCATACCGTGGATATAGATTTCGGCAAATTGGAGCTTTATGCCGGCAATTATAGTTTTTGGTATGAGTCAAGCCAACTTGCCTTGAAGCAAAAGCTCAACCAAAACAAAAAAGCAGAAGAAAAAAAGAAGGAATTGGAAGAGTTTATTCACCGATTTTCCGCCAATGTTTCGAAGAGCAAGCAAACCACTTCTCGCAAAAAAATGTTGGAGAAGCTCAACATAGAGGATATTAAACCCTCCTCGCGTCGTTATCCCGGCATCATTTTCACTCCCGAACGTGAAGCCGGCGACCAAATCCTGCAAATTGAGAATCTTTCCTGCTCTCTGGAGGGCAGAATGCTTTTCAAGGATTTGAACCTCAATGTAAACAAGGGTGATAAAATCGTTTTTCTCTCCCGAGATACCAAGGCAATGACTTCCCTTTTCCAAATTATAAGCTCGCAGCAACAAGCCGACAGTGGCACTTTTACTTGGGGACAGACCATAACCACAGCCTACCTTCCGTTGGACAATTCGGCTTTTTTTGACAATGATTTGAATATAATGGATTGGTTGGCACAGTATTCAAAGGACACACATGAGCTATATCTTAGGAGTTTTCTCGGACGTATGCTCTTTTCCACCGAAGACGGCAGCAAAAAAGTCAAAGTCCTTTCGGGAGGGGAGAAGATGCGCTGCATGATAGCAAAGATGATGCTTTGCAATGCGAACTGCCTTATACTCGATACGCCCACCAACCACCTTGACTTGGAGAGCATACAAGCCTTCAATAACAACCTTGTCGCCTACAAAGGCAACGTTCTTTTTGCTTCACACGACCATGAGTTCATTCAAACAACAGCCAACCGCATTATCGAACTCGGTCCCAAAGGTTGCATAGACAAGATGATGAACTACGACGACTATATAAGCGATGAAAAGATTGCCAACTTGCGAGAAAGCATCTACTAAACGCAGTCCAAGCCGTCAAGAGCGGCATGTCGAAATTATTCGACATGCCGCTCTTGTCTGTTCATAGAATCAACCGGCAAGACACTTAATTGATTTTCACCTGCTGCACAATCGGCTTATTCCCTTATAATTTCAGTCGTATCGTCAAAAGCCTCGTCGTATATTTTCTTTACACTCTTCGGAACAACTACCGATTTCAGACAAGGACAATTTGTGAAAGCCTCGTCTCCTATGCATTCAACACTTTCCGGTATAATTACCGATTGCAATTTGTCGCAACCGGTGAATGCACTCCAACCAATAATTTTCACGCCTTTCGGAATGGTTATCGATTGCAAAGAGCTGCAATTACCGAAAGCGAACCAACCAATCTCCTCCAATCTCTTGGGCAGAACAACGGACTGCAAAGAAGAACAATAACAGAAAGCATTGTCCCCTATGTAGGTTACACCCTCCGGAATGGCTATCGAAAGCAAGGTGTCTTTCCAACTTAAAACATCGCGTGCAATTTCTGTTACATCATCGGGTAGAACAATTTCTCTATCTTCCGACCAGCATGAAACCAACTCTCCTTTATCCGATATCAGCATTTTGTTCTCAATCCTGAAACGCGGAGATTTGCAAATCACGTCTATATTTTGACAGACGCTGAAAGCACCGCCTCCGATTACTTTCACGTTTTTGGGGATAGTTACCGATTGTAAAAACTCGCAATCAGAGAAGGCAGAATAGCCTATGGCTTCCACACTCTCCGGAATAACCACCGATTTCAATGATTTACAGAACATAAATGCAAGATTACCGATTACCTTTGTCCCTTCCTTTATTGTGTACGAACTTAAGTCTTTGTGATGTCCAAGCAATATCAATCCGTCCTTAGAGTATTCGGAACCGGATTGGTCTATCACCGTTTCTCCATCAAAATCATAGAGTAGCTTTTCCAATTCTCTTTTTCTCATACTATACTTTCCCTTTATGTCCCGCCTGTTCATAGGAACAATTA
>CAZSFV010000004.1:46981-86695 GCA_964606345.1 uncultured Bacteroidaceae bacterium | reverse complement strand
CACCAACTTGGTTATATAGGCGGAAACTTTATCCGCTTCCTCTGTTTTGTTATCCTTATCAGTACGAATATCTTTTGAATCGTAGTCTTGATAAGTTGCTGTACTTCATCAATGGTTATGTCTCCCTCAATATGCTTACGAGCAGTTTCAATAAGATATTCGGAGGGCTTCAAGCCATCTACCGCTTGAAGTCCTATTGCCGTTTGCCACGCATAGCCTTTTTCACGCTTTGACGATTCGGCTTGTCGGATGTATTCGTCGAAGTTTACCATGCCGGATTCCTCTCAAAAATGCACCTTATCGGTTAGAGCATTTGTTTCGACTGCAAAGTTAGCGAAAAAGTATTCAAGAGGAGTTTGGTAGCCGACTTTTCCCTCTGTCGATTGTTCATAAAGGTGATTCTTCATCGGCAGTAATGTTTCTTCGCATTCTTTTGCTTCTTTTCTTATTTCAACTTTCC
Organism: uncultured Bacteroidaceae bacterium; assembly: GCA_964606345.1. Taxonomy (GTDB): domain Bacteria; phylum Bacteroidota; class Bacteroidia; order Bacteroidales; family P3; genus Onthomorpha. The sequence continues at coordinate 86,235 of CAZSFV010000004.1, read as the reverse complement.
ATCAAGTTTTGCCAACTTTATCCAAGTTCATTCAACTTTATTCACGCATTTGGAGACAGTATGATTGTCGCTATATCTTTGCAATCGAAAACAAAGAACGGTTGCAACTTTCAAAGGTTTTCATGTGAAGTAAAATCAGTATCAATTAAAAAAAACATTTTGTACTATGGCTATCGAGTATGTAAAAGTCAAAAGGACAATCACAGTCGGAAGAAATCCGGGCGAAAAGTTCCAAGCCCGTATCAAGAGAGGTCAAACGATAGATGAGAAAGACCTTTGCGATGAAATCACAGAAAGCACGACCATTGCACGCGGTGAGGTAAAATTGGTGGTCGAACAACTGCAATACCACATCGTTAAGCATGCCAAGAACGGGGAAAGTGTGCAGTTGAAAGAGTTGGGTATTTTCTATCCGTCAATCTCTGCCAAAGCGGTGGATTCTGTAGATGATGTAACTTCCGAGACCATCACCCGAAAGTGCATACGTTATCGCCAAAACGTTGAAGTCAGAAAGGCGATGGACAACTCGCACACCAAGCTCGCAAACATGGAAATCAAAGGTTTGCAGAGTTAATACTCTTCCTTAATCCTTAAACAACCAAGTCGCAGGCGGTCAACCAAATCAAAAGTTGATCGCCTGCATTGTTCCGGCTGCGAAGCATTCGTTCGAGTAACAGGCAAAGGTCATTTGCTCAAAAAATTGTATATTTGCAAAACGATAGACGAAATTGAACTCTAATGCCATATTGCAATGTATAAGAACGAACGACTAATAGTTAAATCATTTGGTCCGATAAAGGAACTTGATATTACTTTCAAGAAAGTAACTCTATTTATCGGAGATCAAGGTACAGGTAAGAGTTGTGTGGCAAAACTTTTTTCAATGTTTGTATGGTTGGAGAAAGTGTTAAACTTAAAGAAATATCCGCAATCGTACTTTGAACAATACAATCGGTTCAAATCAAAACTATGCTCATATCACAGAATAGATTCTTTCATACTTGATGCTTCATACATCAGGTTTGAGGGGAATCTGTATAATTTCGTCTATAATAAAGGATTTAGAATAGAAAAAACGGACAGGAAGGCAAATGGTATTTCAAAAATCATGTATATACCTGCGGAACGTTCTGTTGTGAGTGTTGCCGAAAACAAATCAAAACTACTGAAAGAACTTCCTGATTCAAGTGAAACTTTTTCCGATGAGTTCGTAAATGCTAAAAAATTCTTTCAAAGCGGCTATGAACTTCCGTTTGAGGGATTGAGATTTGAATATGATTCTCTGAATGATACAAGTTGGATTCGTGGAGCCGATTATAAAGTTCGTCTTATCAATGCTTCAAGTGGTATTCAGTCTTCGCTTCCTATGTGCATGGTGTCTGCATATCTTTGCAGGAAGATAGCAGACAGAGAAGAAATTAAACTTTCTAAAGAGGAGAAAGACAGGCTTGAAAAACGAGTGGCAGAAATTATGAAAAATGATGAGATTTCCGACAGTATCAAGGATATGATGATTCGTCAGCTGTCATCAAACAGATACGACAGGTTTATAAACGTGGTCGAAGAACCGGAACTAAATCTCTTTCCTCTTTCTCAAATGCAGGTGTTATTTTCTTTGGTTGCCTACAATGCTTTATCAGACCGAAATAAACTTGTCGTTACCACTCACAGTCCTTACTCATTGGCAATTATCAACACCATGATTATGGGAGCAAAGGCTTTTGAGAAAGCAGATAATGCTATGAAAAAAGAGATAAATGACGAAATACTCTCTTCAAAGTATCATATCTCAGTAGAAGAGATTGCGGCATACAGGCTTTCCACTACGGATAAAGATTATTGCAAATCTGTAATAAACCCTGAAACAGGACTTATTTCAAAGAATAATTTGGACGCTGCATCAGATGACATAATGCGAATTTTTAATTCATTATACCAAAGATATGCCAAAACAATCCATGGATAGGCAACTTCCGAAAGCCTTAACGAATCTGCGATTGTGTTCTGCCTTGCGAGATTGTGGGCAATGTAGCGTTGAACAATCGTTTAGCGAAAGTGCCTCTTGTTGCTTATACTTGTATGACGATGGGAATATCGGATATACGGTTTGGACGGATACAGAACCGGATTTTGCTTCCAAGTGCTTTACGGCAAAAAATCCGAATGACAACCCCATTGTCTTATTACCTCTTGACGGTAGGATTATCACAGGAAACCATATAACGAAGGGAGGGGTATGCGATTGTTTGGTTCTAACGGAGAGTATTATGTGCTTTGTTGAATTCAAAACAAATGTCTTTTCTCAAAATAACCAAACAATTATGCAGAGAGCCGAGAAAGGCAAAGAGCAACTATGGCGCACTTATGCCGAAATTATCAGACCAAAATGTGGAACGCTGAACGGACAAGAACTTTGTCTGCCTGTATATTTCCATGTAGTGTTTGATAAAATGATGGAAATAACAGGCGTTCAATCACAACTGATGGATTTGCAGATGCAATTTTTAGAGGACAATAAACACCAACTTTTCTTTAACAACGAAAGAACATTCGTCTGACACAAATTCACCAACACTTGATTTTATTTCCTGACTGCTATGGAAAAAGAAGCAAATTCATACATACCACCGTTTGAGGTAACAGAAGAAATACTATCCCTTGTGGCAGAGGTTTCCGAAATAGTGGGACATCTAAGTGCCACCATCAAAGCATTACCGAGCTTTCAACTTCGTAAAACCAACCGAATAAGAACAATACAATCGTCTCTTGCCATTGAAAATAATTCTTTGTCCGTTGAACAGGTAACCGATATATTGGATGGGAAACGTGTTCTGGGCGCTCCCGATGAAATTTTAGAAGTAAAAAATGCAATTGATGCTTACAAGTTATTGTTGCATTTAAATCCTTTCAGCGAAAAAGACTTGCTGAAAGCTCACAAATCGATGATGAACGGACTTGTTAAGGAAAACGGCTGCTATCGCAGAGGGAGTGTCGGTGTGTTTGGGAAAAAAGGACTTGTACATCTTGCACCACCGGCAGACAGAGTGCCTTTTTTGATGTCGGAATTGATTGCTTGGAGTAAGACTTCAAAGACACATCCCTTGGTAAAATCTTGTGTCTTTCATTATGAATTTGAATTCATACATCCATTTGCCGACGGAAACGGACGAATTGGACGTATGTGGCAGACACTTTTGTTGATGCAATGGAATCCTATCTTTGCTTGGATTCCAGTTGAGACCATAGTGAAAGAACATCAGCAAGGGTGCTATGATACGATTAAAAAAAGCGATAACGAAGGTTCTTCCACATCATTCATAGTTTTTATGCTCTCATGCTTGAAACAGGCTTTGCATGAGTATCTGGTAAGTAACAAAAAAAGTAATCAGAAAAGTAACCAAAAAATCTTGGCAGCCATGCAGGAAAACCCTGCTGTAACCATTCGAGAATTGCAAGAGATTGTCGGATTATCCGAAAGCGGGGTAAAGAAAATCATCAAACAACTGCGAACTGAAGGTGTCATCAAACGAGAAGGCGGAGCAAAAGGCGGTCGCTGGCGGGTTATGGAGAAAGAATACAAAAGGCACTTGCTTCAATATTTCAACATTTGAAGCAAGTGCCACAATTATTCCGGCTGCTCAAACAAAAGCAATACCACGATTGGTTGTCTTATGGTTTAACCTCGGCGGGTTTCACAGATAACCAACCGCAATAAGTCTTGGTTTTTTCATCATATACAGTAGTTACAGTGTACCCTTCCTTAACCTTTTTATCAACCCATTCATAGTACAACTCTTTATCCGGTGTTTCAAAATCAGGCTTCTCCGACTTTTTGGTCATTGAACTGTTTACCTTTGCAGTCAGATGGCCTTGTTCGTCGTACCAAATAACCAAACCTTGCGGATACTTGTGCAGGTTACAGATATGGTTATAAAGGAGAATTTCGTTGTAGTTGGGAATTGCCGAATAAAGGTCAAGAGTTACCCCACAGGAGGTCTTTTCGCTCGAAGAGACAGCATTAGAGGGTATCTCGTCCTCATTATCTTCACACGAAGTAAACATAAACGGTACAATCATTGAGGCGAAAAGCAACATCGCCATTTTTTTATTCCAATTCTTCATATTTTTATTTCTTTTAAGGTCTGTTTTCAGACGTTACTAATCATTCATTCTTTACTAAACTAACTTCATGCGGCAAGATGACAAAACAAATCATCTTGCCTTTCAGACCCATAAAGAGTATAATCCTAAGTATTCGAACTGTATCATACCGATTTGCAATACTTACGCTGCAAATATACAACAAACTTATTTTACCTCCAAGTTAAAAAAAGTTAAACAAGCTTTATGCCATAAAAACAAGCTTCATACCCCCTTATTCAAATCATTTGCCAAAACATGGTATGAGATGAATTTACAATGCGGAGGGTTGCGGAGGGTTTATCCTCAGATTTCCAAAGAGAAGAGCAGTTTGAAGAAGACTTCTTTCGTTTCGGGAAGGCAGCCGAGGCGGAAGCCCAATTCGACGGGGGTTTGTATTCGCAGAATGTGCATGTTGAGGCTTATGTCGCTGCCTGCCGAGTGTTTGATTTCGCCATCGAAGCTGCCTCGCTCGACAAAGGGTGCAATGTATATGCGTTTGCAGTAGAGCATTGCTCCGAGTCGCAAATCCGGATAGCACAAGGGTGCAAAGATGGTGAGCGACACTCCGCCGTACTTGGCGGGATATTGGTTGTAAACGCCTTTGATGAACGATATTTCGTTGGGAAAGTAATATATCTCGGGGGCGTTCTTCTGGTAGCTGACCACAAGTTGCAGGCTTTGGTTCTTGAAGAGAAAGGGCAGGTAGGTTGTGGAGCTGAAAGAGAAGTATTCTGCCGGGTTGGAGGTCAGTGTGGTTTTGTAGTTCAGCCGCAGGATTTCGCCCCATGAGGGAACGATGTCGTTGACTGCCTGTGCAGAGAGCATGCTGAGGCGAAAGCCGAGTCCGAAGGTGTTGAACAAGTCGAGTATGCGAAACTCTTCGTAGGGGTTGATGAGTTTGCGGGGTACGAGCTTGCGGAAGGAGTAGTTGGCAATGAGGCTTATTTTGTTGATGGTGCGTTGGGTGTTCCATGTGTAAGGCAGGGTCATGCTCAATCCGCTCATCCATTCGTTCCATTGGGCATACAGGTCGGTGGTGTCGCCCGAAAGGAGCATGGAACGCATCTTGTAGCTCGTTTCCACATCGAAAACGGGGTAGAAACCGCTGTAATTGTAGGTCAGATAGAGTTCGTGCTTTATGTCTTGGGGGTTGTATTTGTATCCTATTTGAAGAACGGAGGTGGAAAGCAGGTTTTGCGAAAACAGGCTCACTCCTATGCCCAAGTCCTGCTTGGTTACGTTCATGAAAAAGGGCGACCACGAGTGAAAATTGAACAGATGTGCCGCCTTGGAATAGGGTTTGCTTTGGTAGACCGCAGCAGTGTCGTCGACAAAGAGAGAGTCTAAAACAAAGCCTTCTTCTTTCCTTAAATCGGAAACGAATATACGGTCGTATGCAGGCTCTTGCAGGTTTATTTTTTGAGCCGTTGCCGTGCTTTTTACCAAACGGAAGCCGTTGCTGTTGTAGGTCGAAAGGATTAGCTCCCGTGCTTTTGAGGGCTTGTCCGCCTGCTCGTTGCCCTTTTGAGCCGCTTGCTCCTTGGTGGGTTTGTCTGGCATAAAATAGCTGCTTATTCCGTATTCGGTTTCGCTTTCCAAACGAAAATCGGTGCCGTTGAGGCTCATGCTCACAAGCTCATACTTTCCTGCCACGTCCTTTATGAAGTACAGCCTGCCGTCTTTGATTTGCAAACGGCTGATGTCTTCATAGGCAAAGGACTTGACAAGGCGGCGTTCACCCGTTTCAATCTCGTAGCTTGCCACGGCTTTGCCGCTCGGCGAGGTTTCTATCACATATAATGCCCTTCCGTCTTCGCTCCAACAGGGAAAGGAAAATGCAACGTCCCTCTCCTTGCCTATTGAGGCTATGTATTGGTTCTTATTCTTTTTGAGAACGTTTTTGGTGTAGAGGAACTTGTTGTTCGGACTCAGAATGACAAGGCTTTGGTTGTCCTTTTGGTCGGTTTCTATGGCGGCTATGAGGTTTTTGTCGACGGGATTGTAAACAGGATTGAAGAATATGGCGTCGGAGGTTACGAGTCTGTATTTTTTCTTTTTGAAATCGTATTCTATTATGTCGGAGTTGTTCTGCTGACCCCACCTTTGGTTGGCTGCATCTTGGCAGTAGAGTATCTTTCCGTCCCGATAGTCGAAGTAGGAGTGCTTCAAGTAGGGAAGGGAACGCAGTTTGCGAACCTTGCCGCCGGTAATCAACACAAGAGATTGGAGGTCGAAGTTGCTCGATTGAAGGGCTATTATGCTGTCCTGCCCTATTGCCACGGGGTTTTTGTAGTTGGTGTAGTGCTTTTTGACTATGCCGACTTCTTCGACGGGCGATTTGTTTTCTTTTTCGTTCCATTGCCTTTGCTCATTTCGCCACAGGGTCAAAAGCGAATCGGTCAGTTGCCCGTACACATCTGCCGCTTTGTAGGGACGATTGCCCGCTTTGGTGAACCACGCTCCCCTCCACCATTGCTCGGCAGTGCTTTTCAGCACCTGGGCAAACACATCTCTGCCGTAGATACTGCGAGAGAATGCCATCATATAGTAACCGAACACATATTGATTGGGGATATAGTCCTTGCGGGAGCCGAGCAGGGCTTTGTCGAAGTTGTAAGCACCTTTTTCCAACAGCTGAGCCTTGAAAAGCATCTTGTATTCGGGTGTATGCCCTCTGCCGGTGGGCGACATGGCTGTCTCTGCCACAACGGCGTCTCCCTCCATGAACCACATCGGAATGAACACTCCCGAAACTGCTCCGAGTATATGCTCCCCGAATATGTTGTTCAGCCACTTGCTCACGCCGCTGTTCAGAGCCTGCATCTGACAGGCGTGGCGGTACTCGTGCAATGCCAACTGCCACGACCAGGGATAAGCGTAGTGATCGGGCGGAGGTGTGGTCCAAAACTCCATTCTCTTGGGAGCCCACGCCAAAAGACCGTTCGATTTGCTGCCGTTGGTGTGTATCAATACCGGTATGCGGGGAGCGTCAACCCCGAGGCTCTTGCCCACATGCAGCCTCACCGTATCGAGTACCCTTGCCAAGTGTTGGGCATCGTCCTCATAGAAGTCCGGATAGACCAAACGGAAACCCTCCGTTCGGATTTGTCGCCACCTTATAGTAGCATCGTCGTTCGCACTGACGCTGTACTGGGCAAACACCGCACAGGGCAGCAACAAAACGAACAATAGCAAAACCCTTCTGCAAAGACATGCAGAAGGGTTAGAAGAAATACCTGTCGAGGGTTTACTTTTGAGGAACATTCTTCAATGTTTCTGTCAAATAATCCCAGAACAATTTAACCGAATTTATGTTCACTTTTTCATCGGGAGAATGCGGGTGCTTGATTGTCGGACCGAACGAAATCATGTCCCAATTCTTGTATACTCCGCCCAAGAGTCCGCACTCCAATCCTGCGTGTATCGCCATCACTTTCGGCGTTCTGCCGAAGAGTTTCTTGTAGGTGGCGGTCATGGTCTCCAATATAGGCGAATGCATGTTCGGTTTCCAACCGGGATAACCGCCGGTAAATTCAATCTTTCCGCCTGCCAATTCCACAACGCTTGCCATCATTTCGGCGAAATCGGCTTTTGCAGTGTCCACGGAGCTTCTCAACAATGCACAAGCGACGATTTGGTTGCCATCGGTCTTCACAATGGCAAGGTTGGACGAGGTTTCGACAAGGTTCTCCATCGAATCGCTCATTCTGTAAATACCGTTCGGACATGCGTAAACGGCTCTTACCACACGCTTTGCGGTGTCTTGGTCGATTAGGAAGCTGCAGTCGGCGGTTTTTTCGATGCTTATGCTCAAATCAGGCTCCACTGCCGAAAGCTCGTTCTTTATGATGCTTTCCAAGTTCTTCACCTCCGCTTCTGCTTCGGCTGCCTTGGCATTGGGAAGGGCTATCGTGCAGAACGCTTCTCTCGGAATGGCGTTGCGCAAGCTGCCTCCGTTGATTTCGCCGAGGCGGCAATCGAACTTCTCCAAGGATTTGAGTACTCGGAAAAGGGTCTTGTTGGCATTGCCTCTGCCGAGGATTATGTCCATGCCGGAGTGTCCGCCTTTCATTCCCTTGACGCTTAAAGTAAAGCTTGAATAACCCGCAGGCAAAGCCTCTTTTTTGAAGTCGAAACGCATGGTGGCGTCTATTCCTCCGGCACAACCCACGTAGAGTTCGCCTTCGGTTTCGGAGTCGAGGTTCAAAAGTATGTCGCCTTCAAGCTCTCCGGCTTTCAAACCGAAGGCTCCGGTCATGCCTGTCTCTTCGTCTATGGTGAACAGAGCCTCTATCGGACCGTGAACTAAGTTCTCGTCTTCCAAAACAGCCAATGCCGCCGATGCTCCAATGCCGTTGTCGGCTCCGAGCGTCGTTCCGGTGGCTTTGACCCATTCGCCGTCTATGCGGGGCTGTATCGGGTCTTTTTCGAAGTCGTGTACGGTGTCGTTGTTCTTTTGAGGCACCATGTCCACATGGGCTTGCAGGATAACGCCCTTGCGATTCTCCATACCCTTTGAGGCAGGCTTGCGCATGATTACGTTGCCCGTTTCGTCCACCTTGTATTCTATGTTGTTGGCTTTTGCAAATTCAACCAAAGCTGCAACTATCTTTTCCTCGTGTTTTGAAGGGTGAGGAATGGAACAAATCTTGTCGAAATGCTTCCACAAACCCTTTGGTTCCAATTTCAATAACTCGCTCATTGCTGTTTGTGTTTTATATTTTGATTATTACTTATCTCAATACTCCCTGCCAAAGGAACGCAGTATTCAGGCGTTTTAGTCTTTGCAAATCGCATTCTTTTTCGAAAATGCCGTAGAGCGTTGCACCGCTTCCCGAAAGCGATGCATACAAAGCTCCCTCTCGGTAAAGGCTGTCTTTCAATTCGCCGAGCAAGGGGTATTTGGGAAACAGACTGTCCTCGAAGTCGTTCTTCACAGTGTATTTCCACTGACTCAAAGGCGGCAATGACTTGTAGTCGGTTTGCGAGGGCTTGACCCTTACGCCCTTATAGGCTTCGGCGGTCGAGATTCTGATGTCGGGCTTTGCCAAAACGATGTATTTTCCGGCAAGGGACAGGTTCGTTTCGGCAGACTTCTCCCCTCTTCCGTACACATACCTCGGCTTGTCTTGAAGAAAGAAGACGCAATCCGAGCCGAGCATGGCTGCATATCGGCTCAACTCTCCGTGCGAAAGCCCGAGCGAAAACACCATATTCAGCAAACGCAAAGCGTAAGCCGCATCGGCACTGCCTCCGCCCAAACCTGCAAAAGCCGGAACAGCCTTATCCAAGTGCATGTTCACATGTCCGATTTGCGGAAAGTCCTTTTGCAACAATCGTAAGGCTTTCATGCAGAGGTTGTTCTCCGTTTTGCACTCGCCTATCTCCAAACCCGAGAGAGTAAAATGCGTTTCGCCATCCGCAGAGGGGCGTATCTCCAAGGCATCGCACAAGGGTACGGGATAGAACACCGATTCTATTTCGTGGTAAGCATCGGGACGTTTTCCCACTATGCTCAATCCTATGTTTATTTTGCAATTCGGAAAGAATATCATAAAGCATCAAACAATTTTTTCGGTACCTTGTTTTCCGCTCTGCAAACCCGTGCGGAGCGAAATCCTTTTGCAAAGATAAAACACGGCGACCAAAAAGAACGAACCCGCCCTTGCAATTCTTTTCTTTCAATGAGAACGATTGCAAAAACGGGTTCAGTAAAATCAACTCACACAGATGTTTTACTCTATTATCTTAACGCTTCGCTTTATGAAGCTGTCCAAAGCCTCTCCCTTCAAAAGCCCCTGCTGCAAAAGGGCAAGGTCTTTCAACTGGTTGAGAATGCTTACTCGTTTTTCGGTATCCTGTTCGTTCAATATCTTCGAAATGATTTCGTGATTGGTGTTGACCACAAGGTTGTAATGCTCGGGCATTTCGCCGTAGAACGAAGCCATGCCGCCGCCCATTTCGCTCATTTCTTTCATTCTCCTCATGAACTCGTTTTGGGTTATGGTGAACGGTTGAGCCGTCTGCTCCATGCTTTCGGTCTGAACGGTGAACTTGTCCTTGTCGAAAATCATTTCCACCATTTCTTTCACCTTCTTGCATTCCTCTTCGCTCAACTTCGAAGGCACAACCTCATCTTTCGGAATCAACTTATCCAAGGTGTCGGCGTCTATTCTGGTGAAGCGTACATCGCCCAACTTCTGCTCCAAAGCCTGAATAAAATGGCTGTCGAGCAATCCGTCCATCAAAAGCACATCATAACCCTTATCCTTGGCTGCCTGAATGTAAGGATATTGGTTCTCTGTGTTTTGAGCATAAAGGAAGACCAATTTCTTGTCCTTGTCCGTCTGTTGGTTCTCCACCTTCTTTTTGTAGTCCTCAATGGTGAAGTACTCCCCGTCCACATTCTTCAACTGACAAACCTTTGACATTCTGTCATAGAACTTTTCGTCGCTTATCATTCCGTATTTGATGAAGATGGAAAGGTCGTCCCACTTCTTCAAAAAGTCCTCTTTGTCGTCCTTATACATCTGCTCCAACTTCTCTGCCACCTTTTTGGAAATGTGAGACGAAATCTTCTTCACATTGCCGTCTGCCTGCAAATAGGAACGGGACACGTTCAACGGAATATCCGGCGAGTCCAACACACCCCTCAACAGCATCATATACTCGGGAACCACTCCCTCGACGCTGTCGGTAACAAACACCTGATTGCAGTAAAGCTGTATTTTGTCCCTGTTGGGGTCTATGTTCCGCCTTACCTTGGGGAAATACAACACTCCGGTGAGGTTGAACGGATAATCGACATTCAGATGTATGTGGAACAAAGGCTCATCGAAGTTCATCGGATACAGCTTGTGGAAGAACTCCTTGTAGTCCTCCTCCTTCAAGTCTGCCGGCTTTCTTTTCCAAAGCGGATTGGTATCGTTGATGATTCTGTCCTTTTTCTTCTCGACGCGTTTAGGCTTGCCGTCTTTGTCTTTCTCCGTTTCGCTGTCTTCCCAAACGCTCTCTTGACCGAAACGAATGGCAACGGGCATGAATTTGCAGTACTTGTTCAAAAGCTCCAAAATTCTATGCTCCTGCAAGAACTCCTTCGACTCTTCGTCTATGTGCATTATGATTTCGGTACCCCTGTCAGCCTTGTCGCACTGCTCGATGTTGTACTCGGTGCTACCGTCGCAAGTCCAATGAACGGCAGGCACGTCCTTAAAGGATTTTGTCCTTATCTCCACCAAGTCCGAAACCATGAAGGCAGAGAAAAAGCCCAATCCGAAATGACCAATCAAGCCGTTTGCCTCCAACTCGCTCTTGCCCTTATATTTTTCTACAAACTCCTCCGCTCCCGAAAAAGCAATCTGGGTAATGTATTTCTCAACCTCGTCCTCGCTCATGCCTATACCGCGGTCGATAACCGTGAGCGTCTTCGCCTTTTCGTCAATCTTCACATCTATCGTGCAATCGCCAAACTCGCCCTTAAACTCGCCCAAAGCCGCCAAGGTCTTCAATTTTTGAGTGGCGTCGACCGCATTGGAGACAATCTCTCTAAGGAAAATCTCATGGTCGGAATAAAGAAACTTTTTGATGACCGGAAAAATGTTCTCGGTCTTTACATTTATCGAACCTTTCATATCTCTTATTTATTTTAGTCCAAAAATCAAACAAAAACTCACCCTGCTCATGGCAAAAGCCGTTCCAAAGCCGACAATCTGACAACTTGTCAGCCCGTTACCGACTGTCGCAGCAGGCTCTTTTTGAAAAGAAAAGCGAAACGCCGCTTGGCGAAAACGTTTCGGCGAAAGAAAAAATCCTTTCGGCTAAAGAATTTCTCGAAAGGGGAAAGCCTCTGCATGCCTTTGCGGCAAAGGGTCAGAAAAGCGTTATTGCACTAAGTGCCACAAACAACAGATTGCACACACCGGCAAAGAGCAGGCAAAGGTTGTAACGCGAGCCTTCGGCTTTGAGCGTTGCCACAAACAATGCCGCAAGAGGCAGTACCACAAGTGCGTTCCACGAAACGCCATGGCAACACAGGGTGCAAACCACGGCAAGAAGTTCAAAGAAAAGCATCTCCGCATAAGCAGCCCGTTTGCCGAAGCGAACCGCAAAGGTTCGTTTGTTCACCGCCTTATCCTCTGCCATGTCTCTGATGTTGTTGATGATAAGCACACAGGTGGATATGCTTCCGCAAGCGGCACCTGTAAGCAGAGAACGTGCGGAAAAGCTGCCCGTTTGCAGGTAGACCGTTCCGCCGACTGCCAACAGTCCGAAGTAGACAAAGACAAACAAATCCGCTATGCCCAAGTACGCAAGCGAATGCGAAGTGGCAGTGTAGAGATAAGCAAAAACAACGGCACTCACTCCTATCACAACTATCGGCAATCCGCCCTTGCAGATGAGGAATGCCCCGCTTGCCAAAGCAAGCACAAGACTGATGAGAATTGCAACAACGATTTGCCTCACCCTCACCGTACCCTCCGCCAAGGCTCTGGCGTTGCCCTGCCTGCCTTTCTTGTCCGCACCCCTCTTAAAGTCGTAGTAATCGTTCACAAGGTTGCTGAAAACCTGCAAAGAAAGTGCCGAAAGCACGGTAATCGCCGCAATAGTTCCGTCGAACGCCCCCTCCTTTGCCGCAATCAGCAATCCCGCCGCAACAGGACAAAGAGAAGCGAAAAGCGTTTGCGGACGTATGACAAGCAACCACTTTACAAAAGCCCTCATCTCTTCACCCCCGTATACAAATCGCAAATCCCGAAACACAACTTGCGGTAAGCCACCTGCTCAAAGCCCGCCTTGCGCAAACGCTCCGCAAACTCCTCTCCCCAAAAGAAACCCTTCACGCTCTCGGGCAGGTATCGGTAAGCCGTCTTGTTGCGACTTATCAACCTGCCGGCAAAGGGCAAAATGCGATTGAAGTAAAAATCATAGAAAAACCTTATGAACGCATTCTCGGGATAAGCAAACTCGAGAATTGCAAGCCTGCCGCCCGGCTTCAAAACCCTGAACATCTCGGCAAAACCCTTATCCGTATCGTAGAAATTCCTCACGCCGAAACCGCAAGAGACCACCTCGAAGGTTGCATCACCGAAAGCCAAGTCGCAACAATCGCCCCTCTGCAGACTTATCCGCTGCTGCAAGCCCCGCTTTTCCACCTTCTTTCTGCCCGAGAGCAACATATTTTCAGACAAGTCCACACCCACAACCCTCTCTGCCCGCTTCCTCTTCACCGCCTCCAAAGCCATATCGCCGCTGCCGCAAGCCAAATCCAACCACAGCGACGCCCTCTCGCCTGTTGCCATAACCGCCTTACGCCTCCACAAACGATCGATATTCAAAGTAAGCAAATGATTGAGAAAATCATACTCCGGGGCAATAGCATCGAACAGCCCCCCAATCTCCCTCTTATCCACACCCTCTATCCTATCCATAAACAAATCCTTTTTATCCATAAACAAATCCTCTTCAAAAAAATCACCAACCCCAACCGACAAACCCAAAAACCAAAACCGATTTCAATAATTCTCAAACACAGCAAATAACAGACATTGCCCTATTTCTTCCAATAATCCAACAAATTTTCTGTTGCAGTTTTAAACAAACGAGGAGCCTTAATACCCAAAACAAGTTTTCCATTGACATTCAAAAGGAAACCAACTTCCACCTCTATGACTTGTTCTTCTCTGCTTCCAAAAAGAACAAGGGTTTTTACCGTTTTAAATTTGGGGTAATACTCAGCAAGATAACATCTATCAAAACTGTCATAACCCCTCAATTCAATTATTCCTTTATTTCTACACTCATATTTTTTGCCTTCAATCAGAATTGTTTCTTCCGCTTTTATATCTAACAGTACCAAATCCGGTATTGCAATAATTTTGCTTTTATCACCTGCCTTATATGCATCTCTGTCACTATATTTTTTCAAAGGAATATACTCACCATTCGATGTTTGAAAATATCCCTTTTCGCAACCGGCATGGTTGTCGAATATAGAATACCCCTCTGTAAAGCTCTCAACAATTATATGCAAAAATATGGTTGCCAATTTTTCGCTCTTCATGTCATAATGCCAGTAAGAGCCGGGAAGTTGAACTTTTGGAACATGAAGATTTTGCAATTCCAATCCCAACATTTTTGCAAGATACAGGAACTTATTGCCTTTCTTCACATGGCACTGCAATAATCCGTGATTTGTAATCACAATCCTTTTCTTCCACCCAAGCTTACGCAACACAGCAGAAATAATACTTAAAGCACCTATATTTGGATCATGGGCGATAGAATTATTTTTGTACAACCGACCTGAGATACTTATTGCCATATCCGTCTTTGTAATAGCAATAGGAACATTCCCTTTCGGAGGTTTTCTCATACCAGCCTTGAACGATAATATTTCTGCCATGGATTTAAACGGTTTGAAAACCGAAGCATCCAATCTCTTACCAAGGATTTCCACCCCAAGTGTCAACAAAAGCCTTGTTCCGAAAATGTATGTTTCAGATGGCTTTTCAGTTTGTGTTACTTGTAAAGAATACAGCATTATTTTCTTTGCAGAGGGATAGTAGTGCTGAACGAATATGAATTTACTGCACCTTTGAAATACGCCTGTGTTTCTACTCTCGCTATCATCAGTCTTGGTTTCCTCTATCACATAAATCGGAGTATCGGATTTTTCAGGCTGTTTCTCTTGATAAAAGATAAGATAGTCCACAAAACTGGAATAACCGGACACGGTCTTAATGTACACGTGTTGCACCTTAGAACAATAAAAGCCAAGCACCTCATAAGTAAAACCAAAACACTTTGCATCATCTAAAATAGGCAGTATCTTCAATTCTCCACCCAAAAAGCCCAAACCTTTATCTTTGGCGAAATATTTCAGTATCCTTTCCAACACCTTTGTCTTAGGATACTCCTCCGTTAATATCCAAAGATTCTCTTTTTCGTACTCTTTACCACTCATAAACTTTTGGTCAAAATATACAACTGCTCATAAACATGTTTTTTCGTTTTAGACAGTCCCATATTATTGCTTTTAAATCTCTGATATTTAAACTCTTCTAATTTCACCTTACCATAAGAAGACAAAATGTCAAGAATATCACATTGCTCCATAATACCTTCCGAATTATAACTCATCACAAAATATTTACAATTCGCCCTTTCAACAATTTCTTGTAAATTTTTCAGAGCAGTCACAGCGTTACAAAACTCAGACTTCTCGCCCTTGTAATTTCTCATTCCGGAAATGCCGTGAATGATAGGCTCATCTGCTTTTGCTATTGTTTCCAAAATATGATAATTGGGAGGATATTGTCTTTCGTTATAAGGCGGATCCAAGTATAGTATGTCAACATTTATCTCGTCAAGCAGCGTCATGCTATTCGTATTGTATGATTTGTTTTGCTGGTTGTTGCTTATAATTCTAATCGGTCGAAGTTGCAAGGTTTTGATTGCCCTTGGATCCCATTTTTTGTGGAAAGCAGCATAAACGCCTGCCACATTCGAATAAAACGAAACAGTTTCTAATAAACAGGCAAGCAAGATGTAGTACTCCGAAACCGTGATTAAACAATCTCTTTTCCATTTTTCTATTTCATTCCTGACCGCATCTATTTTACCGGCGTTTTCTCCGGTAAAATACATTCTTGGAACATCGAGTTCTTTCGAGCCTTCCGGCGAATAATTCTTATATATAAAACCCTCTACGGGGTCAAGGCTATTCAAATATTTCAAAACATAATCCAAAGGTAGCGAAAACAGAGTTTTTTCTATGTCTTCTTTTGGCAGATTCGGCAATAAGCACTTAAACTCGGGCAAAGAATTATTCTCAATATATGCCATCTGCAAACAATATGACATGTACATTATATCAGAAGAGTACACTTGATAATTCTCTTGCTTATAAAACTTGGCAACACTTCCCGTACCTGAACAAAAGTCAAAAAACGACTTTCCTTTCACTCCATTACTAAGTAGTATCTCATATATCCGCCCTATGATATTCTCTTTGTTTCCTATATATCGCATAAATTCAAAGTCAGTTGGCTTATTTCCGGTTCGTAATTACATATCAAAACCTCCTCAGTGGAAGTTTTACTTCTGTCAATAGTTTGATAGTTGGAATTAGAGTAGTCTTTATGCAGACGGAAGACCTTATACTTATTCTTGTCCACCCAATCAATCAGAATTTCATTCGTTCTGCCTTTATGAACAAGAACATTAGACAAAGCAAATCGCAGCCCCATTTTATCGACCGTGTCCAATAAATTCAACAATTTCCTTTCCTCTTCTGCGTTCCAACCGGAAAAGCCTCGCTTCCCATCGTTGTATGTACCGGTCGTTATAAGATAAGGTGGGTCGCAATACAAAAAATCCTCCTTGTCCAGTATCGACAAATCGAAGTGAGCGAAGTGCTTGCAAGAAAAAGAGACCTCCGATGTGTGCAACTTTTCCAAAAAACAAACAAGGTTCTCTTTCATTCTGCTATTGAAAGAACTTCTCTCCTTTCCAAAAGGATTATTGAACAGATGGGCATTATTAAACCTTATTTGATGATTAAAAGAATATGCCGTAAGTACAAACAAATCCAAAGGGTTGCGTTCGCTGTTATACAAGTCCCTCAAAGTTGCATACCCTGCCGAATTGCTCATTGATAGAGCCAAATCGTTTATGCGTTTCTCTATATGGGAAAGAACCTCCTCCTTTGAAAGAGCATGGAATGCCCTGTACAAATCAATCAAATAAGAGAGGTTATCATTGAAGATTACTTTCTTTGCTGCCACGTTTATTCCCACATTAGCACCTCCACAAAACAAATCCACAAAAACGCCTATCCTTTTCGGGAAAAGTGGTAAAATTTGAGGCAGCAACTTGTATTTGCCGCCTGTATAATTCATCGGAGAACACAGATAGGTGTTCCTGTGAGCCGTTGTCGCCATCTGTCGGTGTTTCAAAAAAGAAAAGGCTTAACAGTGTGCAAAGGTAAAAAAATCCCCGCTATTGGCGAACCGCCGAAAAGGACAAAAGAGGAACATGAACGCCTCTCATGCTCCTCTTTGTCGGCAAAAGATGATAAAATTCTTTCTATCGGCTCAGCTGCATTTGCATCTGCGGAGCCTTGCTCAACGATTTGGTTTTGGTTAACAGCAATCCGTCGGCATTGTTTTTGAGTGTAAACTCCTCGCCGAGTGTGGTGCTTATTCTGACGCCCTCTTCGGCTTTGGTTACTTCCTTTATTTTGTATCTGTCGGTAAAGCCCGAGCCACTTATCTCGGCTATCAGCAATTCGCCGTCCTTTATGCTCACCACGTATCGGGGATTGAGTTCCACCCTCATTTCGACCGGCGTTCCGAGTGCCTTCAAGAACTCTTGCTTGGAGAAGCTCACGCCCTCGTTCTGCTCCGAAGCTGCAAAGACAAAGCCCTCCACATCGGCAAATGCCTCTTCCGGCACAGGCGTATCCTTGGGCGAAAGAACCGTTTCGCTCTGTGGCGTTCCGAGTGCCTTCAAGAACTCTTGCTTGGAGAAGCTCACGCCATCGCTCTGCTCCGAACCTGCGAAGACAAAGCCCTCCACATCGGCAAATGCCTCTTCCGGATTGACAGCGAGGCTGACGCCCCTGCCTGCCTCGGCACTTTCGGCAAACCAAATACCCTCCACAGACTTCAAATCCTGAGCCTGCAATGCTCCCACGCTTAAAGCCGTGGCGAACATCAATGATAATGTTTTTCTTTTCATTGCTACAATCATATCGATTAATACTGTTATGTTTTTTCTTCTTCACGGGGATAAATCGACCGCAGCCGATTTAATCACAGCCCCACAACCTCCCCGCAAAATCTTACAAAAGATTGGTTGTGGGGCTTTGTAAAATAAATTTGTTTTTGCCTATCTCGAATATCATCTCAATATAAAGCAATAGAGTGCCGCAAATGTATGCATAATTTTACTCTTCACCAAATTTATTCGAAAAAAAATGTTTCCAATGTAAGATTTTCTTTCTTTTGAACGTTGACAAAACATTAAAACAAGGAGGATACAATGACCGATAAGGAGTTTTTGAGATTGGCAATAGAGATTGCCCGTGAGAATATCAAAACAGGCGGCGGACCTTTTGGTGCCGTGATTGTGCGAAATGGCGAGATAGTGGCACGTTCGGGCAACAGCGTAACGGTGGACAACGACCCCACGGCACACGCCGAGGTAAACTGCATTCGCAAGGCTTGCAAAGCATTGGGAACGTTCGATTTGAGCGATTGTGTTATCTATTCCTCATGCGAACCCTGTCCCATGTGCCTTTCTGCCATCTATTGGGCAAGGCTGAGCAAGCTCTTCTACGCCGCAACGCGGCAAGATGCGGCAGCGGCAGGCTTCGACGATGATTTCATTTACCGCGAAATACCGCTTCCCGACCAAGCCCGCAGCCTGCATTGCGAGCATATGAACATGGAATGCTCACAAAAACCCTTTGATTGCTGGCAAGAGAAAGAAGACAGGGTGGAGTACTGAGCCTTTCTGTATATTCGCAAAAAACACACGCCCCACACCCCTGCCCCATACACACTGCACAAATATTTAACAAAGAAAAAAATCCGAAATATATGAAAATATTTCGGATTTTATTTGGTCAAATGGAAGGGGTACCCTATCTTTGCAAAATCAACTTAAAATTCAAAGTAATATGATTAAATCGAGGAGACTTAAAACGGCAGCATTGGCATTGGCTCTTTGCATCGGCAGTGCTGCAAATGCACAGAACGAGCCTGTGGAAAGCAATTACAAAACACCGACAAAGATTAACTTCCGTGCAGGCGGCGGTGTGAAGCGTTACAACTTGGATTTTCCAAAGTCGAACAATGCTCCGTTCCTCAGCATAGGGGCTTCGGCAAAGACGGGCTTTTTGTTTGTTTCGGCGGACTACTCGTGGGAAGTGCCGCAGTTGAGCGGAACGGCTTATTCCTTGGGTGCAAACGTTGAGTGGTTTTGCTACACTTTTAGCGATGTGAAGAAATGGGAACGTCAACCGTTCCTTGAATTTGCCATAGGTCCGAGATACCAATTCGACAACGTGTTGACCGATGGCAAGTCTTTGAAGTCGCATTCCTTGGGTGCTGTTGCAACCATAAGCATGGTGAAACTGAATTTTGAGTTCGGCTACCTGTGGGGCTTGAACAAGATTGAAAAAAGCCCGAACTTGGATAAGGGTTACATGAATACGTTTTACTTAAAGTGCTACTTAAACATACCTACCCAACGCACTAATAAATATTCTTTTAAGTAAGCACTTGGGCGGGATAAACAGACGGGGCGGTTCTTGAACGCAAGTTTCGGGAACCGCTTTTTGCTTTGCCTGCCGAGGGCTGTTGCAACGGTATTAGGCACACAGAGAAGCTGTTTTTCAAACTCCGAATTTATCCTCTCGCTTCCCTTTCTTTTCCTTTGAGCCACCTTCGTTTTTCCCTGCTTCTGCTCTTGCACACCGTCTGCCGACAAGTCCGCATGGCGGAATGGTAACAAACACGCCTGCTTTGTCCGACAAACCACCGTACTCTCCCGTTCCTGCACAACAAAGAGCGGATTTTTGTCATTCCGTTTCGGCATTGTTTTGTAACTTTGCCCTCTCGGGCGGCTCTACGGGCGGGAAGCATTTCCGTTTTCCCGGCAAGGAGCATCGATTAAGCTTTTTAAGCCAAACCAAAAAAAAGAGATGACAACAAAAAAGCAATCCTTACGATTGACCAAACAGCAGAAAGAAGGACATGGAGTCATAGGCATATTCGGTGAAAATGCAAAGAAACATGACTTTACCGTTGAAAGTGTCTCGTTTGCCGTAATAAAGCACCTTGACTCAACTTTCATTCCGTTACAGAACCCATGTCAAAAAGGAAGAAATCAATATTGCCTTGCAGAAAATTGATTCAGACTTAGGGCAAACTCTTTTTGTCAAAAATTCAAGTATCATTCCGGACGGGGCATCATAGAAGTAAAGGACGACAATAACAAATGGAGAATTATCTTAGTCAGCGAGGCAAAGTACCAAGGAAAAGACATAGAAAATATTCGCAAAGGCAAACTTGTAGGAAAGAACAATGACCGGGATTTGATGGTTGCAGGTAATGCCATAGAGCGTTCTCACAAGAACATATCCGAAATTGCAAATCTAATGTTAACCGAGGCTCATTTTCCTTACGTTCTATTTCTTGAAGGTACTAATTTTCTCACAAAAACAATATCCATAGAACGCCCGGATGGACGAATCGTTACATTGGATTACAATTCCGGAACATTGAACAGACTTGACAGGCTGACTTCGGCGAACTATGGTATGGCGATAAATACCAACCTATGCAAGAACAAGTTCGTCAAACACAGAGAAAGGACTATCATGCTGCAAGCTGCTTCCATCTACACAAAGGGCAACGGCGAAAGGTGGTCATACGACGAAATCTTCAACATAATGATCGAGATTGCCAAAACATCGCTCCAAGTATTGGGAAGCGATTTGTTCAACATATTAACCCGAAACCACTGACAACACAAACTGAAATATTTGTTCGAAATGGCACGAAATGGCTCCAACGCAATTCTTCAAAAAGCAAAAAGGGCGAAGAGCGACGAGTTTTACACCCGACTGAATGACATTGAGAGGGAACTGCAACACTACAAACATCTTTTCAAGGACAAGGTGGTGTATTGCAACTGCGATGACCCTCGCACAAGCAATTTCTTCAAATTCTTCATCGAACACTTCAACGAACTAAAACTCAAAAGGCTTATCAGCTCGTGTTACAAACCGCAATCAAACTCCCTGTTCGTTTCGGACAAGGGCGAAAGAGGCTTCTTTTTTGAATACTCCGAAGAGGAGGAAAAAGGAAAACAACCGGACTTTACAAAAATCACCCTCTTCAAAGGGGACGGTGATTTTCGCAGTTCGGAAAGCATAGAATTGCTAAAACAAGCAGACATAGTTGTTACAAATCCTCCGTTCTCTCTATTCAGAGAGTATGTCGCACAACTGATAAAATACAACAAACAATTTTTGATAATAGGCAACATAAACGCCATAACATACAAAGAAATCTTCGGATTGATAAAAGACAATAAGGCATGGTTGGGTGTCAATCTCGGCAGAGGCATTTCAGGATTTACCGTACCACAGCACTATGAGCTGTACGGCACAGAGGTCGGCACAGACGAGGCAGGCAACAAAATCATTTCATCGAATAATTGCTTATGGCTGACCAATATGCAGACGCCCAAACGCTGCGAAGACCTCTTTCTTTCGAAGAAATACACGGGACACGAAAACGAGTATCAAAGATACGACAACTACAATGCCATAAACATTAACAAAACCTGCGATATACCCTCGGACTACAAAGGCGTCATGGGTGTACCGATAACCTTTCTGCATAAATTCAACCCCAATCAGTTCGAAATCATAAAATTCCGTAAAGGAGACGACGGCAGAGACCTTTCCATCAACGGAAAATGTCCGTATTTCAGAATATTGATTAGAAACAAACGGCTGCAAGGTTGCGAATGAGGCTTCTGCCGAGGGCTGCGGGACAGGTTGTCGGCTGTGTTGCGTCATTGCCGAGGGCGGTGAGGAAATTGTGTGAAGGGTGTGCGGCTGTTTGCCGGGTTTGTTTTGCCGATTCATTTTTGCGAATCGGCTGAATGTTTTTTTCTTTCGGCGTTTCGCTTTCGTGGTCTTTGTTCTTAAAGGAAAGGGAGGTTTCAAAGGCAGAGACCGGTTCGCCGTCGGGGCTTTGGTTCTCGGTCGTGCCTCTGTTCTTGCCGAACTGCCGCATTGCGGGCGACTTGTAAAACAATTACGCCTTTGCGGCGTTATCCTCGAAAATTGATTTCTATCGACACAAAAACAGAGATATGAAAAAAAGTCTGCTTTTCGTTCTGCTTCTTGCGGGTGTTCTCGGCTCGGCAAAGGCTCAGCATGTTCTTTTTCCGAGTGAGGCGGGGCGTCAATACATCAGCGACAGCCTTTTTGTTCCAAAAAAGAAACCTTTTCTTGCCGCCTCGGAGGTGGTTGCGACCAACACCTTTGTTTGGGGTTTCAACAAGGTGGTACTGAATGCAGATTTTGCTCAATTAAGTTGGGAGTCGTGGAAGAGGAATCTTTCCTCCTTTCCGGTGTGGGACACCGACAAGTTTTCGACCAATCTTTTCGCTCACCCCTACCACGGCGGTCTTTACTTCAATGCGGCTCGTTCCAACGGCATGTCTTTTTGGCAGAGTGTGCCTTTCTCCTTTGGCGGCAGCCTGATGTGGGAGTACTTCGGCGAGAACGAGTTGCCCTCCATCAACGACCTTTATGCCACCACTCTCGGGGGTATGTGCTTGGGCGAGATTACTTTTCGGCTCTCGGATTTGTTTATCGACAACAGCACCTCGGGTTGGGAAAGGTTTTCGAGGGAGTTCTTGGTTGCTTGCATTTCGCCGGTCAGGGGCGTGAACCGTTTGTTGAACGGTCAGAGTTGGAAACGCAGCTCTTCAAAGGGCAGAGAGTTGCCGAGTGTTCCGATTTATTTCAATGTTTTTGCGGGTGGACGGTTCCTTTCGGAGTACGACGACTCCAAGCACGGGGAATTGAGCGCCCACTTGGGCGTTAACCTTGTTTACGGTGAGCCGTTCAGAGATTCTTATGACGAGTACTACAAACCCTATGAGTGGTTTACTCTCAACATTGGGGCAGACCTGTCTGCCAATCAGCCTTTGTTCACTCAGGTGAACGTCATCGGCATTCTTTGGGGCAGAAACATAGACAACAGCGACAAGTATTCGCTCACTCTCGGTGCTTTTCAGCACTTCGACTTCTATGATTCTCAAATCAAGAACGGCAACGGAGAGAAATTCTCACCTTATCGCATTTCGGAGGCTGCGGCTTTCGGCGTAGGCAGTTTGTTCGTAAGGCGTTACAGCCTTTGGGGCAAGCCTTTACTCTTTCGGTCGACCGGCTATGTGAACGGCATTGTTCTGGGCGGCAACACCACCGACCACTATTTCAACAACGAAAGGGATTACAACCTCGGCAGCGGTTTCAGCATCAAGCTGTATGCCGGTGCCACATACCGCGGGCGATGGAGCTTTGATGTGAGTGCCGAACACTTTTACCTGTACACGTGGCGCAACACCTCGCAGGGCAGAATGAACAACACCCAGGGCGATGCCGGACACTCTCACCTGACGGTGCTTTCGCCCTACATCACCTATCACTCGGGCAAAAAATGGAACATCACCATGCGAAACCGGCACTTTATCCGAAGCACCTACTACAACTACTACCCCAATGTCCGTTTCTCGACCACGGATTTTGTCATCACCTTCGGTTACACGCTCTAAAGCCTTGCTTTGTGGCGGCTATCGGCTGCCTGCACTCGACGAGGAGGCTTGTTTGTTCTCCAATTCCAATTTTCCGAAACGCAGGGTGAGGTTGAAGGATATGTAGCGGCTGTTGCGTACGGCTGTGGAGCGGCTGTGGTAGTTGGGAGCGGTGATGTCGCTCGTGATTTTGTTCCAGTTAAAAGGGTCGCTCACCGAAAGGCTCACGGAGAGCTTCCGCTCGAAGAAGTTGGCACCTAAACCGAAATTGAGGTTGTACACATTGTCGCCCGAACTGAACAAAGTCTTGCCGGGTATCAGCACCGCACCGCCCATGTAGACTTGATAGTTTTTGCAGAACCTCGCCCAAATGTTGCACATCGTTCTGATTTTGAAGCCTTCCTCCCGATAGTGTTTGCCGTCGGTGTAGTCCAATTCATAAACCGAGCGGCTCAAACTGCCGTTGAGGTTCAAGTTGGCGAAAGCTCCAAGGCGAATGTTGCCCATCAGCCACAGGTTTTGCGAAGAGGAGGAGGCGGAGTTGTAGGGTTTGGAATAGTGAACGTAACGCCCCATGTAATCGTCCCAAATAAGGTCGGTAACCGAGCTTATGGAGTTGTTGCTCCAATCCGAACTCAGACTGAGCATTATGTAACCCGCTCCCATGAAGAACTTGTCGCAGTTCACGCTCAGCGAATGCCGGTCGGTGCGTTGCAAATCGGCGTTTCCAACGCTGTAGGAGTCCTCGGTGTATTCTCTGAAACTCGTTCGGCTCGAAAGCTCCGGCACAGAGGAGGAATAGCTGTAACTCACCGAGAAATCGTACATGGATTCGGTGCGGTAGGAAAGGCGTATATTGGGCCTTAAAGCAAGGTAAGACATTGCCGTATCGTCGGCAAAGCAGTCATTCTCTGCCACAAAGCTGCTGCGATTAAGCTCTGCATTGAGTCCCAACTGCAGGGTGAAGTTGCCGAACTTCTCCCGCCAATCTGCAAAGCCTCTGAGGTCGGCACGACCGGTCGTTTTATTGTATGAACGCAGCGAGTCGACTGTGTTGAAAGCCGAAGCGGTGCTGTCGAATGCTTTTGTGTTGCGAATGCTTCGGTCGTTGTCCCAATCGAAGCTCACACCGCAAGAGAGTTCACGCCTTTTGGAAAAGGGTTTGGTGTATCTTGTCGCAAAGCGTATGCCGTAGGAATCCTTGTCTGTGGTGTATTGTTTGTTCAGATTGTCGTACAAGGGGCTTGCCGGGGTGTATTGCCTGGTTTGATTGCGTCTTTGGGCTGAGGGTGAGAAATCGCCGTTGAGCGAAATGCTCAACCGATGCCCCTCCTTGTCGAAGTTCTTGCGGTAGCGTGCGTTGAGCTTTCCCCAAGCACTGAAAGAGGTGTCTGCCGCCATCGATTCGTAGTAACTTTCCACGGCAGAGACCGCCGTCGAGGGGCTGTTGACAAAATCGAATCTCGACCTCTCTCCTCCCGAAAGGGTGCGTGTCCAATTCGGATCAAATCCGCCCCAGAGGCTCAGCTCGCTCATTGAATCTATCTTGTAGTCAAAATCCACGGAAAACCAACCGCCGAAGGACTTGTTCTCGTTCTCGTTGCGGGTTGTTTCGGTGTAGAGTGTGTCCTTGCCTGCGGAGGCATTGTCCTTGAACGATGCGGAACGGCTCTGCTCGGAAGTGCTTCGGTTTCTTATGTTGGTTGAAGCATAAACGCTGAACGATACCTTTTCATTCGCCCAAACATAGGACAGAAACGGCGACAAGTCCCAAAAGGAGTTCGTTCCGCTGCCGAAACTGATGAAGTGGTTGCTCTTGATGCGTGTGTTGGTAACTATGTTTATCACTCCGCAACCGGAAGTGCCGGCATACTTGGCTCCGGGGTGGGTTATGACCTCTATCCTTTTCAAGGCATTGGCCGGCAGATTGTCCAAAAAGGTTTTCAAGTTGTGAGACTTTATTTTTGAAGGCTCGTCGTTGAGCCATATCTCTACACAGCTCACACCCTCAAGGGTGATATTACCCTCCACATCGACGCTCACCCCGGGAGCGTTCTGCAAAGCATCGTTCGTTGTGCCGGTTTGAATCAACGGGTCGTCCTCCACGTTGTACACGGTCTTTTCGCCGTCCATCGAAAAGAGCGGTCTTTTTTCCACTATCTCCACCTCGCCCAATGTTTGGGAAGATGGTACCAACAGAATGTCGTTCAACTTGGTTCTGCCCTTAACCTCAATCCTTTGCCAAAGGCTTTGATAACCTATGCACGAAACCCGCAACAGATAGTCGCCACTTTTGACGCCGTTGAACGTAAATTTACCGTTTTCGTCGCTCGAAGCACCTTTGAGCAAAACGCTGTCGGCAAGTCTCATCAACCCGATGTTGGCAAAGGCAACGGGGCTTTGGCTCACGCTGTCTTTCAAAACGCCGCCCACCTGGGCATAAAACACCGGCGAGGCACAAAGAAAAAGAACGAAAAACAAGATTCCGGGAAAGTAAAACTGCTTCATAGGCAACAGGGTTTTGTTACAGAACATTGTTTGGCAATAAAATATTGCACAATATGCTCGTTTTAACAAAGCAAAGTCGGGGCAATAATATTATTCTCCTCTCACGCTCCGAGAATATCTCACTCTCAGCCTGCCGGTCGGGCTGTTTGGCAAGGCAACTCTATGCATAGTTTGTTGAAAGGGGCTGTTGCCGACGGACTCAAGGGTTTCGCAACGCCGACTCGGTGGAACATGCTTCCCGAATGAACAAGCGGCAAACCGACTGCGGCATCAAGACTCGAAAAGCGGCTTTACGTTGCTCCGCTCACAGCCTCCGCCTTTGCAAAGCAGCACCACAAGGCAGGAAAAAGCTCATTCGGTTCGCCCGAACAAAAGAAAAGGCGGACAAAATGCCCGCCTTGCTTATGTGCAATGACCGATGGGTTTATTGTTCCTTTCCGTTCAAGAAAGTGCGACTTACTTTGTTTGTGCCGTAATAGTATGGTATGTATTCGAGTGTAGGGATTTGCTTGGTGATGTAGAAGTTGGCTTTCTTGCCTCGGCATATTGAACCGTGTGTTCGGCTCAATCCCATTGCATAGGCGGAGTTTATGGTTGTGGCATTGAGTGCCTCCTGCGGCGTGAGGCGGTAGTTGACGCATGCAAAGGTCATAACCATCTGCATGTTGCCGCTCGGCGAAGAGCCGGGGTTGAAGTCCGATGCCATGGCTACGGGCAGCCCGGCGGAAATCATCTTGCGGGCAGGAGAATAAGGCATATTGAGGAAGAAAGCGGCTCCCGGCAATATGGTAGGCATGGTTTTGGAAGATTTTAAGGCTGCAATCTCTTTGTCTCCGACGCATTCCAAGTGGTCTACCGACAAAGCACCGTGCTTCACTCCCACTTCTATACCGCCCGAATAGTCTAATTCGTTGGCGTGTATCTTGGGGATAAGCCCGTGTCGCACTCCTGCTTCAAGCATGCGGTCGGTCTCCTCCACGGTAAAGAAACCGGTATCGCAAAATACGTCTATGAAGTCTGCCAACTGCTCTTTTGCCACAAGGGGTATCATTTCCCTTATGACCAAATCCACAAACTCGCCTTGCCTTCCGCGATACTCCATCGGCACTCCGTGAGCCCCAAGAAAGTTTGCCTTTATGGTCAATGGCGAACTCTCTTTCAATCGACGGATTACCCTCAACATTTTCAGCTCTGCCTCCGTTGTCAATCCGTATCCCGATTTTATTTCCACCGCTCCGGTTCCGAGACTCGCTATTTCTTGCAGACGTTCACATGCATCTTCGTACAGTTCGTCCTCCGAGGCTTGTTGCAAACGCTTGGCAGAGTTCAGAATGCCGCCTCCGCGTTTGGCAATCTCCTCATAGCTCAATCCGCGTATCTTGTCTATGTATTCTATTTCGCGAGAGCCTGCATAAACCAAATGGGTGTGCGAATCGCAGAACGAAGGCAGCACAAAGCATTGCTCGGCATCGATGATTTTGTCGGCGTTTCCTTCTTTCAGGTCGCTCATTTTGCCAAAATCCGCAATCTTATCGTCCTCCACCACAAGGTAGGCATCGTTCACGCCTGCCACCTCTGCCATTGCTTCGCCGCAAACGGCTTCACGAGGAGCTTCTTCCGTCTGAAGAAGACTTTTTATGTTCGTTATCAGTGTTCTCATTTTGATTTGGTATTTATTTTATTCTGATTGATAATGTCATTCCTATGTTCGGACTGACGCCCGCAAAGCCGGGGTAGGCGAATGGTGCGAGCGTGGCAGAGAGGTCGTCGTTTATGTTGAAGTCGAAAAGGTGTCCGTAAACCATTGCATCGACAATGTTCAACAGATAGACGGCCGCCGAAAGCATTATGCCGAGTTGGAAATTCTTTTCATAAGCCTGATGAAGGGCGAGTATGCTCTCGTCGCTGTATGTGGCGTAATCGGCGAGCAGCTCGGCGGTGTTTCCGTTCAATCGGTTGTAGTACTCGTCTTTGAACTTGACGGAATTACGATAATTGCTTACCGCAAGGTAGGCGGTCGCCGTTCCGAGTGTGTAGATGACCGGAACCTTCCAGGTCTGTTTGTTGTAAACCTGCCCCATTCCCGGAAGTATTGCCGAATAAAGCGTTGCACGCTTTGCCGAATGGGGTTTGCTTTGTGCTGAAAGCCCTTGTGAAAAAACATTGCTGCCGACAAGGAGCAGCATTGCTGCAAATAAGAGGCATTTGCGGAGCTTCATCGGTTATTTTTCGCTTTCCAACAATGCGATTATGCGTTCAAAGTCTTTGTCGTTTTTGAAGGCTATCGTTATTTTGCCTTTTCCTCTTTGGGAACGGGTTATCTCGATGCCGGTGTCGAGTCTTGCCGAAAGGGCGTCCCGCCTTGAAGCGTGGAAGTCAGGCAGTTGTTTTTTGTTGCTCTTGACCGGTTGCTGTTTTACCTTGCTCTGCTTTGCCAATTCTTCAACCTGACGAACGGAAAGTCCTTTTTCCATAATCCGTTTCATCATTTCGATTTGCTCACTGTCGGATTCGAGGTTAACCAAACAGCGTGCGTGTCCCATTGAAATGCTGTTGTTGCGGATTGCAAGCTGCACCTCTGCCGGCAATTTCAAGAGTCGAAGGTAGTTGGTTATCGTTGAACGGTTCTTTCCTATCCTTTCGCTCATCTGTTCCTGCGTAAGGTTGCATTCTTCTATCAATCCTTTCAGAGCCAAGGCTATTTCTATGGCGTTCAAATCCTCTCTTTGGATATTTTCCACCAGAGCCATTTCCATGACCTCCTTTTTGGTTGCAATCCTTATGTAGGCAGGTATCTGCGAAAGCCCTGCCGCTTTTGCCGCACGGTATCTTCTTTCGCCTGCTATCAGGATATAATCCCCCTCTTGCTTCATCACGGTTATCGGAACAATGACTCCGTTCTCTCTAACCGACTGAGTGAGTTCTTCAAGGGCTTGTTCGTCGAATTCCTTTCTCGGTTGCTCGGGATTAGGCTTGACTTTGTTCAGCGGAATGTAGCTCAACTCTGCTGCAAGTGTGCCTACATTGCTGTCGTTCTTGCTTATGGGCGTCCCTCCCAACAATGCTTCCAAACCTTTTCCCAATGCCGCTGTCTTTTTTACTGCCATATCTCCGTCCTATGCTTTTACCGTGTTCTTTTCTATTATTTCAACTGCCAAATTCATGTAATTAACCGCTCCCGTGCTGCCTGCGTCGTACATGATTACGCTCAAGCCGTGGCTCGGTGCCTCAGCCAATTTGACGTTATTATATATGATGGTGTTGAACACCACTTGCTGAAAATGGTGTCGCACATCTTCTGCCACTTGTTTGTTCAATCGCAAACGCGTGTCAAACATGGTGAGCAGTATTCCCTCTATTTCGAGAGCCGTGTTGAGCCTGCTCTGCACTATTCTTATGGTATTGAGCAATTTTCCCAAGCCCTCCAACGCAAAGTATTGACATTGCACCGGTATGATGACGCTGTCTGCCGCCGTGAAGGCGTTTATGGTTACCAAGCCCAAAGATGGGGAGCAGTCTATTATTATGTAGTCGTACTCGTCCTTGATGGGGGCTATTGCATTTCGCAATTTCTCTTCCCTGTCTTCGAGTTTCGGCAGCTCAACCTCCGCTCCGACAAGGTCTATGCTTGCAGGCAGAAGGTAAAGATTGGGTGTGTTCGTTTCCACTATTGCCTCCCGTGCCTGCACCTCCCCTATCAGACATTCGTATATGCCATTCTCCACGCTCTGCGGCTCTACTCCCACTCCCGAAGAGGCATTGGCTTGCGGGTCTGCGTCTATGAGCAGCGTTTTTTTCTCCATCACTGCCAAAGCCGCACTCAAATTGATGGCTGTGGTGGTCTTTCCCACCCCGCCTTTCTGATTTGCAACAGCTATTACTTTACCCATCTTTCTTTTCCTTGTGTTTTGCAAAAAGAGCTGCCCCATAAAGCAGCTCCTAATTGCTTAATGTTCAATGCAAATATTAATCGAACTTAATGTTTTCAATGTCTCTGTCGAAGCTCTCGTCGCCTCTTTCCGTTTCTTCGTCGTCAAAAACCGGTTCTTCTCCCGTTTCAACAAAACGAATCACTCCTTCAAGGGCGTTCTTGAACTTGGAATAATCCTCCTTGTACAAGAATATCTTATGCTTCTCGTAAGAGAATGTACCTCCGTCGTTATCGAACTTGCGTTTGCTCTCTGTTATGGTTATGTAACGCTCGCCCTGTTTGGTCTCCTTCACATCAAAAAAATACGTTCTCTTTCCTGCTTTTACAGCTTTTGAAAACACTTCTTCTCTTTCTCTCTCTTCCATTTTCAATCGATATTCAGTTTTTATCCGTTGGCAAAAATACTAATTTATTTCCTATTGTCAAGATTTGCTTCTTCAAAAAAAAGTTTTTTTTCACTAACTCTTTGCAGCGTAATTTCTTAGTCCGAATATTGAGCTGCCGATGCGCACAAGGGTGCTGCCCTCCTGCACTGCTATTTGGTAGTCGTGCGACATTCCCATGGACAGTTCGCAAAACCTCTCGTCCTCCTTGTAATACCGCTCTTTTATCTGTTTGAACAGCCTGCCCAAATGCTCAAACTCTTTCTTCGTTTGATTCAAATCCTCCGTTACCGAGCCTATGCCCATCAAGCCGCAAATCCTCACATTCTCCAAACTCCTAAATTCTTCGTTCTCCTGCAACGCCTCCAAGTCCTGCTCGTCGAAGCCGTACTTGGTTTCCTCTTGCGAGAGCTTGACCTGCAACAGACAGTCCGCCACCTTGTTGCATTTGATTGCCGCCTTGTTTATCTCACAGAGCAGCTTGAGGCTGTCGACCGAATGAATCAACTTGGCAATAGGCACTACGTACTTCACCTTGTTTATTTGAAGATGACCGATAAAGTGCCATTCTATGTCTTTCGGCAACACGGCATGCTTGTCACGCATCTCCTGAGCCTTGTTCTCGCCAAAGAGCCTCTGTCCTGCGTCATAAGCCTGTTGCAAATCGCTCACCGGCTTTGTTTTCGATACAGCTATCAACCTCGTTCCCCGAGGCAGCACAGCTTGATAATGCTTTATGTTTTCCGCTATCGACATGATTAAATACGTTTTATGTTTGCTCCGACCCAACAGCCGAGAGACAACCTGCGAAGCCCGCAAGGCTGTTTTTCCTTTCCGAAACTGCAAAATTACAACAATATTGCGTAAATTTGCAAGTCGAAACCACAAAACAGTTTTTGATGAAGATAAAAACAGTGCTGTTACTGCTGCTTTCGGGCTTGATTGCCGCAAGCTGTTCAAAGGAAAGACGCGAAGAAAAAGCCGTAGAACAAAGTTTGGAATCGTTTTACGAATACATAAACAAAAGAGACTTCAAAGCCGTTGCCTCGGTCTGTTCTCCTCAAATGCACAAGAGCATAGATTTCATGAAGAACTTCGGCGACGATTTGGTAGTCTATAAAGATTGGACGGTGAAATCGGTAAAAATATCGGGCGACAAAGCCGTGGCAAAGGTGCTTGCCACCGACCGTTTCAACAACCGCACGGAATGCATTTGGCGATTGTGCAAGGTGAAAGGCAAATGGCTCTTGGACGTGTTCAACTTCTCCTCTGCCGAGAGCCTTAACACAAGCGACAACCGCACCGACGAAGCACCGACAAAAGCACCTGCCGAGGCGAAAGACCCAATCACAACCACCGCCGAAAGCACAACCGCAGAAGCATGATTAAACGAATACTTCGCATAGTCAATCTGCTGTTCGCCCTCCTGCTTATGGGCGTGTACGCGGGTGCATTCATACGTCCCGAGGCAGCTCCGCACCTGTCCCTTTTCAGCTACCTGTACCCCTTGCTGCTGCTTGTCAACGCCGCCTTCTGCCTCATTTGGTTGTTTTGGAAACCCATCTACATAATCCTGTCGTTGGCGGCAATACTTGCAGGCTGGGACTATATCCCCCGCCTCATCGGCACCTCCTCCGAGGAGACAGCCTCCGGAAATTCCTTGAAGATAATCACCTACAACGTGGAGAACTTCACCCACGAGGTTCAAAACACAGCCGAATTGAAGCAACGCAACATGGATTCCATTACAGCGGTCATCAAAAAGGAAAACCCCGACATCGTATGCTTCCAAGAATACACCGCCTCCAAAAAAGGACAGCACTCCATTCACAGAATACTGACCCGGGAATTGGGATACGAACACTTCTTTGCCCCGCTCGACTCCAAACACGGCGTATACGGCAGCGTGATTTACTCCAAGAAACCAATCCTTCGCTCCGGCTGTCCGTTCCCCTTGAAAGAAGAATACCACTCCTTTGCCTTTGCCGACATAAAGAACGGGAAAGACGTGGTGAGAGTGTACAACATTCACCTTGTATCCTACAAGATAGTGGACGAAGAAAAGAACGAAGTCGGCACACTGACCAAAGGCAAAATACCGAACAAAGAAACCTCGCTCAGAGTGAAGGACAAGCTGATTGAAGCCAACAAGAAACGAAGCGTTGAAACAAGGGAAATGATTGAACTGCTGCAACAGACCAAGCAGAACTACCTTGTTGCCGGCGATTTCAACTCCACACCCTATTCCTACACCTACCGAGAATTTGCCAAGCTGGCAAACGACAGCTTCCGACAAGCCGGCAAAGGACTTTCGGGTACATACAACGGACCTCTGCCCGCATTCCGCATCGACTACATCTTTTGCAACCAAAACCTCAAAGCCACAAGCTACCGGGTGGGCGACTACCTGTACTCCGACCACAAACCCGTGATAGTGGAATTTGAACCGAAAAAAGAAAAATGAGAAAACAAGAACGCTACAAACTCACCATAGAGAAATTGGAAGGGCTTTTCCCCGATGCACAAACCGAACTGCACTACAACACACCCTTCCAACTGCTTGTTTCCGTCATTCTGTCGGCACAATGCACCGACAAAAGGGTCAACCTCGTTACTCCCGAACTCTTCAAACACTTTCCCACCCCTGCCGCAATGGCAAAGGCAAGC
Source organism: uncultured Bacteroidaceae bacterium (assembly GCA_964606345.1). GTDB lineage: Bacteria > Bacteroidota > Bacteroidia > Bacteroidales > P3 > Onthomorpha. Next base: position 53,259 of record CAZSFV010000004.1, on the reverse strand, counting down.
ATAGAAGAAATACACCGACACATCAAAAGCATATCCTACCCCAACGCCAAAAGCAAAAACCTGCAGAAAATGGCTCAACGGCTGCACGAGGTCTACAACGATGAGTTGCCAAAGGAGCGAAAGGACTTGGAAAGCCTTGCCGGAGTGGGGAGAAAGACTGCCAACGTGATAGCCGCCGTGCTGTACCGCCAAGCCGTCATGCCCGTCGACACACACATTCACAGGGTCAGCCGCCGCATAGGCTTGACCACGGGAGCCAAAACCCCATTGGAAACCGAAAAACAACTGATGGCAAACCTGAACCGCACAACCGACATAGCCCTGCTGCACCACCAACTCCTGCTGCTCGGACGCTACATCTGCAAAGCCCGTAAACCGCAATGCGACGCCTGCCCCCTACCCGACTGCTGCAAGTTCTTCGCCGCCAAAAACAAAAATTGACACCCCAAAAAGGCAAATATTCTACTTGCCCGTGCTTTGCTTCCACTCCGTCCTGATACGACTTTGCTCTTGCAACAATTCGTCATACTCGTTGCCGTTTTCGTTCAAGATATTGACAATGTATAGTGCCATCTTGTGCATCTGTGTGGCATATAAAAGAGGAATGGAATTTTCATCTTCCCGATAGTGTTTGCCGCTGTGTTCTATTCCCGCTTTCATATTTTCAAAAGCCTTGCGAGAATCCAAACCGCCCTTAATCACCTTGTTGCACAAACGTTTGAGTTCCTTGCTTCGTTGGTCTGCACCCAAGCCTTTGAGCGGCGACAAATCCTCATGAGGATTATCGGCAAAGCAATAATACAGCCATATTTCAAAACAAGGATTGCTTATAATCCATTGCCCCGCATCTTCTGCCGATTGTGCGTCTATAATATTTTGCAACTGCCCGTAATACTCATCTACATCGGTCAGCAGATAAACCTTGTCAAACGAAAGCAAAGAATAAGCAAAGCCATCTGTTTCCAAGCGTTTTTCCGCCTGCACTTTCAACCAGGTCTTCTGCATTTGATACGGTTGCAGCCCCTGTTTTTCCTTAGATAAGAAGACAACCCTCAGCGAATGCGGACGTTTGTACTGAATAAGCTCCTGCAAAAAAGCCCGCTCCCTGACCTCACCGCCGGAAATGACAAATATCAATGCTGCCGAACGCTTTCCCTCCGCTTTTTTGTAAGCCGGGGCAACTGCGGAGTCCTCAACGGGCATCTCCTCGCACTCGTTCACAGAAGCAAGCCCCCGCATCGGCTTTCTCAATGCAGCCTCCGGGGCAGTCTTACCGTATGATAATTTTGTCAAATCCATAGCAGCCTACATTTTCAACTCACCCACAATGGGAACAGCCCCGTAACGTCCCTCCATGTAGCCGTCCTCTATGTTTATGGTATTGTGTATCTTGAAGTCATTCAGCGAATACATTTTGCTGCTGCCGTCTTTCTTTTCCACAAACCACACTTCATCTGTACGAATAAAGTTCTGATTCAACAAACAGGTCTGATGAGTTGTAAAAATAAGTTGTCCGGCAGTCTCGCTTGAAGAAAAATAACGGACAAGCTCCCTAACCAAATGAGGGTGAATACTATGCTCCAATTCGTCAATCAATACGGTTTTACCGCTCTTGAATGCATCATATAAAGCGGGAACAAGGGTCAACAATCTGACCGTACCGTCGGATTGAGACAGAATATCCATTTCCCTCGAAAAGCCATCTTTGCCGAACTGCTCAAACACCATCTGGCTTATTTTTCGAATGCCGTCTTCAACACTTACAGCCACGGTATTGCGAAAGTTGACAAACTCAGAGAACACCCCGTTTTGCATACCGTTTACCTTATCTGCCGGCAATCGTCCCACATCGCGCGTACTTATCCACTCATCAAAGTTTTCCGTCTCAACCCTCACGGTGGCAATTCCGAGGTCAACAGCCTTGAACAAGGCAGTGGCAAATTCGCCAACCTCCTTTCTGTTCTTAAATATGCCGATTAATCCAAGGTTAAACGAGTTCAAACCGATAATCGTCAACCCATCTTCAAACCATTTGCGGGCAAGGTTAATGTTTTCGTCTTGCAGCACAAACATATCCGCATCATTGATTGTCAACAAACTCGAAAACGGATTCTTCTCACACCAACCCTCAATCATTTGCCGCACCTCCTCCGACGGCTCCTTTGCAAACATCAATCCCTTTCCGTCCCTGACCAACAAATCTTTGTTTTTTCCGCTTCCCAAACCCGACAATTTGAGCGTTTCGTACTGTATCCCGTTTGCAGCAATTTCAACCGAATAAATGAACGCCAAATCCTCTTTTGTTGTGAACTCTATACACAGCTCAACAGGCTCGGCATCTGCACCCTTTCTGAATGCATAAAAATATCTGCCTATGTTCTCCTCGTTAAGAAAGTCCTTATGCGTGGTCAATGCTTTGATGAATTTCAACCCTTTCAACAAATTGGACTTACCTGCACCGTTTGCGCCATAAACAGCCGCCATTTTCAACACCGGAATACTGTCCGAAGCCATAGATATATGACCCGACAACGACTTCCTCTTCATGTTGGGAAACATATCGAACTGAACTTCATCATCGAAGGACAGAAAATTTTTAAGTATCACACGCAACAACATAACACACAACTATTTGTATGACCGATTTGATGTATTTTTATTTTATGCAGGACTTTCGCTCCTAACCTGCAAGGCTGCAAAGATAGGAAAAATCCATACAAATCCGTGAAAAATTCACGGATTTGTATGGAATTAACATCCGTTGCACCGCAGGGCATGCTTGTTTTGGCTCGTCGGCGAAGCGGAGAAATGGAATGGCGAAAGAATTTTTCGTTTCGCCGATTCAATTTTTTGAATCAGCCTTTGGGGCGAAGGGCTTTTAAGACGGTGAAACGCATGTGTTTACAGGGGCTGCTCGCCAAACAAAAAGAAAGGGCGGAAGCTCCGTCGCTTCCACCCCTTAGGTAATATGTCGCTTTGCGGCTACTTCAGATAAGAGGATTTCAGGCTTTTCAAATCCAAAGGTATGCCTGCCGAAATCTCGAACGGAAGAGTGTTTATCTTCAAGTTGTCGGCTTTGTTGTGCTGCGCAAAGGTCGGACGATAGGTTACGGCAAGGCTTATGTCCTCACAGACGAATCGCAACCTTATCGGCACAAAGGCTGCCCTTTGGTACAAGGCTCTGTCCTGCGGAACGACTAAGCCGGGCACTGCAACAGGAGTTCCCGCCAAGGGGTCGTTGTAAGAAAAGATGTATGCCGAATAGTCGGCTCCTATTCCGACGGAAAAGAAGAGCGCCGTTACCGGACTGCTTTTCGAAAAAAAGTATGAGTAACCCACCGACACGGAAAGCCTGCCCGAGGTCGAAAAGCAATCGCCCAAGTCGCTTTCTTTCCACATTCCGTATTCCACCGATGCATCGAGATCGAGGAACAATCCGCTCGACTTGTGCAAATAGGTGCGTCTGTCTCCCAAGCCCAAGCCCCAAGTCGGCAAGTCCAAACCGCCTGTCTTGTCGTTGTTTCCTAATAACGACACTGCCACATACGGCTCATTGATTTTCAAAAATCTTTCTCCTCCCGAAAAAGACTCTTGTGCGTTCAGCCTGCCCGCAAACGCCGTTGCCAACAGACCAACCAACAAAATGCTAACTTTCTTCATACGCATAATTTTATTGTGTTACTAAATCATTACTGCATTACTTGGGGAAATAGCTACTTTCTTGACCCCAAAATCTTGATTCATCACTTCATCGTCTTTGTTGGTACATGAAAATACCAACATTCCGCTTAACGCAACCGCTGCTATAGCGGCAAATTTGTTTGTGTGTTTCATTTGTCTGTTGTTTTTTAATGAATAAAAAAATCAGTACTGTACATGGATATATCCGAGGGCAAATATATGAACTTTTTTTTTGCAACAAAATTTTATTGGAGAAATTTCAAATATAATTACGAAGCCAAGGTGCAATATTTTTGGGTTTTGTCTTTTATTTATCTCATAATCGAACGAACAAAAGCTTCTTCACAAAAGCAATAACATTCTGTTTTACAGTTCAAAACAGGCTTTTGTATTTACGTAATGCGGCTTGTTCGCAGGGGTATGGCTTTCGTTTGCTTCACAAGGGGAAAAATCAGAATATTGATAAATAAAAAAATACCCGAAGCTGCATCGGGTATTCCGTTTGCAGCCCGGGTTTGGTGTGTGCTTGGGGCTTATTCCGGGGGTTCGGCTTATCGGATTGTGTGTGTGCCGAGCATGCGGGTGGTGTCTATGCTGTTGGCATCTATTATGGGGCTGACCGGCATGTCGAGGCTTGAAATGCTGTTCATTTCTTCAACGGAAAGGGTGAAATCAAATATATCCATGTTTTCCTTCATGCGTTCCACATGTGTGGTTTTGGGTATGACGACCACATTCCTCTGATTTAGCCAGCGAAGAACCACCTGACCGACGGTTTTGCCGTGTGATGCGGCTATCGATTGGAGCAAAGGATTGGTGAACAAGCCGTTCTTGCCCTCGGCAAACGGAGCCCATGCCTCGTGTTGTATGCCTTCTTGGGCAAGAAAGCGGTTGGAGGCTTTTTGTTGGAAGAAGGGGTTGGTTTCGATTTGATTCACCATGGGTTTTATTTCGTTGTGGAGGCTCAAATCCAAAAGGCTGCCATCTGTGAAGCTGGTAACGCCTATGGCTCTGATGCGTTGTTCCTTGTAGAGGCGTTCAAGCACACGCCATGCGGCATAGTAGTTGCCGTAGGGTTTGTGCAACAGATACAGGTCAAGGTAATCGAGTCCGAGTGCCTTCATGGATTTGTCGAAGGCTCGCAAAGAATCGTCCGTTTCGTAGTCCTGCACCCACATTTTGGTGGTTATGAAGAGTTCTTCTCTTTTTTTGCCGCTGCTTTTGATGGCTGCTCCCACTTCTTCTTCGTTGAAATAAGCCGCTGCGGTGTCTATCATTGTGTATCCGCATTCAATGGCATTCTCTACGGCTTTTTGTGTTTCTTCTCTAAGGATTTGGAAAACGCCAAAACCTATCGAGGGCATTTTCACTCCGTTGTAAAGCGTTACTTCTTTCATCTCTGTCATCGATTTATTGTTTTGCAAAGTTACAACGAACAAGTGCGAAGGGTTTTATGAAATAGTGCCGGGTGTTTTCACTTTTCGTGGTATTTGACTACCTTTGCCGCCGTTATGGAGAGGGAAATGAGTTTGGAAAAAAGGGACTGTATACCTTTGTTCTTTGCAGATGGTTTTGCGGAATATGATTTTGCAAGGCACAAGGGGCATGTGGTTCACGTTCTGTGCCTCAAAGGGGGTTGGGAGTTTTCGTTCAACGGCGTGCGACACGAGGTTTTGCCGATGGATTACGTCATTCTGCCAAGGGGTGTGGCAGTTACGGATATTGTTCTGTCGAAGGACTGCCGCATGATTGTGATGAGTTTCGAGGAAGAGTTCGTTACCACCAACGCTCTCAGAAGCAAATACGGCATAATCGGTCTTATGTCTCTGCTTCAGAACCCCGTGATGAGGCTTTCGCCGCATGAGTTCGAGAAATTGGGCGACGATATGAAGCGTTTACGCAAACGGCTCGATGAGAGGGAGCATAAATTCAGGGAGGAGATGATTGGGGCTTTGCTGAAGGCTCATGTATTGGATTTATACGATATACACGCCCGTGCAAACGACAAATCGCAGCTTGCTTCTCGTCCAATGGAATTGATGCTTAGGTTTGTCGGCATGCTGATTGAGGGGGACTATGTGCAGAACCGCTCTTTGGAGCATTACGCCGGGCGTCTTTTCATCACGCCGCACTACCTCTCGGAACTGAGCAAGAGCGTCAGCGGAAGGAGTGCAAGTTATTGGATTGAGCTGTTTGCCATTCAGGAGCTTTCTCGCCTTTTAACACAAACGGAACTGCCTTTGAGCGAGATTGCCTACCGCATGAATTTTTCGTCTGTGTCCTATCTGAGTCGTTTTGTGAAAAAGCACTTGGGCGTAAGCCCGTCGGAGTTTCGCAACAAGCGGTAGAAGCACCGCCGCAGGCTGAAAGGCTGCAAGGTATTGCCTGCCGCTGTTTTTTCTTGCCATGATAAACGGTTAGATAAACAGCAGAAGCTGCAAGGTATTGCCTGCTGTTGTTTTTCTTGCCCATTCGATTTGATGCGAAGCGGACACTGCCGCCTCAAATGAGCCAAAGACCGCAAGCTATCGCCTGCCGCTGTTTTTTCTTGCCCATTCGATTTGATGCGAAGCGGACACTGCCGCCTCAAATGAGCC
>CAZSFV010000004.1:0-46881 GCA_964606345.1 uncultured Bacteroidaceae bacterium | reverse complement strand
TCTTGCCCATTCGATTTGATGCGAAGCGGACACTGCCGCCTCAAATGAGCCAAAGGCTGCGGGCTGTCGGTCTGTTCTTATTTTCCTATCGGTCTACTCTTATTTTCAGTGTGTCGTATGCCAAACGGACATTGGCAGGCAGCTCGCTGTTTACTGCTTCGTGAAAGCCGAGAAAGTGGCTTATGTGTGTGAGGTAGGCTTGCTTGGGTTGAAGTCGTTCTATTAGCGAAAGGGCTTCCTGCAATGTGAAGTGGGAAAAGTGTTCCTCCTTTCGCAATGCGTTGACCACCAAGCAGTCTAAGCCATGCAATTTGGCTGTTTCCTTTTCGGAAATCGTTTTTGCGTCTGTTATGTAGGCGAACTTCCCTATGCGGTAGGCAAGCACGGGCAGGCGGTGGTGCATAACCTCTATTGCCTGTATGTGCAGTTCGTTTACCTGTATGCTGTCTTCGGGTGTGATTTCTCTGAGGTCGAACTGCGGCAGTCCGGGGTACTTGTTTTGCGAGAAAGCGTAGGCGTATTCGCTCCTTATGCCTTCGGCTGCCGGTCGATTGGCGTAAACGGGCATGGATTTTTGCTGCAAGTAGTTGAAAGAGCGAACCTCGTCCAAGCCTCCCACATGGTCGCGATGGGAATGCGTTACCAAAATGGCATCAAGCCTCGATACCTTTTCCCGAAGCATCTGATAACGGAAGTCGGGTCCTGCATCTATGGTCAGCTGCGTTCCCCGGTCGGAACGAATGAGTACGGAGGAACGCAGACGCTTGTCTTTCTTGTCCTTTGAAAGACAAACCTCACAGTTGCACCCTATTACCGGTACTCCCTGTGAGGTTCCTGTTCCTAAGAATGTTATTTCTAAACAGCCCATTTCAACCAAATCGCTCCCCAAGTAAATCCTGCTCCGAATGATGTGAGAATGAGGTTGTCGCCTTTCTTGAATTTGTGTTGGTTCTCAAACATCAACATAGGGATTGTGGCGGAGGTGGTGTTGCCGTACTTTTCTATGTTCACCAAAACCTTTTCCTCCGGAAGCTCCAAGCGGTTGCCGGTAGCCTTTATTATTCTCAAATTTGCCTGATGCGGCAACAGGAAAGCTATGTCGTCTGCCGACAGATTATTACGCTTCATTATTGCTTCGGTTGCCTCTGCCATTTTCACCACTGCCCACTTGAATACGGCTTGACCTTCCTGATAGATGAAGTGTTCCCTTGCGTCTACGGTTTGATGGCTTGCCGGCTTGACCGAACCGCCTGCCACCTGGTGCAGGTGCTTCACTCCTTCTCCGTCGGAGTAGAGTACTTCGTCCATAAGCCCGTAGGGTTCTTCGGTTGCTTCCACCAATACGGCTGCCGCTCCGTCTCCGAAAATCGGACAGGTGGCTCTGTCTTGGTAATTGGTGATTGCCGACATTTTTTCGGCTCCCACAACTATCGCTCTTTTGACAAAGCCCGACTCTATGTATTTTGCTGCCGTTGTAAGACCGTACAAAAAGCCCGAACAGCCTGCATTGACATCGAAACCGAAGCCGTGCTTAACGCCGCACTTGTGTGCAATGACGTTTGCCGTTGCAGGGAAAACCATATCCGGCGTAACCGTGCAACAGATTATCAATTCGATTGTATCGGGGGATATGTTCTTTTTCTCAAATATACGTTTTATGACGATTTCCGCCATATCAGACGGTCCTTTTTCGCCTTTCAATATGTGTCGTTCCTTTATTCCGATACGCGTCATTATCCATTCGTCGTTCGTATCGACCATTCGGCTCAACTCATCGTTCGTAAGAATATAATCGGGAACGTATCCCTCAACCGCCGTTATGGCAGCCCTTATCTTCGACATGTTCTGAATTTCTTTTTTGTTTATTGTCCGTCCGACAGGGCTTCACGCAATTTTTCGATTATGCCCGATGCCGTTATCGTTTTGGACTGCAACACCATGCTTTTGATTGCTTTTTCGTTCGAAATGCCGTGTCCGATTATTACCACGCCGTTTGCTCCGAGCAGCGGCAAGCCGCCGTATATCTCGTAGTTGAAGCGGGCTATGTATTCGTCGAACAATTTTCTTTTGACTATCACTCTGGCAAAGGCTTCGATGTTTTTCATCAAAAGGTTGCCGACAAAACCGTCGCAAACCATCACATCGACATTGCTCTTGAAGATTTCAATCGGTTCGGCGTTGCCTACAAAGTTATATTGTTTGTTTGCTTTCATGAGGCTGAAAGCTGCATGGGTTTGTGCGTTGCCTTTTTCTTCTTCTTCGCCTATGTTGACCAAGGCTACTCTCGGCTCGGTTATTCCCAAGGCGCATTTTGCATACATGCTGCCCAAGAGTCCGAATTGTTCCAAGACTTCCGGCTTGGCATCGGGGTTCACGCCCACGTCGACCAGCACCGTAACTCCGCCTTCTTCCTTTGGCACCAATGCGGCAAGGCATGGTCGTATTATGCCTTCCATCGGTCCGACCGAATACATGGTTCCCACCAGCATGGCTCCCGTGCTGCCTGCACTTGCAAAGCTGTCTATGCGTCCCTCTTTCAGATGTCTGAAACCTACCGCAAGACTCGAGTCGGTCTTGGAGGCAAAGGCTTTTATGGGTTTGTCGTGCATGTCGATTACTTCTTCGGCATGCACTATTTCAAAAAGGTTTTCGCTTTCGCCTTGCTCGGAAATAATCCGCAATATGTCGTCCCGGCGACCGAAAAGCACTATCTTGTCCTCGGCGGGCAACTCCTTGGCTGCCGCTATCGCTCCACGTACAACCGACTCGGGAGCAAAGTCGCCCCCCATTGCGTCCAATCCTATCCTCATGACTGTCGGGTCTATGCGTCTGCCTCTTTCTTGATGGCTTCTTTACCTCTGTAGTATCCGCACTCAGGGCATACTCTGTGCGATTGTACTGTTGCTCCGCAGTTGCTGCAAGTGGACAACTGTACGCTTTCTACTGCGTGATGTGTTCTTCTCTTTGCTGTTCTCGTTTGCGAGAATCTGCGTTTTGGATTTGGCATATTATCTTGTTTTTAGTTGTTACTCAAAATTTATCTTTTTAAGGATATCCCATCTCGGGTCTGCTCCTTGTTCTTCTCTTATTTCGGGAGTGTTCAGTATGTCCGTCATTTCTTGTCCGCAAACCTGATGGTTGCCTTCAACCTCTCCGTGTACGCATCTCATCGGTTTGTTCAGCATGACGTACTCGTAGATGAACTGACTCAGGTCTATGGAGTGTTCGCTACGCGGTATTACGCACATGTCTTCGTCGGTTTCTTCGTATTTGTCGCCGAATCCGACGTAATACTCCCTCTCAAAATTCAACGGAACGGACATTTTTTCAAGGCATCGGTCGCATGCCACGACTATTTCGCCTTTTATTTTGAACAAAAGCACCAACTGCCTCTCGCTCTTCTCCAATGTGAAATCCAAATACATGTCGGCGTCTATAATATCCTCCGCTTCAAATTCCTCAAACAGTTTCCTGTCTATTTGGAACTTGTATTTGTGGCTTCCGTTTGCCAAACCTGCGAATTTCACAACGTATTTTTTGCCCATAAATTCAAAAAAATGTACGCTCATTTACGAGTTTGCAAAGGTACGTCTTTTCTTTCATTTGAACAAAAAAAAGACCGAAAATTGCAAACAGCCGACTGTGAACAATCCCTGCCTATTCGTTGAATCTGATGTTTGTCATTGTTTTTTCGCAGTAGTGGCATTGCAGTTTCAAAGGCGATTTGTCCACCACCTTGAAGTTGGTTTCTATGTTGTCCTCTATGTTGGTTATGCAGTTGGGGTTGATGCACTTGACTATGCGGCGAATGGTGTCGGGTATTTCGATGTTGCGTTTCTCCACCACCTCGTAGTCCTTTATTATAATCAAGGTTGCGTTCGGTGCTATCAAAGCCACTTTGTTCACTTCTGCTTCTTCAAAGAATTTGTTCTTCACCTTGATTATTCCCTTTTTGCCATATTTTTTGCTCGAAAGGTTGGTACCTATCAGCACCTCGTCTTCGTACATGTCGAGGTTCAATATCTTGACTACTTTATAAACATCGCCTGCCGGTATGTGGTCTATCACCGTTCCGTTTTCTATTGCGGATACAACCAATTCTCTTTTGTTGTTCTGTACCATCTTTGTCCTTTTTTCTTTTGCCCGTTCGCCGCTTTGCGAATGGGCGTTTCGATTTTCTCTTTCTTCGATTCGTTTTATTCTTTTGCCGTTTTGCCCATGCTCTCTGGCAAATGCTATTTTGCTCCCAAAATGGCAGCCATAAGGGCTTGTCTCACATACACTCCGTTCCTTGCCTGTTGGAAGTAGTAAGCGTGAGGCGTTGCGTCCACGTCCATTGCTATTTCGTTAACTCTCGGAAGCGGGTGAAGAACCTTCATGTTGGGTTTGCAACCCTGCAAGGTGGCTGCTTCCAATATGTAGCAATCCTTTACTTTCTCATATTCCAAAGGGTCGGAAAAGCGTTCCCGCTGGATTCTGGTCATGTATATGATGTCGGAAAACGGTATCACATCTTCCAAATCGGTGTATTCGTAATACTTCAAGCCCGTTTTCTGAATGTGCATCTTTACCGATGAAGGCATCTGCAACTCAACGGGGGACACAAAGTGGAATGTGGCATTGAAGTTGCACATCGCCTGCACCAAGGAGTGAACCGTTCTGCCGTACTTCAAATCTCCCACCATTGTTATTTGAAGATTATCCAATGTTCCCTGCGTTTTGCGAATGGAATAAAGGTCGAGCATACACTGTGTGGGGTGTTGGTTGGCTCCGTCTCCGGCATTGATTACCGGCACGCTTGCAACCTCTGAAGCATAGCGAGAGGCTCCGTCGCGAGGGTGTCGCATGACTATAAGGTCGGAGTAACTGCTTACCATCTGTATGGTATCGTGCAAACTTTCTCCCTTTTGCAAACTTGTGGCAGAAGGATTGCTGAAACCGATAACCCTTGCTCCCAACATGTTTGCGGCACTTTCAAAACTCAAACGCGTTCTTGTCGAGGGTTCAAAGAAGATTGATGCCACAACCTTGTCGCTCAAAACCGGCTGCTTGGGATTTTTCTCGAACTCTGCTGCCAAATCGAGGATTTGAATATACTCCTCCTTGGTGTAATCCGTGATTGAAATAAGGTTCTTACCTTTTAAGTTTGCCATAATATTGTTGTTTTTATACCTTATGATTATATATTCTTTTCAACGGGCGAAAGACGGCACAAAAAAAACGACCTCCCGAAACCGGAAAGCCGCATTCTGCTTTTCAAACAAATAACCGACCAAAGAGCAATTTCTCTCACAAATGCAAACTCCCTCAACTGTCGGATGTATCATCGTCTGTACGTATTTTTCGTTCGTGCAAAGGTACAAATTTTTCGACAACCGCAACACACCGACACGATGTAAAAAAACGAATCTTCGTTTTGCTTTGCGGAATCGCCGAAAGAAAAAATTGTTACGCCGTTTTGCGAAATTCTTTCGGCGATTCATTTTTCAGCTTTACATGTAACAGAAAATCAGTTTGTTGGTTCATCTTCTAACGGTAGTGGCTCGGGGCTTTGGAGAGAGTGAAAAACAAGGCGTTTCTGCATTCGATTACTTTTTTTTGAGCAAATTATTTGGAGAAACAGATTTTTAGTCGTATATTTGCGGCGTAAAACATGTAATTCACAAAAAAACAGTACGTTATGAAGAAAACTATCTTTTTATTATCGGCTTTGGCGTTTGCCGGAGCAGCGTTTTCGCAACAGAAAACGGAAGTTGACTATGTGGAATACGGCGTTGACGAAAGCAACCCGGCTTCTTACCGTGTTCAGGAGATACGAATGCCCGACGGTTCAAAGAAGAACATGGTTTTTAAGAAGAAGCATTTCAAGCCGGAGAACCTGCAAGGCTGCTCCTCCACCGAAACAATATATCCTCTTGCCGAAAAATTGAGCGAAAACGGCACACCCGTTCCCGATACCGACAAGCTGACGAGTGTAATCGCCAAAAAGAAAGAGAACAACGAGTATGTGAAAGAGATGTATGAGGAAAACGGTGCTTATTACCTGCTCTTCCACCCCAGCCCTGCCGTCAAGAAGCGGTAACTCTGCAAAAAAACGGTGATAAGGAGGGAACACCCGACCGACCTTCAAAGTGTTATTTGAAAAAACGACCCGTCATGCATGCATCGGAATACATTTGGCTGACAGGTAAAAACAATTTGAGCAATCCATGGGGCTTGCCGGGCGATATACCGCAAAGCAAGCCCCTGCAAACCGGCTCACACTAAAACCAAAGTAGTTTTAATTATTATTGACAGAGCAGTTTATATGAAAAGAATTGTTTTTGCTTTGATGTTTCTGCTGTCGGCTATGGCAGGAATGTCGCAGAAGGGTGTTTACACGGTTGATAAGTTTTGCAAGAACGAAGTCAAGACCGATGGTTTGATGCCCGAGGAATTTATTCCGCTATATAATATATGTGTTCGGCATATAGAACCGCAAAATGTGGTAATCGAAGAAAAGTCAATACGCTTCGAACTTGCGGACAAGGGCGTAATAAAGCTCGAATGCGACGTAAAACAAGAGGGTAATCGGTGGATTTACGAAAACCTTTTGAGGATTGACCAAATCGACAAGGGGAAGTATGTCGTTCGATTGAAGAACGACAGTCCGCTTATGTATTTGAGCAAAAAGGAATAGACCTTTTACCGAAGGGGATTGCTTGCGGCAGCCGGCGGCAGAGAACGCCTCAGGCTGCCGTTTTTGTTTTTGCGTTCTTGCCGTTTGGGCGAAATGTCGTACCTTTGCAGCTTAATTTAGCGTGCTTATGAATTTTGAAAACACCGGTTTGTTTCCCGAATTGTTGAAGGCGATAGGAGATTTGGGATTCGAGAACATGATGCCTGTACAAGCGGAGGCAATACCGCTGTTGTTGAATGAGGAGTGTGATTTGATTGCCTTGGCTCAAACGGGTACGGGAAAAACCGCCGCTTTCGGTCTGCCGCTCATTCAGAAACTGAATCCCGAAAACAAAAGCATCGAGGGAATAATCATTTGCCCCACAAGGGAGCTGTGCATTCAGATAACGAACGATTTGAAAAAGTTCTCCAAATATATGGAGAACCGGTCTGTTGTTCCGATTTACGGAGGTGCGAGCATAGAAATGCAGATAAGGGAGTTGAAGAAAGGTGCAAAGATTGTTGTCGCCACTCCGGGCAGAATGAATGACATGATTCAGCGTCGCAAAGTGGACTTGTCCGAAATTAGATATGTGGTTTTGGACGAGGCGGACGAAATGCTGAACATGGGCTTCAAGGAGGACTTGGACGCCATCTTGCAACAAACCCCGCAAAGCAGGCACACATGGCTGTTTTCTGCCACAATGCCTAAGGAGGTTGAGGAAATAGCCGGCAACTACCAGAACGAACCGAAACGCATTCAGATAGGCAGCCGCAACCAGGGCAGCGACAATGTGCGGCACTTCTACTACCTTGTGCATGCAAAGGACAGATATTTGGCATTGAAGCGTATTGCGGACTACTATCCCGACATATACGCCATAATCTTTTGCAGAACAAAGGTGGAGACGCAAGAGGTTGCCGACATGCTGATACGGGACGGATACAACGCCGACAGCCTGCACGGAGATTTGTCGCAGGCTCAAAGGGATCACGTGATGAGCCGCTTCCGTTTGAAGAATATCCAAATGTTGGTGGCAACAGATGTGGCAGCAAGGGGATTGGACGTGAGCAACCTTACACACGTGATAAACTACAACCTGCCCGACGAATTGGAACAGTACGTTCACCGCTCGGGAAGAACGGGACGGGCAGACAAACAAGGCATTTCCATCGCCATTCTCAACCTCAAAGAGAAGTATAAGATAAAGAACATAGAGCGGCTGATAAAGAAAACGTTCGAGAAAGCCGAAATACCGACCGGAAAGCAGGTTTGCCGCAAACAGCTCTTCAACATGATAAACAAGGTCGAGCAGACGGTGGTGGACGAGGACGAAATAGGCGATTTTCTGCCCGAAATAGTTGCCAAGCTGAGCTGGTTGGACAGAGAGGAATTGATAAAGAAATTCGTATCCTTGGAGTTCAATCGCTTTTTGGACTACTACAAAGGAGCGCCCGACCTTAACGTCGACGAGAAAAAGCCGCTCAAAGGCGAGGAAAAGGCAGGCAAGAAAAAGACTGCCGCAAAGAACAAGGGCGGATTTACGAGAATGTTCATCTCCTTGGGCAGAAGAGACAAGATAGCACCGCAAAGAATAATAGCTTTGATAAACGACGCCATGCCAAACGACAGAGCGGGCGTGGGAAGAATAGACATAATGGACAATTTCTCCTATGTGGAGGTAGAAAGCAGGTGTGTGGAGGATTTGATGTTCGCCATGGAAGAGAAATTCGTCAAAGGCAGACAGATAGTCTTCGAACCGGCAGAAGCCAAACGAAAAAAGACAAGCACACGAGAAAGACAAGGCAACGCAAAGCTGAAAAGCAAAAACACCTTCAAGGAGAAGAGCAAGAAGAAAAGCAAAAAGAATTAAATCATAAAAAGATACAGTCATGGCACATTTGGTTTCACCCTCACTCTTGTCAGTAGACTTTCTCGATTTGAGAGGAAGCATTGAAATGCTCAACCAAAGCAAAGCGGATTGGTTGCACTTGGACGTGATGGACGGGCTTTTCGTTCCCAACATATCGTTCGGACAACCGGTCATAAAGCAGATAAAACAAGTTGCAACGAAGCCTTTGGACGTCCATTTGATGATTGAAAAGCCGGAACGATACCTTGAGGACTTCAAAGCCTGCGGAACAGACATTCTTTCGGTACACTACGAGGCTTGCACACACCTTCACCGCAACCTCGACAAGATACGCAGCTTAGGAATGAAATCCGGAGTGGTTCTTAACCCGCATACGCCGGTCATTCTCTTGGAAGACATAATCGACATGTGCGATGTGGTCATGCTGATGAGCGTCAATCCCGGCTTCGGCGGACAAAAATTCATCGAAAACATATATGACAAAACAGCCCGCTTGAAAGAACTGATTGAACGCAAAAACGCTAATTGCCTCATAGAGATTGACGGCGGCGTAACGGTCGAAAACCACAAACGTTTGATTGAATGCGGAGCCGACATCTTGGTGGCAGGCAGTGCAGTCTTCGCCTCGGAGAACCCGATGAAGACAATAGAACAGTTGAAAGAAATATAAAAATCATCAGATATGGGTTTGTTGGACATTTTCGGCAAAAGGGACAGGCGGCTCAAAGAAAGAATCGATTTGAGCGTGCTTCACACCGATGTACACTCGCACCTCATTCCCGGAGTGGACGACGGCTCGCCCAACATGGCTGCTTCCATCGAGCTGCTCCGAGAATTTGAAAAACTCGGTTACAAGAAGATTATCACCACACCACACATTAAGGCGGAGATATTCCCCAACGATGTCAACGAATTGGAGCAAGCCTGTGAGCAATTACGACAACAAGCCCACTTGAACGGCATTCAAATAGAAATAGAGGTTGGAGCGGAACATTTGGTGGACGAAGAATTTCACCAAAGGCTCAAACACAATATGCTGAAGACCTTTGCAGGGAAGCATCTCTTGATAGAACTGCCTTTTGTCGGTGCTCCGATGGGATTGAACGAGTACATCTTTGAGCTGCAGCTCGAAGGCTATGACCTAATCCTTGCCCACCCCGAAAGGTATATGTTTTGGGAAGATGATTTCGGTCAATTCGTCAAGCTGAAAGACCTTGGCGTTTTATTCCAAATGAACATCATGAGCTTCGGAGGCTACTTCGGCAAATCCGTTCGCAATTTGGCAAAACGTCTTGCCGAAAACAATATGGTAGAACTCCTTGGCAGCGATGCACACAGCTTGAAGCATTTCGCCGCCATTGAAGAGAGTTTGTTCGAACCCGCTTTGGACAAACTGATAAAGTCAGACAGATTGATAAACACAAAATTTTAGAAATGGAAACACTGAATGCAATAAGTCCGATAGACGGAAGATACCGCAAACAGGCTGAAAAATTGGCAGATTACTTTTCGGAAGCCGCTTTAATCAAGTACAGGGTCAAGGTGGAGGTGGAATACTTCATCGCTCTCTGCTCTTTGCCTTTGCCGCAGTTGAACGACATTGAGGCGACTACCTTTGAGACTATGCGAAACATCTATCGCAATTTTTCCTTGGACGATGCAAGGGAAGTGAAGGAGATAGAAAAAACGACGAATCACGACGTTAAAGCCGTGGAATACTTTTTGAAAAGGCATTTCGATGCTTTGGGTTTAAGCAAGCACAAGGAGTTCATTCACTTCGGGCTGACATCGCAGGACATAAACAACACCTCTGTTCCAATGTCTTTGAAGGATTGCCACAATGAGGTGCTTTTGCCGATGCTGAAAGAGGTTACGGATATTTTGGCAGGCAAAGCCGAGGAATGGAAGCAGATTCCGATGCTGGCACACACCCACGGACAACCGGCTTCGCCTACTTTGCTCGGCAAAGAAATGCAGGTGTTCGTCTATCGTTTGCAACAGCAACTCGCTTACTTCGACTGCATTCCTTTCTCTGCCAAATTCGGAGGAGCCACCGGCAATTTCAATGCCCACAACATAGCCTTTCCTCAATATGATTGGGTGGATTTTGCGAACCGTTTCTGCGATTCCTTGGGTTTGAAACGCTCTTTATATACCACTCAAATAGAGAACTACGACAACCTTGCGGCGTATTTCGACAATCTTCGCCGCTTGAATGTGATTCTCATCGACTTTTGCCGGGACATGTGGCAATATATATCGATGGAATACTTCAAACAAAAAATCAAAGAGGGCGAAGTGGGTTCTTCGGCAATGCCTCACAAGGTGAATCCCATTGATTTCGAGAATGCGGAGGGCAACCTCGGAATGGCAAACGCCGTTTTGACCCATCTTTCTTTGAAGATGCCTGTTTCAAGAATGCAAAGAGACCTGACAGACTCCACCGTGAGCCGCAACATAGGCGTGCCGGTGGCTCACACCCTCATTGCTCTCAACTCCATCGTCAAAGGAATGAACAAGCTCATTCTTAACCGCACAGCCTTGGAGCATGACTTGGAAGAGAATTGGGCTGTGGTTGCCGAAGCCTTGCAGACCATACTCCGAAGCATAGATTACCCTAACCCATACGAAACTCTGAAAGCCTTGACCCGCACAAACGAGAAGATAACGAGCGAAACAATTTCTCGCTTCATAGAAACTCTCGATGTGGACGAGCAGACAAAGCAACGAATGAAAGCCGTAACTCCTTCCAACTACGTCGGAGTGTACGGAAAGTAGGTCGACGTGAGACAAAAAGGCGGAAAACAAATAACAACCAAATACTTGCAGCCATACATAGGGAACATTGTGCTTTACTTTGTTCTTATATGTATGGCGACCGTCTTTTCCATTGCGTCCATACTATCGATAAGCAACTTTCTTCAAATTCTCTTCGCCACAAACGCACAAGCTCCGGTCAATCCCTCACGTTTGGAGCAACTGCTGAACGATGTGTACACCTACTTCATACGCTTCGGCAAAACGAATGCCCTTTGGATATTTGCTTCCATTGTGTTCGGTATTTACTTTCTGAAAGATATTTTCACCTATGGGGCGTCCTATTTCGCCGCTTCTACAAGGTACAAGATTCTTCGCAACATACGCCGCGACCTTTTCCGATGCTACACAACCCAAGAGGTCTCTTTCATGGACTCTTTCAAGAAAGGCGACCTGCTTTCGAGGCTCAGCACCGATGCAACCGAGTATGACCAAAACGTTTTGCAGGGATTGCAAAGCCTTGTTTCCGTAATCATCAACGTGCTTCTTTACTTTGCGGTATTGCTTTACCTCAATCCGTTGCTCACACTCACCGCCTTGGTTGTCGTTCCGCTTGTAGGCGGTGCGGTTTCGCTCGTTTCGCGAAAGCTGCGCAAAGCCTCAAAAAAGATGCAGACCGAATCGGCAGAACTGATTTCCAAATTGGAAGAAACCATTTCGGGTTTGCGAATAATCAAATCCCACACCGCAATCGACTTCATGAACCGCCGCTTCTCCGACTTCAACAACGCCTACACCCGTTTGCGGACAAGCATTTACCGACGCATAGACCTTGCCTCTCCCCAGAGCGAATTTTTCGGCAACTGCATGGTTATAGGCATTCTTCTCTTGGGAACGAGCCAAATCATTGCCGACCCGCCGAAGATGAGTGCCGAAATGTTTATCGTTTACCTGATAATATTTTCCCTAATCATAAAACCTGCCAAAGATTTCACCACCTCCATATATAACATTCGCAAAGGCAAAGCCTCCGAAGAAAGAATGGCTGAAATCATTTTGGCGGAAAAAAAATCCGAAACCATGGAAGAAGAACTCAAAATCGAAAAAAGAATCAAGTCCATACGCATCAAGGGCGTTTCTTTCGCCTATTCGCAAACGCCGGTGTTGCAAGAAATAAACATACCTATTAGGAAAGGTGCGCCGCTTGCCATTGTCGGACCGAGCGGAGCGGGCAAAAGCACACTTACAGACCTTTTGATGAAGTTCCGCACCCCGAACGAGGGCGAAATATACTTCAACCGCACCCCCATAAGCCGGTTGAGCGAAAACGAAGTGCGAAGACATATTGCAGTGGTATCGCAAGACACCGTTCTTTTTAACGACACAGTGGCAAACAACCTTGCCTTTGCCGAGGCTGATTGCAGTTTGGAGGAAATAAAAGCGGCTGCAAAGGCTGCAAAAGCCGATGAGTTTATCGAAAAGCTCGAAAAAGGCTACGACACCGTCATAGGCGAAGGCGGTTGCACCCTGTCGGGCGGACAAAAACAAAGGCTCTCGATAGCAAGAGCCATATTGCGAAACGCCGACATTCTCATACTCGACGAAGCCACCGCCTCGTTGGACACAATCAGCGAAAGATACATACAAGAGGCTATCGATGCCATATGCAAAGACCGCATCATCATAACCATAGCACACCGCATCTCCACCATCAAGCACTACCCCCACATAGTGGTCATGAACCAAGGCAGAATACAAGCCATCGGCACACACGAAAAGCTTATCCAACGCAACGAACTCTATGCCTCGCTCTGTCGCCTGCAAAACATAAGCACCGAAGTTGTCGACACACCTGTGCAACCCGCCGCAGACGAAAACGCAGTGGCTGCAGAGGCAGACACCGACGCCGACGAATAAGCCGCCTGCCAAAAACCTTTTCCGCCAACCGCCCACAACAAACACAAACAAGCACAAGCCGCTCAAAGGCTCAACCGAAAGAAAAAATCCTTCTGCCGATTCATTTTGTTGAATCGGCGAAAGGATTTTTTCTTTCGGCGATTCGTCTTCCCGTTACGCAAACGGCTGAAAGCATGCGTTTAATTGATAGCAGAGCTGGGCTTGTCGGCTTTCGGTGAAAAGCGTTTCAGCAATATGGAGTGATTGACGTTCAAAACAATTCCAACGGAGAAAGAGAGAAAACCGCTGCGAATTACCTTTTCGTAGCCCGGGCGGTCGCCGGTTATGCGGTTCTGCTTGAACAGCTGCAAACAGAGGTCAGCCGAACAAGCCTCCGTTATTTTACTGCTGTAGGTTGCCATGAGGTAGTATTGGTTTGCACGGTCAAAAATAAGGTTTTCGGTGTTTGTGGAATAGTTGTTGAAATGCGGACTGCCGAGAAGACTCACAAAATCTTTGCTGTCGTAGAATGCGAGCTTCACTCTCAGCCTTTTGCAGGCTGCCTCCACATAGGGGAAATAAGCCCAACCTTCGCCGAAAGGCATTATTTCGGTTTCGGAAAGAGCTTTGTAATAAAGCAAATCGCAACCCATGGCTACATGCATTCGTTCGTTCAAATGCCTTGTGAACCTCAAACCCAAAGAGAGGTTAAACCACGATTCGGTAACACTCTCCACAGCCAAGTTCTCACCGCCGAGGTGCTGCAAAACAAACGATAACGGCAGGGCAAGCTCCAACCTGTCGCCGTCAAAGAGTATTCTGCTGCGTGAGCTTACCCCAAGGGTGAAGGTTTCTTGGTGAATATCGTTTTCAAAAACGAAGCTCTGCCAGTTAAGCCACACATCGGAACGGTTGTGCCTTGTGTTCAGCCTCAGTTGCAGCCCTGCCTCGGGGTCGTAAGCAAAGGTGTTTTCGATATTGTAAAGAGGCTCGGGCAAAGAATGCGAGTGTCGGTTGTCTATATTGCCGAAAGCCATGGACAAGGCAGGGCTTATGAACCACACGGCTCTGAAATAAGGCACCAAATGCAGACCGCTCAAATACTGATAACCCTTCCACTCGGGCAGATTGGCATACACAAAGCACGGATAACGCTCGGCACCATGGAAACGCAAGGCGGAAAGTCCTGCCTCAATGAAAAGATTGTCGCTTATGCCGTAGGCAAGAGTGGGCGTGAGACGAAAGCCCGGCAGAGTGTAACCCGAGGTTTTCTCTCCGCTGTATTCGTTATCCACAAAAAAGTCTCTGTTATATATATTGAAGAGCAACTGCCCCGCTTCGGGTCTGAAAGTCTCCTCCTGTGGGGAAGCATTGTTGTAAACCGACTGAGAAAAGAGTTCAAACGAGGAAAGAACAAAGCACAAGCCCGAAACAAAAAGCCCGAAACGAAACACACAAGCACCCGTTCGCCCCAACATGATTCTCATTATTCGTTTCGGCAAAACCAACCCGACACCCCCTATTCCGCAGACCCGCTCTCGCCGCCTGCCTTTTGCAAAGCCTCCTTCACTTCGGCATCGTCCTTCTTTGCCTTCATGGCTTTTTTCTTACGTTCGGCAGCTCGTTTATCGTCTTTGGCTTTTTGCTTTTTCTTCTTCTCCAACTCCTTTTTCTTCTTCTCGACCTTCTTGGTCTCCTCTTTCAATCGTTTTTCCTTTTCTTTTTCAAGTTTCTTTTCCTGCTTGCTCAGCTTCTTTTTAGGCGTTTTCAGCTTCTTTTTGTCTGTCTTTGCCTTGTCCTGAACAGCCGCCTCGGTCTCGTCTTCCGGCACCATGTTCCAATCCTTCGGCACAAAACTCTCCTCCTGCACAACCATATTCTCCTCGGTCAGCGGCTTATCTATCCGCAAAGACTTCAAAATACGCTCAATCTCTGCCCTGCCCTCGGGAGTGTCCGCTCCATAGAACTCCACGGTGTAGGTATAACCGTTATCCACCAAACCATAAACGCCGCCGCAGTAACTGTCTGTCAGATGTGTGTTTGTGTAGACAAGCAATTCGGCATTCATTTTGCCGAGTTTGGCATTGCGCAGCTCGTCTATTTGCATGTATTCGAACGTTTCACGATTGCTGCGTTCAGAAGCCAGAGTCGTTATCTTGCTCACCGGGTCCACGACACGGCGAACGCAGTTTATCTCCACAAAAGCGACGCTGTTTTGCTTTTGAAGCCTCAAACCAAAATCTCCCATCTTTTTTCCGAGCTTGGTGGCAGTCCAATCATCGGGTACAACAAGGCTTATGTTCTCCCTTGTCAAGGAATGACTGCCCCCTTGTGCAAAAAGATTGGCGGCAAAGCCGAAAAGAACAAAAAATATCACCGTAAAAATGCGTCCTGTTCTCATATCAAATACTCTGAATTTCTGTTTGAATTAGTGTTCACACTGCAAAAGTACTCATTTATTGTCATTCAGCAAAACGCCACGGCATACGAATTACATGTTTTTCCCTTTCCACGGGTCGAAAACTGTTTGAAAATTCGTAACTTTGCGTTTCGAATCACAAGTACAAGACAAAGGAACAGTAAAACATCACATAATGGGAAGAGCATTTGAATACAGAAAAGCGAGAAAGCTCAAACGTTGGGGTAACATGGCAAGAACCTTCACACGCTTGGGCAAGGAAATTGAAATTGCGGTAAAGGCAGGCGGTTCAGACCCCAATGCCAACCCTCGTTTGAGGTTGCTGATACAGACGGCAAGGAATGAGAACATGCCTAAGGAGAATGTGGACAGAGCCATAAAGAGAGCCGTTTCCAAGGATACGGCAGACTATAAGGAAGTGGTGTATGAGGGTTACGGTCCTCACGGAATAGCCGTCCTTGTGGAGACGGCAACGGACAATCCCACAAGAACGGTTGCCAATGTGAGAGCAGCGTTCAACCGAGGCAATGGTTCGCTCGGCACATCGGGCATGTTGGATTTTCTTTTCGAAAGAAAGTGCAACTTCAAGGTTGCAATGAAGGAGGGAATCGACATGGAGGAGTTGGAATTGGAGCTTATAGATTACGGAGTGGACGAATGCTTTGCCGACGGCGACGAAATATTCATCTATGCCGACTTTTCGTCTTTCGGTCCCATACAAAAGTATCTTGAAGACCATGCTTTCGAAATCAAATCGTTCAGTTTTGAACGCATTCCCAACGATATGAAGGAACTTTCTGCCCAAGAGCAGGAAGAGGTGGAGAAATTGGTCAACCGTTTGGAGGAAGACGACGACGTGGTGAACGTTTTCACCAACATGAAATAGGATATTGTTTTATTCTTATATTGACAAGAAAGTCCCCGAAGAGCTTTTCGGGGGCTTTCTTTTTTGTATTGTCTTTTGCTATTTTGCCACGTCTCTGACAACACGAAAGCCCGTTCCTATGCCTATGCTTTCGTTCCCGCAGCCTCGGCGATGCGTATTCATCATTACCTTGTAATCGAAGTTGAAACAGCCGCCTCTGTTGCATTTTCCCAAGCCCGAATCGGGTCCTTTGGGATTGTCTTTCGGGCTTTCTTTGTAGTAGTATATTCCATAGTTGTCGCTGCACCACTCCCAGGCGTTTCCGCTCATGTCATAGATGCCGAGCTCGTTCGCTTTCTTTTGTCCGACAGGGTGAGTGCTTGATTCGGAGTTTTCGTAACACCAACCGACCTCAAAAGGATTGTCGCTTCCGGAATATTTGTAGCCATTGCTTTTCACTCCTCCGCGGGCGGCAAACTCCCATTCGGCTTCTGTTGGCAGCCGTCCGCCAATCCATTTTGCATAGTCTGTCGCCTGCTGCCACGAAACATTGACTATAGGGTGGTCGTCGTGCCAACCGAACAAGGGTTCCTTGGGCATGCTCTGCCCTGTCTGCTCACAATAGCGGCGATACTCCGCAACGCTCACCTCATAAGCCGATATTTCGAAGGTCGACACCCTTACGCTGTGTTCTTCCTCGTCGGGATAGCAGTCCGGCTCACCGCTCTTGCAGCCCATCATAAAGCTGCCCCCCTCGACCCTTATCCACTTTATGCCTTCTCCCCTTTGGGAAAACGCATACACCGAAAGCGTTGAAAGAATAATAAAGAGAATGCTTCTCATGCTTGTCAACGGTCTGTTACGTGTGGCTATCTGTATTTGCGTGCCGTTGCTATGATTTCCTCTTCCTTGTCCACAACGCCGTCTTTCATGACGAACTTACCGTTGCACATCACACTGTCTATGCATCTTGCATCGGCAGAGTAGACAATGTTGGAAACAAGGTTGTTATTCGGCACAAGCCTTTCGTTGTCGAGCTTCACGAGCAAAATATCCGCCAATGCACCTTCCTCTGTTCTGCCTGCGTTCAATCCGACTGCCCTTGCTCCGTTTTCCGTTGCCCAACGCATTACCTCTTCCGCCTTTCCCGCCGTGGGATTCATGTAATGAACCTTTGCAAGCAGCGAAGCAAACTTCATTTCCTCAATCATGGAGAGGTTGTTGTTCGACGAATTGCCGTCCGTTCCCAATGCAATCCTGCAATTCTTTGCCATAATGTCTTCCGACTTGAACACGCCGGAGGCGAGCTTCATGTTGGAACAAGGGTTATGCACGAGTGTCGTTTTGGTTTGGGCAAGCAGCTCCATGTCATGCTCATTCAAGTGAACACAATGGGCAGCTATGGTCTGCTCGTCAAGAACGCCCAAGTCGCAAAGGTACTCCACGGGAGTTTTTCCGTATTGTTTCAAGCTGTCTGCCACTTCCTTTTCCGTCTCTGCCAAGTGGGTATGGAACAACAAGCCGTTCTCTCTTGCCTGCTCAAAGCATCTGCCATACAACTCGCCGCTGCAGGTGTAGATTGCATGAGGAGCAATGCTCACCGAAACCAACGAGTCGGCTCCTCGGTCGAAATGCTTTGCGTAATCGAAGTTACGCCGTATCGTTTCCTCGCCAAGCGAGTCCATGAAACAGATTCCGACACTTGCCCTTATGCCCATGCTTTCCGCCGCTCTTGCAACGGCATCGTGATGCCAATACATGTCCGCAAAAAACACCGTTCCGCTCTTTATCATCTCCAATATGGCAAGACGCGTTCCGTTGTAAATATCCTCTGCCGTCAGCTCGGCTTCCCTTTTCCATATGTTGTTCAACCAGTCGAACAGCGGCTTGTCCTCGGAATAGCTTCTCAAAAGCGACATTGCCGCATGAGTGTGCATATTGTAGAAAGCAGGCAAGACTGCCTTGCCCTCGGCGTTCACAATCTCCGCCTCCTTATCCTCTATTCCGATGCCTTTTCTGCTTATAAGGTTACCCTCTATCAACAAGTCCTGTTTCTTGCCGTCGATGAGTGCATTTTTTATCAGTGTCTTCATCTTCGTATTATTTTTTACCTATGTATGAAATGAAATCCAAGTCGAAAGAAAGCGAAATGTAGGGTGTGATTATCCATTTCTTGGCAGTGGGAATTGCCCAGCCGACGGGCAGCTCGTCCCCTACCTCGTAACCGTCTGCAAGCACGGTGTATTGAGCCATCTTCACCCCGGCAGACAGATGGAAAAAGTCAAGAAACTTGTAGGACGGTCCCAAGTAGAAGTTTTTGAAAAGATTATTTCCGCCAAAGCCCACATAAATCCCCAAATCCTGCGTGAAGCGTTCCCCGTTCTCCGTCAAATCTAACAACATGACCGAAGCGCCAACCACCAAATCAAAATCCACCGTTCCTGCATTGGCGTTCTCTATGAAGTTCTTATACTCTCCCGCCGCATTTATTCTCGGTCTGATGACCCAGTCCGGCATTGGAGAAAAGTGCATTGCCAATCCCTGAATCACCCTCACTTTTTTCTTTCTGCCCGTGGCTTTTTCAACCTTTGCCTCTGCCTCCTCGGCACGCTTTCGGGTGTATTTCAGTTCCTCATCACGCTTCATAATCACCATTTGAGCCTCCTTCAATCGCTCACGAAGCGTGTCCGACATCATGAAATACCTGTCCCGCTCTGCCGAAATCTGTTTCAGTTGCATGTCCTTGGTCGAAATATGCCCTTCCTTTTCGTTTATGCTCTTTTGCAACAGAGAAATCTCCTTGTCCTTACCCTCTATGCTTGCGTTCTTTGCCTCGACCAAGCCCTCTATCTTCGCCTTGTCGATGTTGGAACTGCTTATCGCCTCCTTATACACCTGCTCCTTTTCCGCAAAAAGGATTTCCTTTTGTTGCAATATGCGGATTTTCTCCTCCAACAAAGCGTTCTTCTCGCTCAACTGCTTGTTTATCTCGTTATTGACAACGGTCAGGGTGTCATTTATGGAATGCAACTCACCGTTGCGGCGTTTCAAAACATCTATCTCCCTGTTCAAGTCGGCAATCTCCCCCCGCAAAGCCTTAACCTCCAACTGCAAAGCTGTGTGTTCAAACTCCAAACTGTCCTCCGGATAAATCTCTTGTCCGAACACAAAAACAGACGATAATATCATGAAGAAAAAAAACGATGCTCTCAAAATATATCCCCGCATAAGACTCAATCAAAATTTACAAGCTCCATCTGTAAACAAAATTCCCGGCAAAGATACGTCTTTTTGGTCTTTTCGCATCAAACGAAAAGCAAAAAACAAACGCCGCACGAGCCTCCGACGCATCAACGCCTCTGCTTCACAATGCCGAATTGCTCTTCTTTCGAAAATGAATCGGCGAAAGAAAAAATTGAAACGGCGATTCGCCAAAATGAATCGGTCATTCATTTTAGATGAATCGGCGTTTGGTTTTTTGGGGATTGAATTTTATTTGTTATCTTTGCAGACGCAAGGCAGTGCATCTGCCGAAAGAAATGGTGTAAATAATAATCCGTCTATGGAAAACTTTGTTGTATCTGCCCGCAAGTACCGTCCGAGTGATTTTCACTCGGTTGTGGGTCAGGAGCATGTAACCTCCACCTTGCAAAACGCTCTGCGAAACAATCGTCTCGCACAGGCATTTTTGTTTTGCGGACCGAGAGGCGTGGGCAAAACCACCTGTGCCAGAATTTTGGCAAAGACCATCAACTGCACCAACCTTACAGCCGAAACGGAAGCCTGCAACGAATGCGAAAGTTGCAAGTCTTTCTTGAATAATGCGTCTTTCAACATTGTGGAGTTGGACGCCGCTTCCAACAACTCGGTAGATGACATTCGTTCACTGATTGAACAGGTAAAGATTCCACCGCAAAACGGCAAATATAAGGTGTATATAATAGACGAGGTACACATGCTCTCGCAGGCTGCTTTCAATGCCTTTCTCAAAACATTGGAAGAACCGCCCGCTTATGCGAAGTTCATTCTCGCCACAACGGAAAAGCAAAAGATAATGCCGACGATATTGTCCCGTTGCCAAATATTCGATTTCCATCGCATAAGCAACGACGACATTGCCAACCATTTGGAATATATTGCCAACAAAGAAAACGTGCAGTACGAAAAAGAAGCTCTCCATATCATATCCCAAAAGGCCGACGGCGGTTTGCGGGACGCTCTGAGCATGTTCGACCAACTCGTTTCCTTTACCGGCGGAAAGCTGACCTACAAAAACATTATCGATAATCTGAACATATTGGATTACGATTACTATTTCCGCCTGACGGATTTGCTTTTGGAGTGCGATATTCCGCAGAGCCTCATGCTTTTTGACCAAGTGCTGAAAAAAGGCTTTGAGGGCAGTCATTTCATCGGCGGCTTGGCAGGACACTTTCGCAACCTGCTTGTGTGCAAAACGCCTGCCTCGGCAGGGCTTTTGGAAGTCAGCCCCACGGTTGCCCAAAAGTACGCAGCCCAGGCACAGAAAGCACCGCAGGTTTTCATTCTCCGAGCCTTGGAATATTCGAACGCATGTGCCTTGGAGTACAGAGAAAGCTACAATAAAAGGCTTTGCGTGGAACTTGCTCTGATGAGAATCGGTTTCATCATGAACAAGCTCCGACCAAGCAACCAACCGAACAACCCGGCGGCAGCCGCAGTGCAACAAACCACCGTGCAAACCGTGCCGAACGGAGAGCCTAAAAAAAAAATGACTCCCTGAACGAAGCCCAAACAAAACAACATATAAAGGCATCGCTCGGAACGATAACCCCATTCTCAATCAACAACTCCATTGCCGCAAGCCGCGAACTCTTGGAAAAGAGCGTAAGGAACGAACGGGAGCAGAAAATCTTGAACTTCAACACCTTCAAACGCACCTTGGAGGATTATGCCGAGATTGTGAAAGAACACAATCCCGATTTGGCATTTTCTCTGAACAGTGCGGTTTGCCGACAAGGCGAAAACGACTTGATTTTCTTGGAGGTAAACAACAGCAGCGAGGAACACACGCTCAACCACGGCAAACAAAAGATATTATCCTTTGTTAAGGAGAAAACCGGTTTCGACAAGGTCGTGTTGCAGGTTGTCTGCAAACAGCAGGAAACTAAACCGAAGCTCTATCGACCCGATGAGACCTATGAATATTTCAAGAAGAAAAATCCGGCAATAGAAAAGTTGGTCAAGGTGTTTGACTGTGAGTTTGAACATTGATATTAAAAGCATACATTCATGGGAACCGCACTTATATTTTTGGGAATTCTCGTTTTTTCGGCACATCTCTTCTCTATGATGTTCAGCAAAAGGAAAATACCTGATGTTCTTTTGCTTTTGATTATAGGGGTTTTGATAGGACCGGTATTGCAACTCGTTCAGCCCTCGGACTTCGGCAGCGTTGGCGGAGTGTTCACCTCCATAACCCTTGTGGTCATACTCTTCGAAGGAGGAACGGGCATAAGCATAAGCGATTTGCAACAGTCGTGGCGCTCAACCATCAAGCTGACGGTGAGCAGCTTTGTTGTGGCAGCGGTAACCGTGGGCATCATCTGCCACTTCTTCGGAATGGATTTGTTGAACTGCATGATAATCGGCAGCATATTGGGCGGAACGTCCTCGGCAGTGGTCATTCCGCTTGCCCAACACCTCAAACTGACCTCCCAAACCAAAACTGCACTCATTTTGGAGTCGGCAATAACGGACGTGCTTTGTATTGTGTTCGCCTTTGCCTTTATGGACGCAAAGCTGATGGGCAACGGCTTGAACGTAGGCAAGGTGGCAGGCAACGTTTTGGCTTCTTTCGTTTTGGCAACTCTTTTGGGCTTTGTGGGAGCAATGGTTTGGGCAAGCCTGCTGCAAAAAATACGACGTCTTCGCAACTCCATGTTCCTCACACCGGCATACCTTTTCATCATCTACGGACTTGCCGAAGTCTTGGGATACAGCGGAGCCATAGCCTCGCTCGCTTTCGGAATTACGATAGCCAACATGGAGTACTTTAACTTCAAATTCTTGGAAAAATACCAAAGGAACAAAAACCTGAAGTTGAACGAAAACGAACAAGCCTTCATTGGCGAAATAGGCTTTGTGCTTAAAACCTTCTTCTTTGTCTATGTCGGTTTGAGCATTCCCTTTTCGGACGGAAAGTCTTTGATAATAGGAGCGGTGATAACGGCAGCCTTGGTTGTGATACGCATAATAACCGCCAAATTCTGCTCACCGGCAAGCGCCAATGCCTATGACAAAAGCACCATTGCCGTAATGATACCCAAGGGACTTGCCGCCGCTGTGCTTGCATCGGTACCCGAACAATTAGGATTGGAGGGCGGAACGGAGATAAAGTACATAACCTTCTCCGTTGTGCTGTTTTCCATTCTGCTCTGCTCGCTTCTAATACTCTCGATAGAGAAATTTCCGCGTATAAACATACTCCTGCGTTTCATCTTCAAGCCAAAGCTGAAGAAAGACAGGCATGAGCAGAACACATCTGCACAAGCGGAAGACACATCTGCACAAGAACCGCAGCAAGAGTAGATTAACACATAAGAAAGCACATAGACGGCACAGGCTTTGCCTTGCTTACGAAATTGTTTCGTACCTTTGCCCCTGCGTAAGCGCAATCGCTTTCGCCCGCCGTGGCATTGCCCGGGGCAGAAAGCAGACAAAAATTTTTAGAACACATATATATGAAAATAGTTGCAGTAGAGCCTATCGGCATAAGCAAGGAAAAGGCAGAAGAATTGGCAAAAACGTATGCCGAAAAGGGACATGAATTTGTTGTATTCCCCGACAGAAACGAGCAAGAGGCGGTTTTGGTCGAGAGAATGAAAGACGCCGACATTGTAATAGTATCGAACATAAGGCTGAGCCGACAAGTGTTGGAACAATGCCCCAAGTTGAAGTTTCTCAACGTTGCTTTCACCGGCTTGGATCACATAGACTTGAAATATTGCGGCGAAAAGGGAATAGAGGTCAAGAATGCCGCAGGCTATGCAACGCAGGCAGTGGCAGAATTGGCTGTGGGAATGATGTTGGACCTGTACCGCAAAATAACGCCTTTTGACAAGGCAACACGCAATCTTTCGACCCGTAACAACATATTGGGCAGAGAATTGCATGGAAAAACGGTCGGCATAGTCGGCACAGGGGCAATAGGGTTGAGAACGGCTGAAATATTGAAAGCTTTCGGCTGTCGACTTTTGGCTTACTCCCGTTCCGAACGGACGGAAGCCTTGAACATGGGAATGGAATACACAAACATAGACGACTTGTTAAGACGCTCCGACATTATCTCCCTTCACACACCGCTGACCGACCAAACCCGCAACCTTATCAGCCGAGAGAAGCTGCAACTGTGCAAACCCACAGCCATCATAGTGAACACCGCACGCGGCGGAGTGATGGATAACGCCGCCCTTGCAGAGCTGCTGAACAACGGACAGATAGCCGGAGCCGCAACAGACGTTTATGAAACAGAGCCGCCTTTGAAAAAGAACCACCCTTTGCTTTCGGCAAAGAACACTCTCCTGCTTCCGCACGTAGCCTATGCCACAAGAGAAAGCTTTGACGCAAGAATAGACATTATAATCGATAACCTGAACCGCTACATAGGAGACTCGACCCGATAAAAGGACGAGCCAAACCGCTTGACAAGCCGAAAAGAGATGTCTTCCGTATTCATCGTTCTGCCGATACTCACATTGCTGATGTTCGACTTAGGGTTGGGATTACAGGGCAGGGACTTCTTGCTGCTGTTACAAAGACCCAAAGCCGTTGTTGTCGGTTTGGTTGGTCAGTTGGTGCTGTTGCCCTTGGTGGCAGTGCTGCTGACAAGAGTATTTCCGCTTCCGCCGCTCATGGCTGTGGGACTTGTGTTGATAGCCTGCTGTCCCGGCGGCAGTTCAAGCAATGTTTTTTCGATGTTGGCAAAAGGCGATGTGGCACTCTCTGTATCCCTCACTGCATTAAGCAGCATCATAACACTCTTCACCCTGCCCCTGATAATGCAGGCACAACTCAACCACACCGAACTTGCATCGAATGAAAGCATCTCCCTTCCCGTCGGCAAATTACTTGTACAGAATTTCTTCACCATGCTGTTGCCCGTGTCGGCAGGCATACTCACACGCCGCTATGCCGCACAGCTTGCAGTGAAAATAGAGAAAGTGCTGTCCAAGGCGGCATTCCCGTGCCTCATACTCCTTGCCGCCATCTTCTTCGTTCAAGAATTTGAAGCCATCAGAAGCAACATACAACACTTAGGGGCGGCAGTGCTTTGCCTTCTGCTCGTCTGCATGGGTATGGGAGCCGTTCTTGCCCGCCTTTTCAAATTGCAACGAAACGAAAAGCGAACCATCATCATTGAAATCGGCATGCAAAACGCCGCACAAGCCATAGCTCTCTCTGCAAGCCCCTTTGTATTCAACGATGCCCGCATGGCAGTACCCGCAATCATCTATGCCCTCCTTATGAACCTCGTACTGCTCACCTACGTCGGCATAATCAAACTGCAAAAGAGCCGATAAACACGATAACTCTACCTTTAGATTTCCAAAAACCGCCTATACTATTAGTAATTTTGCAATATGAAAACTGAGGTCAATATTGCATTCGGGAAAAATATTGCCAAATTGCGAGTTGAAAGAAATTTGACACAAGATGATCTAGCTTTCCGTTGCGGATTTGACAGAACATACATTGGAACTATTGAGAGAGGGAAAAGTCTGCAACAATCAATACGGTAAACAAACTTGCAAAAGGTCTCGGGTTGCAAATTAAAGATTTGTTTGACTATTAAAAAATATTTTATGGGAAGCATAAATAATAGATTTAGAAAGAAATGGCAGGATTATAGTGGAAAGAAAGCCGTTAAGTCAGAATATTTGTTTTATGATGTTTTTTCAGCAATATTAAAAGGAACCGAGTACGAGATTGAAGAAAAGCCAAAATGCTTTAGCAATATATACCTTGATGTACCTTTATCACCTACCGAGAAAAAAGAGATATACAATCCAAAAGAACCAATAAAGAAACATGGCATACAACCTGATTTTCTTATTAGAAACACTGTATCCGGCAAAACAATATACGGAGAAATAAAACGCCAAGATGGTTGGGTTGAAGGCAAGAGCCGCAGTGCCGGCAGAGGCAATGCACATGAGAGACTTTGTAAATACTTCACACCGGGACTGCTTAAATTGTTTCGAAAAACTGGAAAAATAAACTCTAATACCCTACCATTTTGGATTATCTTTCAAGGCGACATCACGAGAGACCCATGCCGAGTCCGAGAAATTAAATTCTGGTTTGCAGAAAATAATGCCAATTACTTTTTCTGGCGAGACACAAGGAATGTAGAAAAATTAATCCTGCACTTTGAAAAGTACATCGTCCCCATATTGTCGTAACATCAATTCATCTCACATTTTATCAATCTCCCTTTTCAGAAACTTCTCTTACATCTAAGCCCCAAACATCCCAACCTTCGGGCTTATGCCTTGCAAATAGTTCTATCTTACTTTGTGTAGGGAACATCTTTTCGATATTGCGAAGCACCTCTATCGGCTTACGGCTGTGTTCGGTTCGTGGCACTCGTACCAATTGTTGAATATTGCGAGCACCACGGGGAGTGGGTATTCTACCCCTCTTAAACACCAAACATAATTCGCAATTCGACATCGTGTACTGCCCGGGATTGTGATTCATCTTATCCCAAACAAAAGCTACTGTTTTATACTCAAATCCCCATGCTTGTCCAAGCTCTATACCATGAGCCAAGTGTGGATTTGTGACCCACATAAAAAGCAGACAATCCTCTGCGGCTATATTGTCAATCGGTATTTGCTTCAACTGAGACATTTTCAAAGTCGGATACTTAAAATTTGCTGCACTTATGAATATATCCCTCTTCCAACCCTTATTTTCTTCCTTTTTTGAACTCTTATCAAACTGCATTTTTCCTCCATAATCCCAAGGTGGATCGCAATAAATTATGTCAAATTTCCTTTCAGGTAGGTCCGGATATAAATCAGGCAAATCATTTATGATAGTTTTCCGCTTTTGCTTTGGAGCATATATTCTATATCCGGATACTGATTTAGCCTCCTTATCCACATTTGTTTCGTTACCAAATAAATCGCAAGCCATATATGATATTTATCTCTTCTTTGATTTGGGTTTCTTTTGAACGGAGAAACCGAAAAAGCCTGTTTGTTTGCCTAAGGAGTAGTATTTGCCGTGCGAATAGGTCATCAGTCCTGCGGCTTCCAAGTCAAACAGACCCGTTTCCTTGTTTATGTACTTGTCATCTGCCAACACTCCCACCACTTTGGCTACAAACATGTCGTGAGACCCCAATTCCTTTATTTCAACCACTTGACACTCTATGCTCAACGGGCTTTGGTCAATATAGGGAGCTTGCACATGCGGAGCAGGTATGGGTGTCAGTCCGGTATGCTCAAACTTATCGAAGTCCCTGCCCGATTTCACTCCGCACCAATCTGTTTTTCGACAAAGGCTTTCGGTCGTCAGATTGATTACGAACTGCTTTGTGCGTGAAATAATTCCATGCGAATGCCGTGTTTTTCGAAGCGATATGTAGCACATGGGCGGATCCGTACACAAAGTACCCGTCCATGCAACTGTTGCTATATTGTATTCCTCCCTTTTTTCGCCACACGAAACCATAACCGCCGGCAAGGGATATATCATCGTACCCGGCTTAAACTCCGTCCTGCTCATAATGCTTTGTTCTTTGCCTCCATTATACGGTTTAGAATATTACGTACATCGGTTCTGTATTTATCAAATTTTCTAATGCTGTTATGCTTTATCCACAATTAAACAGTGTTGCCCCGGAGGCAAATGTGTATTTGTCATCGGCTATTCGCTTCATTTCAATTCCTGCGGATTGATGCTTATGCTTTTGGGAATGAATTTTGATACGTCTCCGCCGAAGGAGAGTATCTCTCTGACCAAGGAGGACGATATTGCGGCATCGTCGGGTTTGGTCATAAGAAATACGGTCTCTATTTCCTCTGCCAATTCCTGGTTTATGCGGGCTATGTTCCTTTCGTACTGAAAATCGGCAGAGTTTCTCAAACCTCGCAATATGTATTTTGCCCCTATCTCTCTGCAAAAATCCACCGTCAGGCTGTTGAAGGTTACCACCTCCACCTTGGGCTGCTTTTCAAAGGTTTGTTGCAACCATTCTATTCTTTTTTCCAAAGAAAAAAAGGAGTGTTTCGCCGTGTTGCAACCCACTGCCACCACTATTTTGTCGAACATCGGCAACGCTCTTTCTACAATGCTTTCGTGTCCCTTGGTGATGGGGTCGAAACTTCCGGGAAACAAGGCTGTTCTTTTTTCCATTTCTAATAAGATGTTCTGTTTATGTTACGGTCTAATTCTTTGCTGCTTCTCTCGTTTATCATATAGATGATGCGAAAGCTCATGTAGTTGTGTTTAAAGTCTCTGCTCCATGATTTGTAGCCGTCTGCCGACGAACCGGCTGCCATTCCGTTGTAGTACCACACATCTTCCCTTATCGGAAGGAGCGAATACTGGTATCTGAAACTGAATTTGAATTTTTCCCACAGCTTGAAGCGTATTTCGCCCACTATGCTGAGGTCGTTCTTCTTGAACTCCGGCGGAGGGGGAAAGTCGAAAGGTCGCTCGAAGCCCTTTATCACGCTGTCGGGCAAGCCCCAATCCTCTTTCGTTTTAATCAACCTGCCGTACTGCAAGCCCACTCCGAAGGTCCAACCGCCTATGTTGTCTATGTAGTGCAGCATTACCGGTATGTCTACATAGGACAGGCTTGCCTTGTAGGCGAAAGGGTCCTGCGTTTCTCTTGCTCCTCGTTGCGAAAAGAGTATTTCCATGCTCGCCTGCCAACCCTTATATGGTTTTCGTGCATCAAATGGCAACATCACCCCCACTCCTATCTGCGGAGCCACCTTATTGAAGCCGTAAACCTCGTCTCCGTCGATTTGCGACACGTTCACACCGCCCACAACATACGCCTTGAACAGCTGAGCCTGCAATCCATCGCAAGCAAGCAGAGCCACCGCCGACAACAACACCCAAAGGCTTATTCTATAAACAAATCTCATCACCCTATTGCTTTAATTCATAATCCGTTCGGCATCGCCGCACAATGCAAACGCCCTCACCCCTGCCCCGCAAAACCTTTCGCCCGCACGCTTCCACCGCAAACGACACAACAACCGAACAAACGCAACAAGCAAGCCCAATATTATTTCACCACACACAAGATGGCAAAAAACAAAGCCTCACAGCACCCAAAAACCAAGCCCTTCGAATAGAGAGCCGGCATATTGACTTACAGCTGTTTTTCATTGCCGTCAATGAACCGCCGATTCATTTTTGTCAATCGGCGAAAGAAAAAATTCTTTCGCCGTTTCGATTTTTTTATTTCGGCGTTTCGTTCCGCTCAAACAACGTTCCTGTTTTTTCTTGTTTCCCGCTGCGGCAAACAAGCTATTGCAAAAACGACGGCAACTCGCAAATCGGCTCTTCGTATTCCTGTGCCATTGCGTATATTCGGTCTATCTGCTGCAATGTATGTTCTATTTCGTTTTGGTAAACCTCGGGTTTCTGCAACATTCTTTCCAACTGACGGAAAGTGATTTGAAGATAAGGGTTGACGATGGTGAAGTATTTATCGGCAAGAGGTATGCGGATTTGTTCCGAGTTGCTTTCTTCCGCCTGTTCGATAAGTCGCAACCATTGATTGATGAGAGTGAAGACCTCTATCCTTTCCTGCGACTGCTGTCTCTCGCTCAAAGAAAAATATTGATTGCATCGCTTTTCGAATTCCCTTACGGCGTATTGTATGTGAGCCTCCGCCTTGTTGCTTTCGCCCGAAAGGGAATAAAGCATTGCCACATCTGCCCAAGCAAGAGGGTAGTAATGCTTGTCCGTCGGAAAGTTACGTTCCAAGGTACTGCAAACAAAAACGGCTTTTTCCTTTTGGTTTGTCTGGAAGAGTTTGTAGGCAAGAGCTATGGAGGCTTGGAAATACTGTCCGACCATATCCCTTTCTATCTCGTTGTAGTACACTCCGCTCTTTTTGAAGTTCTGCCACCGGAAAGCATGCACGAAGTTTGCATACATCTTGTTCTCGTCTATAATTCCCGCTTTCTGCTCCATGATTTCCTTTTTCGCCTTTTTCTTTCCGCTCAAACGGTAGGCAAAACCCTCCAAACGCAGGTAGTTATCCAAGCCGAAGAAATCCTCCACCGAATAAGAAGAAAAGTAGATGGGACGGCTGTTTATGTTGGCGGCTATTATGTCCAAGGCGGCAAGCGAAGAGCGAGACAAGTCGAGCCTGTCATACTTCCATGTAATGGTATCCGTTCCCTTGACGAGAAAGAAACGGTTGGTATTGAAGTGATTGACCTTCATGCCGAAGAACAGCTCGCCTTGTTGCGGCAGCGACAGGTCTTTCACGGCTTTGGACAGCTCCACGGTGTCGAAGGACGGATATATTTGAGAATAAAAGAAATTCCCTTTGTAGGCATCGGGCGGTATGTTGGTCTTTACTGGAGCGGAAACATACTGCCGCACGGCAAGTTGGGCAATCTGTTCATCGGAATTGAGCAGTTGCAGATTTATCACCCTCACATCGCGACGCACCCCGCCCACATTTTGAGCCCACCAAAGCGGAAAGGTATCGTTGTCGCCGTTTGTAAACAGAATGGCGTTGCGTTCGCAAGAGTTCAACATGCTTATGGCAAAATTGCTTGCCGTGTACTGTCCGTGATGGTTGTGATCGTCAAAGTTCTGCCAAAGCATAAGCAACGGAACGGCTATAAACGCCGGTGCAACATAGCGGGGGTAACGCAGCCTGACCATATTGACGATTATCTGGCTTATGCCCAACACACCGACTGCCAGCCACATGCTCATGCTCACAAAGGAAAGCAAAAAGACATAGTCCCTTTCCCGAGGCTGATAGGCAGACTGATTGAGGAAAAGGACAAGAGCAAGCGAGTTGTAAACGAAGAGAGTGGCGTTGACGGTGAAATGCTTGGGGTCTTTTGCCACTTGGTAGAACGAACCGAAGATGCACAACAACAAAGGTATCGCCCAATAAATATTCCGCCCCTTTGCAGCCTGCGGATTCAGTTCCTCTGTACTCACATTCAAAAAGCTGTCCACCGGTTTGATGCCCGTGGTCCACTGCGAGTTCTTATAATCGCCGTAACCTTGAACATCGTTGGTGCGTCCGCAGAAGTTCCACAACAAATAGCGGAAATACATGTAGTTCACTTGATAGGCAAAGAAGAAACGCATGTTTTGAGCAAAAGAAGGCTTTGCTCTCTGCTGTCCGTCCACCGTTACGGTGTTTTGAGCCTGCCCCGTCCATTCGATGTAAGCATTTTCGCTTGCCTCGCTTTCGTAGTTCCACATTCTGGGGAACACGGTCTTCAACTCCTTTGCAAAAACCGGTTTCGGTCCCGAGGGTGTCAACTCAAATCTTTCGGGAGGTATTGCGGTGTAGTACTGTCCGTACAAAAGAGGTGCCTTTGTGTAGTTCTCCCTGTTCACATAGCTTATGAGCGATGTGCAGTCCTTGGGGTTGTAATTGTTCATCGGCGGATTGGCAGAGCTTCTTATGGGAACGATTGCGTAAGGGCTGAGACCTATAAGGAAGAACAACAATCCGAGAAGTGCAAATTCCAATCCGCTGCCGCCTTTCTTTCTTGCCAAAACCAAGCCTGCAACGGTCAGCAACGCATAAATCACAACCGCTGTCGCACCTGCCGCCGCCAGCAGCTTCAACAGTGCCGGCAAAACAAAGAAGACAAGCAACGCAACAATGCCTCCTCCCAACAGGGCAAACAAAAGCAATCCCCAATAGCTCGTTTTTCTGCGGTGAAAGTAAAGCACGACTATGGCTGCCGGCAACACAAGCAACGAAAGCTGGTGAACGCACAATGCCAAGCCCAAAACAAAGATGCCCAAAAGCAGGTATGACCTTTTGGACGTCTCGTCCCATTTCAGGCTGAGCCAAAAAACTATGAGGGACAAGAGCATTGCCAAAGCATACACCTCTGCCTCTGTTGCGGAAAACCATATACTGTCGGCAAAGGCAAAGCACAAAGCTCCTATAACGGAAGCTATGATGTTGCCCGGCTGCATTGCCGAAAAGCGGTTGAGCATTCGCACAAGTATCCAGAACAAAAACATTACGCTCAACCCCATGGATAAGGGGGAAATGAAGCTCACGCAACGTGTGATGAAAATCGGATTGTCAAAACCGAAGAGCGAAGCCGACAACGCCCCTATCAGCTGGTACAGTGGAGCCCCCGGCGGATGGCAGATTTGCAATCCCGCCGCCGCAGATATAAATTCGCCGCTGTCCCAAAAGGACAGAGTGGGGTACATCGTGTAGGTGTAAAGTGCGGTGGTCGATAGGGCAAGTACCCAGCCTATTATGTTTATGCTTTTTCTGTGTTGCATTCTACCAGTTGACGAAAGACTTATTGAAAATGTCCTCCACAAGTTCTTCGTTTATTTCTTTGATGAGGCTTTCCTCCACATCGCTCAGCGAATAGCTGCTGTCGTATTCCTTGAAGCGTGAAAACTGTGTCTGATAGTTGGATTTGGGGTTTCGGTTGTTCTTGAAATTAACTCTGATTGTTATTGTAAGGCGGTTTTTGGCAGCCTTGTCGTTTGCACCTATGGCTGCGGGCGTTACAGAGTAAGCCGTTATCGTTCCCGAGAAAGAGACATCGGCATCGCCGTTCACCTGCATCAACGAAGTGGACGAATTGATTTTGTTCACAAGGGCATTGGTCATCTCCGATGCAAGAATCGGCTGAACAATGCTTGCCCTATTCATGAAACTTTCAACGGAAAAGGTTTTCGTTTCAGGAGAAATCGAAGCTCCGGTGAAGGAATAACCTCCCACACACGAAGCTCCGACCAAACTCAATGTTATTATGATTAAAAGATTTCTCAAATTGGCGAGGTTTATCGTACAATCAATTTGCCGACTTCTTTGTTGTTGATGTTGACAAAATAAATGCCTTTGTCATTCAAGCTGATAGTGGAGTTGTCGTAGTGTTCTATTCTCTTCACTTCGCGACCCAAGGCGTCTGTTATTCTTATTGAACTTCCCTCCGGTGCGTTCAATGAAAAGTTTCCGTTGCAAGGGTTGGGGTAAACAGCCACAGGCGAGTTCAAATCCAATTTCTCCAATCCCGAAGCGTAGACTATGGCAACATCGTCCAAAAGAAGGGACGACATTTCCGTTGTCGTGTTTCCCTCATCGGTCGAAACAAGGGCAAGGAATATCAATTCCGTTGCAGGAACTTCGGATAACGGCATAAGCTCTATGGTGAAAGGCTGATAATCGCCGTCCTTTGCATAGTCCGGAATGGCTGCGAAAGTACCCATTCCGACAATTTGCCTTTCGCTTCCCTCGCCTGCAAACAACAAGGCTTGAAGCAAAAACATATCGTTCTCCACATCCTTTTGGTCAAACTTATAGTAACCGTCTATCGACACAGGTTGCTCGCTGAGGGTCAAACCATTCTGCAACAAACTCGTTATAACCTCCGGCGAGAACTCCATTTCAGTTGTATCGCCGCTTGTGAACAACTCTATAACTCTCTCCATGTTGACTGTTCCGTTGGTCAAAAAGCCGGGAACCGCCATGTCTACGCCGAGTATTGCCGAAAGAGCTGCAGGAAGCTGCTTGGGAGCTATTCTGACAGCCGAATTGCCGCTGTGTGCATCGGCAGATTTGCTGACATCGCAAAGGTTTAGTCCCATGTAGCCGAGGCTGTTCCAACCCTGTGGGGAATTGCCGTTCCATGTTTCAAAGTTTCCATTTGTAAACTGCTGGGCATGAAGCGAGAAAAACACGCCTGCCAATGCCAAAAATAATGATACCTTTTTCATATCGTCTGTTGTTTTATTGTTGTTTCGTTCCAATGTTTCCGAAGCCTGAAATCGAGCCTTCGAAACGCCGTCATTCAATCCGTTTCAAGGTGCAAAAGTACTACAATTTATTGATTTGGCAACCGTTTGAAGCAATTTCCGTTGCATAATCCTGCACTTGACCGACCCCCTGCCGCACCCGCTGCCGCAAAATCCCTTTTGCAAATTCCTAAACAGCAAAAACCGAAAACATAAGCCTCTTTCTCCAAGCAGATTTCGGCATACGTCAACCCGCTATGAGCCAACCCCTTAACGAATGGCTGATTCATTTTTTTGAAAGGCTGTTTCGTTTTTTTGAATCGGCGATTCGTTCAAATGAATCAGTCCTCGGTTCTATGATTTTATAAATATGGTGCTTTATATGCGTTTTCAGTCTATCAGTTTCACCAATTCGGCCATCATTTTGTCCGCTCCGGCAAATATTTCGGCTATATGGGTTGCTTTCATGTAGGCAGGCGTGGTGATGATTTTGTTTGCCTTGTCCACCACAGCCTCTTCGGCGGCACAGGTTTGGTGTCTGCAACCGAGCTTGCGGGCATGTTCCACAGCCGGACACTCGTCGCCGAAAGTGATGAGGGGGTGTTTGTCGCCAAGCACCTTTGCCAATATCATTGGAGCTATACACATTGCAGCAAGAGGCTTTCCTGCCGCAAAGGTGCTTTTAACCGCTTCTGCCACTTCGGCATTCACCCGCATGTTCTCTCCTTCAAAAGCATAATCGCTCCAATTCTGTGCAGCCCCCATGCCGCCGGGAAGAACCAATGCATCGAAATCCTCCGCCCTGTAAGCACTCAACGGCTTTATATCGCCGCGACAAAGCCGCGAGGCTTCTGTCATTATGTTTCTTTTTTCGCCGCTTGCTTTTCCCTCCATGTGATTGTAAACCGCAAACTCGCCGGCGGGTGCAAAACAGCTGTATTGCATTCCGCGTTTGTCTATCGCCAAAAGTGCCGAAAGGGTTTCATGAGTTTCGCTGCCGTCTCTGTTGCCGCAACCTGACAATATAAGCGCTATTTTCTTCATCTGCATTTTTTATTTTGAATTAAGGATTCTCTGCTCTATGGAAGTGGTGGAATATCCTGCCAAATACTCCAAGGTCATCACCTTTCCGCCACGTTGTTTCACTATGTCGTAACCGACGATTTTCTCCGGAGTGTAGTCCGCACCCTTTACGAGTATGTCGGGTTGCACTCTTGAAATGAGCTTGTAAGGAGTGTCTTCGTCAAAAAGTATCACCGCATCCACCATTTGCAGAGACGCAAGTATGTGAAGCCGTGAGTTTTCGTCCTGCAAGGGTCTGCCGCTGCCCTTCAAGCGTCGCACAGAAGCGTCTGTGTTTACGCCTATAATCAACCTGTCGCCGGCATCTCTCGCCTTGGCAAGGTAATCCACATGTCCCAAGTGCAGCAAATCGAAACAACCGTTGGTGAACACTATCTTGAAGTTCTCTTCCCGCCACTCGGCTATGCGTTTCTCCAAATCATTGTCGGAAAGAATCTTATTCCTTACAATCTCTGTTTGAGTCATTCTTCTGTTTCTTTTTTATGGTGGAAAAATATATGAAAGCAATCAAACCGACAATCACCGTGCCGAGTTGCGAAACTATCCAGCTCATCCAACCGCAGGCATATCCCATCGGACGACTTATTGCAAAGGCTTGCAGCACTTCGGCATAGATTGCCGGTTGCAAACCTATGCCTCCCGGGGTTATCATCGGACCGAAAGCCCCGAGAACGGTTGTAATCAGAGCGTGGACAAAGTTCAAACCCTCCATTTCGGCAAAACAACGGAAACAACACAGCGTACCCGCCACCCAAAGCAGCCATATAAGCAGAGAATAAGCAATGAACAAGAGCGGTTGTTTCAATCCGAAAATGCTTTTCACACCTTCCCAAAGCCCTCTCAACAGTTCAACAAGTTTGCAAAAGAGTTTGTTCTCTCTCAATCTGTTTTTGAAAGCAAAAAACACCGCAACGCAGCCGACCGCACAGCCGCCACCCACCATCAAAAGGCGAAGCAGATGAGCAGAGTCGAGATTGAAGTTCCTGCTCGTGTACTGCAAAAGAACATCCGCCTGCAAGCACAAGGTCAACAGCAGAAGAAGCAGAAACAAAAGCATGTCTGTGGCTCGTTCTGTGATGATTGTGCCGAGTGATTTTTCGAGAGGAACACCATCGCTCGCCCTAAGCATGGTGCAACGCACCACCTCACCCAGGCGAGGCACCGCAAGATTGGTCAGATAGCCGCCCATCACGGCAAAGAAACTGTTTTTGCGAGAAACCTTGCAAGATATGGCTTCGCCCAACAAGCACCAACGCAAAGCCCTGAGGTAATGCGAAAGCAAGGTTGCCAATCCCGAAAGAGCGAACCAAAACCAATCAGCCTTGCCCAAGGCTTCCCACATTTCCTCCTTTTCTTTCGCCGACAGCTTTTCCCAAAACCACCAAACGAAAGCCAAACCCAAGAGTATGAAGAAAAGGGTTCTTGCTATGTTCTTGGTTTTCGATTTTCCGGAACTCAAATCAACTTGTTGTCTTTTGGAAATATAACGGTCGGACGAAAGCGTTTCGCTTCCTCAAAGTCCATTGTGGCAAATGAAACTATGATAACCAAGTCTCCAACCTGTGCAAGGCGTGCCGCTGCCCCGTTGAGGCAGATTTTTCCCGAGCCTCTCTCGCCCTTTATGACGTAAGTATCGAAACGTTCCCCGTTATTTATGTTGTAAATGTATACTCTTTCGTTTTCAATCAAGCCTGCGGCGTCCATCAAATCCTCATCTATCGTTATCGAACCGATGTAATTAAGGTCTGCTTGAGTAACAGCCACACGGTGAATCTTTGATTTTAATACTTCTATCTGCATCAGTGTCTATCTTAAACCCGTTTTTTCGACCTGCAAAGGTATGAATTTATATCGTACAGCCCGTTACTTTCTCTCAGAAAACAAAAAAAACGCCGAAAAACAAAGACCTTGCATTGTCGTTCGGCTTCTGCCCGCAATCTTTGCCCTTTTCGTTTTATCGAAAGGGGTATCGCACAAAACGACAAGCACTTATACCCAAAGGCAACACCTTATCGGACAAGCCGAATGGCTTTTGCGAAGCCGCATTGCAACAATAGAAGAAATATTGCTTTATTGCATAAAGACGAACTGCACTATGTTCGCACCCATTCTGAGAGCCTCCAAATGCTTTTCGTAAGGGTCGTTATGCACCGTGGTATCCTCCCAGCCGTCTCCAAGGTCGCATTCGTAGGTATAGAAACACACCAAACGCCCCTCGTATATCAGACCGTAGCCCTTGGGAGGCTTTGAGTCGTGTTCGTGAATCTTTGGCAACCCTTTGGGAAAATCATACTTTTGATGGTAAATCGGATGCGAAAAAGGCAACTGCACAAAATCGCACTCGGGCAATACTTTTTTCATTTCCCGTCTTATGTAGCTGTCCAAGCCGTAGTTGTCATCTATATGAAGGAAACCGCCTGCCAAAAGGTAGGTTCTGAGATTCTTTACCTCCTGTTGGTCGAATATAACGTTGCCGTGTCCTGTCATGTGGACGATGGGATAAAGGAAAAGCTCGCTGCTGCCAACCTCAACGGTGGGATAATCCGTCTGCATGGCTGTTTGAAGCTCTTTATTGCAAAATTCTATCAGATTTTTGAGCGATGTGGGATTGGCGTACCAGTCTCCCCCGCCTCCGTATTTAAGAAGTGCTATGGAATTTTGGGCTTCCGCCTTTGCGAAAGGCAACATAAGAAGAGCTAACAACAAGCCGACCAAACTACTGCGTCTCATCGTGCAAACAATTTCAGAAATTGATGAAATGTATTCCTTGCAGGGCATAAAGGGCTGCCGTTTCTGTCCGCAGCCTTGCCTCGCCGAGTGTGAGGGTCTGAAATCCATGCTCCCTTGCATAGGCAGCCTCTTGCTGCGAAAAGTCTCCCTCCGGACCGATAAGCACAATGACGCTCTCGCCTCTTTGATAGCCATCACGCAACTTCACTCTCTCCTCACCGTGGCAGGTGGCCATGAACCTTTTCTCCTCTTTCACAGCATCAATCAGGGTTTTGAACTCTGTCAAAGGGTTTATCTTCGGCAAAAATGACTTGAAGGATTGCTTCATTGCAGATACGGCGACTTTTTCCATGCGTTCGGTTTTGATGACCGTGCGTTCGCTGTACTTGGTTTTGATGAACGATATTTCGTCCACGCCCATTTCCACCGCCTTTTCGACGAACCATTCCGTTCGAGCGTTATTCTTTGTCGGTGCCATTGCGATGTGTATGCGAAAATCGCGGTGATCATAAGCCGGAAGTTTGCTTTTGACCATGCAAAGGCAGTTTCGAGCCGAGGCTTGCAGCAATTCGGCAAGATAAAGCCCGCCCGCACCGTCTGTCAACATCAGTTCATCGCCCTCTCTCATGCGAAGAACCTTGACGCAATGGGCTGCCTCTTCGTCGCTCAGACCGAACGCCTGCTCCGTGTTCAAGTTCGGAGTGTAGAAAAGGTGCATTCCTTGTGTTTTATAGAGAAAAGACTATTCCTATTTCGGCAAAAGGGTCGATGGAAGCATCGTTTTTGAAATCGGTTTTGCTGTCCTCGGGAATAAAACCGCCGTTGTAATACATTCCGTTGTAGTCGTCCTTGTAGCCAAGCTCATATTGCACTCCTGCTTGAAACCTCAGCTTTATTAAAGGGTTTAATTCTTGCATGAATCCGAGCTTAACTCTTGCCGAAGGCACGAAACGGGTTATTCGAAGTTCGTCCGTGTTCTTTTGAAGGTAGATTGCTCCGTCTTTTTCTAAGTCTTTCTCGCCTATCATGAGGTTGGCTCCGGCGTCTGCACCCAAGTATATGCTTGTGCGCTTGAAATCGTAATGCAGATTGATGCTCAGCATGAGCGGAACGTAGGTGTGGGACTTATATCTGTCCGTTATGATGTCGTGTCTTGCCCCTTCGGCTG
Organism: uncultured Bacteroidaceae bacterium; assembly: GCA_964606345.1. Lineage (GTDB taxonomy): Bacteria > Bacteroidota > Bacteroidia > Bacteroidales > P3 > Onthomorpha. The sequence continues at coordinate 8,443 of CAZSFV010000004.1, read as the reverse complement.
TGTGCTTTACCGCCGCACCCCGGTAATAGTACACTCCGGTGTATCCGCCCCAGGAGGCTGTGAAACTCGGATTGATTTCCCAATGCCGCATCTTGTATTGATAGCCTGCCGTCAGTCCGAGAGCAAACGGTGTTACGTTCTTATATCCCGCCGTTATGACCGGCATGCCGCCTATGTTTATGGACAAAAGGTGTTCCGGCACATTGCGATTCCATTGTCCGCTTCTCCAGTCTGTATATTTCAATTCCTGTTTTGCCAAATCGGCTCTTGTCGATTTTTTTTCAAGTCCCTCTCCCGCATATGCCGAAGACAAAAGGGACAAAAGGGCAACAACCGTAATAATTCTCTTCATTTTCTTATCGTTTTATCTGTCCATGGCTTTGAGCGTCCAAAATTACAAAGAAAAAGCGATACATCACAAATTTTTCTGCCTTTTTCGCTGTATTTCCACTTTATTTCGGTGAGGGTAAAACATTAAGCCGCCCTTGCTCGTTTCTGTTTCGATATTATTCTCTTAAAGAAAAAAGGTCATGAATACAAGAATTACAGAGTTGTTTTCAACAGATATTCCGATAGTTTCGGGAGGCATGGTATGGTGCAGCGGATGGAGGTTGGCATCTGCGGTGAGCAATGCGGGCGGATTGGGCTTGATTGGTGCGGGTTCCATGAACGAGGAGGTTCTTTCGCAACATATAGAGTTGTGTCGCCAAGCCACTGACAGGGCTTTCGGTGTGAATATTCCTTTGATGAATGCCAACAGTGCAAAACACATAGAGTGCGTTATCAAGCACAAGGTTCCCGTGGTTTTCACCTCTGCCGGCAATCCGGCTCTGTACACGGGTCGTTTGAAAGAGGCAGGCTGCAAGGTGGTTCATGTTGTGGCTAACGAAAAGTTCGCATTGAAGGCGCAGTCTGCCGGTTGCGATGCCGTTGTTGCCGAAGGTTTTGAAGCCGGCGGACATAACGGCAAGGAGGAGACTACAACCCTTGTGTTGATTCAGCAACTTGCAGGCAAGATTTCGCTGCCTCTGATTGCTGCGGGGGGCATTGCCACCGGAGAACAGATGGCTGCCGTGATGGCTTTGGGTGCCGAGGGTGTGCAAGTGGGCAGTGCCTTTGCGGTTGCAAAGGAGAGTTCGGCTCATGAGGCTTTCAAACAGGCTGTTTTTGCCTCCAAGGAGGGCGATACCAAGCTGTTGCTCCGCAAACTCTCACCCACGCGATTGTTAAAGGGTGCTTTCTTCAACAAAATAGCCGATGCCGAGGCAAGGGGCGCCGATGCCGAGGAATTGCTCCAAATAATAGACAAGGGACGGACGCGAAAGGGTATATTTGAAGGCGACTTGGAGGAGGGTGAATTGGAAATCGGTCAAGTGGCTTCAATGCTCGACAAAGAGATGTCGGTTGCCGAAATAATAAACGAGTTCCGCATCGGCTTCAAAAAGGCACAAGAACGTTTGCAACAAATAAGATAGGGTTATGAAACAGCCGGATTATTTATTCGAAGTCAGTTGGGAGGTTTGCAACAAGGTGGGCGGCATACATACCGTTGTTTCCACCAAGGCGAAAACGCTTAACAAACTACCGAACTGCAATTTCATCATGGTCGGACCGGACATCTGTCGCGATGAATCGGCGGTTCAAGAGTTTGAAGCCGATGATTATGCTTTGTCCTCTTGGGTTGAATACGCCCGAGGCAAGGGTTTGAAACTCCGTGCAGGCAGATGGAAGACCTTGGAGGGGCAACCGACGGTGGTGTTGGTGGATTTCACTCAGTACTTCAACAAAAAAGATGAAATACTTACGGAATTGTGGAACGAGTACTCACTCGACAGTCTGACCGGAGGCTGGGATTACATAGAGCCTTGCCTCTTCGGATATGCTGCCGCAAAGGTTATAGAGAGTTACTATGAGTTTTATTTGGAGGCAGAGAACACTGCCGTTGCACAGTTCCACGAATGGATGACCGGAAGCGGTGTTCTATACCTTAAAAAAAAATGTCCGCAAATAGCAACGGCTTTCACCACCCATGCCACGGTATTGGGTCGCTGCCTTTCGGGCAACGGCATGCCTTTGTACTCGGCTTTGGAAACATACAATGCAGATGCACTTGCCGGGCAGTTCGGAGTGAGAGCCAAACAGTCCTTGGAAAAGCTTTCGGCTCAAAATGCAGATGTGTTCACCACCGTCAGCGAGATAACCAACAGGGAATGCCGGCAGTTTCTCGACAAGGCAGCCGACGTTATCACCCCCAACGGCTTTGAAAACGACATGGTGCCGAGCGAGAACAAGCAATCCGAAATTCGCAGCCGTTTGAGAAAAAAGCTCATCGGGATTGCAGAGCAGGTTTGCGGCGAAAAGATTTCGGACGATGCCTTTCTTATTGTCAATTCGGGTCGTTACGAGTTTTTCAACAAGGGAACAGACCTTTTCATTGAAGCAATGGGCGAGTTGAACAAACAGAATACAGACCGGGAAATACTCGCCGTGACAGCTGTTCCTGCTCATCATTTGAATGCCTTTTCGGAGGGCGAAAATTCTTTCGGCGATTCATTTTCTTCAAACGGCGATTCATTTTTTTCTTTCGGCGAAAGAAAAAAAACGAAACGGCGTTTCGTCGCATAGGCTTTTTGATGAGGAGAATGATTTGATACTTCGCAAAATGGCAGAATGCGGTTTGAGCAACTCTTCCGACTGCAGAGTGAAGGTGTTGTTTATTCCCTCCTACCTCGACGGAGCTGACGGAGTGGTTAACGAGAAGTATTTCGATTTTTTGCAGGCATTCGATTTGAGCATATTCCCCTCCTATTACGAACCCTGGGGGTATACACCGATGGAAAGCATAGCTTTCGGCATTCCGACGCTCACAACAAGCCTGGCAGGCTTCGGACTGTGGATTAGAGAAAATGCTCCCGAGGGGCAAAAGGCTGTTATGGTTGTGGACAGAACCGATGACAATGCACGGTACTGCGTATCGGAGATAGTTTCTTTTGTAAAGCAACAGCTTTCTTTCTCCCCAACGGAAAGAGAAAGCCTGCGAGAAAAATGCAAACAACTGTCTGCAAACCTTGTATGGGCAAAATTGGCAGACAATTACCTGCATGCCTACGAGCTGGCTTCGGACAAGGCTCTGCAAAGGTTGGATTTGTACAAAGAAAAACATGCTTTGCTCTGCTGCACTGCCGATGCACAAACACAGAGCTTCACGCAAGCCCATTGGCGCAAAATCCTGTTCCGTCAAAAATTGCCCGAAAGACTTTATGCCCTCGAAAAACTGAGTCAAAACCTTTGGTGGAGCTGGAACAAAGAGGCATTGAAACTGTTCGAAAGAATAAACCCCGAGAAGTTCGCATGCTTGGAGGGCAATCCTTTGCCGCTTTTGGAAAGCCTGACGGCAAAGGAAATAGACGTATTGCTGAAAGACGAGGCTTTTCTTGCCGAAATGGACAAGGTGGAAAGGCGGTTCGATGAGTATATGTACCGCAAGCCGCAGGAAAAAGAGGATTTGGTCGCTTATTTCAGCATGGAGTACGGCATAGACAACTGTTTGAAGATTTACTCCGGGGGCTTGGGCATATTGGCAGGCGATTACCTGAAAGAGGCAAGCGATGCCTGCAAAAACATTATGGGAATAGGCTTGCTCTATCGCTACGGTTACTTCACCCAACACATAACCAAAGACGGCGAACAGCTGTGCGAATACAATGCACAGAGGTTTACGCACCTTCCGCTCAAAGCCGAAAGGGACTCGAACGGGGAATGGAGAAAGGTGAACCTCTCTCTGCCGGGAAGGAACTTGGAAGCAAAGATTTGGAGAATAGATGTGGGTCGCATACCGCTTTATCTTTTGGATACGGATATGGAAAGCAACAGCGAAGAAGACCGCAACATAACAAGCCGATTGTACGGCGGTGATACGGAAAACCGCTTGAAACAAGAGATTGTACTCGGAATGGGCGGCGTGAAGCTGATTGAGCAACTGCAACTGCCCGTGAAACTGTATCACAACAACGAAGGGCATGCAGCATTTTCCTCCTTGGAGAGAATGAAGTCATATGTGCAGAAGGACAAACGCACCTTTCTTCAAGCCAAGGAGCTTGTCAGGGCAAGCACTCTCTTTACCACCCATACGCCCGTTGCGGCGGGACACGACATGTTTGAAGAAAATCTGTTGAGAGCCTATTTGGGACACTTTGCCGGCTGTCTCGGCATTTCGTGGGAGGAGTTCATGAAGCTCGGACGCATGAAGGAAGACAAGGACGAGAAATTCTCAATGAGCGTTTTAGCCATGAATTTTTCGGCACAGGTCAATGGCGTGAGCCTTATTCACAGAGACGTCAGCAGAAAGATGTTTGCACCTCTGTATGAAGGCTTTTTCCCCGAAGAATCGCATATCGATTACGTTACAAACGGCGTTCACCACCTCACTTGGACTTCACCGCTTTGGCAGGACTTCTATCGCAAAACCTTTGGCGAAGAGTACCTTCGCGACACCTCGAACGCAGAGTATTGGAAAAAGATTTTCGATGTTCCGAACAAGGATTTGTGGGCTTTGCACAGGCAGGAGAAAGAAGACTTGATGGCATTCATTCGCCAAAGATTGGAAAAGGAATACACGCTGCGGGCAGAAAATCCGCAGGTTTACTTCAATGCCATAAAAAAGCTGTCGGCAGACAAGCTCACCGTGGGTTTTGCAAGAAGGTTTGCCACATACAAAAGAGCCGACCTGCTTTTCAGCAAACCGGAAAGGCTCAAAGAGATTGTCGACAAGGGTGTTCAATTCATCTTTGCCGGCAAGGCTCACCCCCAAGACAAGGCAGGAGCCGACTTGATAAAAAGAATAATCGAAATAAGCCGCATGCCGGAGTTTGCGGGCAGTATAATCTTCATCGAGAACTACGACATATCGGTGGCAAAGCAGCTCGTCAAGGGTGTCGACCTTTGGTTGAACATGCCGACACGCCCTTTGGAAGCCTCGGGTACAAGCGGCGAAAAGGCAGTGATGAACGGCGTGGTGAATTTCTCGGTATTGGACGGCTGGTGGGCAGAGGGTTACAGACCGGAAGCCGGTTGGGCGTTGCCGCAAGAGGCAACCTATGGTTCGAACGACTATCAGAACGAACTCGATGCTCAAATGCTCTACGACACCTTCCTGTCAGAAATCATTCCTGCATACAACGAAAAGAACGAAGAAGGCATAAGCGACAAGTGGTGCAGCAAAATGAAACACACCATTGCCGACATAGCCCCTTGCTACACCATGAGACGGCAAACGGACGACTACTACAATAAGTTCTATCGCAAAATGTCGGAACGCACAAGGCTTTTGGAGGCGAACGATGCAGCCCTTGCAAGGGAGTATTCTCAATGGAAACACAATGTGGCAAGGCTTTGGGACTGCGTAAGACCGATAGGCTTGAAGTATCCCGACTCCGAGCAGGAGGCAATGGACACAAGCGGAGAATTTTACGCCGAAGTGAGTCTGTACATATCGGAATTGAAAGCCGAGGAAATAGGCGTTGAATTGGTAATAGCCAACAAACAAAACGAAAAAATCAACACCTACACCAAGATTCTGCCGTTCGAACTTGTGGGAAGCGGCTGCAAAAAAGCCACCTATCGCATTAGAATACAAACACCGGCAGCGGGAGTGCATGACTATGCCATAAGAGTCTGCCCTCACTGCGAACTGATGCCGCACCGCATGGACTTCCCTTTGGTAAAATGGGTCTGACCCCTGTTCTGTCGAGACGGGAGAAAAACATTTTTCGGCTGCAGTCCGTTGCCACTTTGAAGCGTGGCGATGGGCTTGCAGCCGAAAAATGTTTTTGGGCAAATGCAGATTGTATGACCGAATTGCATTGTTTTGCTATTTTGTCCTACATGCACAAACAGCCGTCTCTCACCCCGGAAGCAGGGCTTGCTTTACCGCCGAAGCAGATTTCGGTTCAAGTTTTGCTTTAATTCCGTTGCAATTTGGGTTTAAGATACCGGGCTGTGGGGCTGTCGGTTTTGGCAACCATGTTTTCGGGTGTTCCTTCGAAGATTATCTTTCCACCGTTCTTTCCACCGGCAGGGCCGAGCTCTATCAGCCAGTCGGCAATCTTTATTATGTCGGCATGGTGTTCGATGATAACGACGCTGTGTCCGAGTTTCACCAACTCTTCGAAGCATTCGTTCAACTTGACTATGTCATGGAAGTGCAGACCCGTGGAAGGTTCGTCGAAGATAAAGAGTGTTTTTGCTTCGCTATCGCCTTTCGAAAGAAAGTATGCGAGCTTTATTCTTTGGGCTTCACCGCCGGAGAGGGTTATGGAGCTTTGTCCGAGTTGCAGATAGTCCAAGCCTACTTTTTTCAGTGCTTGCAGCTTTTGACTTATATGTCTGCACAATGGCGAGGGGTCGTTGCCGAAAAATTCCAATGCTTCCTCCACCGTCATGGACAGCACGTCCGCTATGGATTTGTCTTTGTATTTTATTTCTAAGGCTTCTTCCTTGTATCGTTTGCCGTTGCAGCTTTCGCAGGGCAGTACTACGTCCGCCATGAACTGCATTTGTACGGTTATTGTTCCCTCGCCCTTGCATTCCTCGCATCTTCCGCCTGCTATGTTGAAAGAAAAATAGCCCGGTTTCAGTCCTCTCTTTTTGGCAAGCGGCTGTTCGGCAAACAATTCTCTTATATTGTCAAAAATGCCGAGGTAGGTTGCCGGATTGGAACGCGAAGAACGCCCTATGGGGTTTTGGTCGACCATTTCAACTGCCTCTATCAACTTTAACGAGCCTGTGGGTTCGGAACATTTTGGCATGTTGTCTACGCTCATGCCGAGTTTGTAACGCATGGCGTTATAAAAAACTTTCTTTATGAGTGTGGTTTTTCCGGAGCCTGACACGCCGCAGACAACGGTGATGACTTGCAGGGGAATGGTCAAGTCGAGAGATTGCAGGTTGTTTTCACTCGCTCCCTCTATTTTGACGTATTCTTTCCATTGGCGTCGCTTGGCGGGAAGCGGTATGACTTTTTTGCCGGACAGATAGTCGGCAGTGAGAGATTTGCCTTGCGTCATAAGCTCTTTGAATGTACCGGCAAAAACAACCGTTCCGCCATGTGCGCCGGCGTATGGTCCTATGTCTATTATGTAGTCGGCCGACTGTATGACTTCTTCGTCGTGTTCGACTACTATAACGGTGTTTCCTGCGTCTCTCAGTTTCAGAAGAACGTTTATGAGGCTGCGGGTGTCGCAAGAGTGTAGCCCTATGGTGGGTTCGTCCAATACATACATGCTGCCCATAAGCGGACTGCCCAAAGAGGTTGCCAAGGCAATTCTTTGACTTTCGCCTCCGGAAAGGGTGGAACTTTGGCGGTTCAAAGTCAGATAGCCCAAGCCCACTTCGCAAAGGTAGGAAAGTCGGGTGCGTATTTCCGTCAGCAAACGCGAGGAGACGCTCTGCTCATACTCGTCCAAAGAAATATTGTTGAAAAAGTCAAACAGCTCATCGATTGGCATAAGCACCAAGTCGACAATGCTTTTTCCTGCTATTTTCACATAGGAAGCGTCTTTTCGCAATCTTGTTCCCTTGCAGTCGGGACATACGGTTCTGCCGGTATATCGGGACAGTAGTACTCGGAATTGTATTTTGTAGCTTTCCTTTTTTATCATATCAAAAAAGCCGTTTATTCCGACTACCGTGTTATCGCCGTTCCAAAGAAAGTCTTTCTGCTGCTCGGTCAGCTGATTGTACGGCTTGTGTATCGGAAAACGATTGTAGGCTTTGGAGATGAAGTCTTTTTGAAATTTTTTCATCACCTCCCCTCTCCAACAGTTGACAACACCGTCGTAAACCGAAAGGTCGCTCCTTGTTATCACCAAGTCTTCGGATATGCCTTCTGTCATTCCCGAACCGCTACACCTTTTGCATGCTCCGTATGGATTGTTGAATGAAAAAAAATTGTCTGAGGGTTTTACGAATGTTATGCCGTCGGCTTCGAATCTGTTGGAAAACTGCAATAGTTTGCCATCGGACAAAAGCACATCGCAAAATCCGTCAGATTCGTTGAAGGCGGCATGCACCGAATCGGATAAACGCATTCGTAATTCTTCGTTGTCTGTTGCGTTTTCTATGCTTATTCTATCTACAACTATGCTCAGCCTCTCGGCTTGCGAAGGCGGGTTTTGCAGCAGCTCCTCTATGCGTTGTATTTTGCCATCAAGCATCACCCTTATGTAGCCGGATTGCATCAGCAGCTCAAGTCGCTCCGCAAGGTTTTCCTTTTCTCTGAGCTTTATGGGCGAAAGAATATTGACTTTTGTGCCATCGGGCAAAGTGAGCAGACTGTCCACAACATTGTTTACACTGTGGCGTTTTACCTCACAGCCCGAAATGGGGGAATATGTGCGACCTATTTTTGCGAAAAGCAGTTTTAGATATTCGTATATCTCGGTGC
>CAZSFV010000003.1:0-89658 GCA_964606345.1 uncultured Bacteroidaceae bacterium | reverse complement strand
GGTGAGCAAAGGGTGGCAGATGCACAGATGTCAGCCATTTGAGAAAATAGGAGGGAAGTTGACGGAGTGGTCTTTTCGCTGTATTGTTTTTACAGAGTAACAGATGGTGATATTTCGGCAAAGAATATGATTTGAATAGGGAAAGCGAAGAATATAAAACCGACCAAAAAGCATGAAACGATATAAAAACAACAGCGGGTGCCGATAGAGAATTTCGACACCCGCTGTTTGATATTGTAAGAAAGTCTATTTAACTTCCCAAGTTTCACCACTGTTAAGCAAATCGTCCACACATTTGATTTTTGCGTTCTCTTGTGCCTCCTGCATTTGCTTTTCGAACAACTGATTGTATGTCGGCTGCTTGTAAGCCCTGATTACTCCGAATGCCATAGGGAACTCAGGTGGTCTCATTTGTGCCAACATCATGTGAATACCGGTATTCTCGGTTGTTTCGTCATGAACCAATATATCCTTTTCGGTTATTCCGTTCTCTCCTATGGTTACAACCTCAAGTCTGGTTCCTCGCAAAACGATACCTTTGTCTCTATTCTTTCCGAATATCATCGGCTTTCCGTGTTCCAACCATAGTTGACGGTCGTCTCTGACTTCTTTATCCGTTACTTCTTTATGCGCCCCATCATTGAAGATTACGCAATTTTGAAGAACTTCCACAACTGCCGCTCCGTCGTGCGATGCCATGTGCATGCAGACATCTTGCAACTGCTTGGACTGTGTATCTATCGCTCTGGCGAAGAATGTGCCTCTTGCACCGATAACCAACTCTCCTGGATTGAAAGGATAGTCTATAACGCCGAAAGGCGAGGTTTTTGTTATTTGTCCCTGCTTTGTTGTAGGCGAGTATTGACCCTTTGTCAAACCATAGATGCGGTTGTTGAACAGTATGTAATTCACATCCATGTTTCTACGAATCACATGAATGAAGTGGTTTCCGCCTATCGCCGTAGCATCGCCGTCTCCGGAGTTTATCCAAACCGACAAGTGCGGATTGGCTATTTTAACGCCGGTTGCAATGGCAGCTGCTCTTCCGTGAATGGAATGGAAGCCGTACGTATTTACATAATACGGGAAACGACCCGAACAACCTATACCCGAAACCAAGCAAAAATTCTCTTTCTTGTATCCAATCTTTGGGAATACGTTCAGCACCGAAGCCAATATAGAGTGGTCTCCGCATCCGGGACACCATTTAACCATTTGATCGCTTGCAAAATCCGCTTTGGTTAATTCTTCTTTTGAATGTTCTATTGCCATTTCTACTCTCCCAAAATTTTATTAAACTCTTCTACTAACTCGCTGACCTCAAACGGAAGACCTTGCACCTTGTTGTATTGGTGGAACGTCAATCCCTCGAAGTGCATTCTAAGATAGTTCGCAAATTGTCCCAAGTTAAGCTCGCATACAACTATCTTCTTATGACGTCTCATTATCTCACCTGTGTTCTTTGGTAAAGGCATTATGTAATTGAAGTGTGTGAATGCAATGCTTTTGCCCTCTGCCTGCAACTGTTGCACGGCGCATTGCAATGCTCCACGTGTTCCGCCCCAGCCTACGACCAACAATTCTGCGTTTTCGTCGCCTTCTACCTTCTGATCAGGAATACGATTAGCTACTCTTTCTACCTTCTCCTTTCGATAGTTGACCATCAACTGGTGGTTTGCGTTATCGGTGGATACGCTGCCCTTTCCGGATAGTTTTTCCAAACCTCCGATTCTGTGCCTCAAACCTTCCATGCCCGGAACAGCCCATTGTCTCACCAAGGTCTCTGCATCTCTGTTGTATGGTGCGTAATCAGGATCGTTAGGCTTTGCAAAAGGAGGGTTTATCTTTGGAAGGTCTGCCATTTTTGGTATACGGAACAACTGCGAGCCGTTTCCAAGGTAACCGTCCGAAAGCAGAATAACCGGAGTCATCGATTCCAATGCCAAACGTCCCGCTTCAAAAGCCCAGTCAAAGCAGTTGGCAGATGAAGACGCCGCCAAAACTATGCAAGGAGCTTCTCCGTTTCTGCCGAATAATGCCTGATTAAGGTCGGATTGCTCTGTCTTTGTAGGCAAACCTGTACACGGACCGCCTCTTTGAACATCTACTATCACTAAAGGCAATTCCGCCATCACAGCCAAGCCTATCGCTTCGCTCTTCAACGAAAGTCCCGGTCCGGAAGTCGAAGTACATGCCATAACTCCCGCAAACGATGCTCCTATTGCCGAACAAATTCCCGCAATCTCGTCTTCGGCTTGAAATACTCTTGCCCCCAAAGACTTGTGCTTTGCCAACTCTACCATTATATCCGTTGCCGGAGTGATAGGATACGAACCGAGGAAGAGCGGAAGCCCTGCCTTTTCGGCAGCAGCCAAAAGTCCCCAAGCGGTTGCAACATTACCTGTAATGTTTCTGTATTTGCCTTTTGGCATTTGTGCAGGCTGAACAGCCACTTGCGATTCCATCACGTCGGTATTCTCACAGAAATTATAACCTGCTCTGACTACCTCCTTATTTGCCTTAACCACTTCAGGCTTCTTTGCAAACTTCTTTTCCAAATAAGCATCGGTATGTTCCAATCCCTTTCCGAAGATAAAGAATATCATACCCAAGGCGAACATATTCCTACATTTCAAAGCGGCTTTTCTATCCGTGAATATGTCCTTTACCGTCTCTATGGTGAAATTCGTTATAGGGGCTTTAATCAACTTGTAGTTGGAAAGGCTGTCGTCCTCCAACGGATTGGAGGTATATCCTGCTTTTTCTATAGCTCCCTCTTCGAAAGTGTCGGCGTCAACAATAATTATTCCACCCTTTTTTACCCACTTCAAATTAGCTTTCAAGGAGGCAGGGTTCATTGCGACCAAAACGTCTGCCTTATCTCCCGAAGAGTATATCTTCTTTCCTATGTGAACTTGGAAACCGGATACGCCTGCCACAGTGTTATGCGGAGCTCTTATCTCTGCCGGATAATCGGGAAAGGTGGCTATGTCGTTGCCATCTAATGCCGATGTGTCTGAGAAAAGCGTACCGGTCAGCTGCATTCCGTCGCCGGAGTCTCCGACGAACTTGATTACAACATCGTCTTTCTTTACAACATCTTTTGCTGTCATATCTATATTATTTTTGTTTCTTCTCCGTCAAAAAACTTCGGCAAAGGTAGCAAGTTTCTTTCACTTGGGAAAGCCTTTTTCGGCTTTTTATTTTTCCCCGTGGCTTGAACGCCTTTCAAATTAGCGACTTTTCTGTTTTTTATGGGGTTTACGCACTCCTTTCGGAGGCAAAAACAAAGGCAGGGTTTTGCATTATCCCTGCCTTTTCGGTGTACAAATGATAAGTTTCAATCTGCAATTACTTGCCCAAACGTTTCAACTGCACTGTAAAGTGTCGCATCAATTCTGCTTCCCATGTTATTTCGAGTCCTCGGGTAACCTGTTCTCTGCGATCGTAAACATTTTTCAATGCAGCGGCAATAACGTCCATGTGGTTATTCGTGTAAACACGGCGAGGTATGCACAAACGTACGAAATCTAAGCCTCCGAAACGGTTTTCTCTTGTTACGGGGTCTCTGTCGGCAAGAATGTAACCTATTTCGCAAGCTCTGATACCGGCTTCAAGGTAAAGCTCGCAAGTCAATGTTTGAGCAGGAAATTCTTGCTTTGGAACGTGTGTGAGAATTTTGTCTGCATCGACAAATATGGCGTGTCCGCCGGCAGGTCTTTGGTAAGGGATACCGTATTCGTCCAATTTCTTTGCTAAGTATTGCACCTGTCTGATACGGGTGTCAAGCATGTCGAACTCGGTGTTCTCGTCCAATCCGACAGCCAAAGCAGCCATATCTCTGCCGTTCATACCGCCATAAGTCAAAAAGCCTTCGAAAGGAATGCAGAACTTCTTGGCTCCCTCATACCAGTCTTCCTTGTTGGTGGCAATAAAACCGCCCATGTTCACCAAGCCATCTTTCTTTGCACTCATCGTCATGCAATCGGCATAAGAGAACATCTCTCTTGCAATCTCCTTGATTGTTTTGTCGGCATAGCCTTCTTCACGAGTTTTGATAAAGTATGCGTTTTCTGCAAAACGAGCCGAGTCCATATTTACCGGAACGCCATACTTATGACAAAGTTCGCATGTCTCGCGAATGTTCTTCATGCTTACCGGTTGACCTCCAACGGTATTGTTGGTAACGGTCAAGACCATGAAAGGCACATTGCCCTTGTTTTCTTTCAAAACCTTTTCCAACTTTTCCAAAGAAACATTTCCCTTGAAAGGCACTTCCAACTGCGTATCCTTAGCTTCATCGGTTGTTACGTCTATTGCAAAGGCTTTTCTGCTTTCTATATGTCCCTTTGTGGTGTCAAAATGGGCATTACCGGGAACAACGTTTCCTTCTTTCACAAGATAAGAGAACAAAACATTTTCTGCGGCACGACCTTGGTGGGTAGGAATAAGGTACTTGAAGCCTGTAATTCTGTTAACCGTGTCTTTGAATTCGAAAAATGAACGAGCGCCGCTGTAGCTCTCGTCTCCCATCATCATGGCAGCCCATTGACGGTCAGACATGGCACCTGTACCGGAGTCGGTCAAAAGGTCGATGTAAACCTCTTCCGATTTCAACATGAAGACATTGTTATGAGCCTCTTCCAACCACTTTTCGCGTTCCTCGCGAGTGGATTTCTTTATAGGCTCTACCATCTTGATTTTCCAAGATTCTGCAAAAGGTAATTCCATAAATACTTTCTTTTAATGGTTTATAATAATGAATGAAATGAATCCTCGATTCAAATTGTTCTTTGTGCAAGAGTTCAGAACGAAAAGAAGCAGTCCCTCTCTTTGATATTGAGGAACGTTCTGTAGATGATAAGGGAAAATAAATACGAATTCATTTTCTTGACGTCTTGCTTACAATTCGCAAAGGTATGACAAATCTCCGAATAAACAAAGCAACGTCTCAATTTTTTATTTCTTCGGCACTCTGTGGCAACACCTGACTGTCGTCGGTACGAAGTCTCATTAGAATTGCTTTAATATGCATTCCGTTACCGCTTTTCCCTTGATTGCTTTTTCTTTTGCGGTAAGGGGTGGCGGCGTTTTGTCTGCCGGTTCGTTTTGTGCGGGAGTTTCAACCGAAAGGACTATCTCAATTTGTCCCTTTGGTAAGTTTTGCGTATGCTTGTAAAGAAGAATAGAACGCCGGCTGCGTTTACGAAGCCAGCAGCCCAAAAGGCAGAAAAATAACCGAAGTATTCGACCAACATACCGCCTATCATTATGCCCAATCCCACGCCTACGTCCCAAGATATTAGGAGCGAAGAGTTGGCTGTTCCTCTCTGCGTGTGGGGAGCAAGGTTTATGAACATGGTCTGAAAAGCCGGGAACATGTGTCCGTTACCCAAGCCGATTATAAGGGCTGCACCGTAGTAGCCAAAGTAGTTATGCACTCCTGCAAAGAGAAAATAACCGCACAATGATATGACAACGCCCAATGAAGCGTTCCAAATCAGCATGCCTTTGCGAAGTGTGCGACTTCCTATCAGCCTCGACAGTATCAAACCGACGGACAGCAAAAGGAAAAACACACCCGTTCCGCCCGTGATGCCCAACTTCTCCTTACCATATATGGCTATATAGGTCGAAATCACTCCGTAGCCGAAAGCAAAGCAAATCATTGCCACCGCTTCACGCCATGCTCTGAGGAGAAAGAACCTGTCCAAACTTATTTTGTTGGCTTTCTTCACCAATTCCCTTTTCTTTAATTTAAGCGTGGCGTTTATGGCGAAGCCCAAACCTGCAAAAACGAGGGATAGGGCAAATATAACATTATAATTATGGCATGTGTCGTAAATCCATAACGCTATCGAGGGGCTGATGGCTGTCGCTATGTTGTTGCTCAATCCGTAATAGCCTATTCCTTCTGCCCGTCGTGAGGGGTACAACACATCGATTGCGACAGTGCTGTTGGCAACCGTTGTTGCTCCAAAGGGGGCTCCGTGCAGTGTTCTGATGATTGCAAACATAAGCAGCGAGCCTGCCAAAATATACCCGGCGAAAAAGAGAAAGAAAAGCAACATGCAGATCAATAGCACTTTCTTTCTGTCGAAGCTGTCGACAAAATAACCGCTGAAAGGTCGTATGAGCAGAGCCGTGATTGCGTAGCCCGAGAGTACAAGCCCTATCATGTGCTTGTCTGCACCGAATGTTTCGCTCAAATAGAGCGGTAACAGCGGCGTAACCAACATGAAAGAAAAATATACGGCGAAATTCGCCAACCATGTCTTCAAATAATCGGCATTCCAGAGCTTTTCCTTTTCCATTTTCAAACACCTTCTTTATAGGCAGGCGAAAGGTCTGCGGCTTTCATTTTCTTGATTTGTATTCTCAGCATTATCATTGTTATGACAAAGGCAGAGAAATCGGCAACGGGGCAGGCGAACCAAACACCGTCCAATTCCATGAACAGCGGAAAGACCAGCAAGCCCGGTATCAAAAAGATAAGCTGACGTGTCAGCGAAAGGAATATCGCCTTTTTTGCAAGACCGATGGATTGGAAGAAATTAGCTGCCACAACCTGCAAACCGATGACCGGCGAGGCTGCCATGAGTATGCGAAATCCGCTTGCGGACAGGTCAATCAGTTTTTTGTCGGTGGTGAACAGCGATGCCAAAAACTCGGGAACAAACTCCGAGGCAAGAAATCCCACGGTTGTTACCACACCGCCCGAGATGAGCGAGAGTTTCAAGCACCTCAATACTCTGTTCAAGTGATTAGCTCCGTAATTATATCCCACTATCGGCTGCATTCCCTGAGTTACACCAAGCACCACCATGAGGAACATGAAGCAAACCGAGTTAACTATTCCGTAAGCACCTATTGCCAAATCGCCTCCGCCGACTGCCATGGCGTCCCCATATTTTCTGAGGCTGAGGTTGAAAACAATGACCACCAAACAGCTTATCAGGTTGGTGGCAAACGGAGATGCTCCTATGGCACAAGCCTGTGCGACAATCTTTCGTTTCAAATGCAGACATTCCTTTGTGATGTACACAACCTTGTTTCGTTTCAAAAGCATGAAGAGCAACACAAGCGCCGCCAAAGCCTGTGCCGATACCGTTGCCCAAGCCGCCCCCGCTATTCCCCAATCGAAAACGAAAATGAAAAGTGCGGCAAGAACGGCGTTCAGCACCACAGAGCCGACGGTAACCCACATTGCTTTTTCCGGATAGCCGGAGGAACGCAAAACGGAGTTCAAACCGAGGTAGAGATGCGTGAACACATTGCCCATAAGTATGATGCTCATATAATCTTTGGCATAAGGCACTGTTTCGGGGCTGCCTCCGAGGGCATATAATATAGGTTCGAGGAACGGAAAGCAGATGGCAGTGAAGCCCAAGCCGAAGATAAGGTTCAGAATAATCACATTGCCCAACACAAGCCTTGCCGTGTTATAATCCTTTTCGCCCAACTTGATTGAAACCATAGTTGCAGCTCCAACACCCACCAATGCACCGAATGCGGCGGCAAGGTTCATGAAAGGGAATGTCAAAGCCAAACCCGAAATAGCCAAAGCATCAACGCCTTGTCCGATAAAAATACGGTCGATAATGTTATAAAGCGAAGAAGCAATCTGTGCAACGACCGCCGGCAAAGCATAGCTCAGCAATAACCTGCCAATCTTTTCACGCCCCAAAATAAGGGCTTTTTCTTCATTTATCTCGTTCATATCAGACTGCAAAATTACTACATTTAATCATAAGCCGAGATCACGAAAAGAGGAATTAACACAGCCTTTTTCCGCAAGGGAAAAATCTTCTGCCGATTCGTCCGAAATGAATGGCTGATTCATTTTGCTGAATCAGCCATTCATTTTTTTGAATCAGCCATTCGTTTGCGGCGAATCGGCGATTGGGGTTTATTGATGTGGAGACATGGTTTTGTTGGGTGTGATTCTGTTCGGTCGGCTCTTTCGGAAGGAGAATTTTATCCGTGGCTGAAAATTTATGCATTTGGTTCTTAGGGAAGTATATTGGTGAATTGATTTTTTCTTTGCCCAAAATTTGGTACTTGAATAAAATGTTGTACCTTTGCACTCGCAAAAGGGCGACCAAGTAGCTCAGTCGGTAGAGCACATCCCTTTTAAGGATGGGGTCCCGGGTTCGAGCCCCGGCTTGGTCACGCAGAGAGCGGCTTTCGAAAAGGAAGGTCGCTTTTTTTTTGTTGTCGTATCAATTTTTTTGTATCTTTGCTCCTATGTATGCCGAGGCGGTTGTGTTGCGGCTTTTGCGGTTTGAGGTTTAGCTATATGGGCTTGTCCACTTATTATATTGATTTTTGTGCTTGCTTCACAGCGTGAGCAGGAGGCAGTTTTTTAGAGAGCATTGGTTAGAACGACTAATATATTCTTGAAAATCATATTGTGGATTATTGTTATTGCCCTTGTTTGCGGCATTGTTGCCGGCTTGTTGTCTTAAAAACTTAAAGGACCGAAGGAATGCCTTGTACAGAAACCGAAAGTCGCAGAAAGAATTGCCGGCATTGCAATTATGGTGGATTATAATGCTTTAAGAATATGAGAAAATTAAAACCCTTTGTTTTTCTGTTGTTGTCGGCGGCATTTTGTTGCTGTGTCGCAGAGCTGTTTGCTCAAAATATCGACGTGGCGGAGTACGAGATAAACCTCAATGTGAACAATTTGCAGAAAAATCGGCATATCGGCTACACCAAATTGAAGTTGCGTATGTTGTCTTCGGAAAATGATACCGTGCAACTCGATTTGAAAAACCATGTTGTCGACTCGGTTTTGGTGGACGGCATCAGAGTGGCATTCGAATACGATGGCAACAAGATTAGTTTCGTGCTTCCTCACCCTCCCGTTGCGAGCGAAAAAACCGAGGTCTTGGTGTATTACAACGGCGGCAACAATGTGGAGCCTTACGATTGGGGCGGCATTCATTATGAGGACGACATTATATATAATCTCGGTGTTGCGTTTCAAGATTATCCGCATTCCTATGGCAGAGCCTGGTTTCCTTGTCATGACAGCTTTACGGACAAGGCTCGGTTTAGGTTCAACATAACGGTGAACCCGGATGTTAAGGCTGTTTGCAGCGGCAATTTTGAGGGGGCTAACGCCAACGATAGCTCGGATACCTATCATTGGCGATTGCTTCAAGATATTCCGCCTTATTTGGTAAGTATGGCTGTTGCCAATTTTCGACCTGTGCTGCGCAGTCTTCAATCTGTCGACGGGAGGCTGGTAGGCTTGCACTTGTATTGCTTTCCTTCTGATGTGGAGGCGGTGAGTCGCAACTTTGAGAAGTTTGATTTGGCTTTTGCGAACATGGAAAGGTGCTTTGGTGCTTATCCATTCAACAGAGTGGGTTACTGCACCACGCCAAAGGGCAGCATGGAACATGTCGACAACATAGCTTTCGCCCGTTCGCTTGCCACATCTTATTCTCTCGCTTCCCAATCGGTGATGGTGCATGAGTTTGCGCATTCGTGGTTTGGCAACATGATGACTTGCGAAAGTGCGGAAGACATGTGGATAAACGAGGGTTGGGCAACCTTTACGGAGAAGTTGAACCTTGAGGCCATGCATGGAAGTCGTTATGCAAAGGAGCATTTTCGTCAAAAGGCGGAGGAGGTGATTGCAGAGTTGCCTTACCGGGAGGGGGTCTTCGCTTTGTCGGGTGTTGACAGCAGCAGGACGTATTCTTCAACCGTTTACGATAAGGGGGCTTTGGTTGCAATGAGCTTGAAAGCCTATATGGGGGACAGTCTTTTTTACTCGAGTGTGAGGAGATTGTTGAACGATTTTGCGTACTCGAATGTCAATTCACGCACAATGCGGGACAGGTTGTCTTCTTACTCGGGTATGGATTTGAATGACTTTTTCGATTATTACGTTTTCGATACCGTTGTTCATCATTTCGCCATATCGGAGGCTGTATTCGGCGATAATTCTGCCGAAATAAGTATTCAATCCCGCACTGCCGGCGATGAGACGGCTGCTTGTCGCAATGCCCGCATTCCAATCACTTTCATGGACTCCGAATTTAGGACTTGCAAGCGTGTGATTGCAGATGCCGGCTTGCAGGAACGGCATGTGTTTTCTTTGCCTTTCACTCCCGTTGCGGCGTTCTTGGACATGGAGGAAGAGTTTTTCGATTTGACGACCGATTCGTATGAAAAGATAGGTGACAGGGGGCTTTGCGAGTTCAAAAACTCCTATTGCCGCGCTTTTGTTCACTCATGCGAGGACAGTATGCTCCTAAGGGCTACGTTGCATTGGGTTGGCGAGAAGAGGGGTGTGGAGAAGTACGGAGTGGACAGGTTTTCGGATAAGCACTATTGGACAATAGAGGGTGTGAATGTGGAGAATGCCGAGGCGGAGGTGAGGTTTTACTATGAGGTTGCGGGTTCTGCCATTTCTTTTGATGCTTCGCTTTTGACTTCTTACGAGTCTTTGGACTCTCTTATGCTGTTTTATCGTCCGGATATGGGAAGCGAGTGGGAGTATGTGGCAACTGCCGCACCTTCTTCGGGCAGAGGTTACATATCGACGCCACTCCGCAAGGGTGATTATATAATGGCAATCGGCAATAAGCAGATGGTGGGACTTGCAGAACCTGCCTCAAAGGAACAAATGAATATAAAGGTATACCCTCAGCCCGCAAAGGGGTGTCTGAATATTGAATTTCCGAGAACAGCGGAAGATTTCGAAATTTCTGTTTTTGATGCTTTGGGACGCAAGCTCTTATCCGAAAAGGGAAAGAAAGGAACGGATTGCATGAAGTTGAAATTCAATTTGTCAAGTGGCAATTACGTGCTTGTTTTGAGAGAGGGGGAAAGGCTGTTGCGTCAAAATTTTATTGTGGAGTAGGAAAAAGTTCTTTTCTGCTGTTTACTTTCTGCGTTTTTCGTTGTCTTTTGTGTGTAATAACATGAAAGAAAGCAGGGAAATCATCGAATTGGTGGAACTCTGTCGCCGAAACGACAGGGTGGCTCAGCGTAAGATTTTCGACAGGTACAAGGGCGTCATGTTTTCTGTTTGCAGACGCTACATGGGAACATACGCCGAGGCGGAAGATGCGTTAATTTCGGGTTTTACCAATGCGTTTAGGAAGATGGATTCTTACAAGGGTTTGGGCAGCTTTGGCAGCTGGCTGAGGGTGATAATGGTTAACAACTGCATAAACCTTTACAGACAGAAGCAGAGACGCAACTTTGTGGAGGGGACAGAGTTGTGCGACGACCTTGCGCAAGAACCGGAGGTGGAAGACAGGTTCTCGGCGGAGGAACTGTATGAGGCAATCGATTCGTTGGACGAAAGATACAGAACGGTATTCAATATGATTGTGGTGGACGGTTATAAGTATGCGGAGGTTGCCGAGTGTTTGGGGTCGAAGGTTGAAATAGTGAAGACGATTCTGCACAGAGCAAAGCAGAAATTGAGGGCGTATTTAACGGAAATGGAGAAGAGAAAGGAGAAAATGCCATGAGGTTGGACGATTTGTTCAGAAATAAGTTGCACGATGCCGCATCCGATGTTCCGGAGGGTGTTTGGGACAGATTGGAGGCGGGATTGAATGAGGCGTTGCCGCAGTCGGACGGAGCATCGGCTTGTTCCGAAGGGGCGTTGGCAGGGTCGACAAAGATTGGGGCGGCGGTTGCAAAAGCTCTTGCTGGCATTGCGTTGGCTACCTTGGCTGCAGGCGGCATTTATTGGCTGAGTCGTGATGCTTCGGAAGCTGACCTGCCAAAGCCAAAGGCAGAGCCGGCTGTGTCCGAAACCGAACAAGTGCAGGCTGAAACGGCGGGGAAAATTTCCGTTAGTGGAGCGGAGAATCGAATCGCCGATTCATTTTATCGAATCGCCGATTCATTTTTCTCAAACGGCGATTCGTTTTCTTCGAACGGCGTTTCGGAAAATGAGGTTGAAAGAAAAGCGGAAGAGATGCAAGAAACGGCGAGTTCGGTTGCTCAAATCTCTGCACCTGTGGCTGCGGAGCCTGTGCGGCAGGAGAACGGCACAGCTGCAAAGCTTGTTGAAGAATCGCCACAGAGCGAAACAGTACGGCAGTCCGGACTTGGCAACAATGAGGTTGAGGCAGTTGAACGTCCGGAGACCGCATTCGAACCTGCAATAGGCATTCCGAATCTCGTGACGCCAAACAACGATGGAATAAACGACCGTTTTGAGATTCGCAACATAGAGCAATATCCGGACAATGAGTTGGTTATTTTTGACAGAAGGGGAAAGGTGGTTTTCAGAGCGATGTCTTATGTCAACGATTGGGCTGCGGAAGGTCTTGCCGACGGTGCATATTTCTATCGTTTCGCCGTGAGGGAAGGAGCAAAACAGAAAATATTCACGGGAAATATAACGGTGATGCGATGAAAAAGCATTTTTATTTTGTTGACAGCCAAATGAGTACGCCGACAAGTCGAAAAAAAATGCTTGCAACTCGCTTTCATTAGATTCAATATCCGTAATATTGCAAAAAAATTGGAGTGGATATAATGAAATCACAGACTAAGAAACATTTGATTAAGAGCTACCAGAATTTACCGCAGGAGGCAAAGGATTTGTTTGACATTAAGTACAGCGAGGGTTACGCCAATGCTGCTCAAAAAATAACCAAGCCTACGGGTGAAAGTATTTATGTTGTGCCTTTGGAGACCGAAGACGCTGTTTATATGGTTAAGGTTGATGTTGTAGTGGATTCCAAATTCACGGAGGAGGAGTTTGATAAGGAAATCCTTGGTTCGACAAAGAATGATGAGGAAATAGCGGAGGAAAGCGATGAAGAAGCTGCAGGAGAGCAGGGAAAAGAGAAATTTGTTCTCATTCACGGCGATTATTCCGAGGTCGACGAGACGGAAGAGCCAAAGGAGGATTTGGAATAGGGTAATATAAACCTGTAATAGTTTGAGGGAAGATTAAATTCGTTTAATCTTCTCTTTTTTATTGCCTTTGCAGGAAAGCGCATAGACCCAACAAAAGGCGAAACTGCAAAAATGCACCCCCGCCTGACGTTCCAAAACGGATTCTGTCATCATGAATAAGGCTATGATTGCAATGCCTGCCAACAGAACATAAAACCGTCTGTTCCACAGTTGCAAGGTAAAGCAAACAAATACCGCCGCTATACAAATCAAGCCCAAAAGTCCGAGGGCAACCGAGGTTTGAAGAAATTGATTGTGGGCATTTAGGTAACGCTCAAAGCTAACGTTTTTCTCTTTGTAAAAATTCTCCAAGACATCTCTCGTATCACCTGAGCCGAAGCCGATAATGGGACTTTGGAGCAGTAATTCGTGAATGTTGGAGTAGATGAACGCCCGTTGGGAGATAGAGTCGGAATATTTTCTCGGTTTGTCGGCTGTTTCTATGTTCATTTTGTCATCGAGATTTTCGTAACGCTGTTTGTGATTTTTTATATTGAAGGTTGCAATGACGACCAAAATGGAAAAGATTGCAAAGAATATGGATTTTGCATGCTTGGTTCCGGAAATCAAAAGGTCGGAGAGTATGACTAAATGCAACAGAAACATTGTTATGAAGGCAATTCGGGAACTTAACAGTATGACAAAGATGTCGAAAAAGAGAATAAAGGCGGCTTTGATGGTGGCAGATTGCGTTTTGCCAAACTTAAATCTTTTGTGAAAGGGAATTTTGTAGGACAGAAGTATGGCTGCACATGCGAAAAGAGAAAGATAGGTTGCGTGATAATTGTTCGCCAAACGTGTGTAAAAGAGGTATTTGCTTTGAAAATACTCCCCGGAAAAGGCTTTCGTAAGACCCTGCACCAAACAACTGCACAGAACGATTATAAGACCGATGATGAATGCGGAGGCGTAAATCCACAAGCGTTTTCGACTGAGGTATTTTTGAGGAACAAAACAAAGAAACAGCGGTATCAGCAACATGGGCAGTTTTATCTGCAAATCCATCAGTCCGTATGCCGTATTGCTGCTCCAAAGCATGCCTATGCAGTAGAGAACATAAAGCAAAACCAACCAAAACAGAGGATTGCGAGGATTGAGCATCAGTTTGACCGGGTATTTGCAGCGGAACAATTCACCGCTTGCCAACAGTGTCAAAGCCAAAAGCATTATCGAAAGGCTTTTGAAGAAAGAGGGCAGGGCTATACAAAAGCCACAAAAAATCAGTGCAGGGAAAATCAGTCGCTGTGCAAAGGTTGTGAATTTGCTCATGTCGAATTATTGAATGGTAACGGTATCTCGTAAAAGGCTTATTGCCAAAGGTGTGTTTGTTATGTGCGTAAGAAAGGAACTGCCTGCCAAAAACAAAAAAGATAGAGGGAGAACAACGCTCGCTCTATCTTTTCTGTAGAATTGCTTCGCCGTTATCAGCTTACCATCGTCAACAATGGTTTCTTTCGAAGCGAAAGCATTGGCATTAAGCATTATCTGTCGAATGTTCTCTTGGTAGGGATTTTATAAGTTACTCCAACGCTCACGTCCCAAAGAAATCCGAAACGACTGTATCTCGGCAAATTGTCGAAGCCTTGTTCAAGCAATGACAGCTTCAACTCCAAGTTGATGTCCCATGCTTCGTCTACTCTGAATCTGTTTTGCAAACCTCCGGTCATAACATACTCTCCGTTCCAGCCGTCCATGGCGTCATTTGTAGACCAAGCAAGACCGAAACCGGTAAGCAAAACCGCATTGTAGATTCTGTCGCTTTTGTATCCGCAAATCCAATTTGTAAGGTTTGTCGTAAGGTCTGCATGAAGGTAAAGATAACCCCAGTTGTTCACAACTTCCGCATCATCGAACGTGGTCATGGAGTAACCTTGGAATTGCAGTCTTCCTCCGAAGATAGGGGTAATCCACTTGCCTACTGCAATATTGAAGCCCGGATCAACACGGTTTCCGAAACTTCCCTTGTTCAATTCTTTGTCTGATCTTGTGAGTTTTTGGAATAACTGTCCGCTTATGCCGGCAGAAACTTCCCAGTTGTCGATGAAACTGTTCGTTCTAAACCCTTCGAGGTTGGTTGACAAGTTTTCAATCTTCCAATTCTGCGCACCTGCCGATAGAAACAACGCAAATGCGGCGATGAAAAATACTACTTTCTTCATAATAAGTAATCTATTGTTTATTGTTAATACTAAATTTACTGCATTCATAAATCCGTCATATGCATTACTCTAACGCATACGCCCGAATAATGTTGCAAAGGTACAATCTTTTTTTGAGATATGTTCATTTTGTGTATAATTTTTTCCTCTTTCGGACGTTCACAATAGGTTATATATAAGGTAAAGTACGATGAAGAAATTTACATTTTTAATTTGTGTGTGCTGTTTGGGTCTTGCGTTTGCGGGATACGGACAGGTTAGTTTTCAACAGAAGCAGCAAAAGGCTGCCGACATGAAAGGCAAAATGTCTTCCGAGGAACTGAAAGAGTATTACAAGGGTATTCATTCAAGAGTTCCGCAAAAGAGGAATCTTCCGCAAGATATTTTTAAGGCGAAACCGAACAACGATGGGGTGAAAACGCCTTTGGAAGTTCCGGAGGATATGATTTTCCCCATCGAAAGCGATGAGGTGCAGGCAATCCTTATGACTTGGATTTATGACACGTATACGGTTGACGGCAATGAACCGGCTGAGGAGTTGTTTGAGGGTCAGGGAATGTCGTATTACTCTCAGTCGTATGATTTGGTGCCGGTTGTTTCAACGCCCGATGTATCCTCTTCGAGCAACTACGCAAAGTTGTTTGCCAAATTGGCAAACGGTATACAGCAACATGCTCAGGTTTGGATAAATATTCGTTCTGCAGAGGACAGTGTTGCGATTAAAAATTTCATGTCGCAAAGGGGTACTCCTTTGACGAACTACCGCTTCTTTGTTAACCCCGGCAATTCTTTTTGGTACAGAGATTGCGGTCCCGTTGCTTTCTACTACGGGGAGCAGGACAGTATAGGCTTCATGGATTTTGAATACTATGGAGGCAGACCTTTGGACGATCAGATTGCAAAACGCATAGGAGAACAGGCTGGCTTCCGTGTTTTTACCAATACAGTAGAGTATGAGGGCGGAAATATACTTCTCGATGGTGTTGGCAGCTTGTTTACTTCCGATGCGGTTTATGAATTGAACAGTGATAACTATGGGCTTTATTATTTGGATTCTTCAAGCCCTTATGGCTACAATGTTCAAGTCAAAACACCGCTAAGCAACAGCCAGGTGCATGATTCCCTAATGCATTTGTTGAATCTTTCCCGTTGTGTGGTGTTGCCTGCTTTGAGATATGACGGTGGTACGGGACATATAGACCTTTATTGCGACATGTGGGACGAAACGAGTTTTGTATCGACCAAACACCCTTCTTCCATGGCAAACCTTTCGGACCCGAAGAAGGTGGAAAGTAATATGGACTCGTTATGCAACTTGGAAACCATCTTTGGTTCA
Organism: uncultured Bacteroidaceae bacterium; assembly: GCA_964606345.1. GTDB lineage: Bacteria > Bacteroidota > Bacteroidia > Bacteroidales > P3 > Onthomorpha. The sequence continues at coordinate 73,215 of CAZSFV010000003.1, read as the reverse complement.
AAATATTACAACACGAGGATTCCTTTGCCTGCCAAGAACAACGGTGCTTGGTACTCTTCGCAAAGGGATTACAATAACAACTACACTCGTTCTTACTCTAACCACACTTTTGTGAATGATGCAATAATGCAGCCGGTTTTCTATGATGAGTCGTTGAGCGGTTCGAGAAGGGGAGATGTGGAGGGAAATAAGGAAGCCATCGAAATAATGAAGCAACGTTACCCCGGTTATGAGTTTGAGGAAATAGACGTCAGAGAGTTTGATGGTTTTGGCGGTGCAATACATTGTATCACCAAACAGATTCCGGCAGAAAACCCTGTAAGGATATATCACGATCCAATCAGATGGTGGAATACTTCGGAGAATGCTGCTCCTACGTATAGAGTGATAGCTCAAAACAGAAGCGGAATTGAGTCTGCTTCCATCTTTTATCGCACAAGTGGTGAGACAGAGTGGCAAAATGTTGTGTTGACGGCAGAGGAAGGCAGTATGTTTACGGCTCAGATAAACCTTCCCGAAACAACAAGAGATACTCTTGAGTACTACATTTCGGCAACTTCAAACAACGGAAAGACAATGACCAAACCCATGACTGCACCCAAGGGCTTTTATAAGACTGTTTACGGCAGTGATGTGAATGGTATAAGTGAAGAAAGTGTGTATGTCGCTCTGAATACCGTTCCGGCGAACGAGTTGGAGGCAATAGGGCAGGCTTATCCTAATCCGGCAAACGATATTGTGCAAGTTGCTTTTGCCAAAGAACTTTCTGCCGATGTGAATATAAAATTGGTAAATGTCAAGGGACAGGTTCTTTTGTTTGATAAAGCTAAAAGGGGCGATACGAATGTAAGAATAGATGTGTCGAAAATGAAATCAGGCATATACTGGCTTATATTTAGTTCAGATAATGCTTCCTCGGCAAGAAAAATAGTGGTGAACAGGTAACTGGATATGTAAAAAGGCAAAGGCTCGCAAGATACTGCGAGCCTTTGCCTTTTTTTACTGCTTGATTGAAGTCTTGTTCAGTGTTTCAAAAACGAAACCTCCACTCGTTGTAAACATATGGTACAGGCTTGACTTGTGGGGCGGTGAAGTCCTTATATTTCACCTTTTTGCCATGGCATTCTTTTTTTTTGTACCTTTGCAGACCGCAAAGGGTGTTTTGGAAAGTACGAATACTCGAATAAAATGCCATGGAATCTTATGGTTTCAGCTCAAAAGTACGGTTGTGTTTGCTTAAAATGAAAGTAGATGGGTGCAGAAAGAATGCTGTTTTGATGTTCAAGCAGCCGGGAAAAGAAAAAATAGAAACGAGACTTCGTTTCCTCGAAATATAATAACACTAATAATATTTGGAACGCAAAATGCAGAACATTAGAAACGTAGCTATCATAGCTCACGTAGACCATGGTAAAACGACTCTTGTGGATAGAATGCTGTATCAGGCAAAGCTTTTCCGCGACAACCAAGAAACAAAAGAGCTTATATTGGATAATAACGATTTGGAGCGGGAACGTGGAATTACTATATTGTCCAAGAATGTTTCTATCAGATATAAGGGGTACAAGATAAACATTATCGATACTCCGGGACACAGTGATTTCGGCGGAGAGGTTGAGAGAGTGTTGAATATGGCGGACGGTGTTCTGCTTGTGGTAGATGCTTTCGAGGGTCCCATGCCTCAAACTCGTTTTGTGCTGCAAAAAGCAATAGAATTGAACCTTAAACCTATCGTTGTCGTCAATAAGGTGGATAAACCGAACTGCAATCCGCTCGAGACGCAAGAAAAGGTCTTCGACCTTATGTTCTCTCTCGGTGCGACGGAGCAACAGTTGGATTTTCCGACAGTTTACGGCTCTTCGAAGCAAGGTTGGATGGGCGAAGATTGGGAACACCCGACCGAAGATGTGTCCTATTTGTTGGATATGATAATAAAGCATATTCCGGCGTATGAGGTGCAGGAGGGAAATACCCAGTTGATGATTTCTTCTTTGGATTATTCTTCATACGTGGGCAGAATAGCGGTAGGACGTCTTCATCGCGGAACACTGACTGCGGGGCAAGACGTAACACTTGCAAAGAGCAATGGAGAGATGTTGCGTTCCAAGGTTAAGGAACTATACGTTTTTGAGGGCTTGGCAAAGGAAAAAATAAAGACCACCGTGGAGGCAGGGGAGATATGTGCCATTTTGGGATTGGAAGACTTCGAAATAGGGGATACTGTTTGCGATTTGGAAAATCCTGAGCCGTTGAAGCCGATAAAAGTCGACGATCCGACAATGAGCATGCTCTTTACAATAAACAATTCGCCTTTTTACGGACGAGATGGCAAGTATGTAACCTCACGGCATTTGAGAGAGCGTTTGTTCGCAGAGTTGGAGAAGAATTTGGCTCTTCGTGTTGAAGAGACTGATTCGCCGGATTCGCTTATCGTTTACGGACGCGGTATTCTTCATCTTTCAATACTGATTGAGACCATGCGCAGAGAGGGATACGAATTGCAGGTCGGACAGCCCAAGGTGATAATCAAAGAAATTGATGGCAAGAAATGCGAGCCTGTTGAGCAGTTGACAATAGTCGTTCCGGAGCAATTCGCCGGCAAAGTGATAGAACTTGTTACCATGCGAAAGGGCGAGATTGTTTCGATAGAGGCTCAGGGAGACAGAAGCCACATAGAGTTTACCATTCCTTCACGAGGCATTATAGGTTTGAGAAATAACGTGCTTACAGTGTCGGAAGGAGAGGCGATTATGGCGAGCCGCCTCAAGGGATATGAGCCATGGAAGGGCGAAATCACAGGAAGAAGAATGGGCGCTTTGATTGCAAAGGAAACAGGTGTGGCAATAGAGTATTCAATCAACAAATTGCAAGACCGAGGAACCTTTTTCGTTTCTCCGGGCGATGAGGTGTATACAGGAATGGTCGTTGGAGAGGGACTGAGACCCGATGATATAGTGGTGAATCTTACAATCACGAAAAAGTTGTCAAACATGCGTTCGGCAGGGGCAGACGAAAAGGTCAATATTGCACCGGCAAAGAAGTTCTCTTTGGAGGAAGCAATGGAGTACATAGCCGAAGATGAGTATCTTGAAATAACACCAAACCATTTAAGAATAAGAAAAATCATTCTTGACGAAGTTGCACGCAAGCGTGCAGCCAATTCCGTGCCAAAAGAATAAAAAACATAACGGTGGGGCATCGTTCTATCGCTGCGAATTTATATTCGGAGAGGAAAGTCCGGGCAACACAGAGCATCATACTACCTAACGGGTAGGCGGATTCGCAAGAGTTCGACAGATAGTGCCGCAGAAAATAACCGCCTTTTCTAAGGTAAGGGTGAAAACGTGAGGTAAGAGCTCACGCTGTTGCTTAGTGATAGGCAAGAGGGGTAAACCTTATGAGTTGAAAGACCAAATATATCGGAGTGTGGGGCTGCTCGTCCTTTTCCGAGGGGTAGGTCGTTAGAGACTTGTCGCAAGGCAGGTAGTAGATTAATGATAGAACGGTTTGTTTTGCAAACCCGACAGAACCCGGCTTACAGATGTCGCACCGTTTTCTTTTGAAAATTTATTATTTAGGAGAAACAAATCCCGCCAAACGAGTGTCATTGCAGCAATGAACCTTACGGATGAAGAAATTATAAGACGTTGTCTGAGAAAAGATGCAAAGGCTCAAAAGGCTCTTTATGACAGGTATTCCTCTCTTATGTTTGCTTTGTGCATTCGCTATGCGCGTTGCTTGCAAGATGCAGAGGATATTTTCCAAGAGGCTTTCATAAAGGCTTTTTCGCAACTTGACAAGTATTCGTTCAAGGGTTCTTTCGGCGGTTGGCTGAGGCGTTTGTTTGTGAATTGTGCTTTGAATTACTATCGTTACGATAAGTCGTATTTTTTTTGTGATGTGCAGGAATGCCACTCCATAGTGGAGAAGCCCGTTCAGCTTGAAAATTTTACAACTGCCGAAATACTTGAGACGATAGCCTCTTTGCCGGAAAATTGCAGGACGGTGTTCAACCTTGTCGAAATAGAGGGATATTCTTACAAGGAATTATCGGATATGTGGCAGCTGAGCGAGAGTACGTTGCGAGGATTGAACTTCAAAGCAAAGCAGTTGCTCAGAGAAAAAATAAGTAAGAGAAACAATCAACCCGAAAGACAGAAAGAGAAGTAAGGCTTTCGGCCAAAAATATGAAAGGAAGAAGACTATGGATAAGAATTACGAGCAGTTTCGTCAGCGTTTGCAGGATTATGAGCAGCAACCCGATGAACATTTATGGGAACATGTATCAAAGGAATTGAGAAAGTCGAAGTTTAGTTACCTTGCCGTGTCCGTCATTGCGGCGGCGGTCTTGTTGCTCGGCTTTGTCGGAGTATTGTTGTTCACTCCGGTGGCTACAAACAACAAGATTGCAAGCATTGAAAATCCAATCGAAACAGTGGCTCTGCACAATGCCGAAAACGAAACGCCGATTCGTCAAAATGAATCGGCGAAAGAAAAAAATGAATCGCCGATTCATTTTGCTGAAACTGCGAAAGAAAATGCATCGATTGCAGAGGCTGAGAGTCAAGTGCCTGCATCTGTCAATCCGATGGCTTCCCCCGTTGTCGGAAACGAAAGCGAACGCTTGCCTATGCAATCGATGCAACAGCATAATGCACTCCCTGCAACCCAAATCGCAAAAGAAACAGTATCGGAAAGGGCGAAAGAAGAACCGGCGGAGTCTGTTGAACTTACAAAATCATCTTCCGATGACGCCATTGGCGATACCGTGCGTACTCAACTGTTCATACCTAACGCCTTTACGCCGGGGGAAAGCACCAATAACATATTCAAGCCCGCTTATGCGGAGGTTTCCTCATACAGAATGGACATTTACAACAGTCGCGGAGTGCTTGTGTTTACCTCAGACAACATAAGCCACGGTTGGAACGGTACATTCAACGGCAAAGATGCCCTGCAAGGCGGCTACTACTACATAGTGAAATTCACAGACGCCAAAGGAAACATACACACTCAAAAGGGCAGCCTCATGCTTATAAGATAGGAACCGCCGCCAAGCTCTTTTGTCCGTTTTGTCGTTAGAAGAAAAATAGCTACCTTTGCAGTCCGAAAAATCGAAGACAACAATGGCAGAAGTAAAACAGTTGCAGGACATTGCAACGCAGGTTAGGCGAGATATAATTCGTATGGTTAACGCTTGTCAAAGCGGACATCCGGGAGGCAGTTTGGGGTGTGCGGACTTTATGACGGCTCTATATTTTGAAGTTATGGACTTGGAAGTCAACTCTTTTTCCCGCGACGGAAAGGGAGAGGACATGTTCTTTCTCTCCAACGGTCATATATCGCCTGTTTTGTACAGCGTTTTGGCACGAAGAGGCTATTTCCCGGTTAAAGAGTTGGCAACGTTCCGTCGTTTGGGTACACGCTTGCAAGGACACCCGAGCATACACGATGGTTTGCCGGGCGTGAGACAGGCTTCCGGCTCGTTGGGACAAGGCTTGTCGGTTGCAATAGGTGCAGCCTTGGCAAAAAAGGTGTACGGAGACGACAAGAAAGTCTACACACTGCACGGAGACGGCGAATTGCAGGAAGGACAAATCTGGGAAGCTGTCATGTTTGCAGGAGCCAACAAAGTGGACAACCTCATTGCAACGATAGATGTGAACGGATTGCAAATCGATGGAACCACAACAGCCGTTTGCTCCCTTGGAGACCTTAAAGCCAAGTTCGAAGCCTTTATGTGGAAAGTTGTGGAGATGGAGGGAAATGACATGAAAGCCGTTTGTGAAGGATTGAAGAGGGCAAAAGCCGAAACCGGACACGGAAAACCGGTGGTTATCCTTATGCACACTCAAATGGGTTACGGCATCGACTTCATGCAAAACGACAATAAATGGCACGGAACGCCACCTAACGACGAGCAGGCAGCCAAGGCACTTTCGCAGTTGAAAGAAACACTTGGCGATTATTAGCAAGAGCAATCTGTTCTGCCATGAGTAAGACGGGAATATTCAAGATAGCAATCTTGCTTTCGGTTTTAACGCTGTTGGTACAGGTCTCTGTTGCCCAGCCGAAAGGGGTCAAAGTAACCAAAAAGGACGCCTTTCAAACCACTCGCATACTCTTTATTCTCGATTGCTCAAACAGCATGTACGGAATGTGGCAGAGCAACACCAAAATCAAAATAGCACAAAATCTGCTCTCCAATATTGTCGACACACTCAGCGATTGCAATGGAGTGGAAATAGCTTTGCGGGCATACGGTCATACAAAGGATTATCCGCCGCAGGATTGCGACGACACCAAATTGGAAGTCGGTTTTTCGGCAGACAATAGCGAACAGATAAAAGCCAAATTGAAAGCATTGGTACCCAAGGGAACAACCCCCATAGCGGCGACCTTGGAGAAGTGTGTGGGCGATTTCCCGGACTGCGATAACTGTCGAAACATAATAGTGCTGATAACGGACGGAGCGGACGAGTGTTCGGGAGATGTGTGCGAGGCATCGAAAACATTACAAAAGAAAGGAGCTTTTCTGAAACCGTTCATCATAGGCATAGGAAAAGGAATGAGAGGGTACTTCGAGTGTGCCGGGGCTTATTATGAGGTATCGAACGAGATAGAATTTTCGAAAGCTTTGAACGATGTGGTCAACCAAGCCCTCAACAACACAACCTCACAGGTTAACCTTTTGGACAGCTACATGGAAGCGAGTGAAACGAACGTACCAATGACCTTTTACGATGCGCAAAGCAAAAAATTGCGATATACATTCATGCATACCTTCAACTCAAAAGGTATGCCAGACACTTTATTCCTCGATCCGCTGATAAATTACGACATAGTGGTTCATACCATTCCGCCGGTAAAGGTTGAGAAGGTGCAGCTGAATCCCGGCAGACATACAATCATACCCATCAAAACGCCGCAAGGCAGCATGATTATCACTCGTTCAGAAGACAAAGGCAAGAACACCGTCAATAACATGGCGGTCATAGTGCGGGAATCTGGCAAACCGGAAGCTGTGAACATACAGGAATTGAACAAAAGCGAGAAGTATATCGTCGGAAAGTACGATTTGGAAATACTTACCCGCCCCCGTTTGAAGATAGAGAACGTTGAGGTGGGACAAAGTGCCACGACAACCATAGAGATTCCCCAAAGCGGCACACTCCTTTTGAACAAGGGTAAAGGAAACATGCTTTGCAGCATATTCGTCAAAGACAGCGAGGAAACAAAGTGGGTATGCAACCTCGACGAAAGCAAGCAGAACGAATCGATAGACCTTTTGCCGGGGCAGTATATGGTGGTTGTCAGACCCAAAGCGGCAGACAAGACCACCAAAACGCAGGTGAAGGACTTCAAAATAGAGTCAAAGAAAACAACAACGATAAATCTATACAAGTAAAACAAATGAAAGAATATCCTATATTGGGCAATAAGGATACGCGTTCCGGTTTCGGAGCGGGTTTGCTTGAAGCAGGCAAGAGAAACAGTGAGGTTGTGGCATTGTGTGCCGATTTGACTTCATCGGTAAAGATGGACGAATTTGCCAAAGCCTTTCCCGACAGAATGATTCAGTGCGGTATAGCCGAGGCGAACATGATTGGTATGGCGGCAGGCTTGGCTTTGAGCGGTAAAACGGCTTTTGTCGGCAGCTTTGCAGCTTTTTCCACCGGCAGGGTGTATGATCAAATTCGCCAATCGGTGGCTTATTCGGAAACAAACGTCAAGATAGCCGGTTCTCACGCAGGAATAACTCTCGGAGAGGATGGGGCAACCCATCAGATATTGGAAGACATAGGTTTGATGAAGATGTTGCCGAACATGGTTGTGATAAATCCTTGCGACTACAACCAGACCAAGGCGGCTACAATAGCGGCTGCCGAATATAAAGGCGGTGTTTATCTTCGTTTCGGCAGACCAAAGGTGCCTGTGTTCATACCCGAAGACATGCCTTTCGAAATCGGTAAAGCCATTGTGTTGAGTGAGGGTAGCGATGTGAGCATTTTTGCCACCGGTCATTTGGTTTGGGAGGCTTTGGAGGCTGCCAAATCTTTGGAGAAAGAGGGTATAAGTGCCGAAGTTGTCAATATACACACAATAAAGCCTTTGGACGAAGAGGCTGTGCTAAGTTCTGTTGCAAAGACAGGCTGCGTTGTTGGTTGCGAGGAACATCAGTACGCCGGCGGAATGAATGAAAGTATTGCCCAAGTGCTTGTTCGCAACAATCCTAAACCTATGGAGTTTATAGGGGTGAACGATAAGTTCGGCGAAAGCGGCAAGCCGGAAGAGCTTATGGTGAAATACGGCTTGAAAGCAGTGAATATAGCAGAGGCTGTCAAGAAAGCAATTTCAAGAAAGGCAAGATAGGAAAATGTCGCGGCAAAGAAGGAGGTCGTTCTTCGGCTTTGTCGCCTTTCAATCAAATCACATATATTTTCAGGCAGGTTCTGCGCAAGCGGAATTTGCCTTTTTTTGATGCGGAGTGAATGAAAACCAATGTGCAACTTAATTTGGCTCGTAAGTATGTTGAGCAAACCGACAGGAATATTTTCCTCACGGGAAAGGCAGGTACGGGCAAAACGACTTTTCTGAAAAGTCTGAAAGACACTCTGCATAAGCGTTTCGTTATTCTTGCTCCTACGGGCATAGCCGCCTTGAATGCCGAGGGACAGACGATACATTCTTTTTTTCAACTTTCGTTTGCTCCCTATGTTCCCGGTTGCAAGACAGAGCGAAAGCAGTTCCGTAAAACCAAAGTAGATATTATACGCAGTTTGGATTTGCTTATAATAGATGAGATTTCGATGGTGAGGGCTGATGTTTTGGATCAAATAGACAATGTTTTGCGGAGGATTCGCTTTCGGTACAGACACAAGGCTTTCGGTGGTGTGCAGCTGTTGCTGATAGGGGATTTGAGTCAGCTTCCGCCTGTTGCGAACAGACAGGAGTGGGAGTTGCTTTCGCAGTATTATGCCACGCCGTATTTCTTTTCTTCTCATGCCTGGCAGGCTTCGGTGTTTCATACCATTGAATTGCAACATATCTATCGACAGTCGGACAGAGCGTTTATCGATATACTGAACCGTATCAGGGATAACCATATTTCGCTCAGCCTGATAGAAAAGCTCAACAGTCGCTATGTTCCCGATGTGTTGGAACACGGTAACGAGGGCAGTGTGATACTCTGCACGCACAACCGCAAGACAGAAGCCATTAACGACAAACGACTTTCCGAAATAGAGGCGGAGAGTTATTTTTATCAATGCAGGATTGAGGGCGATTTTGATGCGAAATCATACCCCAATGCGGAGAAGCTTGAATTGAAGGTGGGGGCTCAGGTCATGTTTATCAAGAATGATTATCGGCATAATGCCACGGAAAGAGAGTATTACAACGGTTCGATTGGCAAGGTTGTGGAATTGGCGGATAATAAGATTGTTGTGCGTTTGCAGGAAAACGATAAAGAAATAAGCGTTGAGCCTTACACATGGGAAAAGTACCGTTACGGCATGGATAAGAAAACAATGGAGATTGTTCAAGAGCTTATCGGTTCTTTTACTCAATACCCTTTGAAGTTGGCATGGGCGATAACGGTACACAAAAGTCAGGGTTTGACCTTCGAGAAAGCCATAATAGATGCCGACCAATCCTTTACGCACGGGCAGTACTATGTTGCGTTGAGCCGTTGCAAGACTTTGGAGGGATTGACCCTTGCCTCGCCATTCTTGCCGAGTGCCGTCATAACCGACGAAAAGGTGGACGATTTTAATAATTTGCAGAAAGACAACCTTGCAGATGAAAATACCTTTGAGCAAGACAGTTTTGAGTATTATTTCCATTGCATTGAAGAAATATTCGACTTCAATACCTTACAAAACGCCTTGAACAAGCTCGATAAGTTCAACAATGAACGCCTTGCCAAAAAAGAATCCGGCATTTCATCGGCGTTTGCAACCGTTTCCGTAGCCGTGGGTGAAAACATAACAGGGGTGTCCAAACGTTTTTTGTTGCAACTGCAACGGATTTGCCGAGACGGCAGTGCTTTGATGGAGCGATGCGACAAGGCGAGTGCCTACTTTTTGGAACAAATGCCTCTTTGTTTGTCGCTTTTGCAAGCCTTGGACGGTGTGGATTGGGACAAGGTGGGCGATGGTGAGGAGGTGGAAGAGCTTGTCGGCAGCTTCGGTAACGAGGTGGAACTCAAATACCGTCTGTTGAACTACATTCGGGAAAAAGATTTCAAGCCGGCAGAGTATACAGAGTTGAAAAACAAGGCTCTTGCAGCGGGAGATAAGCTGCAATGGACGGCTTACAAAGCCTTTGTAGGAAAGGGTAAAAACGAATCGGCGATTCAAGAAAACGAATCGCCGAAAGAAAAAAATGAATCGGCTAAAGAATTTTCGCAAACGCCGAAAGAAAAAAACGGGGAGTTGGAAATGGACGATTTGTATGCGGCGCTGAGACAATGGCGGAGTCGGCAAGCCGAGCAGGAGGGCGTGCCGGCATACTGCATATTGTCGCGGCAAGCCCTCATTGGGATAACGCAAAAGCGACCTCAAACCTCGGAGGAGCTGTTCGCCCTGAAAGGCGTGGGGAACAAGACCATGGAGAAATATGGCGATGTGTTGCTCAAAATAATTGCCGAAAAGGGCTGAGCGAAACAGCCCGGTTTGCAAATCGACGGCAGTAAAGAACAACAGACCAAGGTGTAAGCTCTTTCGGAAAAGAGAGTTATGAGTTTCTTTGATAAATGGTGATACCGCTTTTCGGATTGTAATTCTCGGGAAGTTTATCCGTCAAGAGGTCAAACTTGTAGATGTCGAATTTATAAGGTATGACAGACCCGTTCAAAGCGGCATGAAGAGCATCAATATCGGCAACATTCAGCCCCTTGCCAACAATGGTTATGTCGACATCTGAAAAAGGCTTGTAAGTACCCTTGGCACGAGAACCGTAGAGAAGGACTCGCTCGATCTGCTCATTCTTTGCGAACAAGCTCCGCAAGAACAACAACTGTTCATCGGTCAATCCGTATGGCATAAGTACAAGTGAATAAGGTTCTACAATAGCTTATTGGGAGCAAAGGCGAGCTTGTAAACTTGCTCTTTGCCTTTGCTTATCGCTCTTGCTCATAGAGAAATTTATAATACTTCAAACCGGTTTCCGCATCTTCGCCGCATTCCACTCTGTTGCGAGCTCCATGTATGTAAACGGTGAAATTCTTATCCAATTTGAGAATGGTACGCAGGTAACGTTGCTCTCTTCGCAATGCTTCGTCGCTGAGGGTGAAGTTGTCGGCAAAATCCATGTCGTAATCCCTCTCATATTGCTCCCTGTAGTTGCGAAATGATTGTTTCATTTCGTCATCGCCAAACACCTCGTCGCCGAAGCGTTCAAGGTCGAACTGCTTGCAATCTTTAAGGTAGTCCGCCGTCTTTGAAAGTAAGGCAGCCTGGTCGGCCTTGTTTATTTCGTACTCTTCGGGCAGTTGTTCCGACACAAAACCCTTGCAAAGGTTGATGGTGTGTTGAGTATTGAAATAAGCATCTTGCCGCTGTCTGATATTGAGAAAACTGTCTGTCCAAAAAGCTGCGGCTTCTCCGCTGCGGTTAGACACATCTACAACCTGCACAACGAAACCCTCCTCAGCCTCTTTGTTGTAGATGATGCAGCCTTTGTCCAACTTATTGATGTTTATGCCGCTGTCGCTCTCTATGTCGAAGCCTTCGCCCTGCGGAAAAACCTTTAAGTAAGTTTCTTTGTTCTCCGACTTGAATATACCCAACGCCTCAACCGTTTCCCCCTCGACAAAGCAACGACTGAGCAGGGCAATGTAAAGCTCGCCCGACTTTATGTTTGGGTGTTCCGAAACGTTATAAAGAAATTGAGCTATTTCAATGCTCTGTGAATACAACTCCATGTGATTATCAAAGACAGCCTTGGCACATCTCCATATTTTATTGCTTTCGGTCTGCCCTTCACCGGTCAACCTATAAGACAAAGGCGACTTGAAACCTGTGGTAAAATACTTCATCAACAAGTTGCCAATATCGCCGTGCAACACAAATTCCGAAGGAGAGAGTCTTAACGGTTCGTTGTTAACCTTATTGCCGATTTTGTGTACAACCATTTTTTCTATAACGGCATCATCGCAAGTAATCATGTGTTTGAATTTGGTGATTGCAAAGGTACGATAATTTCCCCTAAGGTACAAAAAAGCGAAGAGCGTACCTGAATGGTACGCTCTTCGCCAACCTTAATAAAATCATGAAAGAAATGTTATTCCTTTTCGTCCTTATCCATCTGCTCTTTCAAATTGGCAAGGATTTCGATGTCTCCGAGTGTTGTTTTCTCCAATCCACTGTTTATTTTCTTCACGGCAGCAGCCTCGTTGTTAGACTTTTTATCGTCTTTCTTTGGTTCCTCGGCTTGCCATGTGCGAGTGTGGGAAACAACTATCTTCTTGTTCTCTTTTGAGAACTCAATAACCTTGAAAGGAAGCTTTTCGTCAACCTTGGCAGTCGTTTTATCCTCTTTCAAAAGGTGAGACTTAGGAGCAAAACCCTCAACTCCGTAAGGCAATGCAACAACAGCTCCGCCCTTGTCGCTGATGCTCAAAATTGTTCCCTCATGAACGGAATTAAGAGTGAATATGCTTTCGAATACGTCCCAAGGGTTTTCTTCAAGTTGCTTATGACCCAAGCTCAAACGACGGTTCTCGGCATCCACCTCCAAAACAACCACTTCCATCTTTTCTCCAATCTTGGTAAACTCGGCAGGGTGCTTTATCTTCTTGCTCCAAGAAAGGTCGGAAATATGTATCAAACCATCGATACCCTCTTCCAATTCAACGAATATTCCGAAGTTTGTGAAGTTTCTTACGGTTGCAGTGTGCTTACTGCCCACAGGATACTTCTCTGCTATGTTCGTCCAAGGGTCAGGGATAAGCTGTTTAAGTCCCAAGGACATCTTTCTCTCTTCTCTGTCCAAAGTCAAAATTACAGCTTCAATCTCATCGCCTATTTTCAAGAAGTCGTGAGCCGTTCTCAAATGTTGACTCCATGACATCTCGGTTACGTGAATCAATCCCTCAACACCCGGGATTATTTCAACGAAAGCACCGTAGTCAGCCAAAACAACAACTTTTCCTTTGACCTTATCGCCGACCTTCAAGTTCGGATCAAGGCTGTCCCATGGGTGAGGAGTAAGTTGTTTTAAGCCCAAAGCGATTCTTTTCTTGCCTTCATCGAAGTCAAGTATTACAACTTTTATCTTTTCGTCCAATTTAACGATTTCTTCCGGGTGTTGGATTCTACCCCAAGAAAGATCAGTGATATGAATCAAACCATCAACGCCACCCAAGTCCACAAACACACCGTAAGAGGTGATATTCTTGACAGTTCCTTCCAATACCTGACCTTTTTCCAACTTAGCGATGATTTCAGCCTTTTGTGCCTCAATCTCGTCCTCAATCAAAGCCTTGTGAGAAACGACAACATTCTTGTATTCGTTGTTTATCTTAACGACTTTGAACTCCATAACTTTGTCAACGAACACATCATAGTCGCGGATTGGCTTTACGTCTATCTGGCTGCCGGGAAGGAAAGCCTCAATGCCGAACACATCAACGATAAGTCCGCCTTTGGTTCTGCTTTTTACGTATCCGTTGATGATTTCGTGAGCTTCGTAAGCCTGGTTAACTCTGTCCCAAGACTTCAATATGCGGGCGTCTCTGTGAGAAAGCTTCAACTGTCCGCCGGCGTCTTCTTTTTGAACAACGAAAACCTCAACCTTGTCGCCAACTTTCAAATCGGGATTGTAGCGGAACTCGTTCAACGGAATTACTCCGTCAGACTTAAAACCTATATTAACGATAACTTCGCGGTTGTCTTTTGCCACAACCACGCCTTCAACCACTTGTTGGTCGCCTATTTGGTTGAATGTTTTCTCATATGCCTCAGACATTTTTTCTTTTTCGCCTGCTGCATAGTTTGCATGTTCTTCTTCTGCCGCATTCCAATCAAAGTCAGCCAAAGGTTGAACGTCTTTCAAATCTCTCATTTGTAGAAATGTGATTTTTTAATTTGTCCCTTACCGAACGGTTAAACATAAAAATAAACTGAAAATCAAAGGTTCTCCGCCGGCTTTTCCCATTTGGTAAGCAATGTAAAGCGACGAAAAACGCCTGCAAAGGTACGCTTTTTTCTTGATTTGGCAGAATAAACGCCGTTAAAACACCGAAAAGATGTAACTTTGTATCGTTAAAACACCGAAAAGATGAACACTCTTCCCACCATTATAAGCGATTTGGCTTTGATATTGGTTCTTGGCTCCATATTCGGGCTTTTGTGCAAGTTTTTGAAACAGCCGGTTGTGCTGGGGTATATTGTTGCGGGCTTTTTGGCAGGTCCGCATTTTGCCTTTACGCCAACCGTTCAGCCAGAGAATATATCCACGTGGGCAGACATAGGCGTAATTTTCCTTTTGTTCGGAATGGGTTTGGAGTTCAGTTTCAAGAAAATGATTTCCGTCGGCAAGGTTGGCGGCAAAGCCATGTTGTTTGAGGCTGTCTGTTTGTCGATATTTGGCTTTCTTATAGGAAAACTCATGGGCTGGAATGTGTTCGACAGCGTTCTTTTGGGCGGAATGCTTTGCATGAGTTCCACCGCAATCATCGTCAAGGCTTTCAACGACATGGGACTGCAGAAGGAACATTTTGCGAGCATCGTTTTCGGTATATTGGTTTTCGAAGATTTGTTTGCCATTTTGCTAATGGTTTTGTTGTCTGGGTTTGCGGTCAGTCGCAGTTTCGAGGGTAGTGAATTGGTATTCATGATAGCCCGTCTCGGTTTTTTTCTTGTTGTGTGGTTTGTTGCAGGCATATTTCTTATCCCAACCTTGCTGAAAAAAATAAAGAAATACCTTAATCCCGAAATATTGCTACTCGTTTCCATGGGGCTTTGCTTCCTTATGGTTGTTTTGGCCACCCGTGCCGGATTTTCTTCTGCCTTGGGAGCGTTCATCATGGGTTCCATATTGGCAGAAACCATTGAATTGGAAAACATAGAAAAGGTTATTTCGCCCATAAAAGACTTTTTTGGAGCAATATTTTTTGTGTCCGTCGGAATGATGGTCGACCCTGTCATATTGGTCGACAACTTCGGCACGGTACTTGTGATAGCCGCTGCATCGATAAGCGGTAAAATGATATTTACCACCATGGGCGTCAGATTTGCCGGTCAGAGCATGCGTACAGCCGTTCAATCAGGATTTTCGCTTGCCCAGATGGGGGAGTTCTCTTTCATTATAGCTTCCGTAGGAATGAACCTCGGCTTAACCTCACCGAGCATCTATCCCATTGTCATAGCCGTTTCCGTCATCACCACTTTCACCACACCCTACACAATCAAACTGTCATTGCCTTTTTACCACGTTTTTGAATCAGTGTTGCCCGATTCTTTCACCAATCGCTTAAACAAGACCGAAGACAAAAAAGCAGGAGAAAAAGAATCCGAATGGAAGCAGCTTTTAATGTCTTTTTTCGGGAACTTATTGGTGTTTTCGGTCATCTGTCTTGCCATTTATTTTCTTTCTGCCGCCTTTCTCAAACCGCTTGCCAAGCGTTTCGACAACCAAATCTTCGGACTTGTTCTTACCTCTTGTTTGAGTATAGCGTTAATGTCGCCGTTCATAATAAGCATAGTAAAGAATCGAGGTAAACAATCCTTCCTTGTCCTTTCGCTTTGGGCAACCAACCACAACAATCGTTATTTCCTTACCGCCATGATAGCCATACGATACATGCTTGCCCTCATCTTCCTTTTTCTGATGATAAAACTCTATTGGAACATACCGTCTTTTGTCATAGCAATACTTGCCTTGGTCGTTTTTGCTTTCATTTTCCAAAACAGAAGCCTGCAAAAGCATTGTTGGAAGCTAGAAACACACTTTATCAAGAACTTTAACCAGCGGCAAATCGAGCTTCTCCGGCAAAACGGAAACGCCTCCGCAAAAGATATGCAAGAATTGGATAATCTGCATTGGATTGACCAACATCTTTATGTAACGAGCTACATGGTGCAAGGCAATGGAGCAGTGGCAGGTAAACCGCTCAAAGAACTGGACTTGCGAAAGGTATACGAAATAATAGTGATAGCAGTCCTGAGGGACGGAAAGCAAACAAATTTTCCCGACGGAAATTTCAAGCTCGAGGAGAACGATATTCTTATTGCCGTGGGACAGATACAGAATCTCAAAGATGCACAAATAGCATACAAGGGAATAGACCTCGATTACGACAAAGTGGAGAACCTGCATGATTTTTCGCTCTCTCAACAGGGGGATAAGCACAGCAGCATAAAGTGCCAAACCTTTGTATTGAAAGAAAACTCCACATGGATAGGACACAGCCTCAACGAAGCACGCTTAAACAATAAAACGAATTGCATAGTTGTGGGAATTGAGCGTGATGACATACCGATGGTCAACCCGCCTTCCGACTTGAAGTTCGAAAAAGGAGACATGTTGTGGGTGTTGGGAGACGACCAATCGCTCGATGAACTGCTTAAAACAGACTTCTTCGCATAAAAATGGAAAGAAACATCGAAACAGCCGAAAGAGTATTTCGCTTGCAAAGAGCAGCCGCAGGCGAGATGCTCACCCTGCCCTGCGCCAAGCGGCATGCCAATTTGCGTAAGCTGCAACATCTGATAAGGCAAAGAGAGCAGGAAATAAACCAAGCACTTTTTAACGACCTGCACAAAAGCCCGGCTGAGTCCTATTTGACCGAAACGGGCATAGTTCTCTCCGAAATACGTTTTGCCCTCAAACACCTGAGGCATTGGAGTCGCAAAAAGAGAGTGCGAACGCCACTTTGGCTTCAACCCTCCGCTTCTTACATTTTTCCGCAGGCTTTGGGAGTGGTGCTGATTATTTCGCCGTGGAATTATCCTTTTCAACTCGCTCTTGCACCCATGATAGGAGCAATGGCAGCCGGCAACAGAGTTCTGCTCAACCCCTCTCCCCAAAGTCCGTCTACCTCTTTGTTGCTGCAAAGTCTGATAAATGACAATTTTCTCGAGAGCGAACTATATTGTTTCGGCGGAGAAATTTCCACCACAGAGGCATTGTTGGCAATGAAGCCCGATTATTTGTTCTTTACCGGTTCGCCCGCAACGGCACGCATACTTATGCGACAATCCTCTCCCAATCTGATACCTGCCACCCTTGAACTCGGAGGCAAATCTCCCGTTATAGTCGACAAAGATGCCGATTGCGAAACGGCAGCCGGTCGCATTGCCTTCGGTAAGTTCATAAACTGCGGGCAAACCTGCGTGGCACCGGACTACCTCTTTGTTCATCGCTTGTTGAAAGAGCGGTTTGTCGCATGTTTTCGCCGCTTTGTGGAAAGAGAATACGGAAAAGAACCTTTCCATTCGCCCTTCTACGGCAGAATGGTAAACGAACACCATTTCGCTCGTGTGGAAAAACTTTTGAAACGGCAGAACATTGTTTTCGGCGGAGAGATGAAAGCAGAGGAAAACTACATCGAACCCACTCTTGTGGAGTTGCAGCATATGGACAACAGCCTTATGAGGGAAGAAATCTTCGCTCCCGTTTTGCCGATGATTGTTTTCGACGATATAAATGAGCCTGTCGACTACATACTTTCGCAGGAAAGACCGCTCGCACTCTATTATTTCGGTACGGAAAACCGATGGATTGTGGAGAAAGTCCCCTCCGGCGGTGCCTGCATAAACGATACCCTTATGCATACAGCCTCTTCATACATGCCTTTTGGCGGAGTGGGAAACAGCGGCATGGGTGCTTACCACGGCAAAGCCTCTTTCGATACCTTTACTCACTACAAATCCGTTCTTCAATCGCCTCGCCGTTTGGATTTTGCTTTCAAATATCCGCCCTATTCTGATGCTGTTCTCAGCTTTTTCAAATGTCTGCTCCGATAGGATTGAAGAAATGCCCGTTCTTTCTTTTTCTGCGAAGAGACGATCGAAATTGGCAAAAATCAAAACGGCTGCTAAACGTGGAAAACTTATGGTTGATTGTTGCGAAAGCTTGGCTAATCGTTGCAAAGCGGGAGGGGAGAGTAGAAAAAGTCGGACTTTTCAGGGTAAAAAGTCGGACTTTTTTGAGGTAAAGCCAAGGTTTTGCAATCGACACATAAAGATTTGCAACGATATGGTCAACTTTTTCCGTACAAACAAGAGATATATTCACACATGGAAAGGGTTCAAGACCTTATTGTTCTCTTTCAAGCGTCCTAATGCAAAGAGAGCGGAGCGGTTATGCAGGGGAATGTGCGGTTCAAAAGAAAGAGGACGGAAATTCAATAAAACCGTCCCCGAAAGTGCTGCCACATACAGCAGAACAAACAATACATATGCAGTAAATCTCCTTTCACAAGCTCATTTTGCTTATTTGGTTTTGGTTTTGCAAAGTTCGGCATAAGCCAAAGTCTGCACAATACCCTGAAATGAGTATTTTGTTATGCAAGTCGGCTTTGATGTTCGTCTCGGCATTGTTGCACGGCGTGAAATAAAACCGGTGGTGAAACGTTTTGCCAAATGACAGCAATGTAAAAAGATACCGAACAGATGAAAGAGGATTTGCCGAGGAAGAAACGCATAATGGTGCTTACCCAACCCCTGTGGAACAACTACGGTTGCCTTTTGCAGGCTTACGCTTTGCAGAGAGTTATAGCCGATATGGGCTTTGAGGTGTGTACCGATCGACGAGAAAGACGCTTTCCGTCGTTTGGCGAAAATGCAAAAGACGATTTGAAGCGTTTGGCGGCTCGTTTACTGTTGCAAAGAAAGAGCGTAAAGGTGTTTCCTTATCGTTTTGACAAAGCGACTTGGCAAAAGGTTTCGGCTAACACACGGAGGTTTGTCTGCGAAAGACTGTCCACGGTGGATTTTTTCGATGAAGGAGGAATGCCGAGGGGAGATGTGAACGATTGGGATGCTTTTGTGTTCGGATCGGATCAGATTTGGAGGGACTCCTACGGCAGAGTGGAGACGTATTTCGGCGATTTTTTGGAGACAAAAGGGGTGAGGAAGATTGCTTATGCGGCGTCTTTCGGCTTGGATAGCTGGCAATTCTCTCCCGAAAGAACGAAACGTTTGTTCGATTTGGCTTGTTCGTTCGACGGGATAGGTGTGAGGGAAAAGGATATGATTGCTTTGATGCATGAGAACTTCGCTTGCGCAGGCGGAGAGGCGGCAAAGAAGTTGGAAATTCATCATGTTGCCGATCCCACCCTGCTTTTGACCGCAGGAGACTACCGCTCGTTGGTGTGTGAATGGGAAAAGGAGTGCGGGCAGAGGGGCAGGAGCGAGTCGGAAAGTGCGGTCGGTGAAAACGGAAAAGGCATTTTGGCAGTTTATGTGCTTGATTGGACGAGAGAAAAGCGACAAATGGCAGAACGTATTTGCAACCGCATGCGTCTGAAAGCCGTGTTCTTGAATCCCGAGAGGCGTTTAGGCGTGGAGACAAGGCACTTTGAGGGCGAAAAATCGGTGTTCAGAAGTGTTGAAAGCTGGCTGTCGTTAATGCAAAGTGCCGATTTTGTGTTGACCGATTCCTATCACGGAACAATATTTTCCCTTTTGTTCGGACGGAAGTTTGCACTGGTGCAGAACAGCGGGCGGGGAATTTCTCGTTTTCGCACTTTGGACGATTTGTTCGACCTGCATCGGCACATCGTCTCGCAGGAAGAGGATTTGGAGAAAGTATTCTCGTTGTCGGGAAACACTCTTTCGGACTTTCAAAATATCCTTTCGGACTTTCGAAACAGTTCATTGGATTTTCTCAAACAATACCTTTGCGGACAATAGGGGCATTTCGATTCGGCAAAAGGCAAACAGAACATAGAAAACGGGGCAAGAAAGCGGACAGAGCTATGAAGATTTCGGTTGTTATACCATTATATAATAAGAAGAGCAGCATTCGACGGGCTGTTGAGAGTGTTTTGGCACAGAGTCTCGCCGTTGAGGAAATTGTGGTTGTTGACGATGGCTCTTCGGACGGCAGTTGCCAAGTGGTGAAAGAGCTTATAAAGGAATGTTTTTTGCGGAACGATTACAGGATAAGGTTGATTTCGCAGACAAATTCCGGGGTTTCGGCAGCACGAAATGCAGGAATACATCAGGCAAAAGGGGAGTGGGTGGCGTTTTTGGACGCAGACGATGTTTGGTTGCCCTTCCATATCGAGAGCATTGCACGTTTGCATGCCGCCTTTCCGCAGGCTGAGGTTCTTTCAACGGACTACCAAATAATCACAACGGCGGAGCTTGCGAAACGAATCGGCGAAAGAAAAAAACGAATCGGCGATTCATTTTTTTCTTTCGCCGATTCATTTTCGCCAAACGCCGAAAGAGCGAATCGAGAAGGAGAGGGCTTTGTGGTGAATGACCTTTACGGCAGGTTGTTGTTCGGAAAGCATGTAGTATGGTCGTCCGCTGCCGTTGTGAAAAAGGCAGCTTTAAGCTCGGTCGGCGGCTTTGACAAACGCATGACCAAGGGTGAGGACATAGATTGCTGGGAACGCTTATACGAAAAGACCGTTTTCGCCCAAGGCAACACCATTACGGCGTTTTACGTTTCCGATCCGCCCGACGGAAATGCCACAAGGAAAGCGGGCGATGTGCGTACCTATGCAGTGTATTTGAACAAGGCTGCATTCTTTTGGAAAAGCGACAAGGATTTGTACCGTTTCAAAGTGATATACGGCTATTTGAAGCATTTTGTATCGTTGCATCAGTGGAGGAATATGCTCTTGCTGTTGTTAAGACACAACGTCCTGTTCTTGAAAATACCGATTTACATATTAGAAAAGCACAGAAGAGGTTTTTGAATAGGGAGTTGCGTTCGGTAAATTTTATTCTTTGCAAATCAAAAGAATAAGAGAGAAAAACGAAATTACGTGTCTGAAAGTTTGGTTTATATCAAGAAACTGTGTTACCTTTGCACAATGTAGTAAGCCGTCAAAGTTGCACAACCTATCATGTAACTGACGGAGCTTTGCTGTACCATAAAGCGACTAAATGGCAGGAAAAATGGGTAAACACAAGATAGCCGTTATCGGATTGGGATATGTGGGATTGCCTTTGGCAAGGTTGTTCTCCACCAAATACGAAACAATAGGATACGATTTGAATAGGGAAAGAGTTGCAGCCTTGATGCAGGGGCATGATGCCACCTTGGAGGTGAGCGATGAGCTTTTGCAGGAAGCAATAAACCAATATGGTTTCAAATGCACGGCAGATTTGGAAGACATAAAGGGCTGTAATGTTTATATAGTGGCTGTTCCCACGCCGGTGGATTGCAATAATCGTCCGGATTTGCGTCCTTTGATTGGAGCAAGCGAGACGGTAGGAAAGGTAATCTCGCAAGGCGACATAGTCATTTACGAGTCTACTGTTTATCCCGGTGTTACGGAAGAGGAGTGTGTGCCTGTTGTGGAGCGGGTGAGCGGCATGAAGCTCAATCGGGACTTTTTCGCCGGCTATTCGCCCGAGAGAATAAACCCGGGAGACAAACAGCATACGGTGGAAAAGATAAAGAAAGTAACCTCAGGCTCGACGCCCGAAACGGCAGAGCAGGTGGACAAGCTCTATTCCTCCGTTCTTATCAACGGAACGCACAAAGCACCGTCCATAAAGGTGGCAGAAGCATCGAAAATCATCGAAAACTCGCAAAGAGACGTCAACATAGCTTTCATGAACGAGTTGGCAAAGATATTCAATGCCATGGGGATAGACACGCATGAGGTTATTGAAGCGGCTGCCTCCAAATGGAACTTCATCAAGTTGTCCCCCGGTTTGGTCGGCGGACACTGCATAAGCGTTGATCCGTACTACCTTATACAGAAAGCACAGGTTTACGGAGTATTGCCGAGAGTCATGTTTGCGGCAAGGAGGTTGAACGACGGAATGGGCAACTACGTGGCAGAGCAAACAATAAAATTGATGAACAAGAAAGGCGTTTTGGTAAAGGACGCCGAAATATTGATTTTGGGAGTTACCTTTAAGGAGAACTGTCCCGACATAAGGAACACCAAAGTTGTGGATATTTACCATACATTGGTGGAATATACCGACAACATAACCATATACGACCCTTACGCCGACGAAAAAGAAGTATTGAAAGAGTACGGCATACAAACGACACGGGACAAAGCTGTGTTGAACAAGCAATATGACACCGTTATTCTTGCCGTTTCGCATGCCGAATTTTTGCATGCCGATGTCAGAAAGATGTTGAAGGGCAACGGTGTGGTGTACGATGTTAAGAGCGTACTGCCGAAAGAGGTTGTGGACGGCAGACTGTAGGGGCGAAACACAGAAGCAGAAAAACAATTACAAGATATGAAAGGAATCGTGCTTGCCGGAGGCAGCGGAACAAGGTTGTATCCCATTACCAAAGGGGTGTCAAAACAGCTTTTGCCCATTTATGACAAACCGATGATATATTACCCACTGTCGGTTTTGATGTTAGCCGGCATAAGGGACATACTGATTATTTCCACTCCGCAGGATTTGCCGGGTTTTAGGCGACTGCTTGGCAACGGTGAGGACTACGGCGTGCGTTTCGAATATGCCGAACAGCCATCGCCCGACGGCTTGGCACAAGCCTTCATAATAGGAGAAAAATTCATAGGAGAGGATTCGGCTTGTTTGGTATTGGGCGATAACATCTTCTACGGACAAGGCTTCAGACCAATGTTGGAGCAAGCCGTGAGAGAGGCAGAAGAAAATAACAGGGCAACCGTTTTCGGTTACCATGTGGTCGATCCGGAAAGGTACGGAGTTGCAGAATTTGACGACAATGGTAACTGCATCTCTTTGGAAGAAAAGCCGAAGAACCCGAAAAGCAATTATGCCGTAACGGGACTGTACTTTTATCCGAACAAGGTGGTAAGTGTTGCCAAAAGCATCAAACCCTCTGCAAGGGGAGAGTTAGAAATCACAACGGTCAATCAAAGATTTTTGGAAGATAAACAGCTGAAAATACAACTGCTCGGCAGGGGCTTTGCATGGTTGGATACGGGTACTCACGACTCTTTGTCGGAGGCTTCGACCTTTGTGGAAGTGATAGAGAAGAGGCAGGGCTTGAAAGTGGCTTGTTTGGAAATGATAGCATACAAAAGAGGCTGGATAGATGGGGCAAAACTCAAAGAGTTGGCTCAACCAATGGCAAAAAACCAGTATGGACAATATCTTTTGCAGGCACTAAAATAAGGATAAACATGAAAAACATAATAATAACGGGAGGAGCGGGCTTTATAGGCAGTCATGTGGTTCGCTTATTCGTGAACAAATACCCGGACTACAATATCTACAATGTGGATAAGTTGACCTATGCAGGCAACCTTGCAAACCTTAAAGACATAGAGCATAAACCGAACTACCATTTCGTGAAAGCGGATATTTGCGACTTTGAGACCATTTACAAACTCATGCAGGAGAAGCGAATAAACGGAATAATACACCTTGCTGCTGAGAGTCATGTGGACAGAAGCATAAAAGACCCTTTCACTTTTGCGAAGACAAACGTAATAGGCACTTTGTCCATGCTTCAAGCCGCCAAACTATATTGGGAAAGCACAGAGGAAGGCTACAAGGGCAAGATGTTCTACCATATAAGTACAGATGAGGTGTACGGAGCTTTGGAAATGACCAATCCCGAGGGCGTGGAAGCACCCTTTACCACCAAGGCATCTTCCGAATACCGTCATCTGGCGTACGGAGACACGTTCTTTACGGAGGAATTGAAGTACCGACCGCACAGTCCCTACTCGGCGAGCAAAGCAAGCAGCGATCACTTCGTCAGAGCCTTTGGCGACACATACGGCATGCCCGTGATAGTAACCAACTGCTCCAACAACTACGGCCCGTATCAGTTTCCCGAGAAATTGATACCCTTGTTTATTAACAACATAAGGCTCAAGAAACCTTTGCCCGTTTACGGCAAAGGCGAGAATGTCCGAGATTGGTTGTACGTTGAAGACCATGCAAGAGCCATTGACCTTATATTCCATAAGGGAAAGGTGGCAGAATCTTACAACATAGGCGGATTTAACGAGTGGAAGAACATCGATATAGTAAAACTGCTGATAAAAACTACCGACAGGCAGCTCGGCAGGCATGAGGACGAGGATATGAACTTGATAACCTACGTAACAGACCGTGCCGGACACGATTTGCGTTATGCAATAGACAGCAGCAAACTGCAAAAGGAATTGGGCTGGGAACCGAGCTTACAATTTGAGCAGGGAATCGAGAAGACCGTGAAGTGGTACTTGGACAACCAAGAATGGTTGGACAATATCACAAGCGGCGACTACGAAAAGTATTACGAAGAGATGTATAAGGGCAGGTAGATGACCGAGTCATTGAAGCGGAAAACAGTTAAAGGAACTGTTTGGAGTTCTTTAGATGCCTTTCTGGGGCAGGGGATAACATTTCTTGTAGGCTTAGTTCTTGCACGCTTGTTGTCTCCCGAAGAATATGGGCTGATAGCGATAATAACCATATTCATATCTGTGTTCAACAGCATTGTGGACAGCGGATTCAGCAATGCCCTGATAAGAAAGCAAAATGCAACGGAAGCAGATTACAATACCGTTTTCTACACCAACTTATCAATAAGCGTAATACTCTTTTTTGTACTTTTTTTCGGTGCTCCGCTGATAGCCGACTTCTTTGCAAGACCGCAGCTGACCGCTTTGACAAAAGCGATGTCGTCCATAGTGATAATAAACGCTTTTGCAATAGTACAGAACATAAGACTGACAAAGAACATTGACTTTAAGACAAAAACCAAAGTATCACTGATAGCATCGCTTGCAAGTGGAGCTATCGGAATAGCAATGGCGTTCGGCGGATTCGGCGTTTGGTCTTTGGTCGCACAACAAATATCGAAACAGTTACTTAACTCCATTTTTCTTTGGTGCTTTATAAGGTGGTTGCCCAAGCTGCTGTTCTCATGGAAGAGCTTTAAGGAGATGTTCGACTTTGGTTGGAAGTTGCTCGTCTCGGGACTTATCAACACCGTTTGGACGGAAATATATCAGGTAATTATAGGCAAATTTTATCAACCCCAAACCCTTGGGCAGTATACGAGAGCTCAGCAGTTTTCCTCAATATTTTCGAGCAACCTTACCTCCATCATTCAGCGGGTAAGCTATCCCGTGTTGAGTCAACTGCAAGACGACAAAGAGAGATTGAAGTCGGGATACAAGCGTATCATAAAAATAACCATGTTGGTGAGCTTCGTGCTGATGCTCGGACTTGCCGCAATAGCCAAACCGATGATATTGGTACTGATAGGCGACAAGTGGTTGCCGGCAGTGCCGTTTTTGCAGATACTGTGCTTTAACATGATGCTGTATCCCTTGCATTCCATCAACTTGAACATGTTGCAAGTGCAAGGCAGAAGCGATTTGTTTTTGAAATTGGAAATAGTAAAGAAGATTGTAGGCGTGATACCGTTGTGTTTGGGTATATTCGTCAACATATACTACATGTTGATAGGAAGTGTATTTGTAGGCTTTTTCTCCTACTACCTGAATGCCCGCTATTCCGGACCGTTTCTTAATTACAGCATAAAGGAACAAGTTGGCGACATACTGCCGAGTTTCATCATTGCCCTTATGATGGCATTGCCGATCTATGCAATATCATACCTGCCGCTCACTCCGTTTGTACTTTTGCCCATACAGTTATTTGCAGGTTGCCTGATAGTTTTTCTGTTGTGCGAAAAGACAGGATTGGAAGAATATAAAGAGATAAAATCTATACTGATGAGTATATTGAAGCGAAAATAAAAATCGCATGAATAAAGACTTAATAAATATAAATAAAACGGGGGGGGAGAAGCTCCAACCTTGAATTGTATCGCATTGTTGCGATGCTTCTGATTGTGTGCCACCATTATGTTGTAAATTCTGGGTTGACGCTCGGTTGTTTGAGTACAGACTTCTCTAATGGCAATAACATTTTAGCACAGTTATTCGGCGCTTGGGGTAAGACGGGTATCAACTGTTTTATGCTTATCACCGGTTATTTCATGTGTAAGTCTTGCATTACTTTGAACAAGTTCCTTAAATTGATGGGGCAGATTTACTTTTGGAGGTTTGTTATTTTCTTTGTGTTCTGTTTGTTTGGCATAGAGCAAATCACTTTCGGAAGATTGGCAAAGTTAATACCCCCGATATCTCTTGTTGAAACCAATTTTACAAGTTGCTTCATACTGTTTTGGTTGTTTATTCCATTCTTGAATGTATTGATAGGGAATATAGGTAAGAAGATGCATTTACGTCTGTTGGTACTATGCTTGTTTATTTACTCGTTCTTGTATTTTTTGCCGAAAATTCATGTAGTGTATAACTATGTATCATGGTTTGTTGTTCTATATTTTGTAGCATCATATCTGCGATTGTATCCTGTGAAAAGAGATACCGATACTAAATTTTGGCTTATTGCAACGGTGCTGAGTATTGCCGCCTCAATGGCAATGAGCGTAGGCTATATGCTACTGTTTGGAAAAGGATATTTGTGGAGTTTTGTTGTTGATTCCAATGCACCGATGGCACTTGTTGTGGCTGTTTGCTCATTCATGTGGTTCAAGAATATTAAAATCAAGCAAAGCAAGTGGATTAACCTCGTTGGGGCTAGTACTTTTGGAGTATTGTTGATACATGCCAACAGCGATGCGATGCGTCAATGGCTTTGGGTTGACACTCTCCAAAACGTGAAATGGTTCTCCTCGGACTATTTTGTGTTACACATGCTTCTTTCGACGGTATTGATATTTGCTGTTTGCACATTGTTAGACAGATTGAGGGTAATATTTGTCGAAAAACCGTTGATGCAAAGCTGCGATGGCATAATAAAACGCTTGGCTGCAAAAATTGCCGCTTCAAAATATTAAAACTTCTACCGAGAAAAACAAAACGCTTATGGATAAGCAAAAGCAGATAACAGTAACATCGCCCTTGTTACCCGATTTGTCGGAACTCCAAGCAATGATGCAGGAAATATGGAGTAGCAAATGGGTTACCAACAACGGACATTTTCACAAGGAACTCGAAAAAGCCCTTGCCGAATACTTGAAAGTGCCATATATAAGCCTTTTCACCAATGGCACGCTACCGTTGATAACCGCTCTGCAAGCCCTGCGCATAACAGGGGAAGTGATAACAACGCCATATAGTTTTGTAGCCACGACTCACGCCTTGTGGTGGAACGGAATAAAACCCGTGTTCGTTGACATAGATCCCGAAACATGCGGCTTGAATCCCGAAAAAATAGAAGCAGCCATAACTCCCAAAACCACAGCCATCATGCCCGTACACTGTTACGGCAAGCCCTGCAACACGGAAGCCATTCAAAAGATTGCAGACAAGTATGGATTGAAGGTTATATACGATGCCGCACACGCTTTTGGCGTTGAAATAAACGGCGAAAGCATATTGAGAGCCGGCGACATGAGTACGTTGAGCTTTCATGCCACCAAGGTGTACAACACCCTTGAAGGTGGTGCGTTGGTCGTTCACGATGAGAAAACAAAGCAACGCATAGATTACTTGAAGAACTTTGGCTTTGCAGGTGAAACGGAGGTAGTGGCACCCGGTATCAATTCCAAGGTGGACGAGGTGCGGGCTGCTTACGGATTATTGAACCTAAAACAAGTCGACAGAGCCATAGAAGCACGGCACAAGGCGGCACAGCAATACAGAGCAGCCTTGCGAGAGGTGGACGGAGTAACGTTCTTCGACGACATGCCCGGCGTGCGCCACAATTACAGCTACTTCCCCATCTTCATAGATGCAGCAAAATACGGGAAGACCAGAGACGAACTCTATTTCGAAATGAAAGAAAAAGGCGTACTCGGACGACGTTACTTCTATCCGTTGATAAGCGAGTTCTCAACATACCGCGGACTGCCATCAGCCACAGCCGAGAATCTGCCCGTTGCCACAAAGATAGCACAACAGGTCATCTGTCTGCCTATGCACCATGAACTTGGCAGCGAAGACATTCAAAGAGTCATTGCCTGCGTAAAGCCGCAATGACCATAAGCGAAAAACAAATTACAGCGGTTGGTCGTTTTCGGTGAAACGGCGAATCGCCACAATCAAACGGCGATTCATTTCGCTGAATCGCCGAAACAAAAAAATGAATCGCCGATTCGCCAACTTGTTCTTTTGCAGGAAGATAAAAACTCATTGGGAAAACCTTCCATACACCTGTCGGATAGGGGGCAAATAAGGTGGAGAGAACAAGGGTGTAAAAGGGATTGAGGTCATAAAGTATATGGATAAATTAGAAATACAAGGCTATAAGTCAATAAAGAATTTGGTTCTTCAGTTGCGGGGAATCAATATTCTCATTGGTGCGAATGGAAGTGGCAAAAGCAACTTATTGTCGTTCTTTGTATTTCTGAAAATGATGTATAATAGAAGTCTTAGAGAATTTGTGGCTTTATCCGGAGGCATGGACAAGTTTTTGTGTATGGGGCGTAAAGTTACATCAGAGATAAGGGCGAAGCTGTTGTTTGCGGAGAATGCTTATTCTTTTTCGCTTACAGCAGGGGCGGAAGGCTTTGTGATAACTAAAGAAGGATTGTGGTACGACAATAATCCATATGTGGAAAACCCTGTCGATATAGCCTCATTTTCAGGAGAGTCGGAATTGCGATATTCTACCTTGCCTCGAGCCGGATATATTCGTAACTATTTGAATGAACTGAAAAAATATCATTTTCACGATACGAGCAAAAATTCACCATTTACCAAAGTATCGAACATAGAAACAGGTGGTCATTATCTGTTTCCTCAAGGAGAGAATCTCGCAGCTTTCCTCTATGTTATCAATAGACAGGCTCCAAAACACTACAACTTGATTATTCGGACAATACAGACCGTTGCCCCTTATTTCAGAGATTTCTATTTGAAGCCTGATGAGAACGGAAATTTGTTATTGAAGTGGCAAGACAAGTATAGCGAAAACATTTATGGTGCAACCGATTTGTCGGACGGAACAATTCGGTTTATCGCCTTGGCAACCTTGTTTATGCAACCCGAGTTGCCACAGACCATCATCTTAGACGAACCGGAGTTGGGGCTTCACCCTGTAGCCATTGCCAAGTTGAGCGGTATGATAAAATCGGTTGCTGCCAAGGGGTGCCAAATCATTGTGGCAACGCAATCCACAGATTTGATCAGTTATTTTGATGCAGAAGATATCATCACGGTGGATCAGATAGAGGGAGAAAGTGTATATAAGCGGCTTTCTTCTGACGAATTAGGAGAATGGTTGGAAGAATATACGATAGATGAGTTGTGGAAGCGGAACATGATACATAACGGACAGCCGAATAATTAGGAGTTATGAGCAGAGTGATTGTTATTTGTGAAGGTGAGACCGAGCGAGAATTTTGCAAAACACTCCTTTCCGGATATTTTGCATGCATTGGTAAATATATAGAAGCACCATTGATAAAGCATTCGCATGGAGGGATTGTCAGTTGGGAAAAGCTAAAAAAGCAAATCGAAACAACTTTACGCAAGGAACGTGATGCAATCGTAACTCTGTTGATTGATTATTATGGGTTGAATGAAAAACATGCTTTTCCCGGCTGGGACAATGCCGAAAAAATTAAAGATAAGACAGAACATGTCTCCTTTATGGAGAGTTGCATGAAGCAGGATATAGATGACAGTCTTCGTTATCGTTTTATTCCTTATTTACAGTTGCATGAATTTGAAGCCTTGCTTTTCTGCGATGTGGAGATATTCAAGAATATTGTTCCGGAAAAGGAATTGGTCGGTCTTGACGAATTGCAAAAGGTGATAGACAACAATCCAAATCCGGAGCTGATTAACACAAGAAAAGAAAACACGCCCTCTCATAGGTTGTCGCGTATAATAAAAGGCTATAATAAAATCGTTTACGGAAACCTGATAGCCGAAAGTATAGGGTTATCGACCATACGCACAAAGTGCCGCAGGTTTAATGAATGGTTGGAAGCATTGGAAAAAGCATAACCGTATTAAGAACTGTGTTATATAAGGTGCTTTCACACCCAAATTGCATTTGTATAACTCTCTCTGCATGATTTAATCCGAAGCGGAGAAGACCATAAGCGAAAAACAAATTACAGCGGTCGGTCGTTTTCGGTGAAACGGCGAATCGCCACAATCAAACGGCGATTCATTCCGCTGAATCGCCGAAACAAAAAAAATGAATCGCCGATTCGCCAACTTGTTCTTTTGCAGAAAGATAAAAACTCATTGGGAAAACCTTCCATACACCTGTCGGATAGGTGGCAAATAAGGTGGAGAGTGCGTAGGGTGTGCGTGAAGTAACGATAAAATACAGTCGTTTGTATAAGGTTTTCGCATTCCTTTAATCTATGAAACTATGCAAAACGAGTCAATAGAGATAAAAAATTTCGGACCAATAAAAGATGTCAGAATAGATACTGTTAAGCCATTGACGGTTTTGATAGGAGATTCCGGAAGTGGAAAAAGTACCATAATGAAGCTGTTGGCTTTGTTCCGATGGGTTTATAAGATGTCGTGTGTTCGATCATATCTTCACTATTCAGGAATAACCAAATCTCCATTTCGTTTTCGCTTCGAAAGCTACTTGAAAAACAATGGTTTAGATGATTATCTACAGGCAGGAAGCGAGATTGTTTATACAAATGGCACTCACAGGATAGCTTACAATAAAGAAACAAAGTTACAACTGACGCCAAGGTATGTGCCGATGCAGGAATTGAGCCTCGAGAAAGTAGTGTTTATATCGGATCAACGAGGTATGGTTCCTGAATTGTTGCAAAACGGAGGACACTTGGCAAATAACTACTACCTTTTCGATACATACGAAAATTACAAACGAGCCTCCGAGACAATTAAAACATTCAATGTTGATTACTTGGGCGTGAAGTTGCAGGTAAAGAAAACTCCTCACGGAGAAAAGCATGAGATTTTACCGAGTCTTGTTGAAAATGGAAATTATTCTGTAGAGTTGAGCCACTCGTCTTCCGGAACTAAGAATGTTGTTCCGCTAAATCTTATAGTTGAATATTTCTCTAAGCATTATGACTTGGTGGAAACTCTCAATCGTTCTATCTTATCATATGTTTCACAGTCGGACAACCTAAAAGCATTCAAGGCTGCAAATAACGTAGGTGAGTTTCCAAACAAAAGAGTAAGCCTTCTTGTTGAAGAGCCGGAGCTGAGTCTTTTTCCTTCTGCACAATTAGGACTTATGGATTTCTTGATGAACAGATGCTTTGTTCAAAGCAACGAAGGCTACAACATATCCCTAATGTTGGCAACTCACAGCCCTTACATAGTCAACTACTTAAATGTGTTGATTCGAAGACGAAGAGAAAATCCCACCCATATAGATGGGGATAAGGTTGCTGTTTATCGTGTGTATGATGGAAAATTGCAAAACCTTATGCAGAGTAATAAAGAGAACGGAATGGTGTCGGTTAATTCGGCAGACTTTGCCGAACCGATATCCGAGATGTTGGAAGAATACAGGTCTTTGCGGTAAATAGGTTTTTCAAAATGAAGAGATTGTTGGAAAGTTATATACAGGCTTGCAGGCTTACCGGTGAGTATGAATTGTTTAATGAAGAAATAGAAGCCGGTCTTCACTCACTCGGAGATGAAAAGGCGTGCGGAGAATGTAGCGAAGAAAGAAAGATTTGTACAGATGCAGATGAAAATGCAGTGTTGAAACTATCTGCTCGGACGGATATGCACAAGGTAAACATAGAGAAATTCTTTGCGCAGTTCGATAGAACGAATGCAGCTGTTGAAAAGAAGTGCGATCTACTGCTCTACAACGATGCAAATGCCGTTTTCTGCGAAATGACATGCTCGCTAAACAAATACATTGAGCCATATTCAAATTCAAAAGGAGTTCAAATCGGAAAAAGAGCCGGAGCGTATAATCAAATGAAAAATGTCATGGAAGCACTGTTTGGAGTTGCGGACATAAAGGACAGACTTGCTGCGTGCTGCAACAAGGTTGGTTTGTTTGCGGTGAGATTAAAAGACACTTCCACGCCGACAGATGAAGTAGAGAAAAATATGAAAACCCTAACGCAGGAATTTGAAAACCCGCAAGCATGTCAGACCGATATGGGAAACGGTTTTCTTTTCCAAACAATAGTGTATCCGGAAATATATCATACAGTTTAAAATGAAGAATGGTCGTAACAATGTTTCAATGGCGTCGACCGGTTTTGCAGAATCTCCGATTTCGGATTCGTTATTCTAAAAATCTATGATGGTATTATGACTTCGTATTACGCAGAACAGGAACTGAAAGCCTTGGGACTTAAATCCTATGGCAGTAATGTTAAAATTAGTCGTAAAGCTTCGATTTATGGAGCGGAAAGCATATCTATCGGAAGTAATGTACGAATAGATGATTTCTCCATACTTTCAGGAAGTATAAAGATTGGCTCTTTTGTTCACATAGCTGCATATAGTGCTTTGTTTGCCGGTTCCACCGGTATTGAAATGATGGATTATTCGGGATTGTCGTCTCGTGTGGTTGTATACGCCGAAAGTGATGACTATGGTGGGGATTATCTTACAAACCCAACAGTCGGTACAGAATACACACATATAATCAAAGGAAAGGTTACTATTAAAAAGCATGCAATCATAGGAACTTCATCGGTAATACTTCCCGGAGTAACCATAGGTGAAGGAGTTGCAGTGGGTTCTATGTCTCTAATCAATAAATCTCTTGATGATTGGAGTGTTTGCTTTGGTGTTCCGTGCAATAGAATAAAGAACAGGAATAGGGGCTTATTGAAGTTTGAAGAAAAAATAAATATGGATGATCTTGGTAAGATAATTGGGGGGGGTAATCCTAAGGCATTATTTTTCGGTTATGCTGCCCTTTCTTATAAAGGAAAGATGGTGGCATGATGAAACAGAAGAAACTGATGCTCTTGGGCGGTATCCGCTATTTGTTGCCGGTTATAGAAGCTGCGCATAAACAAGGCTGCTATGTGATTACGGCAGACTATTTGCCGGACAACATTGCTCATAAGTATAGCGATGAGTACGTTAACGTCAGCATAATAGACAAGGATGCCGTATTGAAAGTGGCAAAAGAAAAAGCCATAGACGGGATAATGTCTTTTGGAGTAGATCCCGGAGTGATAGCTGCTTCATACGTTCAAAATGAAATGGAGTTGCCGAGTTTCGGTCCGTTTGAATCGATTCAAATCCTTCAGAATAAAGACAAGTTCAGAGCTTTTCTTTCTCACCACAACTTTAATGTTCCGTGGGCATTCGGCTTTTCTTCGGTAGAAGAAGCTTTTGAGAGTAGGGAAAAGTTTTCGTACCCACTGATTGTTAAACCTACGGATTCGGCAGGCTCAAAAGGAGTAACAAGAGTTGATAAAGTAGAGCATTTGAGAGGGGCATTGCAGTATGCCTTAGAGCATTCAATCAAGGGCAATATAATAGTAGAGGAGTTTATTGAGAAAAAAGGTTGTTCATCGGATAGCGACAGTTTCTGTGTTGACGGCAAGCTCGCCTTCGTGTCGTTTTCTGCTCAAAGGTTCGATGAAAAGGCAGCAGGTGTTTATACACCTGCTGCCTATTCATGGCCTTCGACCATGAATAGGCAAGAAGAGCAGGAGTTGACAAGCGAAATACAACGTTTGATAAGTCTGCTTGGAATGAAGACGTGCATATATAATATAGAAACCAGGGTTGCTCAAAATGGAAAACCATACATAATGGAGTTGACACCGCGAGGAGGTGGAAACAGATTGTCGGAAATGCTTCGATATGCCACTGGAGTGGATTTGATTACAGCTTCCGTCAATGCGGCAATGGGAGAACCGATAATGGGTGTATCTCAGAAGCCATACAATGGACATTGGGCGGAAATTATATTGCATGCCGATAAGGCTGGCGAGTTCCAAGGCTTACAAATAGCTCCTTCACTTCCGGCTGAGGTAATAGAAGAAGACCTTTGGGTAAAGAAAGGTGAACACGTCAACGGCTTTGAAGCAGCCAATGATGCAATAGGTACATTAGTCATGAAGTTTGACACAGCAGAACAAATGGAACACGCACTTGCAAACCAGCAAGAGTGGTTAAAAGTGGTAGTGAAATGAAAATAGCGATTATTGGTGCAGCTGCAGGGCAGCTGCCACTTTGTAAGAAGGCGCATGAAATGGGTTTGGAAACTCATTGTTTTGCGTGGAAAGATGGGGCTGTGTGTGATAAATTTGTAGATTATTTTTATCCTATAGATATTCTTGATGTAGATAGAATAGTTGAAAAATGTCAAGAATTGCATATCGCAGGTGTGGTTTCCAACGCTTCTGACTTGACAACAGAGGTTGCTGCTTACGTTGCTGAAAAAATGGGATTGAATGGAACTCCGTATAATATTGTAAAAAAAATACGCGATAAGTATTATGTTCGTAGATTGACCGAGAATATCAGTGGTCTATCCAAGCCACGTTTCCGTTACTATGATGGAAACAGAAATAATATTTATCCTTGTGTTGTAAAACCTCTAATTGGAAGCGGAAAAATCGGTGTTATTTTTTGTGAAGATGAAACGATGTTTCATGCGGCTATAGACTATGTCGGTAATTTTTCAGATAAGATTATAATAGAAGAGTTTATAGAGGGTAAAGAATTTTCGGTTGAAGGATTATCTTTTCATGGAAAGCATTATGTTATACAAATAACCGATAAAGATAGCTCGTTGGCGCCACATTTTGTGGAGTTAGGACATCATCAACCGGCAAATATTCCAGAATATGTAGAACGTAAAATAAAAACAATAATTCCGACTTTATTACAAACCATTGGCTATGACAATGGCGCATTTCATGTAGAAATGAAGAGAAAAGGACGTGATATATTTCTAATAGAAGTAAATCCAAGAGGTGGAGGTGATGAGATTTCGAATAAGTTAGTGCAATTAAGTTCCGGAATAGATTACCTAAAGGGGATGATAGAGATTGCTCTGGATATATTTGAAAAGCCAACAGTTGTTGATATGCCGTCATATGCCGGTATTTATTTTCTTTGTCGACAGACTCAAAAACTGTTACCGTTCTTTGAAAATGCAGATAATGAAGAATGGCTTGTTGAGAAGAAAGTTGATGGTTGCAACTTGGTAGAGAGTCGGTCTAACTATGAAAGGAATGGATATCTGATATATAAGTGGAATAAGAAGGTAACGCCTAAAAATTATAAAAAATGGAAGGAATAAAGTACACCGAGTTGATGGGTGAAAATGTAAAGGATAAACTTGGATTTTGTGGTAAGAATGTAAGAATTTACAATCTCGCTAAAATTATAAATCCGCAGTTTGCAGAGATTGATGATAATGCAATAATATTGGATTACACATTTATTGATGCAAAAGAAACTTTCAAGTTAGGTAAATATAGTTGCGTAACATGGCATTGTGTTATTGAGGGTTGGGCTAATATAAAAATTGGAGATAGGTGCTTTTTGGGACCAGGTACAAAATTGTTAGGCTCCACATATAAGTTTAATGGTTATTACACTAGTGAACATTTGCCGGACGGGACACATGATACGCTTTTCGGTGATATTACCATTTGTGATGATGCATACATAGGGGCTAATGCAGTAATAATGCCAGGCGTGACTATTGGAGAAGGCGCAGTGATTGGTTCCAATGCTTTTGTAAATAGAGACGTGGAGCCATGGGGAATTTATGTTGGAAGTCCTGCTAAAAAAATAGGAGAAAGACAGAAACCTACCGATGAACGCAGAGCCATTATTGATGCAATGGATTGGTCGAATCATTTGTGAAAATCATTGTCTTTGACATTATAACGGTAAAAGTGAATCTGTGTTCGGTTGATTACAACGCAACAAAATGGTCAAGTTGCCATTTAACCGAAAGGATAGTCGTAACAGATTGAAATTGTGGATTTACCGCAGTTATGCGGTTCTGTGGTTTAGGGGCTTGTTTTCTTACGTGTAAAGTAACAAGTGCTGTAAAGAATTACTATGGAAAGTAAGTTGAAGAACAAATCGGAGATATTGCATGAAACGGCGAAGATATTGCATGATGGTAATTTGTATGTAGGTGTTGCACATGCTGCCTATTATAGTTGTTATCAGATGTTGAAGCATATTTGGCTTCATTCTATGAGTAAGACAGAAAGCGAACTTGGTGAAAATATCAGCATGAGGAGAAAGGGTTCTCATGAGTATTTGCTCAATGCGATTGTTATGTACATAGAGAATAGAGATGTTGAGGCAAAAGGACGAGGTGATTACCGAATAGTTAGAGAAAACATTTCGCAGTTAAAGCGGCTTCGTGTGAAAGCCGATTATGAAGATGTTGATTTTAGTTGCGAGGACAGCAAACGTTCAATTACATTGTCGGACAAAATATTGCCAATTCTCAAACGTTATTGAAGCATGAAAGCAAAAGAGTTTATTCTTGAAGCCTTGAAAAAGCTGACAGGACAGATTACCTCAATTAAGGTACGATATGAACTTGACGCAAATGCACTTGTTCACGTTGTAGAAGTTCTGCCGGAAGAGGTGTATTCTTCAAATAAAGAATACCTTGAATGGGAAACGCAATTCTATCATGACTTTGTGAAACAATTTCCGATGGAGAATATATGTTTCATTTCCGAAGATGCTCTTGTGGGGATTACAAAGGCTGAATTTGAACAGCAAGGAGCGGATTATTGCAGAGTGATGCCTACCATGTATCGCAGCGAGAACAAACTATTGTTTACCACATTCGTTGCATACAATAATTACAGTGGTATTCAGCCTCTGAATTGCTATGAGGAGGGGATAAACAAACAGTATAAACCTGTGTCAATAGAGGAAGAATTGCCAAAGAATAGTGAGAAGTTACTTAAAGCGGCTTAGCAATTATGGAAAACGAAATAAAATCGGGATTTGTAATAAAGGGATTAGTGCTTTTGGAAAGCAATTTTAAGAGAGTGAGTGACGTGCGGTTTGTAGAGGCTGTGCAAACCGATATGCATGTCAATACCGAAGTTCAAACAGAGGGTAATGCCGTCATGGTACTCGAAACGGTGAAAATAAGTCAGAAATATGAAAATGTAGAACAGGTAGCTATCTCGGTAAAG
Organism: uncultured Bacteroidaceae bacterium; assembly: GCA_964606345.1. Taxonomy (GTDB): domain Bacteria; phylum Bacteroidota; class Bacteroidia; order Bacteroidales; family P3; genus Onthomorpha. Next base: position 36,015 of record CAZSFV010000003.1, on the reverse strand, counting down.
ATGGCAGGACTTTTTGAACGTGTTGGAGAAAGCGAATTAGAAGACTTAGAGCAATTTGGCAAGGTGAACGGAGCTGCAATCGTCTTTCCGTACATTAGGGAACATATCACAAGCCTCTCACTCAAAGCCGGATTACCGTCAATAATAATTCCGCCAATCAATTTTACCAAGATGCAGGGAAATAGCCATTGACTACAAAAATACTGAATATGGGAGCAAGTTATAATGACATTGTTGAAAGGATAGATGAACACCTAAAAAATAGTGGACGAAGATACTATTCAGACTTTTACATCGGAATAACAAACGACCCGGAGCGTAGGCTTTTCGATGAGCATAACGTTAAAAAAGATTATATGTGGTGGATTTATTCCAAGGCTGAAGATATTGAAACAGCAAGAAAAGTTGAGAAACACTATTTGGAGAAAGGAATGCGAGGTGGAGACGGAGGTGGAGATGATAACTCTGTGTATGTGTATTGTTATGCAGTGTCACCAACAACGATAGAGTATTAACATGGATAAGGATAATTTATTGAATGGGGCATCAGAAGTAACTTCAATATGCGAAAGCAGTGAAATATCGCAAGATGATAGTCAGACAAGAGAACGATTTGTTGTTTTCTTGGATATTATGGGGTTTAAGGATATCGTGAGAAGTAATCCTAATCACGATGAGTTGAAAAGACGTTTAGGTGAATTAAATGACAAAATAAACAAGCTTATTGAAAAAGAAAAAGCAACCTCAATTATAGAGCTTGTTCAGTTTTCTGATAGTATCGTTCTTTTCACAAAGAGCAATAGTAATGAACAACTTGTAAAATTGGTATCTGTTGTTTGTTTGATTATGCAGGAAGCTATTGAACTTAAATTTGCAATGAAAGGAGCAATGGCAAAAGGTATACTTACTTGTGATTCTAACAAGAGAGTTTATTTCGGACAAGCACAGATAGATGCCTACCTTCTTGAAGAAAATGTATGGTATTACGGTATAGTCGTTCACCATTCAGCTCAGAGTGATGTGGAAAAAATAAAAGAGAATTACATTTCCACTTTAGACCTTCCCATGAAGACAGGTTGGATTAAACATTGCGAGTTATCTTGGTATGCATATAGTAGCGATAAGACGAGTGATATAAAAGAGCGTATTTCTAATATAAGATACACCGTTTCTGACTCACCTCGAAGATACATAGACAATACCGAAGCTGTAATTGAAGCTTTTGAGAAAAAGACGAAGGAGAGTAAGTGCGTGGGTGTATAATCAAGCCCCCTTGAAAACTCACATAAAACCACATTTGATACATTACAATTTGCCAATGCAACTTTTGCAGTTAAGCAGAACAACAACACTATAATACATATAACAAATGCCGGAAAATACAGAACGTCCCTTAATGGTGTCGATCAGGTGTTTGACGTATAATCATGAGCCGTATATACGTCAATGCTTAGAAGGTTTCGTTATGCAGAAAACTAACTTCCTGTACTTTTTGGCGGTAAATAATATAGTATATGAAGCAGATAGGAGTTTTTCATGTTTTCACGGATGATAAGTTTTTTGATCAAGTAGCGGAGTATTTTGATTCCTTTTCTGATATTGTTAATTACTATTACTTCTACAGCAGAGATAAGGATTATCAATTTAAGTATATAAAGAGCAAGAAAGTCGTTGTTGTTACTTCTTGGTTTGAGTATATAAAATTGATGAATGATAGAAGAGTTGATGTGGTATATCTTCAAGGAATGTCTTCTCCGTATATTTGTATTTGGGTGAGTAGAGCTAAGAAGATTGTGTGGTGGTGTCATGGAATTGAAATTTATTGTGCTCCATATTTTTTAAAGCCAATTATTCCATTAGATTTGTATAAGCCATTGACAAAATTAGAGCGGAAACGTCAGTTGCGGAAACGTGGAAGGATAAGAGTGTTTATAGGTCAAATTTATTACTTACTATTTGTTTCTTTCTTTAAGAAACTTTCTGTGCGTAGAGTTGATTATTTTTCCCCTGTTTTGCCAATTGATTACGAGTTGATGAAAAAGTATTTTAATGGGTTTAAGGCAAAACCGTTTATGCTTAACGGTGGACCAGGCTTAAGGAAAGAGTACTTTTATAAGTATAAAATTAATAAAGGTGCTATATTAGTTGGAAATTCATTGACCTATGAAAATAATCATTTGGATATATTTGAAAAGTTTGCTGCAATACAAAGAAGCGATTGTCAGCAATTGATTGTGCCAATCAATTATGGGAATGGATATGGTGGAGTTGAATATTTTAAGAACATCGTTAGGTTGTCTAATGTCTTTTTTATAGATACTTTTTTGCCAAGGGATAAATATTTTACCCTATTGGAAGGAGTTACCCACGCTGTTTTTGGAAATATAAGGCAGCAAGCAATGGGGAATATATTTTGGTGTTTACGCAGTGGTATAAAAGTATATTTGTATAGAGATAGTGTCATATATAAACAACTAAAGAGGTGGGGGTATATTATATTCTCAATAGATGCTGATTTGTGTACCATTAGTTTAAATGAGGTTTTGTTAGAAAGAGATGCATATCATAATTGTGAGGTTTATAATATGATGAATTTGCAGGTTAGTACGGTTGAACAAGAATTTAGAAGTATTTTTATATGAAAGAGGTGAAAATTGCTGTAATTGGTTTAGGGTATGTTGGTCTTCCGCTTGCCCGTTTGTTTTCGACAAAATATCGGACAATTGGTTTTGATCAAAGTCAACATCGAGTTGAAGGGTTGATGGATGGTCACGATGCAACTTTGGAAGTTAGTGATGAGTTGTTGCGAGATGCTATCAATAAATACGGATTTCGTTGTACGACAAATATGGAAGAAATTAAGTCATGCAATTTCTATGTTGTTGCAGTACCTACACCTGTAGATGAAAACAATCGTCCAGATTTGAAACCTCTTTGGAAAGCCAGTGAGACTATTGGTAAAGTCATTTCAAAAGGTGATATCGTGGTTTACGAGTCTACCGTTTATCCTGGTGTTACAGAAGAAGAGTGTATTCCTATAGTAGAGAAAGTAAGTGGATTGTGTTTTAATAAGGATTTTTTTGCAGGATATAGCCCGGAACGAATAAATCCAGGGGATAAGGTTCACACGGTAGAGAAGATAAAGAAAGTAACTTCTGGTTCAACGCCAGAGATTGCTGAGATTGTTGATAATGTTTACAATTCTGTACTCACAAATGGAACGTACAAAGCCTCTTCAATTAAGGTGGCAGAGGCGTCAAAAATAATTGAGAACTCACAACGCGATGTGAATATTGCTTTTATGAATGAGCTGGCAAAGATATTCAATGCTATGGGGATTGATACCAATGATGTAATTGAGGCGGCTTCTTCAAAATGGAACTTCATAAAATTGAAGCCAGGATTGGTGGGTGGGCATTGTATAAGTGTAGATCCATACTATCTTATACAAAAAGCACAAATTTATGGAGTACTTCCTCGTGTAATGTTTTCTGCACGTCGTCTTAATGACGGTATGGGGTCGTATGTTGCAGAACGAGTCATCAAGTGCATGAATAGAAAAGGAATAATGGTAAAGGATGCCAAGGTTCTTATTTTGGGTATAACGTTTAAAGAGAATTGTCCGGATATTCGTAATACTAAGGTGATTGATATTTATCATACATTAAGCGAATATACAAGTGCGATTACAGTATATGACCCATGGGCAAGTATTGAAAGTGTTAAGAGTGAATATTGTATTGATGTAGTGGATGTATTGCCAAAAGGAGAAAAATATGATACGGTAATTTTGGCAGTAGCACATAATGAGTTTCTTGGTCTTGATTTCAATAGCCTCGTTGGGGTAGGAGGGGTAATCTATGATGTAAAGGGAGTGCTTCCCAAAAATATTGTTGATGAAAGGTTATGAGAGTTTTATGGTTGACGAACGTCCGATTTTCTGAAGAAAAGATAAAAACTTCAGGAACATGGTTGCAGCCTTTGGCGGAGGCGTTGCAAAATAGTGATAGATGCGAGGTATATCATGTTGCTAGGGATAATGACGTGCGGGTTGTTTTACAGGAGACTTGTCGAGGAATTAGACAATATGTTTTGCCATTTCAACAAAATCCAAAGAATATTGGAGTAAAAACTCCTGATATTAAGATGTGTAGATATGTAAAATCCATAATTGATGATGTGAAACCGGATTTGATACATGTGTGGGGGACCGAAACTCCTTGGTTTTATATGCAATCAATGGGAATATTTGATGGGTATAAAGTACTATTAGATGTGCAAGGTGTTATGCGATCTTGTTATGAGTTTTACTACGGAGGTTTATCACTTTCTCAAAGGTGGCAAAGCATAGGCTTGCGAGAAATTATAGCACCTTTTACATCATTGTTTTACATTAGGTGGAGATTTGGTAAATGGAGCGAGTCGGAAGAACGTATTTTAAAAGCATACAATAATATCAGTGTTCAATCGGAATGGACAAAAAATAGATTAGCGAGTTTACAATTAAATGCTAAAGTATATCATACGAAACGTATGTTGAGAGATGCTTTTTATAACACGATATGGAAAAAACAAGAACATATTTCTCCTGTGATATTTACGAGTTCTTCGGCGGCGATACCATACAAAGGATTTCATGTTCTGATAAAGGCTTGTGCTATTTTGAAAAAGAAATATCCTAATTTTGTGTTGAAGATTGCTGGAGCTTTTACGAAGAAAAGATTATGCCTAAGGAGTGGTTATGCTAATTATATTTTAAGGCTAATAAAACGATATGATTTGATTTCGAATGTCCATTTCTTGGGTTCTATTTCATCGGATGAAATAATTAAGCATCAGATAGAATCTGATATGTGTGTGATTCCTAGCTTTGTAGAATCTTATTGTCTTGCATTTGCAGAGGCTATGATGATAGGATTACCTTGTGTTGCATCTTATGCTGGGGCTATGCCAACTATTGCAGAAGATATGATAGAAGCTGTGTTTTTTAATCCCATGGATTATTCGGATTGTGCCGCAAAAATAATAAAAATGTTTGAAGATAAGGAGTTGACGAAAAAGATATCTCAAAATGGAAGAGATAGGAGGTTAAGAGACAATAATAAGGTATCTGTTTTGCATACACAACTCTTGATTTACGAAGACGTGCTTTCACAGAAGGGATGATTGATTGTGATGGGGAGTAGAAATTTTTTTTTGAGTGAAAGAAATGGAGAACGATGAGTGTGTTGAGTTTCTGTTGTGGGAAGTGCGAATGTACTTGGAGGAAAATTGAAAATGCTTCCTAATGTCTTATGAGACAGATGCTATCTTTACGCTCCCAAAATACAATCTTTTTGTTCGCAATAAATTCAAGAAATTTTTTCAAGGGATAGTTGTATGGAGACAACAAAAACATGAGGGTTAAATAAAGTGGGGTAGAATGGAGCTTTGGATTGAAGTGGGTTTGTGTTCTGGCTTATTTAGAGTCTTCAATATGGCAATAAAGAGTCGACTTTAAAATGAAGAAGGTCTTTGTATTTGGAGACTGTGATTTGTGGTTATTGTGTGCTGTAGTTGCCAAGTTAGCATATGCTTTAGTTGTCGAGATAGGTAGTATTTATATATGGTTGAAGGTATTTCATATTGTTATGAAAAGTATAGTTTTGTCGCAGTTTAGGTGTTTTGAGAATTTTGAAATAGAGTTCAAAAGGGGACTTAATGTGCTTGTGGGGGATAATGCAAATGGAAAAACAAGTGTATTGAGAGCTTGTAAGTTTGCGTTAAGTACTTTCTTTGTTGGATTTAGTGATGAAAATACTCGTTTACAGACAATGGGGTGATGATTTTAGAAGGTGGGTGAATGATAGCGGTGTGGTGATGCCTGTTGAGCCGCTTGGAATATCGTTTTCTTGTATTTTTCCGCTTGATGATGAAAATATGGATAGCTCTACTTTTTTCGGAAATCTTTCTACCGATGGGTTGGTTTACCGCATAGAGAAGAGCAGTCCTAAGAACAACAGGCTTTCCACCGGCGGAATGAGAGGTTATAAGACTTATTGTAAGGAGTTGCAAAAGACAATGTATGTCAATGGTAAGAGGAATAGAGCTTTGCCTGTTTTAGTAAGTTTTTCGACAGAAGATATTCATGTGAGTAGAAAGATAAGTCCAAAGTTGTTTTCGAACCAGTATCGACCGGCATCGTTTGGCTATTATGAATGTTTGGAGGCGAGAGGTTTGTTCAAGTACTGGAAAAAGAGAATGCTTGTGTTGGCAGAAGCAGGTGAGGGAGAACAAGAGTTGGCTGTTGTCAAAAAAGCTGTACTGTCTTTTTTTTGAGGATATTATCAAAGATGTGGAGATAAGGATAAATAAAAAGGAAGTTTGTTTTGAGTTCAAAGATGGTAGAAAGGTAACGGATGAGTTGCTGTCGGACGGTTATAAGCGTTTGTTGAATATTGTAGTGGAGCAGCTTTGCTTAATCGTGAGTTGTATGGTGAGCAGGCAGCTGTGCTGTCTGAGGGAACTGTATTGATTGATGAGATAGATATGCACTTGCATCCGAGTTTGCAGGCAATTGTATTGCAGCAATTACAACAGACTTTCCCAAAGATACAGTTTATAGTTTCTACGCATTCTCCCATGGTAATGTCGAATTTGAGATCTGATGACAACAATGCAATCTACAAGCTGAATTACAATGTTGAAATGAGAAAGTATGAAATAAGTGAAGTGAAAGCTTATGGTAGGGATATTTCGTCAGTCGTTAAGACCATTTTGGAAATATCACCAAGAAACAAGGAGACAGAAGGTAGTCTTGAAACGTTGTTTGATTGCATAGACAATGATAGATTGGAGGAGGCAAAGGTTATGTTGTCAAATTTGAGAAAAATTTATGGAGATGCTTTACCTGAGTTGTTGAAAGCGGAAACTATGATAAACTTTATGTCCGATGATAGAGATTAAAAAGGGGCAAGAACCTAAGGCGTGGACGAATAGAAAATGCATGCCGGGAGTGGGTTACAATGCTACTCCGGAGTTGAAAAGTGCTTTATTAGAGGAACAGGGATGTTTGTGTGTATATTGCATGCGGAGGATATCATATGAGAATATGAAAGTAGAGCATATTAAGTCACGTAGTGTTTATCCCGATTTGGAGCTTGATTATAAAAATCTTGTGGCATGTTGCAATGGTGTTGAGAATGGGAAAATAAAGCATTGTGATACGAATAAAGGTAATACAGAAATCAGTATCGATGTGTTCAGCAGTGCCGATATTCAAACGATTTCGTATTCTTCGCATGATGGAAAGATTAAGTCGTCTAATGATGCATACAACAATGATATAAATAACACATTGAATTTGAATTGTTCTGTGTTGAAAGAGAACCGTATATAGGTGTTGGAGGGTGTTGTTCGCAGTTTAAAACGTCGGTCTTGGAGGTGGACAGACTTAAAAACAAAATATAACGAGTATCTCAATAGGGATAAAGATGGAAAGTATAAGCCTTATTGTGGAATTGTGCTTTGGTACCTTGGCAAAAGGTTAAGTAGGAATTGGTGAATGGTTTTGCTTCTCTGTGGATATAGTTCGAATAATTGATTTATTAGTTGAGAAGTAGGGATTATGTATCATGTTCACTTTAAGTCGGAAATGGTTTCGGTAGAGTGGGTAGGGCTTGTGTTTAAACACGAAGTGCAGAACGTTGTAGCAAAAAAAAAGAAAATGAATGCAGAATGTGAAGAGGAAGAGTGTTATCTATAGATTGCTAGTTATGAGGTTTTGAGAGCCAATGAGGTTAGCATGTTTCTTACTGAGTGTACACTTTCTTTATTGATTGAATAAGAGTATAAAGTACTATACATGCATTTTTGGTTATTGGGCTTAGAAGATTGGGGAAATTTGTATCCTGTCATCAAGGCGGATTGCTTTCGGCAGATGACCACGATTAATTACCGCCCTAAATTGATATGAAGAGGTAGTTCAAAAGAGCCGTACTTTTGTGATGAATTGAAATTTTGGAGAAGGGCTGTGGGTTGAGTTGTCCGTCTGTAGAGTGTTTTAATGAGAAATATATGGTAGTTGCGTTGATTGTAATAATTATAGCTATTTTGTTGGCAAGATTGGATATTAAAAATAAAACTGACAAGAATTATGGTTTGATTTCTGCTTTTGTGCTGTTGGCGGTTTTTGCTTCTATTAGGTATAATTGGGGAAATGATTATCCTGCATATCTGAATTTTTTTCTATCTATCAATAGTTCAAGTGAGGTAGATTGGAATTGGTATAAAACTGCTATAGGTGGCATGGAAATTGGGTGGGTTGTGATAAATAGATTGTGCAGACCTATTGGTTTCTTTGGTATGATAATTTTTCTGACTTGTTTGGAATATGCTATAATATATAGGTTTATATCGAAATATCTTGATAGGCGAAACTATTGGTTTGCAGTATTATTGTTTACTATGTCGTTTGGATTGATGATTACAGGTGTTTCCATGATGCGGCAATTTTTAGCTCAGTGTATATGTTTAATAGCGTTTGAAAATATTGTTAATAAAAGGATTTTGATAGCGTTGTTATTAGTTTGGCTTGCAACTTTTTTTCATACAAGTGCAGTGATTGTATTTCCTGTTTGTTTTATAGGATATTTCTATACAAACATGAGGAAAAGGACTTTTGGAATTATCTGTATAATATTATTATCAGTGATGTATGTTTTTGGAGGTTCCTTATTAGGCGGAATTTTTAATAGTGTATTCCAATCAAAAATAGAATTTCAAAGGTATGAAACTTATATTGGAGAGAAGCTTGACCTTGGAGTGATAGGACAGATAAGGACATTGTATGATGTGGCATTTATTGCTATCGTTGTTATCCTTGGTAGAAAATTGCACAAGAGGGATAAGATAGTATTATTGATGATTTATTTATTGAGTTTCTTATTTGATGCTTTTGCAAATATCGTTCCATTGATTAGTAGGATTTGTTTTTATTTTGAGATGGTGGGAATAGTAATATTACCAATGGTGTTTTCGTTGCCGAGAAGCTGGATTTGGAGAAAGCTTATTCCTCTTTCATACGTTTTACGTATAACTTATGGGTTTGTTAGTTCATTTTACAGTGAAGTATGGAACAAGGCTTTTTTTGAATATCATACGATTTTTGAAGCAAGCTGTTGGATGTAAATTTGATGTTGTATGAATTAAAAGATATATTTAGATAGCGGTATGAAGATTCTGTCGATAGCGTATAATCCCTATAATAATAATAATAATAGCAAAACCATGCGATCGTTTTTTGACGGTGTGCCGGCGAAGGATATGGCTATGCTTTATTTGGAGAGTTTCTCCGAGGTGGACTACGGTTTTTGTGATGCTTATTATAGGATTACAGATCAAGATGTGTTGAAGAGTGTCTTGAATTTCAGTTTTAGAACCCACAACTCCCACCCGAGTATAAAACCTGAGGTTGCCGGCAGGGATAGGATTATGACCAAGGCAAGTAAGAGAAAGGTGGGTTTAAGGGTATTTCGGGAGTTGCTTTGGAAATTAGGAACATGGAACACAAAGGAATTGAACGACTGGGTTGAAGAACAGAAGCCTGATATTATATTCACCCTTTTTGGGAATAATCTTTTTGTGCATGAGATAGTGGTTAAGGTGGCAAAGAGGCATAATATTCCATTTGTAGCGTACTATACTGATGATTACGTTTTGAATTGCTTCAATAAGTCGTTGTTCGGAAGATTGCATTGGATGCTCTCAAAGAAAGTGTACAAAAGAAGTATGAGGGCTGCTGCGAAGTGTTACGTTATCGGAGATAAGATGAGGGAGGATTATTCCAAGGCTTTTGGCAGAGAATTTGGAATATTGGGTAATTGCATCGATTTTGATAAATTCAGTGATTTTGAGCCTCGTAGGATAGATGTAAAAGATAAGGTGGTAATTTCGTTTATCGGAGGGTTGCATTTGAAAAGGTGGCAGACTATTTGTGAGTTGGGTGAAATAATAAGTGAGATAAACAGGGAAAAATCTTGGCAGGTTGAAGTGAACGTGTATGCCTTAGAATTGGAAGATGGTGTTGAAGACGCTTTCAAGAATTCAGGGGTAAATTACATGGGGGCATTAAATCCCCAAGGAGTAATAGACACCATGCGAAATTCTGATGCCTTGTTGCATGTGGAATCGTTTGATGAGGTCGGTAGGGTTTTTGTAAAGTACTCTATTTCCACAAAAATATCAGAATATCTTGCCGGCAAGCGACTTGTTATTGCATATGGACCGCATGAAGTGGCAAGTATTTCCTTGTTTAAAGACAATAATTTCGGCTGCGTGCTGACTGATTTAGACGGCAGACAAGAAAAGAAACGCAAGTTGATAGAGGCAATAACGCATTATAACGATAATGATTATACTGTTCAGTACGAGTATTGCAAACAACATTATGATAGAAATAAGATGAGAAAGATGTTGTTGGACGATATGAAAGAAGTGATTAAAAATAGGAGGCAGTAGCTCTGTGTGAAGTGCTATGCTTAATACATGTACAATAAATTATGTCGATATTTAAGGATAAAACGTTGTTGATTACCGGTGGTACCGGTAGTTTTGGTAATGCTGTGTTACGTCGCTTTTTGGATAGCGACATCAAGGAGGTGAGAATTTTCTCACGTGATGAGAAGAAACAGGACGATATGCGACACAGGTTGCAGAATCCTAAGGTTAAGTTCTACATTGGAGATATCAGAGACAGGCAGAGCGTAGATGCTGTTATGCCGGGGGTGGATTACATTTTTGCGGCTGCGGCTCTGAAACAGGTGCCGAGTTGTGAGTTCTTTCCGATGGAGGCAGTAAAGACCAATGTCATCGGAGTGAATAATGTGTTGGAAAGTGCGATTGCTCATGGTGTGAGCAGGGTTGTGGTGCTTTCAACCGATAAGGCGGCTTATCCTATCAATGCCATGGGTATATCGAAGGCTATGATGGAAAAGGTTGCCATAGCGAAAGGGCGTCAGTTGGGCGAAAATGCAAAGACAACTATTTGCTGTACTCGTTATGGTAATGTGATGGCGAGTCGTGGAAGTGTTATTCCTTTGTGGGTTAGTCAGATGGAGCAAGGATTGCCGATAACGATCACAGATCCTAACATGACGAGGTTTATGATGACTTTAGATGATGCCGTGGATTTGGTCGTTTATGCGTGGGAGCATGGAAAGAATGGTGATTTGTTCGTGCAGAAAGCTCCTGCTGCCACATTGTCTGTTTTGGCACAAGCGTTGAAAGAGCTTTATGCCAAGGTCAATCCTAAATACGGAGAAACGGAGGTGAGGGTTATTGGTACTCGTCACGGTGAAAAATTATATGAGACGCTTGTTACGCGTGAGGAGATGGCGAAGTCGATAGATATGGGTGAGTATTACCGAATCCCTTGTGATACGAGAGACTTGAACTATGATAAATTTTTCAAGGAAGGAGATGAAAAAGTATCTGTAATAGAGGATTATCATTCTCACAATACCCGTCGCCTTGATGTTGAAGGTATGAAAGAGTTGCTGATGAAGTTGCGCTTTGTGAGGGAAGATCTCGGAATGGAGAAGAAGCAGAAATCGGTTGAAATCAAAAGCGAATAATCAATGAATATATTGGTAACCGGAGCGAAGGGATTTGTTGGTAAGAATCTTGTTGCTCAACTGAAAAACATTCGCGATGGCAAAGCTGAGTGTTACGGGAGTGTTACGATAGGGGATATTTATGAGTATGACATAGACTCAACCTCTGAACAGTTGGACGTCTATTGCAGAGATTGTGATTTCGTGTTCAATCTTGCCGGTGTTAATCGTCCCAAGGACGAGGAGGATTTTATGAAAGGCAACTTTGGATTTGCTTCTGTGTTGCTTGATGTTTTGAAAAAGCATGGAAACAAGTGTCCTGTTATGATAAGCTCTTCTATTCAAGCTACACTTGCAGGGCGTTTCGGTAATTCTGAATATGGGCGTAGCAAGAAAGCCGGCGAGGAATTGATGTTTCAATATGGCAATGAGACGGGTGCCAGGGTATTGGTATATCGTTTTCCAAACCTCTTCGGTAAGTGGTGTCGTCCTAATTACAATAGTGCTGTAGCCACATTTTGTAATAATATTGCAAATGACCGACCTATTCAAGTAAATGACCGTTCTGTTGAGATGGAGTTGCTTTATATTGACGATCTTGTGGATGAGATGATTGCAGCATTGAAATCTGAAGAACATCATTGTGAATTTGATGGGGTGGAGACTGTTCCTGCGGAGAGTGGTAGATACTGCTATGTTCCGACTACTCACAAGGTTACTCTCGGAGAGATTGTGGATCTTATATATTCGTTTGCTGAACAATCCAAAACGCTGCTTATTCCCGAGCAACCTGCCGGTTCGTTTGCGAAAAAACTCTATGCAACCTATTTGAGTTATTTGCCTAAGGAAAAGGTTGCTTATGATTTGAAGATGAATGTTGATGCTCGTGGTTCGTTCACAGAACTTATTCATACTCTTGGCTGTGGACAAATCAGCGTGAATGTTTCTAAGCCGGGCATTACAAAGGGGCAGCATTGGCATAATACCAAGTGGGAACTCTTCATAGTGGTTGCGGGTCATGGACTTATTCAACTTCGCAAGGAAGATGCCCCTGATGCGGAGGTGTTAAATTATGAAGTAAGTGGCGACCGTATTCAAGCCGTTCATATGCTTCCCGGGTATACACACAACATTATCAACCTCTCGGATAATGAGAACTTGGTAACCGTGATGTATTGCAACGAGATATTTAACCCAAAGAAGCCTGATACCTATTTTGATCCGGTAGAGAAAGAAATAGTTTAACAAATATCTATCTTGAGTACGTGGTTTGAAGGTTAATTTATTAGCCCTATTTGAGCCATTTGTATTCGAAAAAAAGATACCATGGAAAAACAACCGAAATACGATTATTCAGATGTAAAATTCAAGGACAACGGTAAGTTGAAGTTGCTTATCGTAGTAGGGACACGTCCTGAGATTATTCGTTTAGCAGCAGTGATCACAAAGTGTCGTAAGTACTTTGATGTCATTCTTGCTCATACCGGGCAGAATTACGATTACAACCTTAATGGTATCTTCTTTAAGGATTTGAAGTTGGAAGAGCCGGAAGTATATATGAATGCGGTTGGAGATGATCTTGGTGCCACATGTGGAAACATCATCAACTGTTCCTACAAGCTCTTTGCACAAACAAAGCCCGATGGGGTACTTGTACTCGGTGATACCAATAGTTGTTTGAGTGTCATAGGTGCAAAACGCCTGCATATTCCTATTTTTCATATGGAAGCAGGCAATCGATGCAAAGACGAATGCTTGCCCGAGGAAACAAATCGTCGTATCGTCGATATTATCAGCGATGTAAATATGGCTTATTCCGAGCATGCTCGTCGGTACCTTGCCGATTGTGGATTACCAAAGGAACGCACTTATGTTACAGGTTCTCCCATGGCAGAGGTGTTGCACAACAACCTTATGGAAATAGAGACAAGCGACATTCACCGGCGACTTGGTTTGGAAAAGGGTAAGTACATTTTGCTGTCGGCACATCGTGAGGAAAATATCGATACCGAAAAGAATTTTCTTTCGCTTTTCTCTGCAATCAACAAGATGGCTGAGAAATACGACATGCCGATTCTTTATAGTTGTCACCCTCGCAGTCGAAACCGCCTTGTTTCGAGTGGCTTCAAACTTGACAGCCGTGTAATTCGTCATGAGCCACTTGGATTTCATGATTATAATTGCCTTCAAATGAATGCTTTTGCAGTAGTCAGTGATAGTGGTACTTTGCCGGAAGAAAGTTCATTTTTTACCTCAATAGGACATTCATTCCCGGCAGTATGTATACGTACTTCCACGGAGCGACCCGAGGCAATTGACAAAGGAGACTTTATCATTGCCGGTATTGACGAAAAAAGCTTGCTTCAAGCAGTGGATACTGCAGTAGGATTATGTAGAGACGGTCAGCAAGGTATACCAGTGCCGGACTATATGGACGAAAATGTCAGCACAAAAGTTGTGAAGATTATTCAGAGCTATGTAGGTATTGTCAATAAAATGGTTTGGAGAAAAGAGTAGAGCGTGATGGAGAAAAATAGAAAGGTGAGTATTATTACTCCGTGTTATAATGCTGAACGTTTTATAGCACAAGCAATAGACAGTGTATTGTCTCAAACATATACGGATTGGGAACTGCTTATAGTAGATGATTGTTCTACGGATAATTCGGCAAGCATAGTAAGAGAATACGAAAAGAGGGATTGCCGGATTAAATATTTCAAGACAGATAAACCTTCGGGTTCTCCGTTTTTGCCGCGAAATATTGCCATTGAAAATGCGACCGGGCGGTATATAGCGTTTTTGGATAGTGATGATTTGTGGTTACCTAATAAGTTGGAACATCAAATACCGTTGTTTGATAATGAGAGTGTTGCGGTGGTGTTTTCAAATTATGAAAAGATTAAAGAAAATGGAGAATGCTCAAACAGAATAGTGAAAGCTCCTTCCGAGGTGGATTATAAGGAATTATTAAAAAGCGATGTTATAGGAAATTTGACAGGTGTGTATGATACAGACAAAGTAGGAGTTGTCTATAATAAAGATATAGCTAAAGAAGATTATGTTTTGTGGCTCTCTATATTGAAAAGGGGTTATATTGCAAGAAATACAGAGACGGTAGAGGCTTTATATAGAGTGTGTAGGGGCAGTGTGTCATCTGACAAACTAAAATGTATCTGTTGGCAGTGGCAAGTGTTAAGGAAGGTGGAGAAAATAGCCTTACTAAAGGCTGTATATTTGCTTGGGATTTATAGCATTAGAGCAGGTGTGAAGTTCGTAAAATGAAGATAGCAGTAGCAGGAACGGGCTATGTAGGTTTAAGTATAGCCACGCTGTTGGCACAACACAACAGCGTTACGGCGGTGGACATAGTGCCACAGCGGGTTGAAATGGTGAACAAAAAGCAATCGCCAATACAGGACGATTACATAGAGGATTATTTGGCACACAAGCCATTGGATTTGCGAGCAACGCTTGATGCGGAAGAAGGGTACACAGGAGCCGACTACGTTGTCATAGCAGCTCCTACCAATTACGACAGCACTAAGAACTATTTCGATACTTCCGCTGTGGAATATGTTATTACAAAGGTAATGCGGTATAATCCGAATGCCATAATGGTAATAAAATCCACCATACCTGTTGGTTATACAGAAAGCATAAGAAAGAAAACCGGCAGCGAGAATATCATCTTTGCTCCGGAGTTTTTGAGGGAAAGTAAAGCACTATACGATAACCTCTACCCGAGTAGAATCATAGTCGGCTACAAACAAGGAGACAAACGTTTGGAAGAGCGAGCTCACTCCTTTGCCGAACTGATAAGAGAAGGTGCTATAGATAAGAACGTCCCCGTTCTTTTTATGGGCAGCACCGAAGCCGAAGCCGTAAAGCTCTTTGCCAATACTTATTTAGCGTTGAGAGTATCTTACTTCAATGAATTGGACACTTACGCAGAAATAAAAGGGTTGAATACACAACACATAATAGACGGTGTGTGTCTCGACCCAAGGATAGGCAATCACTACAACAACCCAAGTTTCGGTTATGGAGGGTACTGTCTGCCCAAAGACACCAAACAACTATTGGCGAACTATGCAGACGTGCCGCAGAACATGATGAGTGCCATAGTTGAGAGCAATCGTACAAGAAAAGATTTCATAGCAGACCAAGTATTGAAAAAAGCCGGCTACTATGATTACTACAACCGGGGAGATTACGACCCGCAAGAAGAGAAGCAATGCACGATAGGCGTCTATCGACTTGCAATGAAGAGCAACAGCGACAACTTTCGCCAAAGCAGCATACAAGGCGTTATGAAGCGTGTTAAAGCCAAAGGAGCTACGGTAATCATCTACGAACCATCGCTTGAAGACGGCAGTACATTTTTTGGCAGCAAGGTGGTGAACAATCTTTCCAAGTTCAAAGAGCAGAGTCAAGCTATTATAGCCAATCGTTATGATGAAAACTTGGACGATGTTCAAGAGAAGGTTTATACACGAGATATATTTATGAGGGATTAGCTCCATTGCAGAATTGGTTTCTGTTATAATGCTTGCATCTAATTCGTCTAAGAAGTTTATTGCAGATTCGGTATAAAGCGTTATTGCTCAAAGCTAAAATTTGGGAGTTGCTTATCACCATTCATCCACGGAAAGATGATATAACATTTAAGACGGAATAACGACTAAGTTATTGACGTTCTTTTGAAACAAAAAGCGTGTAAGAAGTTTTGATGGACTTCTTACACGCTTTTTGTTTTATTTTCTATTTCAATTTATTGAGGAACAAAGTAAAGCGATATTGTATCGTAGCCTCTTTCGGAGATTTTTGTTAGAAGGCTTTGTTTTAGGCTGTCTTCTATTTGAGGTGTACGACTCAAAATCCATAGATACTTATCTGAGGAGCTGCCTACGACAGCGTAATTATAGTTTTTATCTAATTCCATTATGTAATAGTCGGAGTAAAACCATAGAAAGAATGACACTTCGAGCTTCCCGGGGTCTTTAATGCTTACTTGTCTTGCTTTCCCTTTTTTTACTTTGAATTTTCCGTCCTTAATTCCGGAATTAACCACCTCAATATTTCCGTTGGATAAAAGTCTGTAATTTGCTTTGACGTGCGTCATTCCTTTTTCGAAAGAATGCTCATAGCGGGCAATTTCGTACCATTGCCCCATGTACCGAGTTACGTCCACTTGTTTCACAGTAGAATTGTCCACCGTTCGAACCGCTTTGTTGGAACTGCAAGAGGATAAAGCAAGGCTTAATAATCCAACAGCAAATGCACCCTTTGAAATCTTTTTCATAACATATAAAATATTCAAACTCAGAGATACAACAAAAGAGACAAAGGGATTGTTCAACATAAAACCAACAATCCCTATTTCATTCCGGTTATTCTTTCTACTTTTTCAGCGTTTTGAAGCACTTTGTTAGAATGTTCAGCCTATGAGATATAAATCATAAATCAGCTCTAAGCGAATGATTGAATGTTCAGAAATTAAGTTCTTCAAGAAAGTGCGGAAGCGTCTGTCAATACAAGATGGGATAATATTGACGAACTACTCTGATAAGACTTTTCTATTGTCCGCCTCTGAAACAACAGACGACATGATGTGGAATAACGACATCAAATACAATCACATATCACTGTAACGAGACTATCATAGCGATAGTCTCGTTACACTTATGTATCTACTCCTTATTTGCTCTATAACCTAAGAAACAGAAGAAGATGATGATACCCAATATAAGGAGCTTTCCTCCTACGGAATCCCAAAATGGTAGTTTGGGTATATCGGGTATACCGCCAAACACTGATTGTAATAAAGCGATGTCTTCTTCTGACAAACTTGCATATAGGTATTCTCCTTTTTTATCTTCTGCATAGAGAACATATGTGTAATCGCCATAATTCCATATAGGAATATAAAACAAAGAGAATTGTTCGTACTTAACACCAAGATTGGCGTGATAACATTCGTCATCTGCATCTTGAATGATAAATTCTTCGCTTTTAGGTAATTCTTTTACCAATGATATTTTATCACCATCTCCATATACTACTGCAATTCCTGCATTTGCTTTTAAGGCATATAGGCAGCAAAATGCAATAAATAATATCATACATTTTATTTTCATGCTATTCTTGTTTTTTGCAAATTAAATAGTAATTTCTGCTTACTTGTCCTTCGTCAGGGATAATCCGTTCCCACTTCTGGGAGTGTTACATACCGCCCCTGGTTATCTCATACCTTAGTCGATAATTTCTAAAAAGTATTTGCCATATTACGATGTATCCATATTTCATTCCTGTTCTAATCTTAAAGAGTAGATAAACTCTGCTTTTCTATCACTGCTATTCATTTTTTTTGAGAATATGTCCGGTGCGTGTGCTGCTGTTGTCAAGTTGCTAATTCCGACATGCTGTCTATTGTTTGTTTTGCCACATTATTATGTTCCCAAAAGGGGATAGTTTTCAATGCTGTCCAAGTAATTGGCTCTGAATTATCATAATAAATGACTGTAACTGCTTTGTAGGATTGTGCTTCCTGTTTGTGGAGTAAAATGTTTGTTTTTGCACTTTGTGTTGTGCGGGTTTTGCCGGTGTGTGGTGAGAATCAAAAAACCGGAGTTTGGGTGCGGCTTTCAGATTTGCCGTTACCAAACTCCGGTTTTGAGTTTGGTGTTTACTTTATTCTATGTATGCAATATGAATCTTGATAGCAGGTAGAAGACTCCGGCTCCCGAAAGGTAGCCCAACAGAGCCCAAAGGGATATTTTCTTCAAGTACCAGATGAAGTCTATCTTTTCCATTCCCATGACTGCCACTCCGGCTGCCGATCCGATAATCAACAAGCTGCCTCCTGTTCCTGCACAGTATGCCAAGCCTTCCCAGAATGCTCCGTCGGTTGCAAAGTGCTGCAAGGTCGGGTCTGCTGCAATCGCTGCAGCGTCTGCGATAGGGTACATACCCATGGAGGCTGCCACAAGCGGCACATTGTCTATCACCGAAGATAAAACACCTATTATAAGGTTGATGGCGTACACGTTTCCTACGTTTTTGTCCAAGGCTTTTGAAAGAAGGTTCAAATGACCTGCTTCGTTCAAGCATTGAACTGCCATAAGGATACCGAGGAAGAAGAGTACAGATGGCACGTCTACTTTTTGAATGATTGTACTCACGCTTAGCTTGGAGTAGTTGGCAGGGCTGTTGCGATGCATTATTTCGGTGGTTACCCACATCACTCCCAAGCCGAACAATACTCCCAAATAAGGGGGAAGGTGTGTGATTGTTTTGAAGACAGGTACAAAGAGCAACAAGCCTACGCCCATGATAAGTGTGATGAGGCTTTGCTTGTGAGATACCTTATACATTCCGCCTTCTTCAACATGTTCAGGTCTTTCAACTTCGCCTTTCATTGTCATGCTTATGGCAAACAATGGAACGACTATCGAAACCAATGCCGGTATGAATGTCTCCATTATTATCTTGCCGGCAGTAACCTGTCCGCCTATCCAAAGCATGATGGTTGTTACATCGCCTATCGGTGACCATGCTCCGCCCGCATTGGCTCCGAGTATGACCATACCGCAAAAGAACCAGCGGGTTTTTTGGTCGGCAATCAGTTTCCTCAACAGGGCACACATCACGATTGAGGTTGTAAGGTTGTCCAATACGGAAGACATGAAGAATGTCAGAATACCGATTATCCACAACAGCTTACGTTTGTTTGTTGTTGTTATTTTGTTTGTAATGATGGAAAATCCGTCGTGCTTGTCGACTATTTCCACTATCGTCATTGCTCCCAAAAGGAAAAAGAGTATTTCCGAGGTGTCGCCAAGGTGTTCAATCAGGTTTTCACTGCTTATACCCGGGCCCGAGAGAGCGTAAACAGCCCATATTATTGCTGCCAATAACAAGGCTGTTGCCGATTTGTTGATTTTTAACGGGTGTTCCAAGGCTATGGCTGCATAACCGAGGACAAAGATGATAATCATCAATCCGAAATACATAATTTGGTACTTTAATTGTTTGTAATATGGTTTGTTAAACTAATGTTTCTTCTTCTGCCTTTCTGCCATTAGGGCTTGGTTTTGCTTCTCCAAGGCTTCTATTCTTTGTTGCCATTTGGACTTTTTGAGAGGCTTTTTGGAGTTTGCTTCCAAGCGTTTCAAAACCTTTTCCCCGTTGATGGACTTTTGAATGGCAAACATTTGGATAAAGGTTATACACAACGAGATAAGGTAGTAGTAATTCAATGCAGCGGATTGACTGTTCAGTATGAAAAGCATCATTATCGGCATGAAGTACATCATGAACTTCATACCCGGCATGGAGTTGTTCTGCGGCTGTTGCTTCATCGTTATTTTGGTGTAGAAGATTTGAGCAATGGTCATAAGCAGACAGAACAGCGACACATGCGCCCCGTAGAACGGAATGGAGAACGGCAAATTGAGTATGGAGTCGTAGCTCGACAAGTCGTCTGCCCACAAGAAGCTCTGTTGGCGAAGCTCTATCGAGGCAGGGAAGAAGCGGAACATGGCTACCAATATCGGGAACTGCAAGAGCATGGGAAGACAACCTGCCATAGGGTTTATTCCGGCTCGCTTGTAAAGGTTCATCACTGCCTGCTGCTTCTGCATGGCTTGTTCCTGCTTAGGATATTTCTCGTTTATCTTTTGAACTTCGGGAGCAATCACCCGCATTTTTGCCGAGGAAGAGTAGGATTTGTATGCCAACGGGAACAAAACGAGTTTAACCAATATGGTCAACACAAGGATTATAACACCCATGCTCCAGCCGAACTGTTGCAAAAAGTTGAATACCGGCAATATGACGAAGCGGTTTATCCAGTGCAAAAGGAAAAAGCCCCAACCCAACGGAATGATTTGTTCCATGTCTATATTATAATCGCTCACAACGGAGTATTTGTTCGGTCCGAAGAAGAAATTCATGTCATATTTGAAGTATTCCTTGTCTCCGTCGAAAGGGATATTCAAATCTGCCTTCATTGTCCGCAAATATTTGTCGTGTTGCCCCTTTTCGGTTATGGTTTGCATTTTGGCATAGGCAAAATCGTTGGGACTTTCGGCTATGAGGGCGGTTGAGAAGAATTGTTGTTTGAAAGATACCCATTTGATGGGAATGCCGCTTTCTTCCTTTTGGTCATCGGCGCCGTTTTCCTTCAAGTAGTCGACTTCGTCTTTCAACAAATAATATATGGAACTGTTCTTACGCTCCACTTCTCTGTCTTTCTCCTTTAGGCTCAGCTTTGAATTCCAAACAAACTCCAAGGTGTTTTTGTCCGTTATCACTTTGTCGAGATTGTGAGTGATTATGCTGTAACCTATTCTGTAGTCGTTGCCCCTCAGGGTGTAACGATATTCCAAATAGCCTCTGTTCTTTGTGAGTGTGTCGCTGTTGGCGTAGAGCCTCATCGATACGACCAACGAGTCCTTTCCTTTAACATGCAGCTTCTCCTTTCCGGTGCATGCTTTGTTGTCGATAAAAATTTCGAAGTTCAATTCGTTGGTACGCAATACCTTCGAGCCTATGGAAAGGTTCAAGCCATAGGAGTTTCCGCTTTCGGTAAAGAAACGGACGCTGTCCTTGTGATAGGTTTTGTAGTCTTTGAGTATCACCTGTTCTATGTTGGCTCCCAAAGACGTCAAATTAACTTTCAGCAATTCGTTTTCAATCGTAAGGTGCTTCTCTTCGTTCAGTGCCGACTCCGAAAATGCACCGAATTGGTTGAAAAGAATGCGACCTGCCTCGGCGGCAAGAGAATCGCTTCCCTTTGCCTCTTGTGCCAACTGCTTTATGTCGGCTTGCTCTTTTCGTTCAATGTCCTCGTTGAGTTTTTCGGCTTGTTCCGCTTCCTGCTCGGCTCTCATGCTTGCCGCAAGTGCAGAGTCTTGTTTTTGTTTGAGTTTTGCTCTTTCCTCTTCAGAGGGTTGCGACACGTACATCCACACACCGAACACGGCAAATATCAGCACCAAACCGATAATAGTCTTTTTGTCAATCATTTGTTTATTGTTCTCTTATTCTTTCTTACTAAAATACCTCAGTTTTGCGAAGCTGCAAAGGTAAGCAAAAACATTGATACAAAACAGTTTCATCGACTTTATTTCGGCTTTGCGGGCAAAAAAACTGCAAATGCGGCAAGCTTTTCGGCAACGCAGCCGACCGAACGCCGATTTTCCGGGAATGAATCGCCGAAAGAAAAAAATATTTCGCCGATTCATTTTTTTGAATCAGCCATTCGTCAGATGTGAATCGGCGTTTGATTTTTGTGGCAGAGCCGGATTGATTATTTCTTTACGTCCATGGCTTTGCGCAGGCTGCTGCCGAGGCAGATGAAAGCAAGAACGAGCAGCATGATTGCCACTCCGGGAATTATTGCCATGTAGGCTGCATCAAGTATTATGTAGCCGTAGTTCTCTTTTATCATGCTTCCCCAGGAGGGCATAGGCGGTTGCACGCCCAATCCAAGGAAACTCAGCCCGGCTTCTTGCAATATGGCGGTGGCAAAGTTGGAGGCGGTGATTACGCTTATGGCTCCAACGACATTGGGCAGTATTTGGCGGAGAATTATTCTGCCGTTGCTTTCGCCGAGGGCTTTGGCGGCTTCAACGAATTCTTTTTCTTTCAGCGATTTGACTTGCCCCCGAACCATTCGTGCTATGTCGACCCACATGGTAAGTCCGACGGCTGCAAAGACTTGCCAAAAGCCCTTGCCCAAGGCAAAGGTGATGGCAACCACAAGCAGCACGGTGGGTATCGACCAGACGACATTGATGAGCCACATTATAATGTTGTCCGTTCTGCCGCCGTAGTAGCCTGCCACCGCTCCGAGGGTTACGCCTATGACTATGGCTATAAGGACGGAGATGAAGCCAACGGAAAGCGAAACCCTGGTGCCGACAATAAGTTGCGAAAGCATGTCTCTGCCGTATCGGTCTGTGCCGAGCAGGTAGGTGCGTTTGGTTATCTTGAATCTGTCGTTTGCCGAAAGGCTCAGAGTGTCGCCTGCGTTGGGATTGTCGCCCGTGTAAGTCTCAAATAAGTGTGTCGTTCCCTTTGTCCAATGCCGGTAAATGGGTACGGAGGTGTAGGGCGAGGGTGTGCCGAAGAGCATGTGTTCAAAGAAGTCGGGCTTTTCGGCATCAGGCTTTTCTATTTGCAGCATTTCGATTTGGAAGCCAGGTTTCTTGACGGCTATTTCCAAGTGCTGCTCATTGGCATAGGGAGTGCTGTCGGGACTTATCAGATAAGCTCCGATGGCAAGCAGGGTGAACAAACCGATAATGCAGAGGCTTATCAGTCCGAGCGGATCTTTCAGCAGTTGCCTCAGTACGCCACTATAGGAGACCGAGGACGAGTTTTGCTTCATCGCTTATGTTTTCGGGAGACCACGCCGGCTCAAAGGTCAGCTGGATTTGCACGTTGTTCACACCCTCCGTGCGTTTGACCGCCTCCTCAACCTCCAAAGGAAGATTGTCGGCGACGGGACAGTTGGGGGCGGTGAGCGTCATAAGTATCAAAACATCGTTGTTATCGTCTATGTCTATCTTGTAGATAAGCCCGAGTTCGTAAATGTCCACCGGTATTTCTGGGTCGTGTATTGTTTTGAGTACCTGTACTATGCGATTGTGCAGTATGTCTTTTTCGTTCATTGTTTTATGATTGCTTTTGTTTGAGGGAGAACGCCAAGGCGTAGAGTTTTATTTGCTTAATCATGCTCAAAAGTCCGTTGGAGCGGGTAGGGGAGAGATGGGAACTCAATCCGATGGTGTCGATGAATTTAAGGTCGGCTTTATAGACGTCTTCGGGTTTTTGACGATTGAAAACGCGAAGCAGCAACGTTATTATGCCCTTTGTTATTACGGCATCGCTGTCGGCTTTTATGTCCATAAGCCCGTCGGTCAGCTTTGCACTCACCCATACACGGGATTGGCAACCTTTAATGAGGTTGGCTTCGGTTTTGTCTTTCTCGTCTATTATGGGGCAGCTGTGTCCCAGGTCGATGATGTAGGCGTATTTGTCCATCCATTCTTCGAAATTGGCAAATTCATCAATAATACTCTGTTCTATTTCCTCTATTGTCATCGGTCTATTGTTTTAATGATTTCGTCTATGTATTCTCTGTTGTTGGCAAGTCGCGGAACCTTGTGCTGTCCGCCGAGTTTGCCTTTGTCTTTCAGCCATTTGTAGAAAGTATCCCGAGGTGCTGCTATGATTTGCGGCATTTGCAGAACGAGATTCTTGTATCGCTTGGCTTCGTAGTCGGAGTTGACCGATTGAAGAGCCTTGTCGAATATTTCCGTAAACCGTTGCAAATCGTCGGGAGCTTTGCCGAACTCGATGACCCACTGATGGCACGTTTTGTTCTCGGCACTGTTGAAAAGCGGAGCCCCGGTGTATTCGTTCACACTTGAACCGGTTTCGTCACATGCAACGTTCAACGCCTTTATGGCATTGTCCACTATTACCTCCTCGCCGCAGGCATTGATGAAGTTCTTGGTTCGTCCGGTTATCTTGAAACGATAAGGTGTTTTTTCGGTGAAGCAAACAGTGTCTCCTATGGTGTAACGCCACAAACCGGCATTGGTCGAAATCAACATGGCATAGTTTTTGCCCACTTCAACCTCGGAGAGCGGTACAACCTTAGGATTGCTTTCGCCAACCTGCTCAACAGGCAGAAATTCGTAGTACACACCGCAATCCAAAAGGAGAAGCATGCTGTCGGAGTCGCTTCTGTCCTGCAGACCGAAGAACCCTTCGGAAGCATTGTACGTTTCCATATAGTTCATGTTAGAAGGCAGTATTTCCTCAAACTGCTTGCGATAAGGCACAAAGCTGACCCCACCATGGAAGTAACACTCTATGTTCGGCCAAATGTCTTTTATGGATTTGGAACTTCGTTCCATTATTTTTTTCAGCAGAACCATCATCCACGAAGGCACACCCGAAAGACTGACCACGTTGGAGGTGATGACGGAACTCACCATGCGTTCGAGCTTGCTTTCCCACTCGGGCATGAGAGCTATTTCCTTTTTCGGCACTCGGTAGAACTCTGCCCAGAAAGGAAGGTTGTCTATTATGATTGCCGACACATCGCCGCAGAATATGTCGCTGCCCGTTTCGTTTTCCTGTTTTGAGCCGCCGAGTGCAAGGTTCATTCCCGA
Organism: uncultured Bacteroidaceae bacterium; assembly: GCA_964606345.1. Taxonomy (GTDB): domain Bacteria; phylum Bacteroidota; class Bacteroidia; order Bacteroidales; family P3; genus Onthomorpha. Next base: position 11,234 of record CAZSFV010000003.1, on the reverse strand, counting down.
GAAGAGCCTTGTCTCCGGATGGTTGTTGCAATAGAGTGCAAGCATATCCTTGCCCGCCTTATAATGACAGCCGTTGAGACACTCCTCACTTACGGGTATGAATTTGGACTTGGTGGAAGTCGTGCCTGAAGACTTGGAAAACCACTTTATTTGGGACGCCCAAAGAACGTTATTCTCTCCTTGTCGTATTCTTTCGAAGAAAGGGAGCAGGCTGTTGTAGTCGTTGACAGGCACTCGTTCGTTGTAGTCCTGCCAATTACCTATGGATTTGTAATCGTAGAACAATCCCCAAACGGTATTCTTTGCAGTGTCGACCAATTCCTTCAACAGAGCTTCTTGAACCTCCACAGGGTGCTTCATGTAATGCTCGATTTGAGGTATTCTCTTTTGCATTAGCTTGCTCATCAACTCGTTTATCATAAGAGATTTTGTTTTTGCATTATCTTATTTTGGTGCTTTTGCAACCAATACGGCTGCAATTATTCCGTAAATCAACAACGGCAGAGCTACTGCAAGAACCGGCGGAAGGTTGGCATTGGTTGCAAAAACCTTTGTCATTTTCATGAACAGGATAAGGCTGAATGCCAAGGTTATTCCGAACGCAAGGTTCAATCCGGTGCCGCCTCGCTTTTTTTGAGAGGACAAAGAAACCCCTATGACGGTCAGAATGATGAACGCAATGGGGTTCAAAAGTCGTTGAAACTTCTCTACCTGCAATTCGGTTACTATACTGCTGCCTCTCATTCGCTCTCTTTCGATTGCCTGATTCAGCTGAGAATAATCCAATACTTCGGTTTTGACTTGGTTTAGGTTGAACTCGTGCGGCAGAAGACCGATGTCTATGTGCTTTCGGCTGCCATTCTCGACTTTTTCTTGCAAACCATCAATGTTTCGTATGTTGTAGTTGGTCATTACCCAGTCCTTGGAAACAGAATCGTAGGTTATTTGTTCGGCATGTATCTTTTGGGTTATTCTTCCCTCGGAAAAAAATTCGCGAGTGAACTTAAAGCCGCTTACTTTTTCGTTGTTGTAGTATTGAACGTAGATTTGCTTGTCTTTATCTACCTGTATGTGTATGTCGTGGAACTGATTGTGGTAAGGGTCTCGGTAGTATGTTCTTTCGTATTTCAGCCTTGGCACGTTCAACTTGGGTATTAAAATATTGCTGAGCCACAGGTTCAGCACTCCTATGAGCAAGGCACAGACCACAAAGGGCAACATGAAGCGACGGAAGCTGATGCCGCTGCTTAAAACGGCTATAGTTTCGCTTCGAGCGGCAAGTCTTGAACATATAAACACGACCGAAATAAAGAAAAAGAGGTATCCGTACATGTTTACGAAGTGTGGCACAAGGTTAAGGTAGTAATCGAAAATCAGTCCTTTGATTGGTGCGTTGTTTGAAATGAAATCGTCCAATTTTTCCGATAAATCGAACACTATTATTATCATGCTGATTAAGCCGACGGACACAAAGAAAGTTGCCAAGAGCTTTCTGATAATGTAGATGTCCAATATGTTGGCGATGATGTACTTCTTGCCTGCTTTGCTCATTGATTCCGATTCTACAATCTGCGTCCCAATTTCTCCACCATGCGGTTTTTCCAGGTCAAAAAGTCGCCTTCGATTATGTGCTGCCTTGCCTGACGCATCAGTTCCAAGTAGAAACTCAAATTATGTATGCTTGCAATCTGCAAGGCGAGTATTTCCTGCGAGATGAACAAGTGTCGCAGGTATGCTTTTGAGTACAGTGTATCCACTTCTGCCGTTCCGTTCGGGTCGATTGGCGAAAAGTCGGTTTTCCATTTCTCGTTTCTCATGTTCATTATGCCTTCGCTTGTGAACAACATGGCGTTGCGTCCGTTTCTGGTGGGCATGACACAATCGAACATGTCCACTCCGCGTGCTATTCCTTCCAAAAGGTTTATCGGAGTACCTACTCCCATGAGGTATCTCGGTTTGTCCTTGGGAAGTATTTGGCAACATAATTCGGTGAGTTCGTACATCTGTTCCACCGGCTCTCCTACCGACAGCCCGCCTATTGCATTGCCGTCGCAGTCAAAGGAGGAGACGTATTCGCAACTCTTTTTTCTCAAATCCTTGTACACACTGCCTTGAACAATCGGGAAAAGGCTTTGTTCATATCCGTATTCGCATTCTGTTTCTCCAAACCTTTTGACGCATCTTTCCAACCAACGATTGGTCAAATCGAGAGATTTTTTTGCGTAATCGTACTCGCAGGGGTAGGGGGTACACTCATCGAATGCCATCATGATGTCTGCACCCAATGTTCTTTCGATGTCCATCACCTTTTCGGGCGTGAAAATGTGTTTGGAGCCGTCTATGTGGGAGCGGAACACACAACCCTCTTCTGTCAATTTGCGTCTGTGTCCGAGCGAGTAGACTTGAAAGCCGCCGCTGTCGGTAAGCATGGGTTTGTTCCAAGAATTGAACCTCTGTATTCCTCCCGCCTTGCGTATGACTTCCAATCCGGGACGGAGGTACAGGTGATAAGTATTGCCGAGTATTATTTGAGCGTGAATTTGCTTGTCAAGTTCGTTGCGATGCACCGCTTTAACGGAGCCGATGGTGCCTACGGGCATGAATATAGGCGTTTCTATTGTGCCGTGTGCCGTTTCCATCACTCCCGCACGGGCGTTGCAATCGCTTGAAACATAGAGTAATTTGAATTTCATCTTCGAGTTATCAACAAAAAGAGTTTATAATTTCCTTGCACAAAGGTAAGGCTAAAACTTGAATAAAGGATACTTTTGCCCGAAAAATCGATACTGATGATGGAATTTCTGTATTACCGACCTACGTTGGCGGTATGGGTTATTTTGGCTTGTGTTGCATTGTTGTTTGTTGTGCAATGCGTTTATTATGTGGTTGTTTGCAGAAAGGCATTCTTTCTTCGCAAGAAGTCGGCAGAGACAAAGCGGTTAGACGGGGCTGTTTGGCCGGGAGTTTCTGTTGTTATAGCGACAAAGAACGAAGAATTTAACTTGAAGGATAAGTTAGGCTTTTTCTTGGAACAGGATTATCCCGAGTTTGAGGTGATAGTTGTGAACGATGCTTCGGCAGATGATACGGAGTATGTTCTGAAAGCATTCTCCAAATTGTACCCCAACTTAAAGACAGTCAACATTGTGGAGAACGTGAACAAGTTCAAGGGTAGAAAGTTCCCTATTTCTTTGGGTATAAAGGCTGCCAAATACGACTATGTGGTGTTGAGCCATGCCGATTGCCAACCTGCGGGCTTCGAGTGGCTTAAAGAGATTATGTCGGGCTTTGCGGGCGGCAGGTCTGTCGTTCTCGGCTATGCCTCTTGCAAACAAGACAAAGGCTTGTTCAACAAAATAGTGCAGTACGACAACGTAAGGACTGCCATAAACTATATTGGACTTGCCTTTTGCGGTCAGCCCTACATGGGCGATGGCAGAAACCTTGCCTACAAAAAGAATCTGTTTTTCAAAGCCGGTGGTTTTACCAAACACTACAACCTTACGCTCGGCGATGATGATATTTTCATCAGCAGCGTGGCAAATTCCCAAAACACAAAGGTTGTTCTATCTCCCGAGAGCTTCGTTTCCTTTGAACTGAAACGCAATAAGGGCGATTGGCGCAAGCTGAAAAAGGAAAGGTTTGCAAGCCGTCGTTTCTTCAAGTTCAAGCAAAAATTTCTGCTTTCATTGTTGCCTTTGTCTTCTTTTTTGTTTTATGCCGGTGTAATAAGTCTCGGCTTTTTGGCGTTCCCATACCAATATATCATTCTTGCATTGTTGTTGAAATTCATCTTGCAGGTGCTTGTATACTCCAAGGTATGCAAACGTTTGGGCGTTAAAAAGATACAATTCTTTGCACCTCTGTTTGAGATATATTTCTTTTTCTTCGATGCAAAAATGAGAATAATATCGATGTTCAGCCGAAAAGCATAATGAAAGGAAATTGCAGTCTGTCGGACAAGGCAAACAAGGATTACGAATTAGTAATCAGAGCAAGAGACAAAGGCGACCAAAAGGCCTATGCCGTCTTGATGAATACGTATAGAGACCCTGTGTATTATATGTTGCTGAAAATGACAGGCAGCACCACCGATGCGGAGGATCTCACCATTGAAGCATTCGGTAAAGCTTTCAGAGCAATAGATTCCTATACGCCCAACTATGCGTTCAGCACGTGGTTGTTCCGCATAGCGACCAACAACTGCATCGATTTCATCAGAAAAAAACGCACAGTTACCGTTTCCATGGACAGCCTCTACACCGACATAGACGGAGAGGAGGTAGGCATAAACATAGCCTCCGAAAACTTGGATCCGGAAGAAAGCATCATAGACCGGCAAAAGAAAGCCGCAATGCGTGATGTGGTGTCGCGTTTGAAGCCTCATTACAGAATTCTGATAGAACTGCGATACTTCGACGAAAAAACCTACGAAGAAATTTCGGAACAGCTGCAAATGCCAATAGGGACGGTGAAAGCTAAGCTCTTTCGGGCAAAAGAGTTCCTTTTGCAGTTGGTGAAAAATTGTAAAGAATTGCAATAAAAATTTCATGACCTCCATACGATTGCAAGCCTTGTACTCCTGCGACTGTCCGACAAAGCAGGAGGAAGAAAAAACGGCAAGACACATATACGAAAGCTCCTTTCCCGAAGACGAGAGGAGGGATTTTTTGATGATGAAAGCCCTTTCGGAGAGTGAAGCCTTTGTTTTTAATCTTATAAAAACGCAAGAGGAAAAAGTGGTGGGAATAATAAGCCTTTGGGACTTTGACGGCTTTTGTTACATAGAGCATTTCGCTCTTGCCGAAGAGACAAGAGGCAAGGGAACAGGCTCCGAGGTGTTGCGTATCTTGAAGCAAAAGATACAAAAGCCCATAGTCTTTGAAGTGGAATTGCCTGAGAGCGAGCAGGCACGCCGACGCATAGCCTTTTATCGCCGTCATGACTTTGAACTGCTGCCCTACAAATACGTGCAACCGCCCTACGACAAAACAAAGCGGAGCATGGAAATGCACATTATGGCAAGTCGCAATGCCGCAATGGACAAGACAACTTTCAATTCCGTGGTTCAAAATCTGTACACCGCCGTCTACCGCCTCGTGTAAGCCGTCGGATAAACCTCAAGACAAACCTGATTACAATCTAACCCCGTTTGGTCGAAACGAAAGGCTGATTCAAAAAAAATGAATCGGCGAAAGAATTTTTTGAATCGCCGATTCATTTCAACCGAACGGCGTTGCGATAAACCATTGACAGCCAATAGTGTTTTCAAACCGTTCAACCGTGCGGCGTTCGACTGCCGAAATGCCTTTTTTTCGAGGTTTGAAAACATTGTTCTGTGAAATTCATGAGCCGGGAATACGTTTCGAATAAGCAAAAAACACGGCAGTTCCATTGGTTTGTAACTTCATGAAAAAATATTTTCGTTTTGAGTAAACACAAAAATAAGCGACATGACGGTAAAGCAATAAAATCAATACTTTAGCCTCACAAGCAAAAATCGTGCCAAAAAAACAATACGGCAAAGTTTCACCAAAAGGCATAGAAATTTCTTGCTGTTTTATTTGGCTGGTTCAAAAACATTTCATAGTTTTGCGACATCGGAATAAAGTTAACTAACAAAAAAACAGTTTGTTATGAGGAAAAACGGTATTAAAACAGCTTTGTCCGCCTTAGCCTTATCGGCATTGTTTTTCGCATTCGGCGAGAAGGTGTCGGCACAGAATGAGAGCGGAAGCGTGTGGGTATCGCCCTTTGTCGGCATGTCTGCACTAAATAGCGGCAACAACGTAATTGAACATTACGCCTGCGATGCCAAAATCCTAAATTCATATAGTTTTGGCTATGAATTAGGCTACAATTTCAGCAAGTTGTATATGTTCTTCGGCTTGGAGGAGGAATACACCGAAGCAGGTAAGGATAATCTCAGCCTCAACATGCAGACAACCAACGTGAGCTTCAACCTTGCTTACCCTTTGTGGCAGAATAATTCGCAAAGCTTCTCCCTCGACCTGCGTTTGGGACTTGGAATGTACAACGGCAAGATTGAATACGCAAAGGAGATAAACGAAAACACGCCACCCGTTCAAGAGATAGCCAAACAGAAATACAATCTTTTCCTGCCGGTCGGACTGAGCCTTAATTTGTTCAAGACAAATACCTCTGCAGCAAAAATCAACCTGCTTTATCGGCACTCTTTCGACACGGGAACAACGAAGCACTTCGGTTCAGATGCCAAATTGCCAGATTACGCCTTCAATAAACTCGGTTCGTTATATATAACGGTGGGATACACTTTCGGGATTTGAGCCTTTGATGATTTGAATGCAAAAGAAAAAGCGGGTAAGCCTTTGTCGCTTGCCCGCTTTGCTTTCTACTCTTCCGCTCTCGGCTGTATGATTAAACCCCATTCTCTTTTTGTGGCAGTCTTGCCGACGAGTTTGATATGTTCTATTGCATAGCGTTCGCAAGGGTGAAGACCTATCACATCGACAACCCCGTCGCATACCTTCAAAACCACCTTGTTCAAATTGTAACCGTTCTTCTGTTTCCACTTGTGCGTAAACATCTCCTCCGGTTTTTGGGGTCGGTAGTTCGGACAATCGTATTCGTGAACCAAAACGCAGAAAAGCTCCTTCCATTTGGTATCTTTATACGTCCAAACGCGGAAATAATTCAAGTTGGAAAAGTCTCTGTTCACCGTCATGAAAGAAATCTCGTCTCCACCGTCGCCATCTAAATCTCCTTCGTTGACAAGGAAATACACACCCAAGTCGCCGTCCAATTTTAGGGGCGTAATCTCATCGTTATCCGAAAAAAGAGTTGTTGCTCCCTCGTATAAAGTTTCCGAAAAGCCGTCCCCGTCAAAGTCTCCCCTTATGGAAAAGCGAGAAGCCTCCGTTTTGTTCCACTTCCATTGCGAAGGGTCTCTGTCATCGACAATAATATCCGTCCAAGGTTTCAAAGCCTCCGATTGTGCCTTTGCAGCAAAGCCGCAAAACGCAACAACGACCAATAAAACATATAGTCTCTTCATCTCTTTTCAGTCTTAATCAATATCTTCGTAACGTAAATTCTGTATGATATATTCTTGCCTTTCTGCGGAATTGGCACCCATGAAGAAGGAAAGCACCTCGCTCACTCCGGATTCCTTATTCAGTATTATGGGGTCTAACCTCATGTCCTTGCCTATGAAATGGCGAAACTCGTCTGAGGAAATCTCACCCAAGCCTTTGAAGCGGGTTATTTCCACGTTGCCTCTTAATTTTTCTGCGGCATCGTCTCGTTCCTTTTCGGTGTAGCAATACAAGGTCTGTCTCTTGTTTCTGACACGAAATAACGGCGTTTGCAAAATATAAACGTGTCCAGCCTTGACCAAATCGGGGAAAAACTGCAAGAAGAACGTCATAAGCAACATTCGTATGTGCATACCGTCCACATCGGCATCGGTTGCTATCACAACGTTATTGTATCTTAGGTTATCCATGTCCTCATCTATGTTGAGGGCACTGTGCAAAAGGTTCAGTTCTTCGTTGCGATAAACAAATTCTTTGCTCTCTCCGTAGGAGTTTTTGGGCTTTCCTCTCAATGAAAACACCGCTTGAGTATTCACATCTCTGCTTTTGGTTATGGAACCAGAAGCAGAGTCGCCCTCAGTTATGAAAAGAGTGGACTCCAACCGCCTTGCATCTTTGCTGTTGTAGTGAACCCTGCAATCACGCAGCTTTTTATTGGTGAGGCTTACCTTTTTGGCACTTTCTTTTGCCAATTTACGTATGTTCTGCATGCCTTTCCGCTCTTTCTCGTTGCGAACGATTTTTTGCAGAATAGCTTCTGCCGTTTCGGAATGGATATGCAGATAATCGTCCAAGGTTTTCCGCACAATATCTCCAATGAATGTTTTCACGGCAACGCCGCTTCCGTCCGGCTTCATGTTGGTGGAGCCGAGCTTTGTCTTGGTTTGGGATTCGAAAACAGGTTCTTCTATTCTCAAACTGATGGCAGCGACCAAGCCCTGCCTGATGTCGGACGGCTCATAGTCCTTTCGGTAAAATTCTTTCAAGACCTTTACCAGCGATTCCCTGAATCCGGCAAGGTGAGTACCGCCTTGCGTGGTGTTTTGACCGTTCACAAAGGAGTAATGCTCCTCGGTAAGCACTCTGTCGGAGTGTGTGAACGCAAATTCGAAGCCCTCTTCGCTCAAATGAATAATCGGATAAAGCCCGTCAGCCTCATTCATGTTGCTGCTCAGCAAATCCAACAATCCGTTCTTCGAATGAAACTTCTTTCCGTTGTATATAATCGAAAGACCCTTGTTAAGGCAGGCATAATGCCAAATCATTTTCTCAATATACTCGCCAATGAAATGGTAATTACCGAATATCCTCTGATCGTTGTCGGGAATGAACTCTATACATGTGCCGTTTTCCAAGTTCGAATCCTCTATCGGGCGATTCTCGACCATGTTTCCTCTGCAAAATTCAGCCACTTTGGTTTTACCGTTCCTTATGGACTGCACCTTAAAGTAAGAAGACAATGCATTGACCGCCTTTGTGCCGACGCCGTTCATGCCCACAGATTTTTGGAACGCCTCCGAGTCGTATTTAGCTCCCGTATTCATTTTAGAAACACAGTCGACCACTTTCTCCAAAGGTATTCCGCGACCATAATCCCGCACTCTTACCAGTTTGGTTTCAAAGTTTACATCAACCTCTATGAGCTTTCCGCTTCCCATGGCGAACTCATCGATGGAGTTATCTATGATTTCTTTCAGCAAAACATAGATTCCATCGTCTGCCGATGCACCATCGCCCAACTTACCTATGTACATACCCGGGCGTAAGCGTATATGCTCATTCCATTCCAAAGACTTAATGTTGTCTTCGGTGTATTCCGTCTTGTTAAACTCCTCTTCCATTGTCATAGTCTGCAAATGTACGAAAAAAAAACAAAAGAAAGCCTAAGCGGTTTCTCAATCCTCCGAAGAGCCGTGGTTGAAGAGTTTGTTACGTCTTTCTTCGAATGTCTTCAACTGCCTTTCTCCGAAAAACAACCGCTTTTCAATCTTCTCCAAAAACAGCAACTCCTCCACATTTCTTTCTTCCGCATTGCAAGCAACAACCTCCGAAGCTCTCAAATCCCCATCCTTATCGTGGAAAGCATAACACAATACCCCCTCTTCGTTTCTCAACAAAGTGTAACCGTCCATCGTCTCTGCCCAAGACATAACCTCGTCTCCTTTTAGCATAAACGTAAGCGTTTTACCGTTAGGCTGCTTTATCGTAATAGGCACTTGTCTCGCCGGAATGGCACAAACATGCAAAGTCAACAAAAGCCCCACGGCAAGATTGAAAACACATCTCATCATCACTGCAATTCAATTAAAGATTACGCACCTGCAAAGATAAGAAAAACCTTTCTTTTTCTTACAGACGCACCTTCCGCAACCTATGTCGAAGAATAAATCGTACCTTTGCAAAACAAAATACGCTATATCATGAAGCAGTCATACGCAGGTCATATTGCAATAATTGCGGTCAACCTTATTTTCGGCTTCAACACGCCGATAACCAAATCTGTTCTCAGCTCGCCTTACTCGATATCCCCTCTTGCACTCACCTATCTTCGGTTCGCAGGAGCAGCACTTGTTTTTTGGGTGGCAGCCTTTCTGCTCAAAGCACCGAAAGCAAACAAAAAAGACATTCTTATAATGCTTCTTGCATCGCTTTTGGGCATTTCGCTCAACCAAATGTGCTTTGTCGTCGGCTTGTCTTCAACCTCCCCGGTCGATGCCTCCATAGTGGTTACCCTTACGCCGGTTCTGACAATGATTGCCGCAGCCGTATTTCTTCGAGAACCCATCACCTTCCTAAAAGTCTTGGGAGTAATGATTGGTTGCAGCGGAGCGTTGTTGCTCATACTGAGTTCCTCAAACGGCACTTCCGTTTCCGGCTCGTGGAGCGGAAACCTCTTCTGCCTGCTCAGCTGCATAGCCTATGCCCTCTACCTCACATTGTTCAAAAACCTCATTCACCGCAATCACCCTCTCACCCTGATGAAATGGATGTTCCTTTTCAGTGCATTCATGGTGCTTCCCATCTGTTATAAACCCCTTACGCAAGTATCCTTTGCCGCAATACCTGCAAGCGTATGGCTGAAAATAGCCTACGTCATACTTGCCGCAACCTTCGTAACCTACCTTCTGATACCCATCGGACAGGTTCGGCTTCGTCCCACCGTCCTATCCATGTACAACTACCTGCAACCAATCGTAACAACCCTTGTTGCCGTTCTTGTCGGCATGGGTACGTTCGGCTGGCACAAAGCCTTGGCGGCAGGATTGGTCTTTTTGGGAGTGTACGTCGTAACCCAAAGCAAATCACGCAAACAAATGGACGAAGAAAAAGCACGCAGCGGAAAATAAACCACAGCTTCATCGAACTCCACAACCGAAAGAACAGCACAAAACAAGCTCGAAACCATTCTATTTCGTATCTTTGCATGTGAAAATCATAAATCAATAAAAATCAATAAGAAATGAGGAAAACAGTAATGTCATTACTCGCAGCAGGCATGCTTTTTGCAGCATGCAACAAGCAAGACAATGCGGACAATCCGCTTTTGCAGAAATGGGACACCCCATTTGAAACTGCACCCTTTGAAAAAATAAAGCCGCAACACTATTTGCCGGCATTCAAGGCAGCAATCGAACAACACGAGAAGGAAATCCAAGAAATCATTTCCAACAAAGAAGCCGCAACCTTCGACAACACCATAGCGGCTTTGGATTACAGCGGTCAACTTCTTGCACGCATTCAAGGCGTTTACTTCAACATGTTGGCAGCCAACACAAACAGCGAATTGCAAAAAGCACAAGAAGAAATCGGTCCGTTGTTGGCACACCATTCCGACAACGTTTCGATGAACGCCGACCTGTTTAAGAGAGTGAAGACCGTGTGGGACGGCAAGGACAAGCAGAACTACACTGACGAACAAAAAGCCCTGTTGGAAAAAGTCTACAAGAACTTTGTCCGTAACGGTGCTTTGCTTGATGCAAACAAGCAAAAGCAGTTGAGAGAAGTAAACGGCGAACTGACAAAGGTTGAAGCCAAATTCGACGCCAACCTTTTGGCAGAAACAAAAGCCTACAAACTCGTAGTCGGCAAAAAAGAAGATTTGGCAGGCTTGCCGCAAGGCGAAATAGACAAGGCTGCCGCATTGGCGAAATCCACAGG
>CAZSFV010000002.1:0-93451 GCA_964606345.1 uncultured Bacteroidaceae bacterium | reverse complement strand
GTGTACCCAATACTATCGTAATCAAAGCAAGGTAGAAGTAAGGGGAGTCGGTAACCAAACGCATCATCTCGCCGTTATGCAGGGCAATCAACTTCTGTATTCCCAAGACCATTGCAGAGATTATGCCTGCAAAAAACATCACACTGCCCAACAGTCCGAATAAGTGCATGGGCTTTTTTCCGAACTTGGAAACGAACATTATCGACATCAAGTCCAAATAACCGTTCACAAAGCGATTCATTCCGAATTTGGAGACACCGAACTCTCGTTTTCTGTGTTGTACGACCTTTTCGCCGATTTTGTTGAAGCCTGCCCATTTTGCAATTACCGGAATGTAGCGGTGCATTTCGCCATAGACTTCTATGGACTTTACTACTTCGTTTCGGTATGCTTTCAGCCCGCAATTAAAGTCGTGCAACTTGATTCCTGAGAGCTTTCGTGTTGTTGCATTGTATAGTTTGGAGGGAATGTTTTTGGTGAGTTTGGAATCGTATCTTTTCTTTTTCCAACCCGATACCAAGTCATACCCGTCTTCCTTTATCATTCTGTACAGTTCCGGCACTTCGTCGGGGCTGTCCTGCAAGTCGGCGTCCATCGTTATCACCACATCTCCTTTTGCATGTTCGAAGCCGACGTTCAAGGCTGCCGATTTGCCATAGTTGCGTCTGAATTTGATGCCTTTGATGCTTGGATTTGCCGAAGAAAGTTGTTCAATCACCTTCCATGAGCAATCTTTGCTGCCATCGTCCACCATGACCACCTCATAAGAAAAGCCGTTCGCTTTCATGACCTTATCAATCCATTCCGCAAGGTGAGGAAGCGACTCTTCTTCGTTAAACAAGGGGACTATTATCGATATATCCATGTCAGTTACAATTTTTGTTCAATCAATCAATTTGCCGTTTTCAGCTTTGCTTGTGTTCTTTTCGGTTTTTCTGCCAAACATGGCAAGAATGCCGGCACAGAGTGCCGAAAACAAACTGCCCAAAAAGAGTGCCGAAAAAGCGATATATGAAGGCTTTACCGTTTCCATCAGTTCGGTTTCGTTAAAACCGCCTGCGGCATTATGCTTCCTTTGCAAGGCAAGACACCTTTGCTGCATGTCGGTGTCTACAAAACCGCTGTAAATATACATTGCAAGCGAATAAAGCATCAGCCCTGTAATTGCGACAAGCAAAACGAAGGCAAACCGTTTTCCATACCCTGCTTTCCGTCCGCAGTCGGTACGACTGAAACGAAAAGAGCAGAATGCGGTAAGGGCGAGCAGCAACAGGCATTCCGTCCACTGCAATGGTGCAGACACGGGCAGCGAAACAATGTGCCGAAAGAACAAAACGCAGGAAAGCACAAGCCCGACGAGAATGCCGTGTGCAAGAATCTGTCCTCCGAAACTCTTTTCCTTTTTTTGTGAAGCCTCAGTTTTTTCTTTCATGGTAAATCTGTTCTATTTTAATCGAGCAAGCCGAGTGTTGAAGCCGGCCTCTGTTCTATTAGTTGCCCTCTTCATTATCTTTTTCTGTATTGTCTTGTCGGTACGGCTCAAATTGGCGGGTGTTGTTGCGAGTGAACATGAAGGCAATCAGCAGACTGTAGAAAAAGTTGCCGAGAAAGTCGAAAAAGAATGACGAAAAGATGAACGATGCTTGCAGAACCTTGTACATGTTATCGTTTTCGAATACAGCCATGCTCATGCCGTAGTCTTCCATCTGCACGGACATCTGATTCAGAGCCTCTTGTATCATAGTCGGATTGAGCTTTGCAATCTGCACCACGCTGAACAGGGCGAAAAACAACGACATTGTCAAGCTCACCAAGGTCAAAAGCCCCAAGGAACGACCGAAACCCGGCGACAAAGACGGATTGGAACGCCGGTACTTGGTGTAAGTAAAAATCAATGACGAAATGGTAATCAAAGAGTATAGCAATGTTTGGAAGAAATTGCCGGAAAAGTGCAGCAACGCACTCAGAACCTGATATAAGAACACCGCTCCGCCGAACACAGACCCCCAATAAAAGGCAAACTTTGCAAAACCTTGTTTCATTTTCTCGTTACCGTGTTAAGGATTATCATAAGCAAAGAGCCGAACGCAATATGCCCTCGCTCCTTGTGCAATTCAAGAAGCAAAGATACTACATTCCTGCCAATTTTGTTGCAAGAAACAGAAAAAGACCGTCAAAAATAAACAGACCTGCCGACAAAGCGTACACAGAACAAGCAAATTCTAAACTCACGGCATGGGAACAATATCTCGATAAGTGTTTCACCTGCCCGCAGGAGGAGAAAAATGCAAGGCAAACACCGTTTTGAAACGTTATTGTCCGTCAGCCTTTTGACGAATAGCCGAAAGAAGAAAATGAATCGCCGATTCAAAAAAATCTTTTGCCGATTCATTTTTCTGAATCAGCCTTTCGTTTTTGCCAAACGGCGAAAGGCTTCCGAACCTGTGCTGTGGGCGCTTTTTTAATGGTAAAACTGTGTCGGTTTGTTACAAAACAGTGCTTGAAAACCTCGTATTTTGCCGGTATTGGCTTATCTTATTTCGTTGGCAAGGCGGAGCAGGTAGTCTAATTGGGTGTATATGGCGTTCATGTCGTTTTCGCTTTTGGCAGGCAGGTAGGTTTTGTTGTATTCTCCGTAGAAATGTTCATTGTTGCCGATACGCCCTTTTTCGCTTATGCAGTTCACTCCGTCTATGCAGTTAAGCCATATTTTGTAACCCACGGGGGTGATTTCTTTTGATATGGTTATTTGTATCAAGTCGACGTTCAAACATGTTTCTGAGTTTTTGCTGCCCGTCCATATGTATGACAAAAAGCCGGAACCGTCGATGGTAAATTCTTTGTATTGATTGTCTTGTATGCTTGTGCCGATTATTTCACAGGCTTCTTCTATTCTCTGTGCTTTTACGCCGGTGAGTGCGATGCATGAAAGCAGTATAGATGTCAAAAGTGCTTTTCTCATAATTCTTTGGTTTTATTGCTTGTGTTCTCTTATCTTGATTGACCCTGAACCTATGTTTTCGTATATAAGTTTCAGGTTTTTCAGTCTGCCGTTCCTGTTCTCATCGTATTCATAGACCATTTTGATGATACGGTACATGTTTTTGCCTTCGAGCGGAGTGTAAAAAAGGTATTGGTTGCAGTCGGGGCTGTAATTGGCAAAGGATTTCAGTCCTTTGGGTTGCCGATAATGAAAGGTGTAGGAGTATTTGTTCATTTGTTTGTTGCGTTTTAGTTTTATACGCCATTCTTTCGGAATGTCCTTTTTTGCCATGGCTGTCTTTGAGTTGCCATAGAAGTACTTGAAAGGGTTATGTGTGTCTATCTTCCCGTTCAAGGTGTAGAGATATACCTTTACGGTTTGTTTTTTTGGCAGGGTGTTAATTTCGAACATGTAGAGGCTGTCTCTTTGTGCAAGAAGCGTTGCAAAAAAAGTGCTTGCCAATATGATAAACAGGCTGAATATCTTTTTCATGCTGCAAAGGTATGCACTTTTGATGAGATTTTCGTAATAGTTTTCGGAGAAAAGGGACAGAGGTTCGGCGTTTAACGTTTGATAACTAACCATGCAATCGGGCTGAGTGTCTTTATTTTCGTCAAAAGGCTTGCAGAAAGCAGAATTTATTGTATATTTGCGAGTTGGATTAGAGGGCTTGTTTTCTTGCCCTTGTGGTTAAATGTTTGAATTGTAGAATAATAAAAGTTATGAATATGAAGAGAGTTCTATTTATTGCAGGGCTGTTTATGCTGATGCTTCCTTTGTGTGGGTTTGCACAAGGAACAGGTAGCGGACCCGTTTTACTTACTCACGCTGACTTTGAATCCGGTATTCCTGCCGGTTGGACGGTGTCGAATCTGAACGATGTGTCGATATATAGCAATCTTGCAGCCACAGGAGAGAAGTCTTTGAGAATGAAACCGGCTGCGGGCGAGGTAACGATAACTTCTCCCGAGTTTACAATTCCTGCCGGTTGCGCAACAAGATTGGAGTTCAGCCATATTCCGATTTTGAATAACCAAAACGGAGGCAGGGTAGAAGTATTGAAGCCTAATGGCACGTGGAGTCCTTTGACCTTGCAGGGAACGGGAAATCCGAGCTGTTACGACCCGAGCTACGGTTCCGGCGTTTCGGGCTTTGACGGCAGTTTCAAGAAAGTTTCCTATTGGACGGGAAATACCAATATAGACGTTGCCGACTTGGATAGCACATATTGGAGGAATGAGGTGTTCTACTTATATTCGACTTTGACTTCGGCGGCAACAACGGTTAAGTTCCGATTTGTTTTGCCGGCTTCAAGCGGTGCGGCTGCAAACTTTTCGGGTTGGTTTATAGACGATGTGAGATTGTATGTTGCGGCTGTGGCAGGAGACGAGGTGAGAGTGCCTCAGATAAGGAGTGTGGTTAAAGCTCCGACTATTTCGAACTATCCGACTTGTAGCGAAGTGTTGGTTCAAATGCAGATAAGAGATGCGGGAGGTGCAATGTCCTCTGCGGCAGATGCCGTGAAAATAGAGTTCATGCAGGCTGACGATAACGGAGTGTATTCTGCCAATGAGGTAAATATGACTTTGGTAGATGCCGCCAACAATATGTATGAGGGATATATTCCGTTCAACGGCTTCGGAAAGTCGACTTATTGGAGGGTGTTGGCAAGGGATCTCAAGGGAAATGAAATGCGATACCCTTTTGTTTACGGAACATACAATAAATACACCATAATAAGACCTTTTGAGGGTACAAGAAAAATAAGGGAAACCCAGACAAGCAGCCAAGAGTTGATGATACCGACGAATAAGTTGGCTGCGATGTTCCAAATGAGGTATACGGCAGAGGAGTTGATAGAGGCAGGGTTCAGTGCAGGAGAGATAGGTGGCTTGTATTATAATGTAACGCAGTCGGCATCGGGATTTGTGATGCCGAACTTTTCGTTGTCGATAGGTAATATAGATCCGGCTTGGGTTTTGGATCAAGGGTATTTGTACTCGGCAACTACATTGACGCGTGTGTATTCCAATCCTACCTTTGTGGCTCCGCCGATAGGGGAACACTATATTCAATTCGACGAGCCTTTTTTGTGGGACGGAGAGAGCGATATAATGATAAAAACATGTTGGGGAGCAACAACAACCGCAGGAGGAACAACCAAGGTTGAGTGTATTCCGACAACGGGCAACAACAGAACGGGTCAGTTTACGCAAACGGGAACGTCGTATGTTGAGGCTTGTAATGCTCCGTTCAATACTGCCGACGGTATGATAAATTACAAGGTTAACTTCAAATTCGATTTCTTGAAGAATTGTGTTCTTCCGGTAGATGCTGCTTTGTCGGATAAGTTAGCCACTCCTGCAAATCAAAAGGTTTCGGCAAATACCAATTCCAATTTTGGAGTGTATTTGAAAAACGAAGGTTCCGAGCCTCTTACACAAGTTAAGGTCAGCTATTTGGCAGACAACGGTTCGACAGGCAATGCTACATGGAACGGAACGCTTGCACCGGGGGATTCAACGATTTTCAATGTTACTTCGTCGTTGAATTTGCCTGCAGGTTACAGGCATTTGACCGCATGGACGAATGTTCTGCCTCCGGACATAGATTGGAATACTTTGAATGATACAGTTACTTACGATATCATTTCGTGTGACGGTGCCATGAGCGGGGTATATGCCATAGGTAATGTGCAGGGCGTTCCTGCAACGAAAACATTTGATGATTTTTCGCAAGCGTTCAAGGTGTTGGAGGTATGTGGTGTTGGAGGTCCCGTTACAATAAAAATAGAATCGGGAGCAGATGATGTCAGAAGAGATGTGTTGAAATTCCCTACGACAATACAAGGAGCGAGTGCAACCAATACAATAACATTCACTTCTTCAAACCCTACGGCTCCGATAAGGTTCTATGCAGATGACACGGTAAGGACAAACAGCTCGTTTGACCTTTCGGGTTGTAAGTATATGAG
Organism: uncultured Bacteroidaceae bacterium; assembly: GCA_964606345.1. Taxonomy (GTDB): domain Bacteria; phylum Bacteroidota; class Bacteroidia; order Bacteroidales; family P3; genus Onthomorpha. The sequence goes on along the minus strand of CAZSFV010000002.1, from coordinate 87,494 downwards.
GTTTGAGAACTTGACATTCCTTCCTGCCAAGAGTTATATGGACGAAAACTCGGTTGCATTAAGCGAAAGGAGTGTTGTGAAGTTGTCTCAATCCTCTCATCACATAGAATTTAAGAAGTGTAACTTTCCTTCATCTATTACTTTCGGAACAGAGCAAACGCAGTCTGTTTGTAACTTGAAGCCTACGGCAGTATTGGATTTGTCGGCAGCAAGCAATGTAACAATAGACAGTTGTTATTTTTCGGCTGTTGCCGATAAGGTAATCAACATAAAAGGTTTGTCTCCTGCATCTATGACAAACGGCATTGTGATAAAGAACACTGTTTTCGATTACACTTCTGTTTCGATAGGCGGTTCTCAAAGCGTTTCTGACAATATTATATATGCAGAATACAATGACGGTTTGTCTGTAAGCAAGAATGTATTCAACTCATCACCCGAGATTGCCACTGTTGGAGGCGAAAAATATGCCATTATGATGCAGACCTCCAAGAATTTCGATATAAACAAAAATATATTCGCCTTGGAGAAGATAACGGCTGTAAGTCTTTCGCAGGTATTGGCAGGAAACTCAAAGATTGCAAACAACAAGATAAGCGTAAAGAACAACAATATGGGTGTGGTAAGCATGCATCTTTCGGGTATCAAACTCTTATCCGGCGAAGGGGTATCGATAGTATACAATAATATATATGCGGTTGACGCCGGTCTTACAGGAAAACAAGCAACGGCTTTAAGTCTCGGCAGTCAAGGACAAACAAGCACAGGTATAGTTGTAAAGAACAATATAGTCGTTTCCGACGGAATGGGGTTTGCAATATGGGAAAGAACCTCTGAAACAGATGCAAGCACATCGTTCACACTATCCAACAACATGTACTACAAACTTGCCAATTCATCTTCCAATATACTGTTTAAGGTAAATACCAACAACGTTACGACTGTAGAGCAATGGCAGACACTCAGCGGAGAGACTAACTCTTATTACACGGAAAATCCTTTCTTTACGGCATGGAATGACTTGCATACCACAAGCACATTTGTTTGTTATAAGGGTATTCCTGTTGCAGGTGTTACAGATGACTTCTTCGGAAGAAGCAGACCGAATGCAAACACATGTATAGGAGCTTTGGAGTTTGAACCTCCTACAAGCAACATATTTGTTACTTCTGTAGAGATAGGCAGCGGAAATTATAGCGAAATAGGCGGAGTGCCGGCATATTCAAGTTGTAACTTTGGACAAGAGACCGTGAGCGTTCACTATAAGAACATAAGCTCCAACACCATTCCTGCAAATACTGCAAGAATGTACTATAAGGTAGACAATGGCGTTGCGGTCAACGGAGGGTTGATTGCTCATGAGATAGCTCCGAACACGGACTATTTGTTTACCTTCACTCAACAGGCAAATTTGACAGCCACTTCTGCCGATACAAGAATGATTTTGACTGCATTTTCTTCCCTTGCGGCAGACACTGTCAACACCAATGACACGGCGAGAGCCATTATTCAATCCAACTATCAGTTGCCTGCTCTTGCAAACCAAAGTGCAAACGTTAACTACGGAACGGCTGCAACCATAAGCGTTACATCTAACGACTCCATTTATTGGTTCAAGGGAATGGAAGATGAAATTCCTTTCTTGAAATCACAAAGTTTGACAACCTCTCAGTTGTATGCAGACACGGCGTTTTACTTCTCGGCAAAGAGAGAAATACCGGTATTGAAGATAACGGAGTTGCAGTTTGACAAAACAGCAAGTGCGGAGGAGGGAATAACCACACCTTTGCCTTCTTGGGTAACTACCAATAATGCTTACGAGGTAAGCAATTTGGGCAATGGAAGTATAGACTTGACAGGTTATTCCTTTGTTTACTATTACGGAAACAATGCAACCCTTCCAACCTCCGGGGCAAAGACATATAATTTCCCTGAGGGTTATGTGTTGGGAGCAAATCAGTCGGTTGTATTATTGCCGGTTAATGCCAATTCGGTAACGGCAGAGGGCGTTCTCGGTATAGGTTCGGGTACTGTTGCAACAAGCAGGAAAGCCGGATATTTGTTGAAGAATGCAGCCGGCACGGTTATAGATGCCGTTGCTGTCAACGGAGCGAACTTTGCGGCAGGACATAATGTTCCGGCAAGCGTATGGCAAGGCGCTTCGTCCAATCTGATGATTACAAATACAGCCGGTGTTGTCAGAACTTCGACAACAGCCTCTTCGCAAGCGGCATGGAGCAAGGCTTCGTCCGAAACACCGATGACCTTGGGAACGTACAACAACGAATTGACGGTTTACGAAGATAATGGTTGTATGGGACATAAAGCTACGTATAATGTGGTGATACAAAATGCACCGACATACAATCCGAGCATAGCTTCTGTTTCCGTTGTAGGGCTTTCAGCCGATAGTTCTTGTACCTTGAATGAAGAGCAGATAAAGGTAAAGATTACCAATCTCGGTTTACAAGCCGTTTCTAACATTTCGATAGAGTATTACAGCAAAAAGAACGGCACAATCTTCCAACAAAAGACAGACACCTATACAGGCACAATAAATCCGTTCGATACGGTTGAGTATGTCTTGGCAGAAACACTTGATTTGTCCGCACTGACGGCAGACGAGACTTATGAGATAACAGCCATTGCCAATTTGGCTGCGGATATTGTCCATGATGATGATACGGCAAGCATGCAACTTGTTTCGTTGAAAACACCGCAACAACCGGTAGTTCAAAACATGAACATACCGTACGCAAGTTCCGCCGTACTAACCGCAACAAGTCCCTATACACTCATTTGGTATGACAGTCCGACTTCAAACCAGGAACTCTCACGAGGAACTTATACAACACCTATACTTTATGCAACAGACACATTCTATGTAGCAGCCCTGTTGGGAACGGAAGTTGAAGAGGAAATCGGAATAGGAACGTCCACAAATACAAACGACGCAGCACCAACTCCGTTTGCATTCTCGAAGAAGCAAGTCAAGGAGCAATACCTTTGGAAAGCGGAGGAGCTTGGCTCTTTGGGCGAAGGCTTGATTAAGTCGATAGGCTTCAAGGTCAGCACAGAGAATGCCAATGTTACGATGCGGGATTACACGATTAAGATTGGTACAACAACCGAAAATGCTTTGTCAACATGGGTTGATGGATTGCAAGAGGTATATTCGGACAGCATAACCATAACAAAGACACCCGCAACAACCAATGTGTGGAAAGACATGGCGTTTACCACTCCGTTTTACTATGACGGAGTGTCCAATCTTGTCGTTGAAGTTTGCTACAATACCAACATAACAACCGGCAAGGTGAGGGTCTACAATTCAAATACAAGCTTTAATTCCACTATTGTTTACCACAACGATAACACCAACGCTTGCCAATACTCAGGAAATCCAAGTGCAACCTACGCCAAGCGACCTAACGTCAAGTTTGGTCTTGACAAATACGGTTGTAAGAGCGAAAGAGCTGCACTCGTTGTGGAAGTTCAGCCTGCTCCTGCATGTGAAGTCGGCTTGACGCGGATTGTATCTCCCGTTGCAGGAACCACCCTGATGACAGGAGAAATTGTTCCGATAGAAGTTGAAATAAAGAACTTTGGTACTACGCCTTTGGATATTCTTGATTTACATTGTATGGTAGACGGTTATGAAATACCGGTTTACACATGGACGGGATATTTGCCTCAAGATAGTACAACTACATGTTCCGTCTCGACTTATGAGTCTTACTCCTCCGGAGTTACGGAAATTAAAGTTTGGTTGGAAAAGGATTGCGATAACGAACCAAGCAACGACACGGTAGAGACTAATCTTACGATTTGTACAGGAAATACTTCCGGTCTCACAACCATAACCGTAGGCAATGAAGACGGAGATATGAGTTCTGGTATGTCGTATGTGTTAGATGAATTGACGAGTTCGGGAATTTGTGGACCGGTTCAAATCAATGTCAGACCCGGTACATACAATGGACAAATCAATATTCCTAATATAGCGGGATTATCAGAAACCAACTACATTAAGTTCGTAGGTCTTGCGGACGATAACTCGCAAGTGGTTTTGACCTACAATACAATGCCAGATGGAGATAAACATGTATTGAGCCTTAGCAATGTGGAGAACATACATTTCGAGAACATGACCATACAGTGTTCCGATACCACTGCCGATGTTTCTGTGTTAGTGGAAAATTCAAAGAATGTCAGCTTCCGCAGAATGAACTTCGTTTCGCCAAAAACGGCACGAAGCACAATGCTTAGCATTGCCAACACCGATGATATTCTGATAAGCGAAAACGATTTTGTCGGTTCGGCAATACAACTTGCCACTGCCGACAGCATAAGGTCGCTTTCCGTAAGGAACAATAACTTCTTCAACTTTGGAGTGTCGGGAATAAGGGCATACGATGTGGAAGACTTAACAATAGAAGCAAATCATCTTTCCACCGATACTTCCAAACTTGTTGTTACAGCCATCGACTTGAAGAGACTTACGGGGGCATCGAGTGTTATGTCCAACTTTATCTACTTGACCAAAGGAACGGCAGTCAGAACAGGTATATCTTTGGCAAACGTACAGGCAGAGCAGGTTCAACCTGCAATCGTTGCGAACAATTCCATATCGATGATAGGGGCAAGGAACGCCTCATCGGCATTGGCTTATGTCGGAATAGATGTAGACAGCACCGACTGGTTGAGCTTGTACTACAATACCGTTTACCTTGAACCATCGAAAGGAAACAGTACCGCTTCCAAGTGCCTTGCCATTGGAAAGGTTGGCTCAAACATAATAGTACAGAACAACAACTTAGACAACAGCGGCAAGGGTTATGCCATGTATGTACAAACGCCGGCAACCCATGTGGTACTTTCCAACAACAACAACTACTACACCAATGGAAGCAAGTTCGTATATTGGATAAACGACAAATCCAACCTTACGCTTTTGCAGACTGCCAACTCCATGGACGCACAATCGGTAAGTGTAGAAAATTCATACAAAAACGATTCTGTTTTGGCTCTCACATTCCCTACCGATATTGTCAGGGTGGCAGAGCCGATAGACGATGTGTCGCTCGACATAGAAGGAAACTTCCGACCTGTTTCGCCTAAACCGACAATAGGAGCATACGAATATCAATTTGCCGGCAACGATACAGGTATTCCGAGAATAATAAGCCCGGTTGAGGGAGATGAGTATATAGAGGGCGACCCGTTAACAGTGGAAGTGGAACTGAAGAACTTTGGTAATTACAGCATAAACACAGTGGAGGTGGTTGCCGTTTTGAAATCTTCCATTGACTCGGAAACCGCCATACAAACCTTGACCGAAACATGGACGGGAATGCTGTCTTCATTGCAAACAACCACATACACCTTCAATCAAACATTTACTCCACCGCTCAACGACCCTTATACAGAAGACCTTTATGTGATGGCGTACACCGTGATGAACGGAGATACCATTCCAATCAACGACACAGCCTACACACATTTTCTAACAAAACCGGCAAAGGATTTGAAGTTGGAGAAAACAGAGCCTATCACAGAGCGATGTGTTTTGACCGATGTTCAAATCAAAGCCAAAATAAAGAATGTGGGCGAGAAGAACATAGAACCCGGTGATGTGGTACAACTAACCTATTGGATAGAGGGAAGACCCGAGTTGACGCAAACGGAAACGCTTACGTTCCCATACACAGACCAAACCACGCAAACTCCATATCAGAACCTTCAAAAAGGCGCTTCGCTTACGTATACTTTCAATACTCCTGTCAACCTCTACCCTTTGGGGGAAAGAGATACAGTTTGGAGATTGTATACATGCGTGAAAACAGTTGGAGACAATCAACAGCTTAACGATACGGCATCCTCTGCAACGCTTGTTAACTCCAAAGTATCGCCACCGGCACCGGTTGTAACCGATGACTACATTCCTTATGCAACATGGGGACATCCGAGTGCAGAGCAAGCCAATAGCTTGTCTATAAAGTGGTATTCCGGAGCCAACGAAGCCGTACCGTTCTATGCACCTACCAATTACAATGCATCAAGGAACTACACAACATCACAGTTGTTTGCCGACACAACGTTCTATTTGGGAGTGAATGCCACGGGTGCATACCCTTGTGCAAGTGAGAGAACAGCTGTTACGGTTCATGTTAATCCGAGGGCAGCCGTCGATGCTTCGGCGATAGCCGTTGTCTATCCGCCCGAAGACGCGTGGGTGTACATGAGTACAGGCGATACCATCAAAGTACTCTTGACCAATTACGGCACACAACCGTTGAGCAACTTTCCTGTAACCTATTCGGTTAAATTGGCAACAGGAACAACACCGACAGTAGTAACCGAAACCTGCACGGCAACCATTCAGCCCGATGAGCAGTATGTCTACACATTCGAAACCTTGGCAGACATGTCTAAGGTTAACAATACATACTACATAACGGCATGGACAGACGCTGCAGGCGACATAACGGCACTCAACGATACCACCAAAGTCTCGGCAACGGTAAGACCGAAAAACGGTCAAACCATCTATTGCAGTGCCAATGTCGACAATGCTGCAAGTTTGGATATATCAAGAGTACAGTTGGGCGTGATGGATAATCCGAGTACACCTTCGGGAAATACCTATTCCAACTTCACCACGGATACAACCATAGTCATGCCGGTCTTGTACAGAGGCGTGCCTGATCAGTTGAATATTCATGTCGACAATACCACTTCCATGGACGCCAACTCCGTTGTCGGCGGTTGGGTTAGAGTATTCATAGACTGGGATAGAAACGGAGAATTCTCAGACGCCGAATGTGTTGTAAGCGATACCGTATATTCAGGAATGATATTGTCCAAAACCTTGAATGTTCCAGCCAATACGCTCAACGGCATAGCAAGAATGAGAGTCATTCTTAAACAAAGCGGAACAAGCGATGCCTTCACCGCTTGCGAAAGCGTTCAGAGAGGCGAGATAGAAGATTACCGAGTAATCATTAAGCCGGCAGAACAGATAAATGCCGAATTGAAACGCTTCACCTCGCCGAGCGAGCTTGCCTCAGCAGGGCAATCCGAAGTCAAAGCCGTACTAAGAAACGCAGGATTGCAAACCCTTAATTCTGCAACCATAAGTTTGAATCACAACGGTCAGGATTACACCTACAACTGGACAGGAAACTTGGCAAGCGGAGCTATTGAAGAGGTAACCATAGCCAATGTGGATTTGGCTTTGGGGGCGAACAGCTTCAAGGCGTATGTAGACGTGCCGGGAGATAATGTTCATGACAACGACACCATAAATCTTAACTCCTATGTCTTCCGAACCTTTGTTGTCCCTTACCAAACCGACTTCGATGAAGCCGAAGGTAACGACCACTTCTATGCATACGATGCAAACCTTGTCAATCCTACCAACAGCTGGCAGTTCGGAACACCGGCAGAAACGAACACAACAATAGACGCTGCATACTCCGAACCGAACTGTTGGAAGACCAACCTCGGCGGAAAGCACCCTAAGAACAACGAAAGCATTCTTTACTCACCTATATTCGATGTCAATACAGTCAAGCCGGACACCATGAGCTTCATGTTGCGAACCGATGCAGGAGTAAACAATGCAAGCCTTCATGTCGAATACCTCAACTGGCAGGGCAAGTGGGTTCTTCTTGGAGCAAAGGACGATGGCTATGGAGAAAATTGGTACAATTCCGACAGCAACTGTTTCAATGGAACAAAGTCCTGGACAAAGGTAAGCTATTCATTGGAACATGTGAACTACTTATTTGGAAACAACCTTCAGTTCCGCTTCGTCTTCCGTTCCAATGCGGGAGCGCAGAAAGACGGTTTTGCGATAGACAACTTCGAAATACAACGTGCCAAGAGGGAACAAGATGCGGGAGTCGTATCCCTAACCTTAGAACCTACGGCATTGCCTAATTACGGCTCTAACTACTACCCTCGTGTAGGTATACACAACTATGGAACAACCTCCTTGACCAATCTGCAAGTATGTTATATCTCCGAGGGATTGTACATACCGATTTGCGAAAGCATTATAGGCGTGGACATACAACCCGAAACAACATACGAATACACATTCAACACAGGAACATACCTAACAGTAGATTCTCCTGACCCATTCGAAATATGTGCATTCACAAGGTTGAACCCTACCGATATTTATACCGATAACGACTCCATCTGTCAGCAAATAGTCATAGGACCTTTGCAAAAAGACGTCGGAATAATCAGCATCAACTCGCCGGCAACCCAAATAGTATCCAACGACCAAATAGAGGTTGCAATACAAGTTCGTAACTATGGATTGGAACCGGTGAGCGAGTTGCCTGTGGCATACAAAGTACCCGGATCAGACCAAATAGAAGAAACAATATACTTCAATCCGCCATTGTACAACGGAGACGAATACGTATATCGTTTCAACCGGAAGTTCCACTCCTCATTCGGAGCAGTCAACTTGAAATGTTGGACAGGGCTTGAGGGAGACTATTACCACGACAACGATACCGTTTACAAGAGATTGGAAGGAACGGGAACTACACGAGACTTGGAAGCAAAATACATAACCATAGACGATGCCGACCCGGATCACATATCGTTGCAACTTGCTTTCATGAACCGCAGCTCCGTAGGAATCGAAAACATCAAGGTTGGTTATTACATCGGTAACGACAGAGAGAACGTTGTGGAAGAAACCTATCGCCTCGGACAAGTATTGCCGGCAAGCACCTATGGTTACCATAAGTTTGAAGCAACACTTCCGAGAGCCAATGCACCGTACACACGTATCACAGCCTTTGTATCGGTGGCAGACGAGGTAGACAGAAGCAACGATACCACAAGCGTACTCTATATGGGATACAGAGACGGAGTGGCAGACTCCGTATTCATAGAACAAACCTACGAATCGGACTGCAAGGTACAACTCACCGCCCATAACGGAGGCACGATAGGAGGCACAACGCAAGTCAGAGCCCATTTGGTTCTCAACGGTGATTTTGCCAACCCAATAGTAGAAGACTTCACATGGGAGTACGACGAACCTAATCCGAACATCTTGCGTTACATGACCTTCACTCAGCGAATACCAAAGAGCGAGAGCGGAACATACAACGTAGTTGCATGGTTAGACTACCCTTATGACTCAGACCACAGGAACGACACCACACACGCTTACGCCGTTCGTTCATACGTAGGTTTGGAAACAATAGAGCAAACGCAGGGCTTTGTCCTTGAACAGAACCAACCAAATCCGTTCACAGACGAAACCACCATAGGCTTTGTGCTTCCGGAAGCAGGAGAGGCAACGCTCCTTATCACCAACAACCTCGGACAAGTCTTGAAGACCATTAAAGGCAAGTACGGAGAGGGACGCAACACCATAGTCTTGAAAGACCTCGGCTTGCCGGAGGGCATCTACCACTACACCATGTACTACAAGAAAGACAAACGAATGAGAAAGATGATAATAAGCAAGTAGCCGAACACAAGGCTTAGCCATAGGCATAAGGCTTAAACAAGGATATTCGTCAAAGCAAAGTTTCGTTCCCAAATCCGAAACACCGCTTTGACGAATATCCTTTTTTTTATTTATGCATTGCTGTTGCGGATAAGATTTTCTTTGCAATGCTCCTTGTGGCAGGGGATATTGTTTTTCGCACAGGCGATGTGATTTTTTCCTTTCGGCGAATCGTCTCCAACGAAAGGCTGATTCAAAAAAATGAATCAGCCTTTCGGCAAAATGAATCAGCCATTCGTTCCCGGCGAATCGGCGGAGGGTTTTTTGCGGTCTTTGAGCGAGTGGGAGTTTCGGGTGATTGTTACGGGCGGACGATGCTGAAAGTTTTGAAGAAAGGGGCAGCGGTCAAGCCGAATGGGATTTTTTTTCGCCAAACTTGCGGAAATATTCTTGACAATGTAATGTTTTTTCGTACATTTGCAGTCTCGTTTTCGGACGATTGAAAATGGATTACAAATTAAAAGCATTATCAAAATGATTGATTCAACAAAATATTCGGGAAAAACCCGTCAAGAGAGCGACTTGATAGGAACGAAAGAAATACCTGTTGAGGCTCTTTACGGCGTTCAGTCGGCAAGAGGTTTCGAAAACTTCAAGATTTCAGGCAAATTGATGAACGACTATCCTAACTTTATCAAGGGAATGGCTTTGACAAAGAAGGGTGCTGCCGTTGCCAACCACAAACAAGGCAAGTTGACGGACGAACAATTCAAGGCTATTTCGCAGGCTTGCGACGAGCTTTTGGAAGGAAAGCATCATGAGTTCTTCTTGTCCGACATGATACAAGGCGGTGCGGGAACAACGGTCAACATGAACGCAAACGAGGTGTTGGCAAACCGTGCATTGGAGATAATGGGCAAGGAGCATGGTCAATATGAGTTCTGCTCTCCAAACGACCACTTGAACGCTTCTCAATCGACAAACGATGCCTACCCTACCGCATTCCATTTCGGATTGTATTTGGAGAACAAGCAACTTGTTGAGGCGTTGAACAAGATTGTCGCTTCGTTGGACGCAAAGGCAAAAGAGTTTGCACACATAATAAAGATGGGAAGAACACAGTTGCAGGACGGAGTGCCTATGACGTTGGGTCAAACCTTCAAGGGATTTGCAAACTTGTTGAGAAGAGAGATTGAGAACTTGGACAGAGCGGCAGAGGATTTGCTTTGCATCAACATGGGAGCAACAGCCATAGGAACGGGAATTTGTTCCGAGCCGGGCTACAGCAAACTTTGCACCGAGGCATTGAGAGAAATAACAGGTTGGAACGTACGTTTGGCAGAGGATTTGGTAGAGGTAACCTCCGACACTTCCACTTTGGTGGGTTATTCTTCCGAATTGAAGCGTATAGCTTTGAAAGCAATAAAGATATGCAACGACTTGCGTTTGATGGGTTCTGGTCCTCGTTGCGGCATCCATGAGTTGTTCTTGCCGGAAATGCAACCCGGTTCGTCAATCATGCCGGGCAAGGTAAACCCTGTGATACCTGAGGTGATGAACCAACTTTGTTACAAGGTGATAGGCAACGATACTGCCGTTATGTTGGCTGCCGAAAACGCACAATTGGAGTTGAACGTGATGGAACCGGTATTGGTGTTCTGCTTGTTTGAGTCCATAGACTTGTTGACCAACGGATTCAACACCTTGAGAACGCTTTGCATAGACGGAATAAAAGCCGATGAGGCTAACTGTGAGCGTCAGGTTAAAGGTTCTATCGGAATAGTTACCGCATTGAACCCTATAATCGGCTACAAGAACTCAACAAAGATTGCAAAAGAAGCAATGCAAACAGGTAAGGGCGTTTATGAATTGGTATTGGAGCATGACATATTGTCGAAAGAGGATTTGGATACCATCTTGAAGCCTGAAAACATGATTGCACCGGTTAAATTGAACATTAAACCAAAACACTAATCTTTGAAAAGAAAAGAGGTTGTTTTTTTTCATTTGTGCCGTCCGATGTAAGTTCGGACGGCTTTGTTTTTTCGGCAGAATGCTGCAAATGCAAGAAAGACAAACAGTTTGGCTTTGTCGCAGGGCAATTTTGTTCTGCAAAGCGAAAAGAGTCGACCTGTGCAGAAGAACTCTTTGCGGGCTTGCGTTGTTGTTGTGAATATATTTTTATACCTTTGCACGCCGTTTATAGGTAAAGAATACTTTGATATGACAAATATATTTGAGGAAAAGAGACGGAAACAAGAGGCGATAGACTCGGCAATGAGCAAAATAAAACATGTGATAGCCGTTGCCAGCGGAAAAGGTGGCGTAGGCAAGTCTACGGTTGCAGCCAATCTTGCCTTGTCCTTGGCAAAGAAGGGCTACAGAGTGGGATTGGCAGATGCCGACATTTACGGACCGAGTATTCCGACGCTGTTCAATATAGAGAATGAGCAGGTCATGGCGACCGAGATAGAGGGACGTCAACTCATGTTGCCGTTCGAGAAGTTCGGAATAAAGATGATGAGCGTCGGTTTCTTTGTTGAAAAGGATAAACCAATGCTGTGGCGAGGTCCGATGGCAGCCAACACTCTCACGCAAATGCTTACCGAAACGTTTTGGGACGAATTGGACTTTTTGGTTTTGGACATGCCTCCGGGAACAGGGGATATACAGTTGACATTGGTGCAACAATATTCCGTATCCGGTGCAATATTTGTCTGCACACCGCAACAACTTGCCGTTGCCGACGTAAGAAGAGCCGTGAACATGTTCAAAAACGACCAAATTCCCGTTCCGATAATAGGATTGGTGGAGAATATGGCGTACTTCACTCCTAAGGAATTGCCGAACAACAAATACTACATATTCGGCAAAGGAGGCGGAGAAGCCTTGGCAAAAGAGGTGGGAATAGAACTGCTTTCGCAAATACCGATTTCCCTCGATATATCGGAAACAAACGACAGCGGTAACCCTATTTCCTTGGATTTTTCATCGCAGGAGGCGGAATGCTTCATGGAATTGGCAGAAAAAGTAGCAGAAAAGACAATCAAACAAAATCAATAATCATGACACAGGAAGAAAGAACAGACTTGGAGACCCGAGTAAAGAAAGTGATAGACGACATTCGCCCTTACCTGAAACAAGACGGCGGAAACATAGAGTTCGTTCGCATGACAGATGAAAAGGTTGTGTACGTTGAATTGCAGGGACACTGCGGCAGCTGTCCGCATGCCATGGTTACGTTGAAGCAAGGGGTTGAAGCGGCGGTCAAAGAAGAGGTTCCGGAAATTGTTTCTGTCGAAAGGGTTGAGTAAACCAAAGCTGCAATCACATGATTTACACAAGAAAAGGAGATGACGGTACAACAAGCCTCGTAGGGGGCGAAAGAGTTCTCAAATATGACCTTCGCGTTGAGTGTTACGGGACAATAGACGAGTTGGTTTCTTATTTGGGGTTGGTCAGAGACCATTTGAACAGCGAGCTTCTTTCAAACGAGATAAAGAAGATACAGTGCACTCTTTTTAATGCCGAAAGCATTTTGGCATGTGAGACTTCGGAATTGGCGGATAAGATGCCCAAGGTAGGGGAAGAGGCTGTGAGGTACTTGGAAAGAAAGATAGACGCAATGAATGCCCAACTGCCGCCGATGAAAGCGTTTATCATTCCCGGGGGCAGCCGTACGAGTTCGCAGATACACGTTGCGAGGGCTGTGTGCCGAAGAGCCGAGCGGTTGTGTGTAAGATTGAATGAAGAAAAACCAATAGACAATACAATTTTGCAATACATAAATCGTTTATCCGACTACCTTTTCGTACTCGCCCGCATTGTTCTTAAACAGAAAGGCAGAAAAGAAAGCTATTGGGAGGGTGAATGACGGAACGAAACGGTGAAAGGCAGATTGTAAAAAGTAAAACAAAAATAAAAACACAAGACAATGTATTGGACTTTGGAACTTGCATCTAAATTGGACGATGCTCCGTGGCCTGCAACCAAGGAGGAGTTGATGGATTATGCTGTCAGGAGCGGTGCTCCGGCTGAGGTGTTGGAAAATCTTGCGGAAATAGAGGACGAGGGCGACATTTATGAGACAATAGAGGACATTTGGCCGGATTATCCCACCAGAGAGGACTTCTTCTTTAACGAGGAGGAGTATTAGATAACGCTTGCGTTTCATCGCTACAAGGTGTTACAACTTACAGACTGCGGTTCCGTTTGTCGGAGTCGCAGTCTTTGTTTGCAGGGGTGGGCTTTGTGGTGTTCGTTTGCCGAAAGTGTGTTGTGGTTATGTGTTTCCGTTGTGTGCTTTTTGCAGTTTGGCTGCTTTTGTGTGGCTTTTGCCTCGTGTTTTGCGCTTGAGCGATATGTTCCCTTGGGCAGAGGGTGGATTGATAGGGCTTTTGTGAAAAGCGAGTACAAAAAAAGGAGAACCCTTGCAGGCTCTCCTTTTTTATTTGTCGTCCGTCTGTCGCTTCCGATGCCTTGGTTATCTCAATATTTCTCTGTGATAACGTTGTGCCGACGAATAAGCATCGCATGTTTTGTGAGAACATGAGGACAAAAGGATACCGAATGCGGATAATGCCAAAAGGCACACGAATATTTTTTTCATGACTTCTTATGTTTTATGTTTCTAAACGGTGAAAAAGGTGTTTTAGTCTGTTTGCCGCTGCATTTTGCCGACTTTTACCTTTAAGGGTATGGACTTTTGCGGCAATCGGATTTGTTTATTTGTCTTTCGGTTTGCTTTCTCTTATGTAGTGAGGGAGTGTTTCGGGCAGCACTATCGACATTTCGACCAATCCGGCAAACTCTCCGTTTTCGTACCACGGCGATTGATAGATAAGTTTTTTCAAACCTTCTTTTTCTATGGTGTAGGCATTCGTTTTGCCTTCGCTCATCAGTTCTTTGATGATTTTTTTTGCTCTTTCGGGGTGGCAGTCCATGAGTTGCTTGCCGATGAGTTGCTTGCCGCCGTTTTTTTCGTATGTGTTTGCACTGCGTTTGTTCATGTCGATTATTTTTCCCGACTTGTCGCAAACGGTTATTGCCACAAAGGGCAGTTCTTCCGACCAATTATCCATTTCTTTCTTTGTGTCTATGTATAAAAGAGCCCGCAGAACTCCACGTCAAGATGTGTTTTTGCAAGCGGTGTCGGTCTGCGGGTGTGTTGTTATGTTGTTCCGTTCAATCGGTTAGCAGGATAGTGCTGCCAAAGCGATGGAATACATTTTTGTCTTGGTGCTGTCGCCTCTTGATGACAAAACGCAAGGAACTTTTGCTCCTACAACCATTGCTCCCAATTCTGCTTTTGCAAACTTGGTGCAAGATTTGTAGAACACGTTTCCTGCTTCAATGTTTGGCCATACCAAGCAATCGGCATCTCCTGCCACTTCGCCTTTCAACTTCTTGATTGTTGCGCTTTCTTTGTCTATTGCAACATCCAATGCCAACGGTCCGTCGATGATGGCTCCCTTTATCTGTCCGCGGTTGTTCATTGCTGCAATGAGGGCTGCATCAACGCAAGACGGAATGCCTACGCTCATTTGCTCGGTCGGTGCAATCATTGCCACTTTCGGAGTTTCTATTCCGAGAGTCTTTGCTGTTTTGATGACGTAGTTGCATATTGCTTGTTTTTGTTTGAAGTCCGGTGCAGGGATAACGGCAACATCAGAGGTAATCAACAGTTTGTGGTAGGTTGGAACCTCAAATACCGTTACGTGCGAAAGAACCGGTTTGCCGCCGGGCATCAAGCCTTTTTCCTTGTTTAGGATTGCTCTCATGTATTTGTCTGTCGAGCAAAGACCTTTCATCAAAATATCGCCTTCTCCGGCGTTAATCAACTCGACTGCCTTGTTTGCGGCAGCTTGCTCGTTAGCCTCTTGAACGAGTTTGAACTTGTTTACATCGATACCCTCTTTTGCACAAACGGACTTTATGGTTTCTATGTCGCCGACCAAGGTTGCTTCAACAATACCCAAATCCATTGCCATGGAAGCTGCTCCTATTGTGTGCGAATCGTTTGCGAACGCAGCGACCAATCTTTTTGTGCCTCTTTGCTTTGCAGCATCGATAAGCTCATCTAACTTCTTTATCATCACTGTAATATTTTAATTTATAATTCTTCCGAATGAGACTGCAAAGTTACTGCAATAATTCGATAAGACAAAGTAAAAGAAGGGAAAACTGAACATCTGTCTCACTCAAACGCCGTTCGGTAAAAATGAATCGCCGAAAGAAAAAAATAAAACGGCGATTCAAAAAAATGAATCGCCGTTTCATTTTCGCCAATCGCCGTTTTGACCGATGCTTTCAGAGCTTGCGGTCGATATGGTGCTAAGAGACTATTTTTCCGTCCTCGCAGGCTATCACCCTTGACCGGAACTTATCTATCACAATGTAGTCGTGTGTTGCCATAAGCACTGTTGTTCCGTGCTTGTGGTTGATATGCATGAGCAGTTCGACTATTTCTTCGCTTGTAATGGGGTCGAGGTTGCCGGTTGGTTCGTCGGCAAGTATCAGTTCGGGTTCGTTGACTATCGCTCTGGCTATGGCTACCCGCTGCATTTCGCCTTCGCTCAAATCGCAGGCTTGTTCGTCAGCCTTGTTGAGCAACCCCACATCGTCCAATGCTTGCAGGATTCTTTCTCTCATGGCTTTCTTGTCCTTCCAACCTGTTGCTTTTAACACAAATGCAAGATTGTCGAACACGGAACGGTCTTTCAACAGTTGGAAGTCCTGAAATACTATGCCGAGTTTGCGTCTCAAAAGCGGTATTTGGGATTTCTTCAATTTATTGAGGTCGAAGCCGCACACCCTAGCCGCACCTTCGTCTATCGGAACATCGGCATAAATGGAGCGGAGCAACGAACTTTTGCCCGAACCGGTTTTGCCGATAAGGTAAACAAACTCTCCTTTGAGGATTTCGAGGTTTACGTTTTTCAAAATTGTCTTGTCGAAAGACAAGGCTACGTCTTCGTACTGTATAACGTACTGTTTTTCTTCCATTACCGAATATATAGTTACAATTTGTTCATTCTATGTTTTACGTATGAGTGCAATATGAATACGTACAGGAACCACAATGCAATGATGTAGAGCATGTAGTAAAGGTCTTCCAACAGGAATGCGACAAGGACGGAAATCAGCGAGATGACTATCTGTAAGCACATGGTGGTCAAGGCTATGCGTTGGTGCGAGTAACCTATCCTCAGCAATAAGTGGTGTATGTGGGTTTTGTCTGCGGAAAAGGGGCTTTTGCCTTTGCGAACTCTCATGATGAACACCCTCAAAGTGTCGGCAAGAGGCAGAAAGAAGAACATCACGCAGGAGCAAAGCTTGCTCTTCATCGGGTAAGAAAACAGCGTGGAGGTGCTTTTGCCGTTGTAATCCATTGCCGTAAGCATGCAGATTGCCAACATAAATCCTATGAACAGGCTTCCGGTGTCGCCCATGAAGATTTTGGCAGGTTGCCAGTTGTAGTAAAGAAATCCGAGCAATGCTCCAATCATTGCAGCGTCTACAAGAAGCCAAAAGGAAGTGTTGGCAAGGTTGTCATTGTAAGGAGGTTCGGTAAATTCGCCTATAAAAAACCGAGCAAACAAAAACATGGAAAAGAAAAACAGCAAAGCCTGTGTGCCTGCCTGCCCGTCTATGCCGTCAATCAGGTTGTAAGCATTTGAAACCACCACCATGAACGCTATGGACAGCGTATAACTCAACCAAATCGGTATTTCGTTTAATCCGAAAAGCCCGTAAAAGCTGTGTATTCTCACTCCGGAGTAGCACAAAAGAAATCCGAGGGTGATTTCGCACACCAATTTTGTTTTGGGCGTGAGGTTGTTCATGTCGTCTCGCAGACCGACCAATAGAATGAAGCCCAACAGAATAAGAAAGGAGACAATGCTCCACGGACTTCCGAAATAGGAAGTGCCGAACAGCCCGAACATTATGCAGCAAACAAATGCCACAAACACCACTGCCCCGCCCATGTGTGCGGTATAGCCCTTGTGTATTTTTCTTCCGCCTGCTTTGTCGAGCAGTCTGTATTTCACCATCAGTTTAATAAAAGGCGGCATCAGTAGAAAGGTTACGAAAAATGCCACAACACCGTAAATAATCCAATTCATTATAATTCGTTTTAGCAGTGCAAAGATAGCAAATTTTTCTTTCGTCGGAAAAGTTTGTGTAAGTTTGTTCACCATTGATTAGTTCTGCGGTTATCCATAGTGTGTTTGAGGCTTGTCTCGGTATTCTTTTGTCGTGCTTTGTGTGCCATGTGCTTTTTTTTTAGTAATTTTGGAAACTCTTTTCTCCGAGAGGGGCAAGAGCAGGGCTTTCATGCTTTGGAAACTCGGGCGCTGGTTTTCGCTTGTCGAAGACTTAGGTTCGGGAAATGGAAATTTTGAGATTAACTAATATAATATTGTAGAGAAAATCCCTATTGAAAAATGCAGACTATAGTAATTTTGGATCACGGTTCTCAGTACACACAACTGATAGCGAGAAAGGTAAGAGAATTGCATGTTTATTGTGAAATACACCCCTACAACAAAGTCCCGGACTTCGGAAGCGAGGTTGCAGGTGTTATTTTGAGCGGAAGTCCGTGCAGTGTGAGAGATGAGGACGCACCAAAGCCGGATTTGTGGTTCAAGGGCAAGCTGCCGGTATTGGGAGTGTGCTACGGAGCTCAATATTTGGTCAGCGCTTTCGGCGGAAACGTTGTTGCAAGCAAGATAAGAGAGTACGGACGTGCCAACCTTACCTATATAAATAAGGAAAGCAAGTTGATGAAGGACGTTCCTTGCAATTCGCAGGTGTGGATGAGCCATGGAGACACGATAGAGAGCATGCCGAAGGGCTATGAGGTGATTTGCTCGACCGACAGCGTGAAGAACGCCGGTTACAAGATAGAGGGCGAAGAGACTTATGCCATACAGTTCCACCCGGAGGTCTATCACTCCACCGACGGCTTGACGATACTCAAAAATTTTGTTGTCGACATATGCGGTTGCAGGCAAGAGTGGACGGAAGATGCCTTTGTGGAAACGACAATAAAGGAGCTGCAAGAAAAATTGCAAGAGGACAAGGTTGTTCTTGGTTTGAGCGGCGGAGTGGATTCGTCTGTTGCGGCAATGTTGTTGCATAAGGCGATAGGCGACAGGCTGAACTGCATATTTGTAGACAACGGGCTTTTGCGGAAAAACGAGTTCGAAAACGTCTTGGAGTCGTACAGAGATATGGGCTTGAACGTCATAGGCGTTGATGCGAAAAGCGTTTTCTACAAAGCACTGAACGGATTGACCGATCCGGAAAAGAAGCGAAAGGCAATAGGCAAAACATTCATAGATGTTTTTGATGCCGAGGCTGCAAAGTTGAAAGACGTGAAGTGGTTGGCACAGGGAACGATTTATCCCGATGTCATAGAGAGCTGCAGCGTTAAAGGACCGAGCGTAACCATCAAGTCGCACCATAACGTCGGCGGATTGCCCGATTACATGAAGCTGAAATTGGTAGAACCATTGCGTTCGTTGTTCAAAGATGAAGTAAGACGAGTAGGAAAGTCTTTGGGATTGAAAGATGAGTTGCTAAAAAGACACCCTTTCCCCGGTCCGGGTTTGGCAATAAGGATATTGGGCGAGGTGAATGAGGAAAAGGTGAGAATACTTCAAGAGGTTGACGATATTTTTATATCGAATTTGCGAAGCAGCGGCTTATACGATAAGGTTTGGCAGGCAGGAGCGGTATTGCTTCCGATACAATCGGTAGGCGTGATGGGCGATGAAAGAACGTATGAAAGGGTTGTGGCTCTTCGTGCCGTGGAATCGGTCGACGGAATGACGGCAGATTGGTCGCATTTGCCGTATGATTTTCTCGCAAAGGTTTCGAACGAAATCATAAACAAGGTTAAAGGCGTCAACAGAGTATGTTACGACATCAGCTCCAAGCCGCCTGCAACCATAGAGTGGGAATAATTTTGTTGAACCAAGTAAAGGATTATGAAGTTCGGAGTAAAGATTAGGTGGTTTGTCGTTTTATTGTTTTGCTGCTTGATTTCGTTCTCGCAGAACAAGGATTTGTCCGAAGACATCACCGTCGGACTGCATAAGGTTGAGGCAGGAGAAACGCTGTATCGACTGTCCAAGAAATTTTTTCTTACAGAGAAAGATATATTGGAGTTGAATCCCGGATTGACAGCCCAAAACCTAAAAGCCGGACAGACGATAAAAGTTCCTATTACTGTGAGGAACAAGGAGTTTTTCGCATCATCGGCAACCGAATCGGTAACGCAGGTGCATAATAACACCTTGACCGTTCACAAAAAGCCGAAAAAGAAAATCGATAAGAAGACAAAGCTGAATATTGCTATACTGCTGCCCCTGAATTACGAAGAAATAGATAAGCTGACCTTTACAAAATTCAACATAGACGAGAAAAAAAGACTGCGATACAAGTGCTTCGAGTACATAAACTTCTATGAAGGGGCAAGGATTGCCCTCGATGTTATAGAGAAAAGCGGATACAAGGTCGATTGTTACGTTTATGATGTGGGGGAAAATGATTTGGAAGAAATGCATACGGCTTTGAATTCGGCGGAAATGAAGGATATGGACTTGATTATTCCGTTGGTCTTCAAGCAAAACTTTTCCGTTGTCGCACAGTTTGCAAAGGAACACAAGATTCCCGTGGTTAATCCAATGAGTGCGGATTTGGCTATTTTGAATAATGCATACACTTTCAAGATACAGCCTTCGCCGGCAACGGAAGTGGAAACCATTGTTCGGCATCTCAGAGCCAAACACGCAGATGACAACATTATTATATTGTATGACAATAACGGAACAGCCAAAGCATCGGCAGACTACTTTGAACAGCTGCTTTCGAAGAGCAATATGATGTTTTCGATAATGGATTACGGTAAGTACTCCGGCAAAGTGCCTTCAAAAATATCGTTGACAAAGAAGAATGTTGTCATAATGCTGACAGACAGGAATGAAAAGGCTGATGAAGACGGCTTTGTGAAGAAGCTGCTTTCTCTTTTGGCAACCAAGAAGACGGCAGACATAAGCTTGTTCGGCAATTACTCGTGGTGTGAGACCAATTCGGTGGATTTATCCCTGTTAGAGAAGTTTAACTTCCATTTTACTTTGAGTTATTTGAGCGATTACACCAATGCAAACTTCGTGAACTTCGTAAAAGAGTATAGGAAGCACTTTAAGACGGAACCGGACAAAATTTATGCTGCCTTGGGGTACGATATAGTAACTTATTTCGTTCATAGCTTGATTGAAAACGGTGATGAATTTATGGATAATCCCAATACCAACAGTGTTGACGGCATGATAAATCCGTTTCACTTCGAAAGAAAAGGAGAGGAAGGGGGATACCAAAACAAAAGAACCGTTCTCTATGAGATGGAGGGCTATAAAATAAAGTCGGTCGGAAGATAAAATGAATATAAGGACAAAATGCTTGCTCGGTTTATTCGTCTGCGGCTTTGCCTTTGGGCTTTATGCGCAGCAGGGCGGTGAGGAAACGAGGTTTGTTCACGATTTGAACAAGGGAATGTTTGAATTGAAGAACTTCGATGCCCGCAACGGAAAAGCAGGTGAAAGTGCGATTTACTTTGAGGTTGAGAATAAAAAAACGAACGCAGGAAGAGTTATACTCAACCTTTCAACGCTGAATCAAGAAGAGCTAAGCCTTTCGTGGCAAAACTATTCTACGGGAGCAAGGCGGGCGCGTTGGTGCGTAAGACTGCAATACAGATTGTCCGATACTTCGGAGTGGAAAGATGTGACGGACTCTCGCTCGCGTCCATACGAGTTTTACACAGGCAAGAGAGCCGTAAGCAGAACGTTTTCCAAGGTTATACTTCCCGCAGAGTGCAACAACCGCAAACTGATACAGCTTTCGTGGAAATACACCCGCCTCAGAGGCAGTGGAAACGACCCGAAAATTTCTACAAGGAACATAAGCGTGTCTTCTCAAACCGATCCCTACAACGGTCTTGCCTTGGAACTATCGCTTACTCGCCATCTGAACGGTAAAACAGCCGAGGTGAAGCGGGTGGATTTCAATCATATTCCCTTGCCTTACACTTATCCTGAGATGGTGCGAATAAAGCTCGATGGTAAGTATTTGAGGGATTCGGTGCATCTTGAAATAAGCGGTGCGGATATGGAATATTTTTCGGTGGATTCAAAAAGTGTGGATATAAGAACAAGTCCCAAAAGTGTAACAATAAGCTATGCACCGAAGAAAGTAGGAGTACATAAAGCAACATTGACCATAAAAACCAAAAGACTTGCCAAAAATATAATCATACCATTGGAAGGCTCTTGTGCAAAGGCGTCAGAGTTCAGAAAGAACCTTATAGAGAGCGGCGGAACGGCGAAAGAGACAATCAATTTTTCGGCAGATGTTTTTTCGGGCTTGGAATATCAGTTCCGAATGAACATCGGCAAGAATCAAGACGAACAAGCATTGTATGGAAATGAAGTTTTGAATGGTGATGTGTCCGTAACCTATAAATGGTATAGGAATAATACCCTTCTGAGAGAGTATGGCGATGAGCCGAAGGTGCATGATTATTGTGTGCCTCTCCAACCTCCTGCCACCGCAAACAAGTTGGAGATATCCATAAGCAACAAAAACGAGCGTGAAATAACGAACTTCTATCTTGGTTTTCCGAAGCCGAAGCGCCTTGTCCGCTCAGGAAATTGGAATGACCCTTCAATATGGGAGCCGGAGGGAGAACCGAATATGGAGGATTTCGTTTACATCGAAGACAGTTGCAAAGTAAAGGTAACAACCAATGTTGTATGTTCTATGTTGGTCTTGGGGGACAACGTGAACATAGACATAAATACAGGAAAGATGTTTTACGTTTCGGGGGACATCGTTTATGGCAATCGTTCGTATTTTACAGTGCATCAGAACCTTTTGTCGGAAAGATGGAACTACATTTCGTCGCCAATCAATCAGGCGAGGGCATTGGTGTATTCCATGAGGAAGAGCGGCAATGAAACATGGCTGATGAAATACAACACAGGCGTTGTGAGTAAGCATGGCGATCATTGGAGCGAATACTTGATGGATCCCAACTATATCTTGCAACCCGGCTGCGGATATGCCGTCTACACACATGAAGACCTTGATGTGAAATACGAAGGCATACTTTGCAACAGCAAAACTACCGTTGCGCTAAGTACAAAGAACAATGACAAATGGAACTTGGTCGGAAATCCGTTTACCGCACCATTGAGTACGGGTAAATTGTTTGAAGATATAGACGGAAAGATACAAGGAAATGCCATATTCTTGTTTGACAGAGAAAACAAGGTGTATAATCCGATAATAGTGGACGAAAACGAGGAGGTTATGATACCTTCGTTAGAGTCTTTCTTTGTTGAGGCGATGCAAGACGGGAGAGAAATCACTTTCAAAAGAAATCATCAATACATTCCCAAAACAGGAAGAGGTACAACCCGAAATCACAACTATCTTTCTTTGGTGGCAACTGTCGGCGGCAGGCAACAATACACTTTGATGGGTATGATAGATGATGCCAAGTATGGCTTCGATGAATACGATGCCCACAAGATGTTCGGTATAAGCGAGGATATGCCGGAGGTGTACTTTATTGCCGGAGACGATGAGCTTTCTGTCAACACCTTTCCCGATTACCCTGCAGCTTTCGACATAGGACTTTATATAGGCAAGGAAGCCGAGGTGGGTTTGCGACTTGACAATTTGTCCGTTCTTCCAAAAAACATCAGCGTGATGATAGAAGACAGATACGAACACAAGTTTTATGACCTTTGTCTGCCGAACAGAATCACTGCTTCTTTGAAAAGCGGAAATACCGATGACCGTTACCGTATTTATTTGAACAAAGCGGTGAACATATACGAAATTCACCCCGAATATTCCGGCATATACATATGGAATGACAATGGAAGGATTTTGGTTTACGGCGATGGAACACACCGACTTCAAAAGGTAAGGGTGTCGGACAAAAATCGCAACATTATAGAAGAACAAGAATTTGATTCAAACGTTTTAGTGTTTGACAAGAATATACAAAAGGGACGTTATACGGTCGATATACAAGTGGAAGATTTGTGGATACGGGACTTTATAACAGATATCAAGTAAGCATTTACCGAATAATTTTTTTGCAATGAGATTTACACGAACATTGATTGTTTTCATGTTTGGCGTTTTGACGCTGGGCATTGCCGCTTACGGTCAATCCGGTTCAATCAACAAGATGATGAACAACGGAGAGTATGAGGCAGCCTTGGAGAAGTTGAATGCATCATACAAAGATACCAACGACTTGGAACGATTGGAGCTTCTGTATCGTTACTACAGCGAAAAGAACAATCCTTCTCGCAATCTCTGCATGGCTTACCGCTGTGCAAACTTGTTCAATCAACAGAGCAACAGCCGCAAGTTGGAAACAACCGAATTGGTGCGTGAAGCCCTTACTGAGGTCTACCAAAATAAACAAGTAGAATCGGCAGAAGAATTTATGGAGTGCTTCAAGCAAGAGACTGCCTACACCAAGGAGGCCGGTCGAATGTTGGAGCAGCTTGCCTTTGACAGGGCGCAGAAAACAGGCACGCTCGAAGCATATCAAGAGTATGTGGAAAAATATCCCAAAGCCTTGCAGAGCAGTTTTGCAAAGCAAGAGATAGACCGATTGTTTGTAGAAAAAATCTTGGAAAGCGAAGATTTGGAGAAATTGAGAGAGTTTGTGAAAAACAACGAGAACTCAAAATACACGAGCAGGGCAAAGTCCACCATAGAGAAGCTTGTGTTCAACCGAGCCTTGGAGCAGAACACGGTCGAGGCATACAACGAATATCTTTCCGAATACCCGGAGGGTTCTTTTCGGAAGTCGGTTCAGCAGAAATTGGAGGAGGTTGTGTATGACAATGCCATGCGAAGCGGAAAGATAACTGACCTTATGGACTTTGTTACCACCAATACCAAGCATTCGCAGTGGACTTACGCCTACGACAGACTGAAAACGCAAACCCTCGATCAGCTTTCCGTTGCAGGCATGAAGGTTTTGCAGGAGTTCGACACTGCTTCTCAAACGCTTGATGCTTTTGCAAAGGACTATCTCACAGATACGCGGAAAACAAGCATTGAAAACCTTGTGGCAGCCTTTCCGTCCTTGGCTTCGTCGTCCTATGTGCAGAAAGCGGAGAAGACGGGAAAGAGCATAGACGGGCTTTTGTCCAAACAAAGCATAAGTGCCGAGGATTTCAAAAGTAACAAAGCCCTTTTCAAAATGAACGGGAATATTCATTCCTATGCTCTAATACGCAAATACCTCACTCAGACCGAGGCTTCCAAAAATCCCAATAAACAGATCTACTCTTCGCTCACCCTGCCTTTGCAACAATCCAAGTTGCTGCCCCTTTATGTGGAGCAGAAAGACTATACCGACATTGTTGTGGCAGAAAAGGAAAATCCGCTTTTAATATCGGCACACAACCTGAACGGCTTCTGTTACGATGGTTCGGCAAGCAACAGAGATATATACCGAATCGTGAACAGACCGACAGGTCAACAGGACACTCTTCTTTTGCCCAAACCGGTCAACAGCAGGTATGACGAGTGCAATCCGGTGCTTTCGCCCGACAAAAAGACCCTTTATTTCTCTTCAAATGCGGGAGTGAATTACGGAGGCTTGGATATATATGTTTCTCATCGCGAAGACACAACGAGATGGGACAACTGGAGCAACCCCATACTGCTGTGCGGCGAAATAAACACCCCCTACGATGATGTGGCATTGGAAGTTGGAGAAAAGGAACTGATTGTCAAAGGAGGAAAAGACCAAACCCCAAAAGTCTTTACCCTTGATGCTCCTATGGAATTTATAGACGGTTATCTGTTGAACCAAAACGGCAAATTCATCAGCGGAGAAGTTCTGATACTTGACTCGTTGACGCTTGACACTCTCTATATCACTCACAGCAACTCGCAAGGCTATTTCTCCTATTTGAAACCCGAACAGGCCTACACTCTGCATTCGCAGTACAATAACCACATAAACGTATTCTCTTCCGACCTTTCGCAGATTGTTGTTCACGACATAGAGGACTTAGTCTCGACAAAGAAGTTCCTTATAATCGACAACCCGTTCTCCGACAAGAAACGCAACCAGCTTACCGACAAAGGACGACGCGATCTTGAATATTTCGCCAAAAGTGTCCGCGGAACGAACTACACAATAACCATGTACGTCTATGTCTGCACCGCCAAGTCGGACAAAGCCGGAGCAATATCCGACCAACAAGCCGATTTGTTGACCAAGTTCCTCATCAAGAACGGTATACCCAAGAACAAAATGATAATAATCGGGCGAGGCGACAAAAGCGAAACCGAACCCATAGGCTGGGAGGGAAAAGACCGAATAGAGATAGGCTTTATGCTCGGCAGGTAAACGTATTCCGACAGTTGGGCAAGCAAGCTCCAAGCATCAAACAGCAGTAAAACACAAGTTCTGCACGCATTGGCAAAACTGCTTTCTGACAAAGAATTACCCTTTCGGCGATTCGCTCCGACGAATGGCTGATTCAGAAAAATGAAAGGCTGATTCGTCAAAACGAATCAGCCTTTCGTTTTGCTCTTTGCAGAGGGCTGATTTCCAAGAGTTCGAAAACTGTCCCTTTGATGTGTTTATATGCAGGGGAGGAGGGTGTCGGATATGCGGTCGGTCGGTATGAGGATTATGAATTTAATTACTAACTTTGCAGACTTGTATTTGGAGATTGATTATGGCGTTTTTACCTACAACCGTAAAGGAATTGGAGGCGAGGGGTTGGGATTATGTGGATGTGATTTTTGTTTCGGGCGATGCTTATGTGGATCATCCCTCTTTTGGTTGTGCCGTTATATGTCGTTATTTGGAGAATGCGGGATATAGGGTTGCTGTTTTGCCGCAACCGAATTGGCAGGACGATTTGAGGGATTTCAAGAAGATGGGTCAGCCCCGGCTTTGTTTTTGTGTCAGTTCGGGTTGTATGGATTCCATGGTTAATCACTATACGGCGGCAAAGCGTAAGAGGAGCGATGATGCGTACACGCCGGGCGGTCAATCGGGCTTTCGTCCGGACAGGGCGGTATCGGTGTATACCGAAATACTGAAACGGCTCTATCCCTCTGTGCCTGTGCTGATAGGCGGCATTGAAGCTTCAATGCGGAGACTTGCACACTACGATTATTGGGCGGATAAGCTCCTGCCGTCCATACTTTTGACCTCCGGAGCGGATATGTTGGTTTACGGAATGGGGGAGAAGGTGGTCAAAAGAATATGCGATGAACTGAAAAAAGGCAGAAAAATAGAAGAAATCACCGACATAGAACAAACCGCTTACCTTTCGCATAAGCCGAATGCAGGCAATAAAGCGTGGACAGATGTGTTTGTACCCCCGTTTGAGCAGTGTTGCAGGGACAAAAAGGCACAAGCCAAATCTATTTGCCTTTTCGAAAAGCACAGCAACAAGGCAGGCGAAGAACGTTTGATACAAAAATATGACAAGGCGGGTGCTTATGTTGTTGTAAACCCTTTTGACAGAAGTTATTCTATGGAGGATTTGGACAGTGTTTACCTTCTGCCTTTTGAAAGACGACCACACCCGAAATATGCCGGGCGAGGGGCTGTTCCGGCTTTCGAAATGATAAAATATTCCGTCAACATACACAGAGGTTGCTTTGGCGGTTGTGCTTTCTGCACCATTGCGGCACATCAGGGAAAGAAGATAATCTCGCGAAGCAGGGAATCGGTTCTGCGGGAAATAAAAATCATTGCCGCCGATAAGGATTTCAAGGGGTATTTGTCCGATTTGGGAGGACCTTCTGCAAACATGTATATGATGAAGGGCAAAAATGAAGAAATGTGCCGCAAATGTGTACGTCCCTCATGTCTTTATCCCTCTCTGTGTCGAAACATGAATAACGACCACAAGCCGCTGATAGAACTATATCGGGCGGTAAGGGAATTGCCCTTCATAAAAAAAGCCTTCATCGGCAGCGGAATAAGGTATGATTTGTTCGATAAAAGTAATTATTTCGAGATTCTTTGTCGTTATCATGTCAGCGGACGGTTGAAAGTGGCACCCGAACATTCGTCGGAGAGGGTTTTGCGACAGATGCGCAAGATGCCGTTTTCGCAATTCGCAGACTTGAAAAAGCGTTTTGAGCAAATCAATAAACGCTATGGCTTGAACCAGCAGTTGATTCCCTACTTTATATCATCGCATCCGGCTTGTGAAATGAAAGATATGGTCGATTTGGCCTGGCAGACCGCCGCTTTGGGATACCGTTTGCAGCAGGTGCAGGATTTTACGCCCACACCGATGACCATAGCAACGGAAACCTACTACACCGGATTGGACATATACACAGGCGAAAAGGTGTTTACAGAAAAAAATCCTGCCGCAAAACAGATGCAGAACAGGATTTTCTTTTGGTATAAGCCCGAAAACAGAAATTGGGCGATGAATATGTTTAAGAGATATGGGAAACAATATCCTCGGCACTGACAGTCTGCTGGCTGCCGGTGGACATGTTTTTTAGCGAAACTTGGTTTTGTCCGATTTCTTCTTCACCTGCAAGGATAACGAATCGGACATTCCTTTCGTTGGCGTAGTTCATTTGTTTTTTCAACTTGGCATTGTCGGGGTAGACTTCAACGTTGAGCCCTGCCTCTCTCAACTTGCGGGCAGTCTTTTGGGCAAAAAGATTCTCCTTTTCGCCGAAATTGATGAACAACACATCGGTTTGATATTTGGCTTCGTCGGGGAAAAGGTTCAGTTGCTCCAAACAATCGTATATTCTGTCGGCTCCGAAGGATATTCCCACACCGGACAAACCCTCCTTGCCGAAAATGCCCGTCAGATTATCGTAACGACCACCGCCGCAAATGCTTCCCATCTCCACGTCGCAGGCTTTGATTTCCATTATAGCCCCGGTGTAGTAGTTTAATCCCCTTGCCAAGGTCAAATCCAATTCAACATTTTCCAAACCCAAGTCCTTGCAGCGAGAAAGCACAAATTCAGCTTCCTCGATGCCCTTTT
The DNA here is from genome assembly GCA_964606345.1 of uncultured Bacteroidaceae bacterium. Taxonomy (GTDB): domain Bacteria; phylum Bacteroidota; class Bacteroidia; order Bacteroidales; family P3; genus Onthomorpha. Next base: position 58,907 of record CAZSFV010000002.1, on the reverse strand, counting down.
GAGCAACCTCGGAACAAAGAAGAGCTTTCAATTTCTCCATCTTGTATTCATTAGAACCGGAAAGAGTCAGCACAGGCGTAAGTTTATCGATGTCTTCCGCCGAAAAACCTTTGCTCTCCTTCAATTCCTTTACAACGTTATCGTATCCCACCTTGTCCAACTTGTCTATTGCAACAGTTATATCGGTGAGTTGCTCCTCCTTTCCTATGTATTGGGCTATCGCAAAGAGGATTTTGCGGTTGTTGAACTTGATAAGTGTTTTCAAATTCAGGCGACCGAACACCTCTTGTGCAATTTCCAACAACTCAACCTCATTCAGGAGGCTTTCACTGCCTATTATATCCGCATCGCATTGGTAAAACTCTCTGTATCTTCCCTTTTGCGGACGGTCTGCACGCCATACCGGTTGAATTTGATAGCGTTTGAAAGGAAAGGAAATATCATTTAAGTGATTTACAACGAAACGGGCAAACGGCACGGTGAGATCGTACCGCAAGCCCTTTTCACAAATCAACTTCGTTATATGCTTGTAATCACCGGAAGTCAAGTCCTTGTCTGCCGTAAAGTCGCCTGAATTGAGAATTTTGAACAAGAGCTTGTCCCCCTCTTCGCCGTACTTACCCATCAAAGTGTCCAAATTCTCCAACGCAGGCGTTTCTATCTGCCGAAAACCGTGAGCATGATACACCTCCTTGATAGTGTCAAATATGTAGTTGCGTCTCTGCATTTGAAGTGGCAAAAAATCTCTCGTACCCTTAACTGTTTTGTAGTTCATAACTGTTTCGTTTTGCGTGAATACCAATGTTTGGCGTGCAAAAGTAGAATTTTTTTTCCATTTTTTCGGCTTGCCTTGTTTACTTTTTGCCCTTTTGCATTGTCTTTGGCAGTAAAAGGCGGCAAAAGAAAAATCAGAAGCCCTTTTCAGTCCTCTTTTGCAAAGCAAGAGGCTTGCATTGAGGCAAAACGGAAACGACCGAGACAGAAAACAAATCACAGACGAAAAACAACAATAAGAGGAACGCAGTCATGGAAAAACAAAGAAAAAGCGTTGAGAATTTGGCTGTAAGAAGTAAAATGCTTAATTTCGCAGTCAAATACCGTACTCGTATGAATAAGAAAAACACAGTACTGTTTCTGATGAGTGTCTTCATGTTCGCATTAGCCCAAACGGCACAAGCACAAGACATTCTTTTGAACAGCAGTAATCACAACAAGACAAAGAATACCTGTAGCGGTTATCTGTATGATAACTCCAAGACCGGCAATTACGAACCCAATCAAGACCGTTGGGTAACCATCTGTCCGCCGGCTTCGACAGGAAGCACGGGAAGAATCTCCCTAACATTCGAAGAATTTGACATTGATATGTCGGACACAGTGTTTATCTACCAAGGAACGTCGATAAATGCCGCCATCATGACCACGGCGGACAACACGCCGTACTTTCAAGGGTCGGTATTACAAGGTCAGACGGTAATGCCGTCTCTTATGATGCCTACGGGGTGTTTGACAATACGCTTGGTAACCGACGGTTCTAATGAAGCCGCAGGATTTAAGGCGAAAATAGAGTGTGCTTCGTTATGTCAATATCCGCCATCATGACCACGGCGGACAACACGCCGTACTTTCAAGGGTCGGTATTACAAGGTCAGACGGTAATGCCGTCTCTTATGATGCCTACGGGGTGTTTGACAATACGCTTGGTAACCGACGGTTCTAATGAAGCCGCAGGATTTAAGGCGAAAATAGAGTGTGCTTCGTTATGTCAATATCCCGAAGCGGCGTTGGACTCAGTTTTTTACAGAATAGACGAAGCCGGAAACAGAATAGCAAGACCCGTGAGAGACGGAGCTGATACCTTGATAAACGAAGATGGATCGGTTTCCATATCAAGATATAAGTCTGTTGACTTTTGTCTTGGAGATTCTGTGGTGCTTGTAGCCAAGCCTGTTTTTCCTGAGAACGGCAATGTTTATCATCAAGATGCCGCAGGCTGTGTTTATGAATGGACTTTTGGAGATGGTCAGACCAAAACCGTGAACTATAACACGGAAGTGGGGCATAAGTGGAGTGAATTGAGCGGATATGATTTGATGCTTGTGGTGGAAGATACTGCCAATGGCGGTTGTAGGAGCAGAAACACCATAGATACCCGTATTCGTATGGCAACAAATCCGATTAAGACGGTGCAACGTTTGCCTGATATGTGTTCCGGAACAGAGATGGGGTTTGTTGTCGGCTACGGAGCAAACAGTCAAATAATTGTTGACTCGTTGGATTTCAGAAGAGGGGCAAAGGAAAGATACGAGAACACCGTGTTTATTCCTGATGGACCGAGATGCGAGAGTGGCAGCCAATCCGCTTGTTATGATGCTCCCGTTACATTCGATCAGTTTACACCGGGAGCAACTGTAGGGCATGCAGAAGATATAATGTCTATTTGTGTAAACATTGAACATACTTTCTTGGGAGACCTTGGGTTCTCTATAATATGCCCTAATGGGCAGTCCGCCGTATTGAAGCACAATACCCACGCAGGCGGTGCCGACTTAGGACAAGCTAATTCTTCTACGACATGTTCAGATGAGTGCGACTCTGCCTGCAACCCTCCCGGAATTGGCTGGACTTATTGTTTCTCCAATCAGTACTTAAACGGACAAAGAGGTGTTATTACCGGTACGGGTTCATCGCCTGTTGACTCTACAAACACTGTGGATACCATAGGCTATTTCCAAACGCCTGTGCAAAATGTTCCGCAATCGGAGGTAGTGGATTTGAATGGATTTGCATCTTTGGTCGGTTGCCCGTTGAATGGCGAGTGGATGATAAGAATTTGCGATGACTGGGCAATTGATAATGGTTATGTATTCTGGTGGGATTTGGAATTGGGGCAGAGCAGTGCTGCAAACTGGGACTACCAAGTGCCTATAGACACGGTTATATGGTCGGGACCGACTTTCTTCAACCAACTTTCCAATATTTCTGCCGCAATAGCTCCGCCAATCGACAGTGTTGGAGACTTCATCTTCAATGTAAAAATCATAGATGACTTTGGCTGCGAATGGGATACTGTTTCGCCTTTGACGGTTGTGCAAACTCCGGTTGTGAATTTGGGTGATGATATTGCTTTGTGCGAGATGACGAGTGTGCAACTTGATGCCGGTAACGAAACTCCTACGGCAACCTATGTGTGGTCGCCAACGGGCGAAACAACAAGGGTTATAACGGCAGCGGCTCCCGAAAATTCGGCTTCCGAACTTGTTTACACCGTATTGGTTACAGAATATAACGGTTCCATATATTGTTATGGACAAGACGATATAAAGTTGATTGTTCACCCTGCGGCAACGGCGGCGTTCACCTCCGACACCTATCCGTTGGAGGGTTGTGAGCCGTTCTCGTTCCAATTAAAAAACACTGCCACAAATGCAAACACATTTGAGTGGACGGTGGGTGAAGAAACATCTTCTTCTCGCGAGCCTTCTTTTACGTTCCCTTACGGCTCTTACGATGTGAAGCTGAAGGTAACCTCGGAGTTCGGTTGTCAGGATTCCATATTCTATCCTGCCATGATAAATGTTTTCAAACACCCTATTGCCGATTTTGGTTGGGAACCAACCAATCCGTATGCTTCCGATCCTACTGCCAACATTGTGAACCTCACAAAGCCGCAAGATGCTGCAAACAAATACCATTGGACCATACAGACAAACCGAAACAATGCCTACGATGTGGAGAATGTCTTTGGAGACAATCCTTCTTACACCTGGACGCCGCAATCCGGTCAAAGTGTGGCAGGTGATTATAATATTCACTTAGATGCTTATAGCGTTAACACAGCACCGAGCGGCAATATTTACGAATGTCATGATACCATCACGAGGGTCATTACCATAATCAACGATAACCTTATCTTTCCTACCGTTGTAACCCCTAACGGCGACGGAGTGAACGACGTGTTCGTGATTCATAACTTGATAGAAGGACAAGCCTTTCCGGATAATGAGCTGGCTATCTACAACCGTTATGGCAAGCGAATCTACTTTGTGCAGGATTTGAGGCACGCTTCCGAGTTTTGGGACCCTGCCGCAACCAACACACCTTCAGGAACCTACTTCTATCGCTTCATCGGTCGAGGTCCTGTGAGAGATGTGGAGTTTAAGGGGTCAGTAGAGGTTATTCGATAAGAGAAACACCAATCCGATAGAAAGAGCGAGTCGAGCGATTCGCTCTTTTTTTGTTTTACGTTCGGCAGGCTCATTGCTTTTTCGTACTTTTGCACATTATGAACAGGGTACTCTCATTTTTAATAGTGCTTTGCGGTTTGTCGATGGTCGCATACGCACAAAATTCCGTCTTTTTGCAGAATGCGGAGCAGGAACTGAGGAATTTGCAAGACACAATGTTTTTTGCCGACAGCGATAACGAGCGTTTCAATGCCAATGAGCGTTTCAAAGAAAAGTTAGGAAACTGCCTCGAAATGCCGAACAGTTTTTCCTATTCCTTTGATGCGTTGAACCGCATCAGCATATTGACCTCACAAGACAAACGTTTCAGAGTATTTACATGGGCAATCATTTCTTCTGAGGGCAGTTATGACAATTTCGGTTTTGTTCAAGCAAAAAACGAAGCCACCGGTGAGTACGAAGTCTACCCCTTGCTTGCCCGCAACGACGAAATCTATTCGCCCGAAGAGCAGAAGCTGTCCGACACTTGTTGGTTCGGAGCCGTTTATTACGAACTGATTACCTCCAAATACGAGAACATAACCTATTACACTCTTTTGGGTTGGGACGGAAAGGATATTTATTCCAAGCGTAAGGTGATAGAGCCGGTAACGTTCAAACACAACAGCGGCAGACCTGTTTTCGGTGCATCGGTGTTCTACAAGATGAAGGCTTTGAAGAGAATGATTTTTGAGTATGCCCCCGATGTCAGTTTCAATCTCAAATACGAGAGTCAATATTTTGAAGTCGGCGGAATAAAGAAGGCAAAAAAGAAACGTGTAGGCAAGAATAAACCTTTCGAGGTGGAGGAAAAGAAATTAGAGCGTTCAAAAATGATACTCTACGATGAATTGGAGTCGAAGACTGACGGAGTTGTCGGTCTCAAGCAGCTGAACGTGCCGAGCGGAAAGGTGTTGGGCTTGACCTTTGAGAGAGGACGTTGGCGTTCTTTGGAAACCCCGGTACCTCGAAACAAAAAGAAAAAGAACGAAGTGGACGAAGGACACTACAATTTTGGCAAGGAAAAACGCCTTTATTGACAGCCGAACCTCTTGGTATCGTTTCCTTTCATCGAATTACCATTGTTTTTAGTGCTTGCTCCGCAAAGCATGCAACCGTAGGGCTTTGCCGTTGCACTCTGTCGCATTGCGCTTTGGCGAACCTTATTGCGACGGAGGCGGGGAGCCTTGTCTTTTTCGGAAAACACCGCTTGCCAATTTCTTCGCTACTTTGTGTTTGTGGGCTTTTTCGTACCTTTGCAGGCGACAAGGTCGGCGGGCTTGGGAAACGGGAAGAAAAAAAATGCCGTCGTAAGAAGCATTTTCACCGAACGGCGTTCCACGAAAATGAATGGCTGATTCAAAAAAATGAATCGGCGATTCGTAAAAATGAATGGCTGATTCATTTTCACCGAACAAAGAGACCGATTGCTCAGCCTTGCAAAGACTTTTTTTGAAACACAATTCGTTCAGATGAAAAACGTTTTCGGCGTAATCAAGGGCATATCCAAATACAAGAAAGAAGTGATTTTGAATATTCTTTCGAATGCCGTGTATGTCTTTTTTTCCTTGTTTTCGTTTATTGTCATAATCCCTTTTATTTCCGTTCTGTTCGGAATTAGCTCGGCACCGGAACAATGCCCTGCCTTTGCATTCGACAAGGCGGTAATCTCGGACTATGTCTCTTGGCACATAAACAGATACAGCGAAACGCACGGCGTTTACGCCTGTTTGTTCGCAATAAGTTCGGTATACCTTGTTTGTGTGTTCTTTTCTGCCCTTTTCCGCTATCTCGGCATGTATTTTCTTGCACCAATCCGCAACGGAATAACGCGTGATTTGCGTTCGGCACTTTACCATAAGATAACCATACTGCCCGTAGGCTTTTTCTCCAACCAAAAGAAAGGGGATTTGATTTCACGCCTTACCTCCGATTTGGAGGAATTGGAATGGAGCGTTTTGAGCAGTTTGCAGATGTTGGTGAAAGACCCTTTGATGGTGGTGTTTTGCTTTGTTGCCCTGGTGATTATATCGTGGAAGTTGGTTTTGCTCACGATGCTGGTTTTGCCGCTTGCCTATTTTCTGATAAAAAGGATAGGCGAGAGCCTGAAACGCAATTCCGACAAGTCGCAAAAGCGTATGGGCGTCTTGCTTTCGGTCTGTGAAGAAAGCATTTACGGCTTGCGACTGATAAAGGCGTTCAATGCCGAGGATTTTGTGCTGAAAAAGTTTTGTAAAGATAATGATGCCTATACCAAAACGGCTGTCAAAGTGTTGCGAAGAAGGGAATTGGCATCGCCGTTGACCGAGTTTCTTGCAATAGCCGCCCTTGTGTTTGTGGTGGTATTTGGTGGCAACATGGTATTGAAGGGGGAGCTTGCTCCCGAAATGCTGATAGGCTTCACGCTCATATTCGCCCGTGTCATTGCACCTTTGCAAGCCGTTGCCACTGCTTTCTATAACTTGCAACGAGCCGAACCTTGTGCGGAGAGAGTGAACGAAATACTCGGTGCAGACGAAAGAATAAAAGAAAAAGAAAACGCAGTAGTTCTGCAGAGCTTTGAAACGAACATCGTCTTCAAGAAAGTCTGCTTTTCCTATTCGCAAGGTGGCGATGAGGTGCTGCATAACATCGACTTGACGATAGAGAAAGGCAAAACCGTTGCCTTGGTCGGAGCATCGGGGGCAGGCAAATCCACGCTTGTGGACTTGATACCGCGTTTTGCGGACAGCACCTCCGGCGAGCTAAGCATAGACGGAAAAGACATAAAGAGCCTGAACATAAACTCTTTGAGGCAAAAAATAGGATATGTGGGGCAACAGGCGATATTGTTCAACGATACCATATTCAACAACATAGCCTTTGCCAAACCCGATGCAAGCCGCAGCGAGGTTGAAGCGGCAGCCCGAGCAGCCAATGCACACGACTTTATCACAAATTGCGAAAAGGCTTATGACACACGCCTTACCGACCGGGGAATGAGCCTTTCGGGTGGAGAAAGACAGCGAATCTGCATAGCAAGAGAACTGTTGAAAAATCCCGATATACTATTGTTGGACGAAGCCACTTCGGCTCTCGATGCCCAAAGCGAGGAACTTGTCCGCAAAGCAATAGAGGAATTGAGCAAAAGCAAAACATGCATCATTATAGCCCACAGACTGTCCACCATAACAAAGGCAGACAAAATTGTCTTCATGGACAAGGGTCGCATAGTGGAGACCGGCACATACGATGAGCTGATGGCTCGGAACGGAGGCTTTGCAAAGATGGCAAGCATGCAGACCCTGTAACAGGAAAGCAACAAAGCCACAAATCAAAAGAGAACAGAAGCAAACATAACAAACAACCGACACATGAAAACGGCATATATTTTTCTTGCATACCTGACTGCAATCGTGGTTTTCGGAATATTCAGACTTCTGCTCGTCGCAGTATATATAATGACGGCAGGACACGATGTGGCAATCGATGCCCTGCTTTTGAAGAGCTTTGCAATAGGCGTGCAGTTCGACACATGCATCAGCTGCTACCTGCTTGCCCTGCCGATAGTCGCTGTGTTGGTCGGTCGCTTTGCCAAAATTGAGAACAAAACGTATTACAAAATAATACACATCTTTACCTGCAGCGTGTTTTCCGTTGCATTTCTGATCTCTGCCGCCGACATACCCTACTTCAATTACTTCTTCGCCCACCTGAACGCCACCATATTCTCCTATTTTTCTTCCTTCGACTTTCTTTTCAAGATGGTAGTGCAGGAACCGGCTTATTTGGTATTCGCACTCTTATTTGCAGTGCTTTGTTTCCTTTATGTGTTGCTGATGAATCTGTATTACAGAAAAATGCTACTGTCTCCGAATAAAAATATATCGTTGTTCAAAAGCATACCCTTTGCTTTGATATGCATAGCACTCTGTGCAGTGGGAATGAGGGGACGATTGGCAGCCAAAAGTCCGCTAAGAGTAGGCACGGCATACCATTGCGATAACGCTTTTCTCAATTACGTCGGCTTGAATCCCTCGTTTACACTCTTCAAAAGCATTGAAGAACACAGCAAAACAGCCAACAAGCCCCTGCAACTCATCGACAGCAAAACGGCAAACGCACTTTGGATAAAACAAAAGAACGCAAAAAGAGAAAACGCTCGGGCATTGAAACTGCACGAAGGCACTAACGTGATAGTGCTTATAATGGAATCCATGTCCGCAGACAAGGTTGGGCATTTCAATGCAGAAAGTCGATTGACTCCATGCTTGGACAGGCTTATAGATGCTTCGTTGAGCTACGAGAGATGCTACACAGCCGGCATTCATACATACAACGGATTGTATTCGACACTGTTTGCCCAGCCCGCACTCTTTTCCAAACACAGCATGAAAGCAACAATGATACCGCAAATGTGCGGTTTGCCGAACAATTTGGCTGCAAGAGGGTATCAAACCTACTACTTTACCACACACGATGCCCAATTCGATAACATAGCAGGCTTTCTTCATGCCAACAAAATACAGAAAATAATATCGCAAAGCGACTACCCGTCAAAGGAAATCAAAAGCACACTCGGAGTAAGCGACCATGTGATGTATGAAAAAGCCATAGAAACCCTCAATAAGAGGGATAAGAGCAAAGCCTTTTTCGCATGCCTGCTCTCATCGAGCGATCACGGTCCTTATATCCTGCCGACAGATATAGCATTCAAACCAAAGAGCAATGATTTGCGGCAACAGATGGTTGAATATGCCGATTGGACAATAGGACACTTCATTTCGCTTGCCCGCAAGCAGGATTGGTTTTCCAACACTCTCTTTGTGCTTGTGGCAGATCACGGTTACGCCCGACCGGGTTCCAAATACGAAATGCCTTTGTCCTATCATCATACGCCCATGCTGCTGTACTGCCCCTCTCAAATACCGGCACAAAAGGACAGTTGCCTTGCTTTGCAGATAGATATTGCACCCACCGTACTCTCTATGCTGTTCACAGATTATGAAAACAATACCTTGGGCGTGGATTTGCAAAGAGTGGAAAGGCAATACGCCTATTTCAGTGCAGATGACAAGCTCGGAGTTTTGGACAATGAGTATTTTTACATAAACGAACGCTCCGGCAAGGAAACGCTTTACCGCTTATCCGATACCAAAAAGCAAAATCTGATAGGAATACACGAAGCCAAAGCAAGAGAAATGCGGACTTATGCCTACTGTATGCTGCAAAAAAGCAGCGATATGCTGAAAAACGGAACCACCTCCTGCAACAAGTAAAGCCCTTGACCGTCAAAGTATTCTCCAAAGTAGCGAAAAATATTTTGAAACAAAGCCTTGCGAAATTGTTTTTTTATTGTACTTTTGCAGTCGGGTAAGTCTTGTACGACCAGCTCCCTCGGAATCTCCCCAGGGCGGGAACGCAGCAAGGTAAAGAGGTTGAGCGGTGCGATATAAGTAGCTTACCCTTTTTCTATTTTATGCCCGCACGGTTTAGAGCTGCACGATACTTGTCCGCATTCGCATAATGCTCAGCCGAAGTCCTTGCAAAATTATGATAACCAGAAAAATCGTCTTTCGCACAGAAGAAAATATAGTCGTGTTTCTCATATTCGAGAACCGCATTCAGTGAACTCTGCTCAGGAAGACAGATAGCTGTGGGCGGCAAGCCCTTATGCATATATGTATTGTAGGGAGAGTCCGTCTGCAAATGCTTGTACATAACCCTTTTTATGCTGAAATCGCCTACCGCATACTTGATTGTGGGATCTGCCTGCAAGAGCATGTCTCGCTGAAGCCTGTTTATGTAGACGCCTGCAATGATTGGTTTTTCCTTGTTTTTGTTTGTCTCCTCTTCAACAATGGAAGCAAGAACCACAACCTCGTGCCTGCTTAAACCGAGCCTTTCGAGCTGCTTTGTTTTGCCGCTCCACCATTTATCGCTTTCCCTTTTCAGCCTTTGCAACAGCTTTTCAGCCCCAATGTTCCAATAAACCTCGTAAGTATTCGGTATTATGTAGTCGAAAATGTTGGAACTGTCTTCTGTTTTGAGTATCGCATTGTTCACATCTGCCGCACTTATCATCAGTTGCTTTGCCATCTTTTCGGCAAATTCCTCTTGTGTTCTGACTTTTCCTATTACCAATCGAACCGGCGTCTGCATACCTCGGACAAGTTGCTTTGCCAGATTGAGCTGAGTCGTTTCGGCTTCGATGCAGTAGTGTCCGCTTTTGAAAGATGCCTTATCCGAAAGAACCTTTGTAAAGAAAGAAAATACGCCGGTGCTTTTCAGCACTCCTTTTTGCCGTAGTTGAGTCAATACTTCTTCGGAAGAACTTGCCGGATAGATGTACAAATCCACCGTTTCGCTGTTTTTGACCTTTGCACCGAGAAGCAGTGCAGAGCTTATGCCTGTTGCAAAAAGCAAAATGCCGACAGCAATCAATATTGCTGCCAATTTTTTTCTGTTTTTCATTGTCGGTGAGTTTTTAATCGTTGATAGACCTCCACGTTTTTGGGTTTTCCGTCAATGTATATCCAATCTTTTAATGTGGCAGTGTGTTCAAAACCGCCCGAAAGCAACATGCGTTTGCTCGCCATGTTATCGACCGGCACAAAGCAGTAAATCTGTCGGAGGGAATACACCTTTACAACATAGTTCCACAGCAAGTCCAATATCCCTTTTGCGTAACCTTTTTTTCTTTCCTCTTTTCGAATGAACAAACCCATGCCTGATCGCAGGTCTCTCGGCTCAAAGTCGAACAAATCCACGCAACCTATGGTTCTGACGCCGGCATCTTCTTCCAAGTCGACCATAAGCCGCATTTGTCCTGCCGAATAGAAACTCTCGTTCTGCGATTGCATCACATATTGTTCCAAAGCAAAACGCGAAAACGGGCGGAGCGTATTCCCCACCTCCCATGTTGCCATATCGTTTTCCCATTCGTAGAACAAATCCACGTCCTCCAATTCGACGGCTCTGAATTTGAATACCATTGTTCTTTTTGTTTGCAAAGGTATAACAAAAAGGCGAATGAGAAGAACGAAAGCGAAAAGCAGTCCATACCCGAGACGCAACCCGTCGCAACCACATGCTCAAATTGTCTTCAAACACCCAACGTTCGCAACGCCCCTAAATCCCCTTTTTCAACCAATCAAATCACCCCAATTCTGCATACCCTCCACCCAAACGCCGTTCCACCGAAACGAATGGCTGATTCAAAAAAATGAATCGGCGAAAGAATTTTTTGAATCAGCCATTCATTTTCTTCTTTTTGCGTTTCGCCACAATCGTTGCACAAAACAGTATTTCACATTCTTATTCCTCGTCCGCCAAGAAAGCATTCGACCGGCTTTGGCTGCTTTGAGGAAGAATTGTTCAGGGCATTGAACTTTGGTTATGTTGAGTTGTATTATTCGAAGTGCGGTATCGCATGCGGGTAATTTTGTCTCGGCGGTCGTTTCGTTCGTATGGCAAAACCAAACGATACAAACAGAGAGGCAAGAGTGCAGAAAGCATCGTAAGACAAACATAGACAAGTAAAAAAACAGCAATAAGGGCTGCGAAGATACCGTATTTTTTGGTATCTTTGCAAACTCCTTTCGGCAAACGGGGCGATTAACCCTGCCGAAAGAGGAAAGATGTTCATTGAAAGAGTTTTATATCAATATATTATTTACTAATTTCAGAATGAGACAATGACAAAGAAGTATGTTTATACCTTTGGCGGAAAGACAGCGGAAGGTAAGGCTGACATGAAAAACTTGTTGGGCGGAAAAGGTGCGAATTTGGCTGAGATGTGTTTGTTGGGACTTCCGGTTCCTGCCGGATTGACCATCACGACGGAGTGTTGCACCGATTATTATGACCATAATTGCGAGCTTCCTAAGGGTCTGATGGATCAAGTTTGGGAGGGAATGAGAAAGACGGAAGAAATTATGGGCATGAAGTACGGGGACAAAGAAAATTGTCTTTTGGTTTCTTGTCGCTCCGGAGCGAGAAGCTCCATGCCGGGAATGATGGACACGGTCTTGAACATAGGTCTTTGCTCAGATACCATACCGGGATTGATAAAGAAGACGAACAATCCTCGTTTCGTTTATGACTCTTACAGACGTCTTATAATGATGTATGCCGACGTGGTTATGGAAAAAGCCGAAGGCTTGGAACCGGCAAAGGGTGTGGGTATCAGACGTTTGTTGGACGACATGTTGGACGAATACAAGCATTCCAAATCCTATAAATCCGATACCGAATTGACGACCGAAGACTTGCAGTTCTTGGCAGAGGAATTTAAAAAGACGGTTAAGGAGAACCTTGGCGTTGAATTTCCTGACAATGCGGCAAAACAGTTGGAGGGCGGAATAAAAGCCGTTTTCAAGTCGTGGAACGGAAAGAAAGCTGTGTCGTACAGAAGAATAGAAGGAATTCCTGACGATTGGGGTACTGCGGTTAACGTTCAAGCCATGGTATTCGGCAATATGGGCGACAACTCCGCAACGGGTGTTGCCTTCACTCGTAACCCTGCAACGGGCGAAAACCTTTTCTATGGCGAGTGGTTGGTCAATGCACAAGGCGAGGACGTGGTTGCCGGAATAAGAACACCAAACCCGTTGAACGACGACACCAAAAACGAACAGAACAAGCACTTGCATTCAATGCAGGAGGCTATGCCCGAAACCTATAAGGAACTTTGCAACATTCGTGAGATATTGGAGAAAAATTTCCACGATATGTTGGACATAGAATTTACCATTCAAGACGGCAAATTGTACATGTTGCAATGCCGTGTCGGCAAAAGAACCGGTGTAGCCGCCTTGACAATGGCGATGGATATGCTAAAAGAAGGCTTGATTGACGAAAAAGAAGTCATAAGAAGGGTTTCCCCTGCTCAGCTTGACGAGTTGCTGCACCCTATTTTGGATACCGAAGACGAGAAAAAGCACAAGATTATCGCAAAAGGTCTGCCTGCCGGTCCGGGAGGGGCGGTCGGCGTTATAGCTCTTACAAGCGAAGAAGCAATGAGGCTTGAAAAAGAAGGCAAAAGCAATATATTGGTAAGAGAAGAGACCAATCCGGAAGATGTTGAGGGAATGCGTGCAGCCAATGGTATACTTACAGCCCGCGGAGGTATGACATCACACGCCGCCTTGGTCGCAAGAGGCTGGGGAAAATGCTGTATAGTGGGCTGTGATGCTTTGCAGATAAACGCAGAGACTAAAACAATAAGCATAGCCGGCAAAACATATAAAGAGGGCGATGTTTTGAGCTTGAACGGAACCAAAGGAATTGTGTACGATGAGCCTGTGGCAATGATTAACGCAACTGAAAATCCTTTGTTCCAGCAGTTCATGAAGATAGTAGACAAATATCGCACCATGGGAGTGAGAACCAATGCCGACACTCCCGAGGACGCTCAACAAGCTCTTGACTTCGGAGCAGAAGGTATAGGATTGTTCAGAATAGAACACATGTTCTACGGAAAGAACTCGGAAACGCCTCTCGCTCTATTGCGGAAGATGATACTCTCCGGCTCTACCGAAGAACGCAAAAAGTGGTTGAACGAACTACATATTCATATCAAACAATCGGTTAAGGGAACGATGAAAATCATGAACAAGAAACCGGTTACATTCCGCCTTATCGACCCTCCTTTGCACGAATTTGTGCCTCACACAAAGGACAAAATAGACTTGCTTGCAAAGGAATTGAACATCAATTCCGCCGAATTGGAGGACAGAATTGAGGGATTGAACGAAGTGAATCCGATGATGGGATTGAGAGGTGTCAGACTTGGAGTTGTGTATCCCGAAATAAGCGAGACGCAATTCAGAGCTCTGTTTGAGGCAGAGGCAGAATTGAGAAAAGAAGGCTTTGAACCTCACTTGGAAATAATGATTCCGCTAACCGTTTCGGTAACTGAGTTGAAGCACCAAAAGGAAATATGCGACAAAGTACATGCAGAGGTAGAAAAGGCAGCCAATGCAAAAATCGAATACATGTACGGCACCATGATAGAAATACCGCGTGCAACTTTGGTGGCAGACGAAATTGCCGAAGTGGCAGACTTCTTCTCCTTTGGCACAAACGACTTGACTCAAATGACCTTCGGCTTCTCTCGTGATGACGTTAACGCCATCATTCACGAATACCAGGCAAAGAAAATCCTGCCTGCCGATCCTTTCCAGACCTTAGACCAAGAGGGAGTGGGACAACTCGTGAAGCTTGGTGTGGAAAAAGGTCGTTCAACCAAGGCTTCGCTTAAAATAGGCGTCTGTGGAGAACACGGAGGCGACCCTGCATCGGTAGAGTTCTTCTTCCACACAGGCATGAACTACGTTTCATGCTCGCCGTTCAGAGTTCCGGTTGCACGATTGGCAGCAGCACAGGCGGCAGTAGGCATGTAGAAGAAATAAAATGCAATAACACATCGGGGGAGTCTTTTCTTGGGATTCCCCTTTTTGCAATAATACAGATAAAACATGAAAAAAATCATCATAATCGGGGCATCGCTCTTGGCAAGCATGCTTTCGCAAGCACAAAGTGCAGATGAAATAATGTCTCGTTGCAACAAGGCTGCCAAACAGACCACTTCGGCTTACTACGAAGCCGTTGTCGAAGTTGCAACTCAAAAAAACAAGCATAAATATCTGCACAAGGTGAGCTTCAAAAAGACAAAAGCAAAGCAGCATCTGCCAAAGTTCAGTATAATGCAGTTGCACAACAATCTGCCGGACTGTCGGCAGTTTTACGACCAAAGGAACTTCACCATGATTGACTATTCGAGCAAGGTGGCAGAGCAATACATGAACGAGGATATTGATGTCTTTGAACAGAAGATAGACATGCCTGCACTGCACCCCTATATGATGAAATCCAAACTCTTTGACAAGAAAAAGGAATACGTCTCCGTCTCGCTATTGAGCGACACCCTTATAAACGGAGAGATATGCAGTAGGATTGAAACGAGGAAACAAGAAAAGAATAAGGGAAATTGGATTGACAAACACGAGGTTTACACCATCAGTCTCTCATCTTATCAACCCATAGCGGTGAAATCTGAAATCAAAACCTGCAAACAGGAAAGCGAAGATACGCTTCAACGGACTTACAACGTAAGTTTTATTCGTTCCGACATCAATGCAGCGTTTTCAGACAATCATTTCGATTTCCGCTCCGACAAATCACCCTACTCTTTGCAGTACAAATCGTATTCGGCTCTGAAAGAGCAATGGAAAATGCAGGAGAAGGATCAAAGCTCTTTTGCTTACGGCAATAAGGCTGTAAGATTCCGTCTGACCGACAGCAATAACGAGCTTGTGAACCTTGAAGACATGAAAGGCAAAGTGGTAATCCTTGCTTTCTACTACAACAACTGCCCGCCGTGTATCCAAATGCTTTCCGATTTAGAGCAGCTTTATAGGAATTATAAGGAGAAAGGTTTGGAGGTAATAGCGTTAAATCCGATAGATGACGATACCGACAACGGGCATTTCCGTAAATTCGTAAAACGAAACAGACTAAGCTATCACGTGTGCAGCGTTCAAAGGAAGACGTTGGAAGAAATATACTTGGTTTACTCCTATCCGACTATATTTATAGTCGACAAGAAAGGCAAGATATGCTTTTCGCATCAAGGGTACAATGCTTTGTTCCCTTTGGAGGTGGAAAAAGCCATCAAAAGCGAACTTTGACAAATCGGCATAGCCTGTTCATCTATCCGTGTGTTCGTTTCGCTTAAATATAAAGAAGCAGTCGGCAAAACCCTTGTGCGGTGTTTGCCGACTGCTTTTTGTCTTGAAGTTATTCTATCAGCCGATTAAATCTTCGATACCAAGTCTGCGGTTATTTTTTCAAGGTCTTCTTTCGTCGGTACGAAGTTCACATTGTATTTTGCAACCGTTTCTATATAGCTTTCGTCAAAATACCTTTGCATCATCTTCATATTGAGCGGCGCCCAGCCGTAGGAACCGAACAACACGCCTTTCTTACCCTTGCATATAAGCCCTTGTATATATGTAAGCATGGCTGCAACCGTAGGCATGATGTTTTTGTTCAGCGTAGGGCTGCCGACGCAAATGTATTCGGCGTCCAAACACTCTGTAATCACGTCCGAAACATGGTTTGCCTTCAAATCGAAGAAGCGGAATGAGTAATCCTTCTGCTCAAAGGCGTTTCTGACGGCGTATGCTATGCTTTCTGTGCTGTGCCACATGCTGTCGAACACAATCACCGCCTTTTTCTCCATATCGCCACGGCTCCACTTCGTGTAGTTCTCCAATATCGCCGCAATATTCTTTCTCCAAATCATTCCATGTCCCGGTGCTATCATTTTTATTTCCAAACCGGCTGCCGCATTCAAGGCAGTTGCCACTTGCGAAGAGTAAGGCATTACGATGTTTGCGTAATACTTTTTTGCTTCTGCAAGAATGAGGTCGAGACTTACCTGGTCGTCAAAACTCTCCGAAAGAGCCAAGTGTTGCCCAAAGGCGTCATTGGAAAAAAGTATCTTATCTTCCGGACAGTAAGTGAGCATATTGTCCGGCCAATGCACCATAGGAGTAGTCAAAAACGTCAAAGAACGTTTGCCTATCGAAATGCTGTCCCCTGTCTTGACGGTTTGAACTTTCCATTTGCTTGTATCATAGTGCATCTTATGCTCTTTCTCTGCTGCTGCGGTGGTCAACACCGTTGCATTGGGAAGATGTGCCATTATCTTCGGCATGCAACCCGCATGATCCTGCTCTACGTGATTCGAAATCACATAATCTATTTTCGACAAGTCGATTACTTGCGATATTCTTTCCAAGAACTCTTCATAAAAAGGTACCTTGACCGTATCTATCAGCGTTACCTTTTCATCTATTATCAGATAAGAATTGTAGGTAGAGCCTCTTTGCGTGAGGTATCCGTGAAAGTTTCTCACGTTCCAATCTTTCACTCCGACAGAGTAGATATTCTTTGCAATTTCCAATGGTTTCATATAATTTGTTTTTGTGGTTATTGTCTTCCGTATTGCTGTCTCATGAGGCTTTCTATTGCCTGAGTACATTGTTCTGCCCCTTTCTTTTCTCCGATGGACAGATAATATTCTTCCAACAGTGAATAGAGTTTAACATTGGCGTTTATCTCGTCCAAGCCTTGATACTTGAAAATTTGCAACAGCATTTGGTAGAGACCATCGTCTATTCTTCCTGTCTTCAACAGCTTTACCAAATAGTTCTCTGCCCCGTTTAAGTCTCCTGTTTGCAGCTTTGCTTGTGCTGCAAGCTGATAAGCCCAACTATACTTGTAGTTATCCGAAATCACTTTGTCGCAAATAACGATTGCTTTGTCCGCTTCCCCTTTCAACAAATGGTATTGTGCTTTCATGCAGTTGGCAGTCTCGTGGTTCGGATTGGCTGCTATGAATGTATCCAACAGCTTGGCTGCTTTTTCAAGTCGATCCGCTCTGAGGCTGTCTGTCTTCGATTCGGCAAAGTATATGTTCGCAAGGCTCAAAGCCGCCGTTTCGTTTGTTGGTTCAACAGCCAATGCTTTGTTGAACAAGTCCTTTGCCTTGTCTACATCGTTTGCCTTCAAGGCTTCAAAACCTTTCCAATCGTATTTTTGTTCACGTTTTAGCACTATGGCGATGGGTACTCCGTCCACTTTGATTTCGTGTACCGTGTTCTTTGGCGGATAGGTTCCGTTCTGAATCGTTCCCGGTTCTATGCCGGTTGTGCATACTATGGCGTAATCCCAATCCGAGTTACCCCGCTCTGCCCAACGCACAAAGGCAGTTTCGAATCGAGCCGTGTCGTTCTTGAAGTAGTAATTCGCAGGGTGGATATGCCAACAAGCCACTATAATCTTGTCCCCCGTGGTCAGACTGTCTTTTTTTGCGTTCTGTTTCACCCAATCCGCCGCTTCCCGCAAGGAGTGGTAGTAATAATCCATTTCGTATTGTCCGTAGGCGTTTTTTGTCGAGCCTAAGAGTTGATTGAAGTAGACGTATTCATAAGGGTGATTGCGTATATAATGCGATATGGGGTTAACGCAGAGCAAACAATAGGCAAGTCCCACGGCATATTGTGCATAGCGGTTTCTTATCAAGGTCAAAAGGCTGTTCAAGCCCAAAGCTGCAAAAACCACTATCGAGGGATAGGTGAACAAAAGGTGTCTCCAACCGCCATAAACATTGGAACGGTCAAGCACTATCCAACATATTGGGAACAAAGCCGTAAAAAGCACCACCATGTAGTGAAACCACTGCTTTCTGTTATAGTGCAGGAATATGAGTCCCAACAAGAATCCCAATAGAACGATAATCGGGATTGTCATCAGCATGAACTTGGGAGAGTAATAGAGTGGAAGATTGTCCGACCATTGCATCTTACCCTCAAAAACCTGCTTTATGGCAATCTGGAACTTGCTCATGTTGGTAAAAGCATCGTAAACGTTGGACACCGGTCCCTCCAAGGCGTAAGGCCACGTGAGTACGCAAAGGACGTATGCCGCAATACATATACCCAACGACCATAACAGGGTTTTGAAGAACACACCCTTCAAGCTCTTGCACCTATATATATAGTATATGATGGCGAACAAACCGAAGTAAGCGACCATCAACAAACCGCCGACACGAATCGAGCTTGCAAAAGCAATGGAAAGGCAGAGCATGACGGCTGTCGATATTTTGATTTTCGGCAGATTGTCCAAAAACTTGACGATGTAGTAAATCGACATTATGCATGCAGAGGCGAAAGGAATGTCTTTCAGGTTGTTGAAAGAGTGTCCCAAGAACCTCGGCGAAAGAAACATCAGAACGCAGGTGAAGACGGCAGCCCGCCACCCGCCTATTCTGCGTGCCAAAAGGCTCGCATACAGTATTCCCAACCAGCCCAATAGATTGCAAAGCAAGTGCCGATAGGGCATATAGTCGTCTATGTTGAATGCGTTTATTATCAAGTGAATGAAAGTATCGGGAGACTGACTGTAATACGGCAGGTTATTCTTTTCGGTCGGTGTTGCGGCAGCTTTGTTCTCCCCACAGGTCTTGTAGTAGTCTATTACATCTTTTGAATGAAAGACATGGAAAAACTCATCACCCGAAATGCCGGCATCTTTTGCCATGAATATCAATCCGAACAGCGAAAAGATAATCGCAAATATGAATATCGGACGCCAAGCAAGCCATTCACCGCCGCTAAGCAAGCCGCTCTTGTTTTTTAATGCAGAGAACGGTTCTTTGAAGAAATAATCTGAAAACTTTTTCAATACATTCATTGTGCTTAAATCATATATGGTAACTTTTGCAAAGGTAGCATTTTTTCCGAAACCCGCCTCCTGTAATCATGTCTATAGCTTGCAAAAGAAAATTTATAACATTCATTCCATTTTTCCACACCTCCAAAACATCGAAATAGCCCGAGGACGCACTTGACAAAAGCCCCGAAAAAGCGAAACGCAGAAAGAAGAAAATGAAAGGCTGATTCAAAAAATTCTTTCGCCGATTCATTTTTTTGAATCAGCCATTCGTTTGGGCGGAAGGACGATTCGTTCTTTGCTGCTTGCCGCAGTCGTTTTTTGCAATGTAGAGAACTGATTTTTTTCGCTCAAAAGCAAAAAGAGAAAGGATAAGCTGTTGTCGCCTATCCTTTCTTCTCTGCGTAAAAATAATCAACTATGATGTTTTTTTATTCTTCCCAGCTTACGACAAGGTTTCTGTCGCCATAGGCATCGTCAACTTTTGAAGCCATTGGCCAATACTTGTCATCGTAAGGCAACGGGAATGCTGCTCTCTGCCTGCTGTATGGTCTGTCCCAGGTGTCGGAACAAACGACCTGCATGGTGTGAGGAGCGTTCATTATGACGTTGTTCTGTTTGTCTGCCTTTCCGTCCTCTATTTCCTTTATTTCTTTGCGGATTTCTATCAAAGCATCGCACAAACGATCCATTTCCGAAAGCGGTTCGCTCTCCGTAGGCTCAATCATCAATGTTCCGTGTACGGGGAATGCAACCGTAGGTGCATGGAAGCCGTAGTCCATCAAACGTTTTGCAATATCGCCGCATTGTACACCCGAACTCAATGAGAATTGGTTGCAATCCATTATAAATTCGTGGGCGCACATGCCGTGTTTGCCTGTGTAAAGAATATTGTATGCCGTTGCAATTCTTGCACGCATGTAATTGGCGTTGAGTATGGCGTATTTGGTTGCTTGTTCCAAGCCTTCTCTTCCGCACATCTTCAAATAGCCGTAGGTTATCGGCAAAAGACCTGCACTTCCGAAAGGAGAAGCCGAAACGGGTGTGCCTTTGTGCGAGCCGGTGGACACGATTGAGTGCGTAGGAAGGTAGTCTGCCAATTTGGCTGTTGCTCCTATAGGTCCCACTCCCGGACCGCCGCCGCCGTGAGGCATTGCGAACGATTTGTGAAGGTTCAAGTGGCAAACGTCTGCACCCATGTAACCCGGTGAAGTCAAACCTATTTGAGCGTTCATGTTGGCTCCGTCCATGTAAACCAAGCCGCCGTTCTCGTGAATGATGTTTATAATGTCGATTATGCCTTCTTCAAACACTCCGTGGGTTGAAGGATAGGTTATCATGAGGCAAGAGAGGTTCTCTTTGTTCGCCTCAGCCTTTTCTTTCAAGTCGGCTATGTCTATTTCTCCGTCTGCAGTGGTTTTGATGACTATTATGTTCATGCCTGCCATTGCTGCCGAAGCGGGGTTTGTGCCGTGAGCCGAAGCAGGAATAAGACATACCGTTCTGTTCTCTTGACCGTTTGCTCGTTGATAGTTTCGGATTGTGGTCAATCCCGCATACTCGCCTGCCGCTCCCGAGTTCGGTTGAAGGCTTATCTTTGCGAATCCGGTGATTTCGGAAAGCATTTTGTCCATGTCGGCAATCATTTCAATGTAACCTGCCGCTTGGTCTGCCGGAACGAATGGGTGAATGCTTGTGAACTCTGCCCAGGTGAAAGGAATCATCTCCATGGCGGCGTTCAACTTCATTGTGCAGGAGCCGAGCGGTATCATGGCACGATTCAACGACAAATCCTTAACTTCCATCTTCTTCAAATAGCGCATCATTTCGGTTTCGCTGTGATACTTATTGAAGATTTCTTGTGTCAAATAAGGCGTTTGTCTTTTCAAATTGCCGGGTATGGTGTCGGCTTTCTTGCAGTCGAATGCTTGATATGTCTTTCCGGCTGCTTCTGCCAATACTTTCAATATGCGTTCCACCTCTTTGCAACCGGTGGTTTCGTCGGTCGAAATTCCTATTGTTTCGTTATCGATTAGCAGAAAGTTCATTTCGTTCTTCTCTGCCAAGCGGCATACCTCTGTTGCGGAAACAGGGCAGGTTAAACGAATGGTATCGAAATAGTATTCGTTCTTTTGCTTGTATCCGTAAGCCTCTGCCGCTGCGGCAACGGTTGCTGCGGTGTTGTTTATGTCTTGTGCAATTTCTCTTATGCCTTCTTGTCCGTGCCAGCATGCGTATTGTCCTGCCATTATGGCAACCAATGCTTGTGCGGTGCAGATGTTGGAGGTTGCTTTCTCTCTTTTGATGTGTTGTTCTCTTGTCTGCAATGCAAGACGAAAGGCTTTGTTGCCCTGTGCGTCCAAAGTTCTGCCTATTATTCTGCCGGGCATTGTTCTTTTGAAGTTCTCCGTGCATGCAAAGTAAGCTGCCGACGGTCCGCCGAAGCTCATCGGACAACCGAATCTCTGTGTGGAACCGCAGACACAGTCTGCTCCCCATTCTCCCGGAGGTGTCAAAAGAGCCAAACTCATTATGTCGGCACTGACTGCCACAAATATACCTTTTGATTTTGCATCGGTTACGAACTTTGCGTAATCCTTTATTTCGCCTTTGCTGTTAGGGTATTGCAGAATTGCTCCGAAGTATGTGTCGTCCAAAACGGTGCTTTCGCTTCCCACTACAACCTCAATGCCGCGTGGCAAGGCTCTTGTCTTGATAACGTCTATGGACTGTGTGAACAAATCCTCGCTTACGAAAAACTTGCATACGTTGGCTTTTTGTTGTGTACGACTGCGGGAACCGTAGAACATCAACATGGCTTCTGCACACGCTGTTGCCTCGTCAAGCAGTGATGCATTTGCCAACGGCATTGAAGTAAGCGAACAGATAACCGTTTGGAAGGTAAACAAAGTCTCCAAACGACCTTGCGATATTTCTGCCTGATAAGGGGTGTAGGAAGTGTACCAACCCGGATTCTCCAAAATGTTTCGTTGCAAGACTGCCGGTGTGATGGTGTTGTAGTATCCTTGACCTATATAAGTATTGTATATTTTGTTCTTTGCCGCCAAGCGTTTCAACATCGTGAAATATTCGTATTCGTTCATTCCCTCGGGAAGGTTCAAAGGTTTTTTGAAACGTATCTTTTCGGGAATGGTTTTGTCGATAAGCTCATCTACGCTCTTAACGCCGATGACTTTCAACATTTTTTCAACCTCCGCAGGTTGTGGACCGTTGTGACGGTGTGCAAAATTGTTTGTTATCATCTTGTTTATGTTGTTTGTTTATTATGCTTTGTTTTTCAACCTTTTGAAACCTCTCGAAATGAATCGGCGATTCAAAAAAATGAATCGCCGATTCATTTTTTTATTTCGGCGTTTCATTTCGACCGAACGGCGATTCGGTTTTTGTTTGCCGAAAAAGGAGTGTTTCTCCGTTGAGACGACAAAATTACAACTATTTTCGACACGTTACAAATAAAACCCCAATAACTTTGTTCAAACAAACAGCCTGTTCCAAGAGTAAAGCCCCGCTGCGATTGCTCTTCTTTCTTTTCTCAAGCCTGTGGCGGCTCTTTTGCTGTAATCGGATTAAATTTACTACCTTTGCAGGCGTTTACCTTAATACGTTATTGAAATGAGCATTGCAGCCGTCATGTGGAATATGAACCCCGTTGCCTTTACTCTCGGTTCATTTGAGTTGAGATGGTACAGTCTTTTGTTTGCTCTGGCTTTCGTTGCAGGCTATTGCATTTTGAAAACCATGGTGTTTAACAAAGAAAAAGTTCCTGTTTCGTACCTCGACCGTTTGGCACTTTACGTTTTTCTCGGCGTGTTGATAGGGGCAAGGCTTGGACACTGTCTTTTTTATGAACCTTCTTACTATCTTTCTCACCCGATAGAGATGTTGCTGCCGATAAAAAGCACGGCAGAGGGTTGGCAGTTCATTGGTTACCAGGGATTGGCTTCGCACGGCGGTGCGATAGGAATATTGTTGGCAATATGGCTTTATTCGCGTAAAACAAAATTGCCCATGTTTTGGGTATTGGACAGGTTGGTCATCATAGTTGCCCTTGCCGGAGCATTCATACGCTTGGGAAATTTGGCAAACAGCGAAATCTATGGAGTGGCAACGGGCAGCGATTGGGGATTCGTGTTTTTGAGAAATGGCGAACAAGCAGCCAAACACCCGACACAGCTTTACGAAGCAACGGCTTACCTGTTCTGTTTCGCAGTGTTGCTTTTCTGCTATCTGCACACGAAAAGAAAGCCGAAGAACGGGGTATTGTTCGGATTGTTCCTTGTGATGGTATTCACCTCACGCCTTATAATAGAACATTGGAAAGAAGTGCAGGAAAGTTGGGAGGCATCGATGGTGTTGAACATGGGACAGATATTGAGCATACCGTTCATACTTGCAGGCATCGTGGTGTTGGCAGCGGCATTTTGCAACAAGACGGGGCGGATTACAGATATTGCAAGCCTGAAATTGGATGAGAAGACAAACAAGAAGTAAAACATAATATCAGAACGAAATGAAGAAGTTGATTTTAGTGAGACACGGACAAAGCGAATGGAATTTGAAGAACTTGTTCACGGGTTGGACGGACGTGGATTTGACAGAACAGGGCATAAAAGAGGCAATGCAGGCAGGCAAAACCCTTAAAGAAGAGGGAATAGAGCCGCAGATGTGCTTCACCTCCTATTTGAAAAGAGCGATAAAGACATTGAACTTCATGTTGGACGCAATGAATATGGACTATCTTCCTGTTGAGAAGAGCTGGCGGTTGAATGAAAAATCGTACGGCGACCTGCAAGGAAAGAATAAGGCGGAGGCAACCGAGAAATTCGGAGCGGAGCAGGTTCTTTTGTGGAGAAGAAGTTTTGATGTGCAGTCTCCAAAGCTCGCACCCGAGGACGAACGCTCTCCATACATGGATAAGAGATACGCAGGCGTCGACCGAAAGGAACTGCCCTTGACCGAGAGTCTGCAAGACTGTATAAACAGATTGTTGCCTTTCTACAAAGAACACATACTCAAAGCATTTGAGAACAACGACACCGTGTTGGTGGTTGCACATGGCAATTCGTTGAGAGGAATTGTGAAAACGCTAAAGCAGATGAGCAACGACGAAATAATAAAGTTCAATATCCCTACAGGAATACCGTATTTGTTTGAACTGAATGACGATTTGACATTGAACAACGACCGATTCCTTGCCGACGAAGCCACATTGAAAAAACTGATGGACGAGGTAGCCAATCAGGGTAACAAGAAATAAATCCCGAATACGACAAAAAGAGAACCCGCTTTGCCGTTCTATTTGAGCAAAGCGGGTTCTCTTTTTTTGCTATGCACTCATTCAAAGGATTGCCGTGCCTTTTGACTTGTGCAAAATTGCAGCGGGATTAGTCGTCGTAGCGTTTGAAGTTGCCTTTCTTGTCGAAAACAATATCAACACCGTTGCTCAACTCCACATCGTACTCCTTGCGTTCCTTTTTTATTTCAATCACAAAAGCCGCAGGGTGTTTTGCTTTAACGAAAGTCTTTATTCCGGCAGGAATAATACCATCGGGTACAGCCTGTCTGTTTTTCATTTCGACGCTTTTCCACTCACCGTTTTCATCGAACTCAACCTCCGAACTGTCTTCGAAACGTACTTCATAGTCCTTATCGAACAAACCCTCATCGCAAAGAATCACAGCGATGGCTTTGTCGGCGAAATAAGTCTTCAAAAAGGTTTGAGCCTTTGAAGGCAGATTTGAAAATTCAACAACCTTGTTACCGGCAGACTCACAAGACATGAATGGGAGCATAGCCAAAAGCACCAAAATGCATTTACTCAATTTTTTCATCTAATTATAGTTTAGGTTAAACATTACAGCATACAAACGAAGGTAACTTGTTGTTTATTGCTTCGTTGCAAAAAAATGGAATGAGCGATTGTCGGAAATGCCTTTTTGCGAACATGATTGCGGCAGAGGTTTTGCTTCGGCAAAAAAGCTTGAAAAAGATTTATGTGTCGTTATCGCTCATAAGGAGCAAAAGTCATACCTTTGCAAATCATATATGCAACAAATATAAACAAAAACGGAAGCATCAATGAAACAATACAGGCTGGATAAATCATTATTCCGAACGATAATGACAGCAATGGCAATGTGCCTCATTTCGTTCCAAGCAACGGCATATGATTTCTCCTATTTATATCAAGGGAAAAGGCTGTACTACAATATTACATCGGACAGCACGGTGGCAGTAACGCATGAGGGTATCAGTGAGCTTGATTATGTAAGTGGTGAAGTGGTTATTCCGAGCAGTCTGCAAAGGGGAGACAGCACATATATGGTTACCTCTGTTGAGGAGTTCGCTTTTTATGCTTGCAGCGGTTTGTCTTCGGTTGTTATGCCCAACAGTGTTGTTTCCATCGGCACGTGTGCGTTTCAAGAGAGCGGCATAAAATCGGTGGTTATACCGGAGAGTGTAACCTCAATAGGAGAGCGTGCGTTTGAAAATTGTGCAGCCTTGACCTCGGTCATTATTCCGAATGCGATTGATACGATTGAGAACAGAATGTTTGGCGGTTGTACCGGTTTGATTTCGGTAACGATAGGCACAGGTGTTACTTACATAGGGGCAGAATCGTTCGAAAATTGCAGCAGATTGATAACGGTAAATATTCCTGACAGCGTTGTTGTCATCAAGTACGGAGCGTTTATGGGTTGCAGCAGCTTAACATCGGTAACGATAGGCAGCGGAGTTACTTCTATTGAAGGAGCCGTGTTTGAGGATTGCAGCAGGTTGGCTTCGGTAACAATACCTGCCGGAGTTACCATTATTGCACCACGCTTATTTTCCGGTTGCAGCAAATTGACTTCGGTTGTTTTGCCGACCGGTCTCAATGCCATAGGTGCCAATGCTTTCTTTTATTGTAGCAGGTTGGCATCGATAAGCATACCTGACAGTGTTGAAATGATTGTAGACAATGCGTTCAGCGGTTGCAGCAGTTTGACAGAAATAACGATACCGGAGGGTGTTACTTTTATCGGAACGGGAGCGTTCAGCGGTTGTGAAAACTTGACGACTCTTAACTTTAATGCCGTGAATTGTTCTGATTTCAGTTCATGGAACCATTCTCCTTTTTCAAACACAGCCTTGACAACGGTAAATATTGGCGAAAGTGTGCGGCATATACCTGCCAATTTCCTAAGAGATAACGACAGCTTGACCTCGCTAAGCATACCGGAGAGTGTTACCTCAATAGGAGGTAGTGCTTTCAACGGGTGCAGTAGTTTGACCTCGGTAAATATACCCGGCGGCGTTACATTTGTCAACGACAGCACGTTCTACAACTGCAGCAGTTTGACCTCGGTTGAACTTTCGGAGGGAATTGTTTCGGTGGAGAACGGAGCATTTTACGGTTGCAGCGGATTGACAACGCTAACCATTCCGAGTACAGTGAATTTTATAGGCAATGGGACAGAGGGACTCTCGGCTTTTGGCGGTTGCACGGGTTTGTCATCTATAATTGTAAAGGCTTATTATCCGCCCGTATTGAGCAACGAAAACACATTCCCGGCAGAGATTAGAAATATACCGGTATATGTTCCTTGCGGAACGCAGGGAGATTATGCAAGCGATAATAAATGGGGACACTTCCTAAATATCATGGATACGATGCTTTATAGTCTTGATTTGTCGGTGAACGATACCGCTTTTGGTGAGGTGGCTTATTCTTGCGGGCAATTCGGTACTGAGCTGACGGCAGTACAGGGCGTTTGTGGCAGGTTTATCGGTTGGAACGATGGTAATACGGAAAATCCGCGTGTGGTATCTGTCATGAGTGATACCGCATTTGTTGCCGTGTTTGAAAGCATGGGTTACAGCGAAAGCATTATTGCCGAAATCTGCGAAGGAGAGGCTTATACGGACAACGGTTTCGAGGAGAGCGAGGCAGGAACGTACACGCAAAGGAGGCAAACCATTGGAAGCTGCGACAGTGTTATAACGCTTTGCCTGACCGTCAATCAGATATTCGACACAATAATCAATGCAAGCATAAACGAGGAAGAAGTGTACACGGATAACGGTTTCAATGTGAGCGAGGTAGGAACATATACACAAACCTTGCAGGCTGCGAACGGCTGTGACAGCGTTGTAACGCTCAACTTGACAGTAAACTCATCCTTGAATGATGCATTAACCGAAGACATTGATTTTAGCGTGTATCCGAATCCCGCAAAAGATTACGCAATTTTGAAGGTCGGAGGCTTGAAAGATGAGGTAAAGGTGTATTTGTCGGACATTCAAGGACGAAGACTCAAAGAGTATGCACTTAAAGCAGGTCAAGAGACTTTAAGAATAAACCTCGGCATACTGCCAATCGGCGTGTACACCATCAGCATAAGAAACACAACACTGCGATTGATAGTCGACTAAGTCATAAACTACGATTATACGTAGAAAGTCGGGGTAACACCGATAAAGAAGAAAATGCAAGGATTATCACGAACGATAAGCTGTGTGCATGATTAGAGAAATGACTATCAACAGCCTCGTGGGTGATAGAATATAGCTCCAAGGAAAGTTTCGCATTGTTTTCTTCTTTTGTCTTGAAAAGTTTCTGTACCTTTGCTGTTATAACAGACGCTTCTTGTAAAAGAAAGTCATCTAATATCTAATCACTGAATGATGAGCTTGGAAGATAACACCACATAGCTAATAATGGCTGATGATGCATTGTATAATGGGCAACTTTCAGACACAGGAGCTTTGTGTTCAAGTGCAAGACTAACCACTTGAACGCCTGTCATTTCTGATGAGATTAGGGGTGAAAATGGTTTCTGTGGTATAAAAACTAAAACAAAATACCTATGCAGATTATTATGGCAAGAAAGGTTGCCGAAGAAAAGCTAAAAAGAACATTTGGCTTAGAACATTTCTACGATGAACAATGGAAGGCAGTAGAACAAATACTTCGAGGAGAACGAATCCTAATGATAGAACGTACTGGATTTGGTAAATCTTTGTGTTATCAGTTCCCGGCTACAGTATTCGATGGGGTTACGGTTATTTTTTCTCCTCTGATAGCTCTAATGCGTGATCAAGTCAGAGGACTGGAGAAAAAAGGCATTCTTGCAGCTTATATAAATTCAGAGCAGTCACATGAGGAAAATCAAGAAGCTATCCGACGTGCTAAAAACAATGAAATAAAGATATTATACATAGCACCTGAGAGGCAGGAGAATGATGAATGGATAGAAGCGACTCGCCACATCAAGCTTTCAATGATTGTGATTGATGAAGCACACACAATTTCTGTTTGGGGACATGATTTTAGACCATCGTTCCGCAGGATTATTAATTTGGTACAGGTTCTTCCGAAGAACTTGCCTGTCTTGGCTACTACTGCTACCGCAACAGAAAGGGTGCAACATGATATTGAACAGCAGATAGGAGGTCAGTTGACTACTATCAGAGGAAGCCTTGTGCGATCTAACTTTGCTCTGCAAGTAATAAGGGTTCTGTCTGAAGATGAAAAAATGATATGGCTGGCTCAAAACATTGAGAAATTAGATGGTACAGGTTTAATATATACAGGCACGCGTATAGACACTGAAACTTATGCGAAATGGCTTCAGTCTATTGGAGTTAAAGCAATAGATTATAATGCAGGCCTTGACGCAGAGACAAGAAAGTCAATAGAAAGTGGTCTAATGCAAAACAAATATAGGTGCGTAGTGTCAACTAATGCTTTAGGTATGGGAATAGACAAGCCTGACATTCGTTTTATCATACATACTCAAATTCCGGTATCTCCGATTCACTATTATCAAGAGATAGGGCGTGCAGGACGTGACGGAAAACCTACAAGTATAGTATTGTTTTACAACGAAAGTAAAGATAATGGAAGTGAAGTGCCTGCAGACTCTGTACTTCCTCTCTCGTTCATAGATGGAGCTCGCCCTTCAATAAAGAAATATCAAAAGGTTATAGAATTACTAAAAGAGGAACTTCTTTCTGAGAGAGAAATCCTAAGGAAGGCTAATCTTAAGCAAACGCAAGTAAGAGTGATTAAGGCGGATTTGATAGATCAAGGAATCATCAAGGAGGTTATTTATGGCAAAACAAAGAAATATGAATACCAACATAATGCCCCTGTTCTAAATACAAAATACTTTGAGGAGCAGAGAGAAGCAAAACTGAAGGAACTTCATTCTATGGAACAGTATGTATATACTGATATGCCAAGAATGCAATACCTATGCGACTTTCTGGATAGTGATGAGCAAACGGATTATAGAAATTGCGACAATACAAATTTAGAGAAAATTCACGTAGTTACGCCACCAGAGTTAATCAAGAAACTTGAGGATTTTAGAAATACATTTTTCCCAATTTTGGAACTTGCTTCATGGACTACGAAAAAATGTGGTTTTAGGGTCTGTTTTACTTCTATTGACAGGATATTGATAGAGAAAACAGGACGAATAAAACGAGATGTGAATGAATACAAAAATATTATTAGGACATCTGATTATACCAGTGAAGAAATAGAAATAATAAAAGAGCATATAGGAAAAGCATCACGTATGGTGAACGGCTATGCAGCCTCTTATTATGGAACTTCTAATGTAGGTGCAGCTATACATCGAAGTAAATATGAGGATGGAGGGGATTTTCCAGAGTTCCTGTTAAAAAAGACCTTGTCTATGTTTGGAAAGAAATTCGGAGATGTTAAATTCGATTTAGTACTATACTTGCCTCCAACAAAATCCGGAGATCTTGTAAAGAACTTTGCCATGAAGTTTGCAAGTGTAATAAGCGTTCCTATAAGTCATGCTCTGAAAAAAGTGCGTGTAACACAAGAACAGAAAATGTTTCAAAATTCATACAACAAACATGAAAATGTATTGGACGCATTTGACATAGAGGATGATGTAGTTAAAGGAAAAACAATACTCTTGATAGATGATATATATGATAGTGGAGCAACATTAAAAGAAGTAGGAAGTATATTAACACGAAAAGGAGCAAAATATATTGTTCCTATTGTTATAGCAAAAACTGTAGGAGGTACATTATGAACAAACAAGAATTGACATATTGGATAACGCTTGCATTGATTCCTAAAATGTGGACAAAGCGTAAAAATGAAATATATGTAAACTGTTTTCAGCACATTCCACAAATATCTATAATAGATTTGTTTGAAGATACTTCAAATTGGGACATTGTTGGGCTGAATGAAACTGAGAAAATTCAGTTTGAAGAAGCGAGACTTCAATTGGCAAACAATTCCTTTCTTGTGGAAGACCTGATGTCACAAGGGTATGATATTTTGCCTGTAACTCACGAGGAGTATCCTAACCTGCTGAAAAGAAATATGAAGTTTAATGCTCCCACTGTCATCTATACAAAGGGAAACAAATCGTTGTTGAATGAAGAGTCCATTGCTATTGTAGGATCACGAAATGCCTGTGAGAAGTCTTTAGCTTTTACCGAAAATATAGCAAGAAAAGCCGTGGCAGAGAACAAGGTCGTTGTTAGCGGTTTTGCAAAAGGAGTTGATCGTCAAGCTTTAGATTCAGCAGTTAATGCAAATGGAAAAAGCATTATTGTACTTCCACAAGGAATCATGACTTTTAATTCCGGCTTCAAACAATATCTAAAATATATTATTCAAGGACGCATACTGGTAATGAGTACTTTTGCTCCTAAGGCACCATGGTCGGTAGAATTTGCAATGGCGCGTAATCCTATTGTATATGGTATGGCATCAGAGATTTTTGTAGCTCAAAGTGATGATAAAGGAGGTACCTGGGCTGGTGTGCTTGATGGTCTAAGAAAGAACCGTCCCATCTATGTCAGATTTCCTGACGGCAAAGAGAAAAATGCGAATCGACTCATTATCCAAAAAGGAGCATCTGCCGTGGATATATTTGGCAAGGTCTTAACCCTTAGCCCGAATGAACAAAAAACTCCTGAACAGTTAGAAAAAGATGCTCTGGATTCAAATATAATTGCAATACTAAAAAATGCCGAAATGATTTCCGCAAAAGACATAATCAGCAGATTACACATAGATTGGAGAGATGACAAAATGAGACGCTATCTTGAGAAAATGTCTCAAGTGGGAAAAAAGAAAATAAAGAATAGAATTTATTACAATTTAAAGGGTAATGAACAGCAAATGTTATTTGCTGAAGAAATATAATCATTTTATAGAAGTCATATTTGTAATGGTAATATGAAATAGCAGCAATTACAACAACAATATCTTCATTAGGAAAATGCACGATGTGAGTGGAAAGAGTTCAAGAATTTGAAGAACTCTTTCTGTGGTAACGAGAAAGACGATGTCATCTCGTATATGTCCGCCATTGCCAATATGGAGGGTGGACACTTGGTGATTGGTGTCAAGGATAAGACGCTTGAAATAGTAGGGACGGACATTTCAAGGATGACCTTTAATGGACAACCGGCCAATACGCAATCGGCAACTTTTAAACTGACGGAACAATGCACTTATCTGTCATCTGAAGGACTAAGCATTGAGGAGTTTGTTACAGATGACACGAACAAGCGAGTATGGATTATCCATATTCCGAAGCATTTGCCTCGTCGCCCGGTTTTGGCGCACAAGAAGGCATGGCAACGAATAGAGGATTCTTTGGTGGAACTGACACAGGAAAGAATGGCTGTCATACTTGAAGAACCTATCTATACTGCCAAAGACTGGTCGGCAGAGATTGTGCCAAATGCGACTATAGATGATTTGGATGAAGTGGCTATCGCCAAGGCTCGCATGATGTTCAAGAAGGTGCATAGCCGTATCCCTGCTGAAGAAGTGAATGGCTGGAGTATTCCGACATTCCTCGGCAAATGTGGATTGACGAGGGATGGTGGCATCACTCGTGCTGCCATCATACTGCTGGGCAAATACGAATCGGCATTCAAACTGCGTCCGGCCGTTGCACAAGTCACTTGGACACGACGAGACGCAAAACAGGATGTTGTGGACTATGAACATTTCACAGTTCCGTTCATATTGACAGTGGATGAAATCCTCTCAAAGATAGAAAACCTTACGTTGCGTGAGATGCCTGGTGGTACGTTGTTCCCTGATACGATGAAGCAGTATGATGACTATACCATTCGTGAGGCACTGCACAACTGCATTGCCCATCAGGACTATACGCTTCAGCAACGTATCAACTTTGTGGAGAACCCAGGCTACTTGTATTACTCCAACGCAGGTACATTTATCCCTGGCACATTGGAGAATGCTTTGAGAAACGAAGAGCCTCAAACGCATTTCCGCAATGAATGTTTGTGCCGGGCTATGGTTGACTTCAACATGATTGATACCGTAAGCCGTGGTATCAAGAAGATGTTCAACGAGCAATGGCGCAGGCACTTCCCCATGCCAGACTATGAGATTGACCAAATAAATAAGAAAGTCGTAGTACGCATTTACGGCAACGAAATCAACAAGCGATATACTGACTTGCTGAAGACAAACGACACCCTTTCTCTATGGGATTGCATCTCGCTCGATGCTGTGCAGAAAGGAAGAACCATTCATGAGGATGTGGCACAAGACTTGCTCAGACGTGGACTGATAGAGGGTGAGCCTCCGCATTACAGCATATCCCTAAGTGTCGCCAAAAACACGCATCAGCTGCCTTCCTACACTAAGACAAGAGGATTAGATAAGGAGAAACTACGCCAAATGGTTCTTCAATATCTCAGTAACGCAGGTAAGGAAGGTGCCAAGAGAGACAGCATCTACGAATATCTTCCTCAGAATAAGACGGAAGAGCAAAAACTTCGTTATGTAGGTAGATTGTTAGTGGAAATGAATGAAGAAAATTCAATAGATAGAATCGGACTAAGATGGATTTTGAAATAGGAACGGTCAGATGGAAACAAATCCGACCGAAAACTGACCGAAATCCATAAATCCGACCGAAATCCGACCAATGTTATCGTTGGAAATAGGCAGAAACGACTGATTCCGTCATAATTATAGCGAAGTTTTCGACGAAATTTATAGCAAAAGCAACCGATTATAGCGAAATTCGACCGACAAACCGAGCATTTTGGTCGAACTTAAAATTCAAAAGATATGTTATTAGGAAACAAGATAAGAGCTATCAGAGACGAGCAAGGAATATTGCAACGTCAACTGTCGGTATTTTGTGTCATGTTCTGTAAGATGCGGCTTGTAGCGTCTCGTGAGGTCGGAGCGTTCGATAAGCAACAGTTGTTGTTTAGTGTAGATAGTTTTGATGATAAACGATTAATGGATACTTTGTTTGCACTTAATTAGCTTCGGTTTTCTTTCGTTGGCACTGAAAAGTATTGAGGCTGAGGGCTTTTAGCGTTGTTGGAAATAAAAATAAATATACATGCCGCAAAAACACACAAGTGAGCGAAGAGGCGTTAAGATGTAGTCGTGTAAAGATTGAGTCAGGTGCTGCAAAATAAAGTGTTTCGCAAATGGCGGTTGTTTTGCGCAGAACGAAAGAAAGCAGTGTATCGGGTGATATGCTGCTTCCTTTTGATTATCGTTTATGAATATCCTTATGTCGTGTTATTTCAGTCTTTGTATTTGAGCCATTTCCATATCTCACGATAGCTGACTTTTTTCCCGTAGAGCAGGATTGCGGTACGATAAATTTTTGCTGCCAACCATATACATAAAACTATGCTGACAAGCATAAGACTCACAGAGAGTATGAGTTCCCAAACGGAAACGCCGAACGGCAGGCGAACCATCATTGCCACCGGTGAGGTGAACGGTATGATGGAAAGCCAAAAGGCGGCTGCGCCGGAGGGGTTGTCCATCACCAAAGGCAGGCAGATTATTGCCACTATCATGGGTATGGTTACCGGCAGGGTGAACTGCTGTCCGTCTGTGTCGGCATCAATAAGGGAGCCTATGGCTCCGAACAGGGAGGCATAAAGGAAGTATCCGGCAATGAAGTAGAAAATGAACATCAGTATAATGAGTGGGTAGTTGATTGCCATAAGCCCTTGCACTAATTCGTTTACTTGGCTGTTTTCGATGGAGTTGATTTTGTCTACTGTTACAATTCGTTCGTTGATGGTTATTTCTTCTTGCACTTTGGGAGAAAAGGTTTCGGGTGAGGTGGCTTGTATTGTTCCTGTCAGGCAAACTGTCAGCACGACCCACATTGCGAATTGGGTTAAACCGACCAATGCTATTGCTATCAATTTACCCATGAGCAGTTGTACGGGTTTGACGCTCGAAACAAGGACTTCCACTATTCGGTTGACCTTTTCTTCGCTTACGCTCTTCATAACCATGGAGCCGAACATGAAGATGAATATGTAGATGAGCAATCCGCCAACTCCTCCTAAAACGGTTTTTATTTCATTGTAAGAACTTTCGCCGGTTAATATGTTTTTGGTGTAAAAGTCTATTTTGGGGTTGTTTACCCATTGGATTTCCTTGTCGTTCATGCCGTAGTCGTAGCGGAGAATGTTGTCTTTCAGTATTGTTGTGAGTTGGCTTTCTATTTCGTTTTGTACTTTCAGCCCCGGTTCGTTCTCTCCGTAATACATAAGGCTTTTGATTGGCGGGTTGTCGTTGGTTTTAAGTATTTCCAATACACCGTCGCATGATTTGTCTTTCAGTAGTTTTTGGGCAGTGTCGATGTTGTCGAGATAGGTGAAGTGGACTTTGTCGTTGGATGTAAACTTGCCGTTGAATATCGAGAGGGTTTTGTCGTTTATTTGTTCGGCTGTTCGGTCGATGACTATGATTTCGGCTCGAGTTTCTCCGGTTTGTTGCAAAAGAAAGGGGACTAACCATAAG
Source organism: uncultured Bacteroidaceae bacterium (assembly GCA_964606345.1). Classification (GTDB taxonomy): domain Bacteria; phylum Bacteroidota; class Bacteroidia; order Bacteroidales; family P3; genus Onthomorpha. Next base: position 23,612 of record CAZSFV010000002.1, on the reverse strand, counting down.
GCACAAATCAAGATGGGACCGAGTATGGTCATTACTATGAATGATTTTTTTCTGACTCTTGTGAGGTATTCTCTTTTGATTATTATCTTTATCTTATTCATTGTCTTTTACGGTTTTGATGAATATGTCGTTCATGGAGGGAAGGAGTTCTCGGTATGAAAGTAATTCGGTTTGTTGCATTATGCAACTGATAAGGTCGGAATTTCGTCCCGCCGGTATTTTGATTTTGAGTGTTGTATTTTTGTCGTCGGTGGTTTGTTCTTTTATTTCGCAGTCTTCGGGCAGTTGTAATGTGTCGTTTGTGGGAATGATAAGTTCGAAAAGGTTTTCGCAGAAGTTGCGTTTTATTTCGTCGACTTTGCCTTCCAATATTTTTTTAGACTTGTTTATCAGAACTATTCTGTCGCATATTTCTTCAACGGAAGCCATGTTGTGTGTGGAAAAAATGATGGTTGCCCCGTTGTCTCGCAATGATAGTATTTCGTTTTTCAGCAGGTTTGCATTTATCGGGTCAAAGCCGCTGAAGGGTTCGTCGAATATGAGCAGTTGCGGTTGGTGGAGAACGGTTGTGATGAACTGTATTTTTTGTGCCATTCCTTTGGAAAGCTCTTCCAAGCGTTTATTCCACCATGAGCTTATGCCGAATTTCTCAAACCAATATTCCAAGCGTTCTTTGGCTTGTTTAGGGTTCATGCCTTTGAGCTCGGCAAGGTACATGGCTTGTTCGGATACTTTCATTTTCTTGTACAGTCCTCTTTCTTCGGGAAGGTATCCTATGTACTTGGTATCGGTGCCGGTCATTGGTTTGTCGAGGAAGAGTATTTCTCCGCTGTCGGGGGCTGTTATTTGATTTATCATGCGTATCAGCGTTGTTTTGCCGGCTCCGTTCGGTCCCAAAAGTCCGAAGACTTCGCCCTCTTGCACGTCTATGGATACTTTGTCCAAGACGAGGTGAGAGGAGTATCGTTTGCTTACTTCTATGGTTTTCAGTATGGACATATCAGATTTGTTGTTTTTAATGTTCTTTCACGCATCGGACACTGCGACCGAAGGCTCGGAACCCGAATATGCTTATGTTTGTCGTTATATCATCTTTATTGAAGTCTATGCATGACGAAGTGCCGCGGCTTATGCTGTTTGCACCCCAATAGTAACCTCTTGTGCCAATGTGCAGGAGGTTGCCGGTATAGGCACTTCGTAAACCGGCAGCCGGTAAGAGCAACTGTCCCTCGGCTATGCTTAAATAGTAAAATCCTTCTGCTGTGGTTTTTATTTCGTATCCGAGGTTGAGCAAGGCTCGCCATTCTTTTTCGGTCGGCAGTCTGTAACCGCATGGGCAAGGGTTTGAAAGACCGTTCTCTTCCCGCCAAAGGTCGTCGTCGGAACTGCTTAGCCAATCGTTGGCTTTTCGTTCGTCTACAATGAAACGATTATGTCCGGTTTCATATGTATCCGATAGGCACAGGATTGTATCGGAGGAGCGTTTCTCGTGTCCGTCTGTCGGTCTGCCCCACTGATAAAGATCACCCCATGAATCGGTTGAGCCGACATCATCGCTTAAAGCTCCGAGGTTTCTGTCCAAAAATATCAATTCGCCTTCGGTGGTTTTTATGGCAGGCAGTTCGTAGTAGCGAAACTTTCCGTTTTCGGTAACTATCGGCTTGGAAAAGTTGTCATCGTAATTTTGAGAGAAAAGCACGAGGCATGACTGAAAAACGAGGAATAAGCCCACTAACGATACTTTGAACATAATTGGTAATAACGCTGTTTGATTTTGCAAAGATAGTAAAAAGATAGTAATTTGTAGAGTTTCTGTGGGGAAAAGCAGAAATAAAGCGGAATTTTCTTTGCCATGTGTAAGGTTTTGCCTACCTTTGCCGTCTAAGGAAAGAACAGAAACAATAAAAACAGTTTGAAGTTATGAAAAAACTAATCGTATTTGCCTTTGCTTTGACTTTTGCAGGGGCTGTAAGTATGGCACAAGAGCCTGTAAAGAAAGCACAAGAACCTCAAAAAACGGAGCATAAGTGTTGCAAGGATAAGAAAGATGCAAATCACAAATGTTCAGGAGAGTGCAAGAAAAAGGCGGAAAAAGCAGGTGAGCATAAATGCTGCGGAAAGAAAGATGCAAATCACAAATGTTCCGGTCAATGCAAGCATCACCAAAAAGACGCTAAGGCTGAAAAAGTTTCGAAAGAAGTAAAGAAATAGTATTTAGGTCTTGAATCTTGTGTGGCGGGAGCAGGACGGGAGTTTTGTTCCCGCTACATTGTTTGATATGGAGCAGGATATAGCAAGGGCAGAGAGGATAGCAGCGGGGGATAGTGCTGCATTCAAGGATTTGTTTGATGAGTTTGGATCGGAGGTATTGAATCTTTGCTATGCGATGGTCAGGGATCGTTTCGAGGCGGAGGATATAGCTCAAGAGGTTTTTGTGGAGGTGTTCTGCTCGATACGTTCGTATAGGGGTAATTCAAAACTGTCAACATGGATTTACAGGATTGCAGTGAACAAATCCATCAATTTCATAAGAAAGCAAAAGGTTCGCAGATTATTTGCCGGAAGGGAACGTAAAGTGCTTGAAAATGCAACGAGCGAAGGGTCGGACTGGCGGTTGAGAGAAAATGAATATAAGGGATATTTCGAGAAGGCTTTGACGGCTTTGCCCGAGAAACAAAGGACGGCTTTTGTTCTTTACATGTATGAGGAATTGCCTCAAAAAGAGATAGCGGAAATAATGAAATGTTCTCTTTCCTCTGTGGAGGTTTTGGTTCACAGGGCGAGAAAGTCAATGGAAATGTATATTACATCATTAGATAGAGAGTTACTGAAATGAAGCAACTGAAGGAATTTATAGAGAAAGACAAGTTGGCGGTGTCGGACGAAATGTTTGACAGAATATGCAGAGGAATTGAGCGGGAGAAACAATCTCGAATGCCTGTTTTTGTTACAAAGGGAGTGCAGTTCTGTTTGGTGTTGACAGCAGTGTTGCTCATGGTCAATGTGTTGACATCGAATAAAGAAGTTTCGATGCAGACCGGATTGCAAGAAAGCGAAGGATTTAAGGCTTTTGCAAAGGAGAATTATTTCGATATTCTTTCTGATTACTATCCACAATTTTTGGTAGGGGAGGAGATTGAAAAATGAAAAGGAAATCGGTGATTTTTGTGATACTCATTCTCGTTGTACTGACCGGTATAAATGTGTGGGTTTTGGTGCAGAGGGGTGAAAAATGCGGAAAAGGACATTCCAAGTGCGAAAATTCAAGTTGTTATATGAGTGAGACTGTGTCGCTCAACGACAAGCAAAGGGAATTGTACAATCAAATCAAGGGACGTTTTCAGAAAAAGGCAATTTTGGTTGCAGATTCTCTTCATATCAACCAAGAGTGTCTGATGCAGGAGCTTATGAAAGAGACGAGCGACAGTGTCAGGGTTAGGCAGTTGGAGGCGAAAGTAACAGCTTGCCAAGGTGAATTGCTGCATTTGTCTGTCGAACAGTATTTTGAGATAAGAAATATCTTAGAGGCTCATCAAGTGCCGGCATTGAATAAGTTATTTACACAGATTTTTGTATGTCGCCCTACGTGTAATCACAGGGACGACGACGGCGGTACGATACCTCACTTGGAATAGTGTGGTGTTCAAATAATTCTCGCTTTGTTGCAAGGAAATGAGAAAAAGTCGTATCTTTGCACGGTTTTTTGTGGGTATGACAATGCCTTGATAGATTGAAAGACGACGTAATATGATAAATGTAACATTGCCTGACGGTTCGATTAAGAAGTTCGAGAGTCCCGTTACTGCCACGGAGGTTGCGAAAAGCATAAGCGAGGGACTTGCAAGGAATGTTTTATGTGCTACGGTGAATGGTGAGGTGGTGGAGTTGAACAGGCTTATAGACAGCAACTGCACTTTGAAACTTCATACGTGGAACGATGCAGAGGGAAAGCATACTTTTTGGCACACCTCTGCCCATTTGCTCGCTTCTGCCATTTTGGAATTATATCCCGGTGCGAAGTTCGGCATTGGACCGGCAATAGAAACCGGATTTTATTACGATATAGACTTTGGCGAACAAGTTCTTTCGAGCGAGGACTTTCCGAAGATTGAAGCCAAAATGGCTGAAATCGCAAAGAAAGGGATACCGTTGACAAGAAAAGAGGTGTCGAAAGCCGATGCTTTGAAGTGGTTTGAAGATAAAGGTGAGACATATAAGGTTGAGTTGATAAATGACTTGAAGGACGGAACAATCACTTTCTACGAAAGTGGTAATTTTATCGACCTCTGTCGCGGACCGCACTTGGTTGATTTTTCACCTATCAAGGCAATAAAGGTTCTTTCCCTTGCAGGAGCATATTGGCGAGGTGATGAAAAACGCAAACAGCTCACTCGATTGTACGCAATCACTTTCCCTAAAAAGAAAGAACTTGATGAATATCTTGCTCTGTTGGAAGAGGCGAAAAAGAGAGATCACAGAAAGTTGGGAAAAGAGTTGGAGTTGTTTACTTTCTCGCAGAATGTGGGACAAGGACTTCCGTTGTGGTTGCCGAAAGGAACGGAACTTCGTTTGAGGTTGGAGTCGTTTCTTCGCAAGGTGCAAAAGAAGTACGGGTATCAGCAGGTCATAACTCCGCACATAGGAGATGTTAATCTGTACAAGACTTCCGGACACTACCAAAAATACGGACGAGATTCGTTCAGAACAATAACAACGCCGTTTGAGGGAGAAGAGTACATGTTGAAACCAATGAACTGCCCTCATCATGTAGAAATATATAAGGCAAAGCCGCACTCGTACAAAGACTTGCCGGTAAGATTGGCAGAATTTGGTACGGTGTACAGATATGAGCAATCAGGAGAGTTGCACGGTTTGACGAGAGTTCGGTCGTTTACACAAGATGATGCACATATTTTCTGTACGCCGGAGCAGTTGAAAGATGAGTTTTGTAAGGTTATAGACATAGTGTTGTATATTTTCAAGACATTGAAGTTCGATAATTTTACGGCTCAAATATCGCTGCGAGACCCTGCCAATAAAGAGAAATACATTGGCGAAGACGAGGTGTGGGAAAAAGCGGAGAGAGCCATCATTGAGGCATCGGCTGAGAGAGGATTAAAGACAGTCAGCGAAATAGGAGAAGCAGCGTTCTACGGTCCCAAGCTGGATTTTATGGTGAAAGATGCCATCGGCAGAAAGTGGCAACTCGGAACTATACAGGTGGATTATAATTTGCCGGAACGTTTTCAGTTGGAGTATACGGGGGCAGACAATAAGAAACACCGTCCAATTATGATACACCGAGCGCCGTTTGGCTCAATGGAGAGGTTTGTGGCTGTATTGATAGAACATACAGCAGGCAAGTTCCCGCTATGGCTTACACCGGAACAGTTCATAATATTGCCGATTTCGGAGAAATATGAAGACTATGCAAAGCAGGTTCTTGCCAAATTGGAGAGCATGGATTTGCGAGGCAGTATAGATAACAGGAATGAGAAGACAGGCAAAAAGATAAGAGATGCCGAAATAGCCAAAATACCATTCATGCTTGTAGTAGGAGAAAAAGAGGAAGCGACGGATATGGTTTCTGTGCGTAAGCATACGGAAGGCGATTTGGGAAGCATGAAGACAGAGAAATTTGCCGAACTTGTGAACAATATGGTGGCAAAAGAGTTGGAGTAAGATATAAAAGTAAGAATAGTACAAACTAATTTATAGGAGGGAAAAGTCATAGCAACACCACAACAAGGACCTTTCAGAGGTAAAGGTATTCCAAAGAAAGGAGAGCAACACAGAATAAACGATAAGATAGACGCTCCGATGGTGAGAGTGGTCGGAGAGGGGATAGAGGCAAAAATCTACTCGTTGAAAGAGGCATTGAAAATGGCAGAAGAGGCTGAACTCGATTTGGTTGAGATTTCGCCTAATGCCAATCCGCCGGTCTGTAAATTGGTTGATTACCAAAAGTTGCTTTACGAACAAAAGAAAAAGCAGAAAGAGATAAAAGCTAAATCTGCGAAGATAGTCATCAAGGAAATACGTCTCGGTCCTCAGACAGATGAGCATGATTTCAATTTCAAGTTGAAACACGCCATACGCTTCCTTCAAGAAGGCAACAAGGTGAGGGTTGATGTCTTCTTCAAAGGAAGGACAATAGTATATAAGGAGCAAGGCGAAACGCAGTTGTTAAAGTTTGCCGAAGCCTTATTGGAGTATGGTAAGCCGGAAATGATGCCTAAGTTGGAGGGAAAGCGAATGATAATGATAATCGCTCCAAAAAAATAAAGAAAAGGAAGAGACAAACGAGCAGCGTTTGTCAGTCAATAAACATAGTATAAACAAATCTAAAAGGGAGAAAGATGCCAAAGATGAAAACCAAATCGGCTGCAAAGAAACGTTTTGCAGTAACAGGTTCAGGCAGAATCAAGCGTAAGCACGCCTATCACAGCCACATCTTGACGAAGAAGTCCATCAAAAGAAAAAGAATATTGGCTTCTTCAACAATATGCAGCAGTGCAGACGAGAGAAGAATCAAGGAATTGATTTAGTTGATTCAGCAACAGAAACAAAGTAAAAACAGGTAGTATTAACCATTGTATTCAGCACAGATAAGAGTTTGGCAGAGCCGAACCGCTGATACGAAAAAACGAAAAAGTTATGCCAAGAGCAGTAAATGCAGTAGCGTCAAGAGCAAGACGCAAAAAGATTTTGAACCGCACCAAAGGATATTGGGGCAGAGGAAAAAACGTATGGACAGTAGCCAAGAACAAGTGGGAAAAAGGTCAGACATACGCTTACAGAGATAGAAAAGTAAAGAAAAGAGAGTTCAGAGCATTGTGGATAAACAGAATCAATGCAGCCTGCCGTTTGAATGAAATATCATATTCGGTATTTATGGGATTGCTTCACAAAAACAACATAGCTCTAAACAGAAAAGTTTTGGCTGATTTGGCGATGAATCATCCGGAAGCCTTCAAGGCAGTTGTTAATCAAGTGAAGAAGTAAATGTATAACCATAAACACGATAGGAGACATAGAAATGAGTAAACCGGAATTGATGCAATACGTGGATGGTTTGACAACGATAAAAGACTATCCTAAATTCAAAGCAGGAGATACAATCTCAGTAACATACAAAATCAAAGAGGGAAACAAGGAGCGTCCTCAAACATTCCAAGGAGTGGTTATCCAACGTTCCGGAAGCGGAACAACAGAAACCTTTACGGTGAGAAAGATTTCCGGCGGAATAGGAGTTGAAAGGATATTCCCATTCGCTTCCCCATTCATCGAAAGTATAGTTGTAAACAAGCGAGGCGTTGTTCGCAGAGCAAGAATATTCTATTTGAGAGGCTTGACAGGTAAGAAAGCCAGAATCAAAGAGAAGAAGTTCTAAAAGCAATTGTCAATTAGGCAAAGAGAGAGGAGAACACAAAGGTGTATCCTCTCTTTTTATATGATATGTAGCGATAAAATGCCTACAGAAAAGATAAATTCATTAAATTTGCATCGTCATCTGAGTTTCTACAGGCTTGAAAGAAATAGCCTCAGACACATTCAAAGAAACACAACCCAAAACAAATATGAGATATACATGGATTTCCTTTTATAAGGAGTTTGCTGAAAAGTTGATGAGCTACCGCAACGACCGTGCTTCTCTGCTCTCATTGATATACGAGAACAGAGACTCGTTGTGTGCAGGATATCTGCATGATAATAAAGGTGAGGATGATTTACTTACAGATGTGGATCCATTCTCAGTTCTCGGACTGCTCAACAGAGGCATCAGGTCAGAAAAAAGAATCAACTCTGCGAAACTGTTCAAAAAGCTGTTTAACATAAATAGTGAAGCACCTGCAGACTTTGTGGGCATTCCCATACTGAACAACCAACGTTCCTATTTCTTTGGATATAGAAACCTGAGGGGAAAAAAAGACATAGATAACCTATGGAGTCTATTTGAGAAACTTATAAAAGGTGAGGATATTGAAGACATGTTCAACGTTGTCATCAAGCAATATGGCATTAAACTCACTATGATCACGATGGCTCTTTTCTGGATTCGACCCGATGACTTCCTTGCTTTTGATAGCGTCAACAGAGCATACTTGCTTCAGAAGTATGGTATCAAACTCCCTATGGTAGTACCAGAATACAAACAGTATTTGAAGATAGTGAATGAAATCAAGGATAAGATGAAGAATGGCACTATACGCGAGAAATCATTTGTGGAATTGTCATCGAGCGCTTTTAACAGCAGTACCGGAGTTGTCGGTGGCGATGAATGCTCGTGGTACGATTTTTATGTCAACCTATGGAAGATGCGTCAGAACATTGTATTGCAAGGTGCTCCAGGGACAGGCAAGACATATTGTGTTCCCGAATTGGTGGTGCGTCTGTGTAGCCCCGAGTTTGACGCAGAGAATGCCACTCGTGAAGAATTGATGGCAGAGTATAACCAGTTGAAGAATGACAGAAGAGTGATGTTCACCACCTTCCATCAATCAATGGATTATGAGGACTGGCTTGAGGGTTTGCGTCCTGTGGTGGAAAACAACCATGTGAGCTACGAGATTGAACCTGGAATATTCAAAAGACTCTGTGATGAAGCTGACAAGCCATTTTCTATAAAGAAAGACATTGAGATTTCAGACGATGCCACTATATGGAAGGTGTCCTTGTGCGGTACAGGAGACAATCCTGTGAGAAGGGATTGTATGAAAAATGGTTATATCCGCATTGGATGGGATGGATATGGAGAGAATATCACTGAGCAAACAGACTGGTCTATCCACGATGGAGAAGGACGAAGTATCCTCAATGCATTCATGAACACCATGAAGATTGGCGATGTGGTCATGAGTTGTTATTCGAGCCGTACCGTCGATGCCATCGGCATTGTCACAGGAGACTATGAATGGCATGACGAGTTTGACGGCTACAAACGTCTGCGAAGGGTTAAATGGTTAATCAAAGGAGTAAATGAGGACATTGTCAGCATGAATGACGGAAAAACAATGACCTTAGGCACCGTTTATCGTCTCAATGCCATGACTTTGGAAAAGGTAAAGACACTATTGGACAAATACGAGGTGTCCAAAACCTTAACGAATAACACCAAGCCATACGTCATTGTCATTGACGAAATAAATCGTGGCAATGTGTCCAAGATATTCGGAGAATTGATAACCCTGCTTGAAACCGACAAACGAAAAGGACGGAAGAATGCCGAGAGCGTTATCCTTCCCTATTCAAAGAAACCTTTCTATATACCGGCCAACGTATATCTGATAGCTACAATGAACACTGCTGACAGGTCGCTTGAAACAATCGACTACGCAATCAGAAGACGTTTCGCATTTGTAACTGCGAAGCCGAGAGTATTGGAAGTGGCGGGCTTCAATGTAGAGCTGTTCCACAAAGTAAGCAAGTTGTTCGTGGCAAATTATGATGAGTATGTAGAGAGTGGTTTTAGCGACAGGGTAAAGCTTATCCCAGCAGAAACGCTGTGTGAGGAGTACAAGCCGGAAGATGTATGGATAGGTCACAGCTACTTTCTCATGGAGGGCGACAGCGATGTGAAGAATAGGCTGGAGTTTGAAATCATCCCACTCCTTGAAGAATACGTCCGTGACGGCGTATTGACCAACGAAGCACAGGAAACGATAGATGAACTCTATCATATACTTACATCTCAATGATACTCATACAACTTCATGAGCAGCTTGCGGACGGCACTCCTTTGCCTTCTGACGATGCAAATGCCATTGTCCCTTACATGGACAACGGCAAAGAAATTGTGTTTGCTGTCAGAAGAGGTCGTGAGGATAAAGAACTCTGCTTGTCTTTGCGCCGCAAAGATGATGATATTGTTGCACGTGGGTCATATTTTATAGGCATGGAGTGGGTGGAACAAGGCAAGGTTGCTGTTCAGATCAATCCAAAGATTAATGATGGTTTTGAAGTGGATTATGTGCGTATGCTGAATGATGCTCTCTCCGAATCTGCCAACTATGACCATCTGCAGCATCTCGTTACGATACATTTCAACAAGCCGTCAATTAGAGTTCAACAACAGCGTGACGTTTTGAGCGTGTTTCTCGTAACAGAGTACATCAACATACTTCATAGACTCGTCTTCAAAGGCTTGAAGAGGAATTTCCATCTTGTTGAGGGCAACTTGCACAATACCACAAAAGGACGACTTATGGTGAATCGTAATGTTAGGCAAAACCTTGCTAAGGGGCACATAACGGACAATGTCTGCAAATATCAGGTCTATGACATCAATACACCAGAAAACCGCATTCTAAAAAAGGCACTGACATTCTCTCTACAGCAGTTGGAAGCATACAAGCACGTGTTCGATATTGAACCTTTGAGAGCAAAGGCTCGCTATGTGAAACCATACTTTGACAATGTGAGCGACGAAGTTGGCGTGAAAACCATCAAAACCTGCAAGTGCAATCCTGTGTATAAGGAGTAAGCACAGGCACTGAAGTTTGCCCAACTGTTGTTGAGACGATACAGCTACGACATCACCTTCGTAGGGAAACAGAACATTCCTACTCCTCCGTTTTGGATTGATATGAGCAAGTTGTTTGAATTGTATGTCTTTCATCATCTGCGGCAAGTATTCACGGGAAAGCATGAAGTCCGCTACCATGAGAAAGCCAACTTTCAGGAGCTGGACTACTTGCTCAAGCCTGAACTCTGGGCTTCCCCATACGTCATAGACGCAAAATACAAACCGGGATACAAGAGAGAGAATATTTCGAAAGAAGACGCAAGAGAGGTGGCCGGATACGCGCGATTAAGTCGGGTATATAAACTCCTTGGCCTTGATGAAGAGACTTCCTTGCTTATAAAGTGCCTGATAGTCTATCCCGACCAAGAGCAAGAAGAACATTTTTCATTCAATAGAGTAACCGAACCAGTCTTAGACAGCATCAGGGGGTACGTGCGAATGTACAAAGTAGGTATAAAGCTACCAATCATCAAGGTCAATTAGTCTGATTTTGAAGAACTAACCTTCGATGCCTCAAGAAAGCGTCTTTGTTGACCAATCAAGAGGTTTTCAACTACCAATGAAGGTATCTTCGTTTTTTTTAGTACTACAGTCTGCTAAACTGTAAATGAGTGAGTTCAATTTCTTGAAAATCATAAGTTGGGCTTACTTTTTGTTTTGAATAAGCCTCCTCAGTCAATTTTAGGTTTTTGAGGCGGCGATTCAGAGACTTCGGCAAGCGTGATATTCAGATCCGCATCATGTTGATTGAGGAACTTTTCAAGATTTAGGTAATACATCAGCACAATCCGCATGATTGTGGTCAGTCCGGAGGAGTTTCATCACCTTTTTAGCTTGCTTTGCAAGGCAGAGAGCAGCAGATTTGCGATGAGCGTAACCAAAATCTGGATTTTGATGGCATTTGCATTTTCTCCATAGAAATATCTCAGAGGGAAGGTCTGTTTTATCTGCTTGAAAAGCAACTTGATCTGTTACCGACGGCGGTATATCGTCACTATCATCTCCGGCGGCATGTCAAAATCGTTGGTCTGCAATGAGACGAGTTTAGGTTGCTTGCCTTTCCTGTCGTCTACGTATGTGATTATCTGTGCAATATAATTGATGTTGTCCTTGCGGAATACCATAACCTGTTCCCGATAATCCATAAATCCCTGTGGTTTCTGATGCATAAGTCCACAAGCACCTCATAATTGAGGTTTTTCTTCATCTTGGTGCCATAGATTACGTAGCGGTCTGTCAGTTTCTCGAATTTGGCATAGTTGATGCAGACTCGCTCCATTGTCGCTATCATCTCGACTCGCTTGTAATGGCTTGGGACAAGCCATTACAAGCGAGTCGTTTGTCGCCGCCGATGAGAACTATACATCGCATGGAACTATATCTTTGATGCCGCCTTTCTTCTTGCCCGTCTTCGGATGTCGTTCCACACCCTTGAAAATGGTATTGGAGAACAGTGCTTCGGTTGTGGAATCGATGATACGCAGCTGTTTTATCCATTCTTCAGTGTCGCCCCGTAGGCTGGGCTGTCCTGTGAAAGAATGTATTTGTTATCGTCATACAGGTTCCGATACACCTTTTCAAAGAACTTCTCTGAGTGTTTGGTATTTGCATCAGACAGAGAGTTTCACTTAGGCACAGTGTCAATACCCACATGATGCAGTTTGCGGACTTCACCGTCATAAATGTCTATATCTCACGCAAGGAATCGAACCGCTGTATCACAGCGTACAGCATTGTCGGCAGATGGTGTAGCCGTCAAAGCTCTTGACGTACTTCTCTCCGCCGTGTTTATGGCTTATTTTAACTATTTTTCGCTGTCAAACGATTTTATCAGCTGTCCGAATAAATTGCTACTTTTACCCATCGGGTATGCTTTTTTTTTGTGGTAACTCAAAGATAATCAAAAAGGACTGACTCCTGCATGGAATCAGCACCTATTTTTTTTCACAGACCTAAAATTTTTAGCGGACAGTAATAAATTTTCTCTTTTTCTTGTCAAAATTCGAAAGCAGCATGACGCTTTTCCAAGTTTAGAATAATAACAATGGTTCCAAAAAGAATAGGCAACCATCTTTTTGCAAGAGGTTTTATTGAGTCTCTCAAAACTTACCGAAGAACTTCAATGGTTCCGTTAAACTCAAAATCTCTTGTTTTACCTTTTGCTTTGAAACGGTATAGGTATGTTCCCGATGGGGTATTGGTTGCTTCCGGTGACCAAAAATCTTCTCTGTTTCTTATGTTTTCGCGATAATATACTCTTCTGCCGTGTCTTGTATATATTGCCAATTCGCTATAAGAGAAGAAGTTGTTGTCGAGTAGACCGTGTATTTCAAAAATATCGTTTATCCCGTCGCCGTTAGCACTTATCATATTTGGAAACATGAGATTGATAATGTGTAAATTCAAATGGTAGGAGCTATCGCAACCGTTAAGATCGCTATAAATCATATCGTATTCTCCTGTTTCATTCTCCGAAAATCCATGCTTGTCATATGTTTCGCCTTTATAAATTTCTACTTCCAAGGTGTTGACAAACAGTTTCCACACCGTAAGATGTAATGTAACCAAACTATCGCAACCGTTGATAGTCTGTAAATGTTGGGTGTATATTCCACTTTCGTTTTCGCTGAAACCGTTATCCTCATATGCTGTACCGCAAAGTTCGGAGTAGATAGTGTCGTTGAACGTCGGATTAACGACAAGGTCGAGATGTATAATGCTGTCGCACCCATGTTGGGAAGAAAGAGAACGAGTGTAAACCCCTGTCTCGGTTTGCAAAAAGTCGTATTCATTATAAGTTTCCCCTTCGCATATTTCTGCCGATATGGTATACTCATAAGTAGGATTGACCTTCAAGTTGAGCGTCATTATGCTGTCGCATCCATAAATATTTTTTAGCGAATGCACATAAGTACCGGTTTCGTTTTCCGAGAAATCATACAAGGAATAGGTTTCATCGTCGCATATTTCTGCATTTATGTTGAAAGCATGGGAAGGCAGTACATGCAGGCTCAGTCTTACTATGCTGTCGCAACCATAAATGCTGTGCAAATTGAGAACATACGTTCCGCTTTCCGTTTCATGAAAACCATTCAGGTCATATTGTTCACCAAAACAGATAGTATCAAGAATTAGTGTGTCATAAGTTGGGTATACCGTCAGTGAAAGGGTAATCAAGCTGTCGCAACCTCTGTATGTTTGTCTGCTCCATGTGTAGATGCCGGTACTGTCAGCGGAAAAATGTTCATCTGTATAGGTTTGGTTGTCGCAGATGGAATGGAAAATCGTATCATAATAAGACGGGTTTACCGCAATAGTCTTTTTATCTCGTCCCCTGCAAGCATCGCCGTCTTTAACGCTCAATGTGTATTCAGTAGTCTGCCGTGCAACAACAGTGATGCTGTCGGTGCTTTCCTGTGTACTCCACATGTAACTTGCATTCGGGGAATCAAATTCACTGAAAAGCCCTGCTTTCAATATTACCGTATCACCTTGGCATACCGTATCGGGAGCAATGATTTTTGCAAAATTGAAATCTATTTTTATCGGAATGTTTAGAGTATCCGAACAGTAGGAATCCGAAAGCAAAGAAATCAACTTAACATTGTAAATACCGTTTTGAGGGTAATATTTTATGAGAGTATCCTCTTCCGATATTGTTCCGTCGTCAAACACCCAAAATATAGAGTCAACCATCTGCCTTGTGAAAGCATTGTATGTTGTGTCGAAATCCAAATAGCTTTTGTTCTCAAAATGAACCTTGCTTTCGCAAGTGTCTATTCGGTAAGCCATGGCAGAATGCGGCTGTATATTGATGGAAACAGTTGAAACCGTAAAATTACACTCGGGTTTTCCTATGAACGAAGCCAAACAATAGTAGTTATTGCTGTCTATCGGAACGATTATGTCATAGTCCGTCGACAGCAAAGTGCCATCGCTCTCTTTGTACCACTTGTAATCGAAGCCCAAAGGAGCTTGCAGGTGAATGCTGTCGGTTGCATCGCATCGGTTAACCAAATAAATTCTTTTATGATCGCAGTTCAGAGTGAAGTAAGCGTAACCGAAGTGTCCCCCTTCTTCGCAATCGTATGTTGTGAGGCGTATGCGTATCGTTTGCCCGTGGTAAGGAGCAATGTCAATGCCTATTGTTGTCCAATCTTTCCAAAGAGTATTTGTTCCGTTGCCCGATACTTCGTTCCAACCCAAGTTTCCGCTTGCATAGAAATCGGCAAAGCCGCAAGTGGAATCAATTTGTTGATTGTTCTCGTCAAGTATTTCGAGGGTGAAACGGGGTTGATTGGTAATATTATGGTCAGGGTCTTGGAGTACCACGGCGTATTTCAAAATCAGCATGTCGTATTCGGTCGAATCAACCGTGTATTCGTATGCTATACTTTCGGCTTGCGCCCCTATATTGTCATCTCCGAGCCTTATGGAGGCTTTATACCCCGATGGAACTTTTCTTAATTGATAATTTGTTCGTTCGTCGTAGGAATTGGTGTCCACATTGACAAAGTGTCTGTCCGAACCCAAAAAGTAATCGTTCGTTCCGTTCCACCGATAATTGTTATAGCCTGTGTCTTGGTACGGATTATGATAATCTCCCCAAGTGAGATAAGTATCCAATGAAATAAGGTTGGCGTAGTCGATGCACAAATCAACAGAAGTCTTTTGCGTAATACTTCTTCCGGCAGACATTCCGCACTCATCACACATTGTGTAAATGTAGAAAGTGTATTCCGTAGCTTCCACAAGGTCGCTAAATGTGTACTCTTGAACACCTCGTGCAACCGTATCCACAAGAATCACGTTCGGACTGCCGTTTTTGTGGTATCCGACAACATAGCGGTCTATCGTATCTATGTCTTCCCACCAAATCGTTACGGAATTGGGAGACACCTGCCTTATGTAAGGCGATATATCCGGACAACCGAAATAATTATAGTAAGAATAGTAATCGCAGCCCCTTGGTTCGGACTGACCGGTTCCCGTAATATCTATGTACGTATAATCGTTGCAATGCTTTTCGACCGAACAATGATTTTGACTGATTTGCATCCACTGACTCCAAGAGACTCTTTCCCACCAAACAACTCCCGGAATCGAGTCCCACTCAAAGTAAATGGAATCTATATCTGTTGTTACACGCACATTTTCAGGTCGTATCTCGGTACATGGTGGGGTCGTGTACCCCAAATTTCCGCACATAGGTACCCCGTTGCAGTCTCCGTAAATATTGTAATTGATACAAGCCCAAGGATACAAGCCGCTGATTATTACTGAATCGGCATTAGTGTTAATGAAATGGTGTTGTTCGTATGGCGAAGCGAGCAAGTATGATGGATCTCCATAGCTTTGAATAACGTAATCTACAACAAAGTTCGAATAACCGTTTGCTTCCCAACGGAGAACGAGACTTGTGGAATCAAGGTATTCATAAGAAACGTTTGAAGGCGGAGTGCAATCACAAAATTGTACTATAACTTCGAAACCATCAGTAGGATTGTCATCATCGGCGGTAAAGGTAACAGTAATTTCATCGCTATCGACATAAGTCAAATGGTAACTGTTATAACAAGTTTCGTAAAATGAATAGCTTGACGAAGGGTTATAGTCTCCCGAAAAAAGCTTCAAAGATGCAAGATGGCAATTATAGTTATTAAGACGTGATTTCACCAATACTTTTGCCCTGTAATTTGGGTTTGCGGCTTTGATGGTGTATGAAGCATTAACCCTTGAGGAATACGGACCCAAACTTCCACCGTCATCGAACAATATGCAGTAATCCGAAACAGTATCTTTGTGTCCCGATACACCCATAAGAATCGTATCTTGTGCCTGCCCAACAATCGAAAGCAAGATTAGGAATACAAATCCAAGAGTTTTCTCAATTGTCATATATTTTCGATAGAAGTACATTTTTATATCGTGAAATTTACTCCGCAAAGTTACGCATATTTCTTGGAATATATTTATTTTGTACGCAAATAGTTCCGGTCATTGCGGCTATTTGAATTATGCATAGTCCTAACAGACAATTATTCAGCCTCTTCAGCTTTGTCTTCTTGTCTGTGAATGCCTCAATCCACCATAGAATAATGCCATTACGCAAAAAATAGGTCGTTTCATTGAACTCAATGATATTCGGAATGTTGTTTTGCTGAAAATGTAACGCCGATTCACTTTTGACGAATCGGCGATTCATTTTGCTGAATCGCCGATTCAAAAAATTCTTTCGCCGATTCATTTTCGCAGGACGGTGATTCGTTTTTTGATGAATGTTTTTCCGTTTAGATGCAACAAGGCGATTGGCTTACGAAAAGACTATCGTGCAGGTTTGTCGGAGCAGAAGCTCGCCGATTGAGCCGTGGTGAAGGCGGAAATGCGGCGAATTGATTATCTTTGCAGAAAATTTGAATCGATGACAGAGGAATTGACAGCGCCGGAAAAGGATTCTTACAAAGCCTCGTTGAGGGTGCAAATACGGTTCAGCGACTTGGACGCTCTGAACCATGTGAACAACAGTTTTCAATCGCAGTACTATGACTTGGGCAGAATAGATTATTTCGAAAGGGTGATGGGGCGAGAGTTGGATTGGAGCAAGGTGGTTGTGGTTATTGTTCATACGGAGAATAATTTCTTCTCTCCGATTGTGCAGGGTGAGGAAGTGTTTGTGGAAAGCAAGTTGGTAAAGTTCGGAAACAGGTCAATGACCATGAACCAAAGGCTGATTAACTCCAAGGGGGTGGTGAAAGGCACGTGCAGAACAATTCTTTCGGGTTTTGACAGAAGCACCAATGCCTCCGCTCCGATAGAAGATGACTTCAAAAAGAAGTTCTTGGATTTCGAAAAGTAGAAACATTTTCCGAAAAGAGGGAGCATAGAGCGGCTGTTCCCTCTATTGGGAAACGTTTTCTTATTTACGTCCGAAATCTGCCGGTATTTCGCCCCAGCTTTGGGTGTCCCACTTTATTATTTCGGTGGTATAAGTATTTTCTCGCAACCATTTTTCAGCCCGTGCAATGAGTTCGAAGAGGTCTTTGTTCTTTTCGTTGCACTCCATCTTGGTTTTGCATTTTTTCTGCTCCACCCATTTAATGGCGTTGACGCTATCGGTGTAAAGCGGTTGAGAACACCCGTGGCGTTTCAGGTACGACAAGCCGTGAACTATGCCGAGAAATTCTCCTATGTTGTTGGTGCCGTGCGGGTGTTTGTAGTAGAATATGGTCTTTCCCGTTTTTACGTAAACACCCCTGTACTCCATCACCCCCGGGTTGCCGCTGCATGCAGCATCTGTGGCAATGCTGTCGGTTATGGGCAGGTAGGAGGTCAGTGAAGTCTGCCTGACCTTTGGCGTTGCCTGTTTTCGGTAAATGAATTTATCGGGAGACTGAACGAAAGCCTCCTTTGCCTGCATCAGAGTGTCAAAGGATTTGTATTTTGCACCCTCATATCCGAATACGGACTGCTTGCAGTCGTTCCAGTTATCGAATATACCTTGCTTTCTGCCTTTCCAAACTACGTAGTACTTGCTTTTGTTTGCCATGTCTTTATCTGATAAGTGTTATATCGCCGCCTTCTTTGTACCTCTTGCCGCCGAGACAACGTACTTCCAAGCTGTAAAAATATACGGCGGCATCGCATTGTCTGCCTTTGTATGTTCCGTCCCAGCCCTCTCGCAAATCGGAGGTTGCAAACACCCTCTCGCCCCAACGGTCAAACACCTCAAAGCTGAAACTCTCTATCTTTTCGCCAACAACAAAAAGAACATCGTTCTTCCCGTCGCCGTTGGGAGTGAATATGTTAGGCACATATATGTCGGGTCTGCCGCAATTTATCACCTCAACCTCCACAAGCACACTGTCCTCAGCCTTGCAACCATGCCCGTCGCTGACGGTAACGTGGAAAAGCGTGCTTTGGTACATGGTTGCCATGCTTGACGAAGAATGAGGCGAAGTAAGATTCTCGGCAGGCGACCAAGTGTAAAACATTCCTGCAATGGGAGAGGAGTAAAGCCTCACCTGCTGACCGTCGAACACCCTCTCGGGGGTCGCACTTGCAGAAAAATTCTCGAACGCATCGGTATGGGTAACCGTGATTGAGCTTTGAGTTCGGCAATTATTGGCATCGGTCATCTCCAAAACATACTCGCCGCAACAGACATCGCTCAAATTGCGATCCGTAGCCCCTGTCGACCAAAGATAAGCATAAGGCTGACTGCCGCCCGAGGCAAAAGAAGAGATTGTCGCCCCACAACCCTCAGGGCAATTATTTTCCGTTGCCGCAAGAGAGAGCCGCAGCGTATCCATGTCCGCAATCCTTACTGTATCGGTGAATACGCAACCCTGCGCATCGGTAAGGGTATAAACATAATCGCCGCTGCAAAGATTGGCAAGCTCCGTTCCAACCGCTCCGTTGTTCCATACAATATCATAAGGCGGCACACCGCCGGAGGGATTAAGCGAAATTAAAGCCCCGCACTCGTTTTGGCAATGATTGTCGGAGTGTTCAGCCTCGGCAATCAAGTCGTCGGGAGAATGAATTGCAAAATCTACACTCACCGAACAAGCGTTTGCATCGATTACGGTGAGGCTGTAATCCCCCACGGCAAGCCCTCCGATGGAATCCAAAGCCGTTCCGCTCAAACCGTTGCTCCATTGAAAGAAAAGAGGCGGCGTAAAACCGCTTGCCGAAGCAACCACATAACCATCATCATCGCTGTTGCAACGCACATCATGCGTGTTCACTTGCAGAAAACCGCCGTCATAATTCATGAAAATGCTGTCTTCGCCGAAACAGTTGCCTCTTCTGAAACGAATAAAAAGCCAAGACGAACAAGCCGTATCAATCACCACAACATTACCACGGGCATTAACGCTGTCGGAAAAATCCCTTCGGAACGACGTACAGACAAGATAATTTGCAGGAACATCGTCCGGAAGATGCAATTCATAAGGAAGGCTGCAATAGTTCACCGTATCCGGAAGCGTCAAAGATAATTCCTCTATCTCCACCCTTTGAACAAGAGTGTCGGAACACTGAGGCGTTGAAATGATAAGCCTGTATGTTGCACTGTTCTGCACAGAAGCATAAGGATTTGGCACAACAGCACTGCTCAAACCGCTTGCAGGTTGCCACAAATAGCTCACCTCCGTTTGCGGATAGTTGTCTATACCGATTTGAACCAAGTCTCCCGGGCAGGTAATCACGCTCTCCAAAGTGTCGGTATGCGAATCCAAAAGCACAATACGCTTTGTTATTGTATCGGAACTCCAACAAGCACCATGCTTATAAGCAATCAGACTGATGTCATATATTCCGCTGTGAGCATAAACATGTTCCGGAGCAATTTCCGTTGAAGAAGTCCCGTCGCCGAAAAGCCACATAAAATCATCACCCCGTCCGAGGTTCACCAAACGCAGAGTGTCGGGAAAGCAAACGAACTCCGGCAAATCGAACTCGGCAACAGCGTAGTCGGAATGAACATTATACTTAAAAGCAACGGCATTGCAGTTGGTCGAACCGTTGGTCGAGCTCCACGCATCATCGGGATAAACAGGAAAATCGTTGCTGCCGCCACAGCTTGCACAGACAGACTGATACAAACTGCCATACCTGTCGAAGCGACTTGTGCCTCCGTCGACGTGATCCCTGCCGGTAGCCGTGTTGTTGGTCGTCTCACCGAAGAAAGTGGCGTAATCCAAGCTTGAAGCATCGGACGAAACAGCCAAGATATAGAAATCCTGCCCGTCGGTCTGCGATTGAGTGGCATCGGGCGTTGTTTGCATATTCATAGTGCCGAAAACGGCAGGCAGATTCGGCAAATTCTTGAAATACCTTCCCCAACCGGCAGCATAGATTCTGCCGCAAACATCAACGGCAAAGCCCGATGGCGATATGTTTATGCTGTTATCGCCCGTTCCGAAGACGGTGCTGAAAATCAAACTGTCGACAGAAGGAGTGAATTTGGCTATAAACTGACCGCTGTTTGGTATGCTGTATTGAGCATTGTGTACAAGCGTGCTGCCGCTTGCCTTTGTCTGTCCGAAAATATGGGGACAGCCGTTGCGGTCTGTTCGTACAAAATAGGACAAATCAAAACTATCCGAACCGAAACAGCTCGCGGCCAGCAGCTGTGAGCCATCGTACGAAATCAATGCAAGAAACGCATCTGTCGTTCCGCCGTTATGAGAAGTGTTGTAGGCATTTGGAGTAGTCGGAAAGTCTGTCGACACCGTTCCTCCGGTAACATAAAGCCGATAGCTCTTGTCCGTATCTATGCTGAATACCGCATCATCTTCGCTGCCGCCTATATAAGAGGAGAACAACAGCGTACCAAGAGTGTAATCTAACTTAAAGACCACGCCGTCCTGTCCTCCGCCCATTTGGGATTGAAAAGCGTTCACAATCGGAAAGTCGGAAGAAAAAGTGGACGAGCCGACGTAGACGTTGTTTCGGTCATCTGTTACAAGCTCACCCCTTGCCCCGTCCCCGTAGTTGGCATACAGAGAATCGTTTCCGAGATATGCCGTAAGTGTATTGCTGTTATAACGCTCCCGATAGTTCAATCCGTCGTTTGCACTACCGCCAACATATGTAGAAGCCTTCAACTGCGTTCCGTCTGAGGAGAAACGGCTGACATAAATATCCACACCCTGCGGAAAATGCACCGAACCGTCATACGAAACAGCCGTTCCGCCGGCAAAGAATCTTTGAAACGCCCCGTCGGTTGTGGGAAAGTCATGACTGCCCGTTGTGCCGAACACCACCAACTCGTTGCTGCCGTCAACAATCATGCTGTGCGGCATATCGCTGTACCGTCCTCCGAAATAGGTAGAGTAAATCAACTGCCTGCCATCGGCTGAAAATTTGCTGATTGCACAGTCCCACACTCCGCCGAAGCTGTCGCAGAACGCCCCCGTGGTGGTCGGATAGCCTAAACTGTTCACAATAGAACCCGAATAAAGGTTTCCGTAGGCATCATAGGTTGCTGTGAATCCCCAGTTGTCGGCAACAGAACCCGAATAGGTCGAAAAAATCAAAGAAGGGTCTATTATCAAGTCTCTTTCCCTGTCATACGTCCCTATTTCGTAGCCAATCCCTTTGTCGGTTCTTCTGAATGCCGCTTCGACTTGCCGTTTCTCTCCGTCATAAACCTGATACGCATAAGGCTTTTGCTCTGTCAATTCTCCCATGGCAAGAGTCAATATCAGCTCTTCGCCGACTATCTCCATTTTATCTATACCTTCGTAAATCAGTTTCACTTTTTCGGGATTGGCACCTTTGTGAACGATGAACTCATGCTTGAAAGCTCCGTTTTCGCTGCAAATTCGCCAGTCCACGCCCTCATAAACATTTTCATAAACGAGAACGGCGTAAGCAGGCACTTTGCTTTGCCACTTCGATTGGTCGTTTCCCATGAAATAGTTGCTGTATCCCTGCATTTGCTCCGAAGCCGACGGGCGGCTTTTGGTCATTCCCTCCGGTTGCAAAAGAAAAGCGTGCTTCATGTTATGCAAAGAATCGCTTTTCGCAGGTTCATGGTTGTGCGAATGCGGCGAAGAGTAGACGAAAAGCAAGCCGTCTTCCCTTGCAAACACACAGCCGTTACCCAATCTCGCCATAAACAAAACCTTTTCGTCCCATTGTCCTTTGTTTTGTTCAAAACGCAGCTGGGATTGGGCGAAACCGCACAATGCAAACAGTGTAAAACACAATGCAAACAGCCCCTTTTTCATTTCTTTATGCTTAATCCAAGGCTTGAACAATCTTCGACACTATCGGATGGCGTACAATGTCGCATGCCTCGAGCGTTACAATCGATATTTCCTTTATATGCCGCAATTTTTCTATCACGGGGAGCAATCCGGAGCTTTGATTTTTCGGCAAGTCCACCTGTGTGCAGTCTCCGGTTATGACAAACTTGGAGCTTTTGCCCATTCGCGTCAAGAACATCTTCAACTGCGGCATTGTGGCGTTCTGTGCCTCGTCCAAAATCACAAAAGCCTTGTCGAGCGTTCTGCCTCTCATGAATGCCAATGGGGCAATCTCTATGACGCCTGTCTCTATCAGTTTTTCCAAACGCTGTCTTGAGAGCATGTCTCGCAGAGCGTCGTAAAGCGGTTGCAGATAGGGGTCAAGCTTGTCTTTCATGTCTCCCGGCAAAAAGCCGATGTTTTCACCTGCTTCAACGGCAGGACGCGTCAAAACAATCCTCTGAACCTGCTTTGCCTTCAAGGCACGCACCGCCAAAGCCACTGCCGTGTATGTTTTGCCGCTTCCCGCAGGACCTATCGCAAAAAGCATGTCCGTTTTGCCTATTTGTTCGACCATCTTACGCTGGTTCTCCGTTCTTGCCCGTATCTTCAACCCGCTTTGTCCGTAAACCAATGTGTCGGTTTCCTCTTCCGGCAAAATCTTGCAGCCCGTTTTCACCTGCATTATCATGTTCTCGTCCATCTCTTTTTCGGAGCGGAAGCGTTTGAGCAGTTCATCGAAAAACGTATCAAACTCCTCTATTGCCGCATTCTCGCCACGGACTATCAGTTTCTTGTTCCGTTGTATCAAGACGACCTCGGGAAACAATATTTCCAAGAACTTCAAATTCCTTTCGTTCACCCCGAACAACGAAAGCAAGTCAAACTCGTCCAAATTCCTTATCTTCTCTCTCATTTACCCGTTATCTTTATTTCGGTTCTTCTGTTCAATGCTCTCAATTCGTCCGAAGAGTTGTCCGTTATCGGTTTCGAAAAGCCGTAACCCTTGCAAGAGAGTCTCTCTGCGGCTGTTCCCTTTTCCACGAGGTAGCGTTTCACCGCCTCCGCACGCTTTTGCGAAAGTTGCAGGTTATAGTTTTCATCGCCCACATTGTCGGTATGTCCGCCTATTTCCACCCTTAAATTCGGATTGTTCTTCAAAAGCTCTGCCAATGTGTTTAATTCCACAAAGGACTCTGCCAACAAATCGCTGCTGTTGTTGTCGAAGAATATGTTATGCAGCACAAGGCTGCTGCCAACCTCTATGTTCGCCAAGTCAATGTCCTTTGCGACGGCCTGTTTTCCCTCGTTGGCGGACAGCGAAAAGGTCT
>CAZSFV010000001.1:0-94373 GCA_964606345.1 uncultured Bacteroidaceae bacterium | reverse complement strand
ATAATACGATGAAACTTCAAAGAAAGAGCAAATTTCTCCAATGGTTTTTTGTTGGAGTAATGCTGATTTGTATAAGAGTAAATGCGCAACAGCTAGCGTTGCAAGATGCGAATAATTTGATCCTACGAATGTATTCTGACAGTATCTATGATACGTATCAGATTTATCGACATAACAGCATTGTCAATACAGGTGAGAACATTCTCTCGGTTTTCGATACCATAATAACAGTTGAGAGTTGTTCTTATGTGTTTTTTGTTGATGAAGCCCCTTATAATAGTTGGGGGCATAGTTGTCGATATCTTTTGGTTAACTCTGCAAGTGGGGATATAACAAGTATTCACGCAAGCATGCCTCCTGATTTGGAAAAATACGACATTATCAGAGAAACGTCTATAAAATACAATTCTGAGATTATGTATCCTGAAAACATAAAAGGTGTTTATGGAAGGATGCAATGTGATAATAGTGAAAGTCAATATGCCGTGATTATAAGTGGAGGTATGAATCCTGCAAATAATCATCTAAGATATTGGAACGATTGCTCATTCATTTATAATACATTAGTACATACTTACGGATATAAAAAATCGAATATATATGTTTTAATGTCAGATGGTACAGATTCAGGAGCAGATTTAATGATAAATTCAACAACTATCATCTCCTCTCCTTTGGATTTGGATCAAGATGGTATTGATGATATAAAATATGCTGCAACTAAACAGAACATTTCATTAGTATTTGATGAACTATCTGAGAAAATAAGAGCTGGAGATAATCTATTTATTTACACTATTGATCACGGAGATACGATTAATAACGAATCTTATTTATGTCTATGGGGTGAAAGAATTTCTGCGAGAGATTTTGCAACAGAGGTGAACAAGATAAGTGAGCAATGTATTATAAATACCGTCATGGGGCAATGTTTTGCAGGGGGATTCTCTGGTTGGTTAAATATGCGAGAAAACAGGGTATCTACTTTTGCAGTTCCACATAACAAGCCATCATATAACTATCAAGGACTTCCTTATGACATGTTTGTATATCTATTTACTTCTGCGATTAATGGTCGTAATCCATATGGAACGTTAGTGAATGCAGATTTGAATAATGATGGAGAAATCAGTATGCGAGAAGCTTTCGTCTTTGCGAGAGACAATGACAACTTAGATGATCCTTTTCAAGTATCTAATAATCCCTACTTTCCAGAAGTCCTAACCATGTGTAATAAAGATGGTGTAGATTTAATAATACAAGATTCTCCAGAGGACAATGGAAAAGAGCCGAATACGGTTTCCGAATATCCTTATCAAAGTAATGATATTTACATCAGGTTACAAGAGGATGGATTTACTCAGTTTGAACATCAAAATCCTATTTCAGGGCAGACTGTATATGTGTATGTTAAAGTTCGCAATAATGGTTATGCCTCCTATAAATCGAATAATGACGATGGAGAAATTGCACTCTTTTGGGCAAAAGCAGGCATTGGATTGTCATGGCCGGAGCCTTGGCAAGGAGGTGAGATAAATAATATTTCATTAGGTGGGTTCATTGGCTTCAAACCTCTTATAAATACGCTCATCCCTTATTATAATGGTTTTATTGCAGGAATGGATCGCATTTATTGTTTTGAATGGCAAGTTCCAAGAATAGAAGATTATGCCGATCTACCTGAAAATTGGCATTTTTGTCTTCTTGCTGTAATGAACTCAGAAATAGATCCATTAACCGATGAAGATTGTGGCGGAGATTTGGATAAATTCGTCAGAAATAATAACAATGTGGCATGGAAGAATGTAACAGTTATCAATAGTGAAAATCGCAAAGAACCTGCATATGTAAGTGCAACAAATTGGAAACACGATGCGTTCAAAGGAGAAATAATATTTGGAAGTCCAAAAGATGAGACATACCCGTTACTGAACCAAGTTGCAGAGATAATTATTACTGTTGATGAAGATCTATATAAAATGATTCTTGATAATTGGACGCTTACATACGGAATAGAAGTATGCAAAGACAGAGATTATTCATTTGTGATAAGAAAAGATAGTGCAAGTATAAGCAATCTGGTTTTGGAACCTCAAAAGATGAATCTGTTAGGCTTAAGTGTAGAATTTTTATTGGATAATAAAGAAATTGAAAAGCAAAACTTCAAATACAATATATCATTAAAAGATTTGGAAAAAGGCTGTATTGTAGGTGGTGAACAATACTTGATAAGTAGGTCAGAAACGCCGTCAGGAATCTGTGTAAATGCAGGAGAGGATCAAATAATAGCTTTGGGAGAAACAGCAACTCTTTCGGCGGAGAATGCAGGTCAACAAGTCTCTTATATGTGGATAGATACTCAATGTGATACTGTAATGGATGAACAAACTGTCGAAGTCTCTCCTATAACAACTCAGCAATATAGATTGAAAGTAAAAACCGATGATGGTTTTGTAGGCTATGATAGTCTTAATGTTGTTGTTAAATCCAATTTTATCAGAAGCATAAATCCGCAACCTGCAACAGATTTAGCTGTTATAGCATACGAAGCTTCACAAGCGGATAATGTCTCAATAGAAATAATAAACAATTCTGGGATGCTTGTAAATGTATATAGAGTAAGCCCGACGGCAACTCAATATTCGTTTGATTGTAGTACATTGACAAGTGGAATTTATACGGTAATGCTCAATTGTGATGGCAGACGAATGGATGCAAAAGTTCTAATAGTAGAATAATATGGTTGAACGCAATAAATACAATACCTAATGAAAAAAGTAGTTTACAGCCTTTTTACGGCAGTGGTTGCAATGACGATTATCGGATTTGCAAGTTGTAATGATGACGAGGATAAAGACGAAGCAGTCAAGAGCAAAGGCAGTCTTCGGTCAGAATATACTTATTTGGGCGATATAAATGAACCGGCATTGACCCCGACAGAGTTCTCTTATCATTTGGACGGGAATACCCTTCTGATAGAGAAGAAAAACCATCGTTGCAATACTGTTGCCGACAACCCTCGTATCACAACGGAAATTCATAATGATACAATCATTGTGATGGAAGAGTGGTATAACGGAGGTTTTGATGGAGATTTTATTTTCAACGCAGACTCAAGGGATATTAACCTTGCTGTTTATGATTTACCAAAGGGTGATTGGGTGGTAGTGAATATAAGCGTAACATACGGTTCGGACGGAAATACGAATAATCGTTTCATAAGAGGAGTTTCTGACGACGGGCATTTGATTGTCGGAGATTATATTCGTTTTAGGTCGGGAAATGTTTTCCATATATCGGTTGAATAAAAGAAACAAGATAGTCCAACGTACAAAAACAACAAGAAATGAAGAAGACAATACACAACATAATCTCAGCTGCCTTTGTGATAAGCATCATAGGCTTGGCAAGCTGCAGCGACAAAGAAGAAAAAGAACAATCCGTTGCTCGTGAAAGCGGAATACAAGCAGAATATACCTACTTGGGCAAAATAAATTCATACTCCATGCAGAGTGATTTTGCCTACCACATGGACGGGAATACCCTTACGATTGAAAAAACAAATGCTTGTTGTAAACTGCTTGCAGATACTCCCTGCATATGGACGGAGATTTCGAATGATACTATTTTTGTCGTTGAGGAATGGCATAATGATGGTTCCAACAGTAGTGCATCAAGAGATGTAAAGTTGAAAGTTTCAAATCTGCCAAAAGGGAAATGGACTGTTTTCAATGCTGCCATCTTCTATTATTCGGACGGGAACACGGATTGCAGCAATATACGTTCAATCAAAAACGGAGAAGTGAATTTCGGAGATTCTTACGAGGGCGGATTGGGTATTTCATTCCCTATTGAAGTAGAGTAAACCGATATTGCATTACAATTTTCTTTTACGAAGGAGCGGGAAACAATCGTCATCGATTTCCGCTCCTTTCTTTCATAGCAATTCTATGCGGAAGAACTTGGATAGTTCTGTCCAATAAGTCGGGAAAGATTTGCTTACGCATATCGGATTCTTTATGCGAATGTTGTCGTATTTGCTTGCAAGCAGTGCAAACGCCATTGCCATTCTGTGATCGTTGTAAGTTTCTATTTCCGTTTTGGCAACATCGGCGTAAGTCGCATGTTTGCAGTCGTTTCTTACAATTCTGTCAACTCCGTATGATATTTCTACTCCGACTTTTTTCAACTCGGCGATTGCTCCGCCCAATCGGTCGGATTCCTTATAAGCAAGTGTTTCAAGTCCTTGAAATTCAAAAGGTATATTCAAGCATACGGCTGTCATCAATATGGGAAGAAATAAATCCGGATAATGCTTAAAGTTGATAATTAGAGGTTTATGCTGTTTGGAAATGGTTTCGCAATACGATATGACAACGTGATTTGCAAAATAATCCGTCTTTACGTTGAAATGCTCGGAAAATAAATCTGCCACTACGCTGTCGCCTTGCAAGGAATGTGCTTTCAGCCCTTTGATTTTCAGCCCTTTGATTTTTCGAATGGCAACAAGGGCGTATGCAAAGGCGGCTGCCGACCAATCGGCTTCAACGGCAGGGGAAAGGAACACATACTCTTGCGGACTGATATGCAGAATGTTATCCTTTATTTCCACATCAGCTCCGTTTTCTTTCATCAGTGCCGTTGTCATGTCTATATACGGGCGTGAGACCTGTGAGGGTGATAGTTCCAAGCTCAATCCCCTTTGCAGGTACGGAGCAACCAGCAAAAGAGCCGATACAAACTGACTGCTCAAATCGGCAGGCAGCGAAAGTGTTTGTCCGCCCCGTAAAGGTTTGCCGGTGATTTTCAGTGGGAAAATGGTGCTTTTGCTTTGCGGTTCCACGTCGGCACCAAGCTGTTTCAGGGCTTCAATCAACGGTTTCAATGGTCTGTTTTCCATTTGCTTGTCTGCATTCAACAGCCATTTGCCGGGAGTAATCGAAAGCAATGCCGTAAGAAAACGACAAGTCGTTCCCGCATTTCCGCAATACAGTTCCACTCTGTCCGCCGTGCAAGCAACCGTATCGGCTTTCGTGAGCATTCCCAATCTCAGCCTTTTGGTTTCGATCGAAAGGCGGCGCATTTTTTGCAAAGCCTTTCGCAAAAGAACAGTGTCCTCCGAGCTTGACAGATTGCTTATTTGCAGCGATTTGCCTGCAAGGTATTCTATTATGAGAAGTCTGTTGGAAATGCTCTTGGAGCTTGGAATGCAGAACGATGGCTCGGCAGAGGCAATGCTTTCGCCTATCAGTGCAAGGGAGTGCATTATTGCTTTTTGTTTAAGTCGTAATCTATCATTTTGCGATAAAGAGTTCTTTCGGAGAAACCCAACTCCTTTGCAGCCGCACTTCGTTTGCCGTTATTTCTTTCCAATGCCGCAATTATGGCATTCTTTTCCATTTCTCTCAAACTGACGGGAGTATCCTTTTTAGTGTTCTCCTCGGGACAATCGATGACCATCTCGTTCGGATTATTGTCCATCGGAGGGGTTATCATCGTCGCATTTGTTGAATTATTGAACATTCCGAGAACAACGGATTTGAGTTTTACGATTTCCGCTTTCAATTCCTCTATGTCCTTTTTGTTCTGCAAAACAATGTTTATCACATCATTGGCATCGGTGCTTGCTTCCTCCGACTTGAACAGCACCGGCAACCGCTCTATGGGCGGTATATAGGTTTTGAGGATTTGAATGTCCACTTCCCTGCTCATTTCTAAGAGCGAGATACGCTCGGCTATGTTTTTCAATTCCCTTATGTTTCCTCTCCATGGGTAGTTTTTGAGGTATTCCAAAGCCTGAGCAGTGAGGCTTATCCTCGGAATATTGTATTTATCAGCCAATTCGCTGCAGAAATATCTGAACAAAACCGGTATGTCTTCCCGTCTCTCTCTTAGTGGAGGCACGTTTATGTTTATCTGATTCAGACGGTAATAAAGATCGCTTCGGAAGCGTCCCTGTTCCACAGCCTTGAGCAAATTCACATTGGTAGCAGCTATTATCCTTACATCTACTTTTACCGCCGAAGATGCTCCAACGGGCAGAAATTCACCGTTTTCTAATACTCTCAGCAGCTTTGCCTGCATTGTGTAGGGCAATTCGCCCACTTCATCGAGGAATATGGTACCTTTGTCTGCTTCGGCAAAGTATCCCTTTCGGTCTCTCTCCGCCCCTGTGAAAGAGCCTTTTACGTGTCCGAACAATTCGCTCTCTATCGTACCCTCCGGAATGGCGGCACAGTTGACGGCTATATATTTCCGTTGCTTTCTGTTGCTGTTTTCGTGTATTATGCGTGAGAAAACGTCCTTTCCCGCTCCGCTTTCGCCAACAATCAGGACACTTGCATCTGTTTTGGCGACTTTTATTGCCACCTCTATTGCTTTTTTCAACAGAGGACTGTCTCCAAAAATGCGGAATTGCCTCTTTACCTTTTGAACATCTGTTTCCGTCATGTCGGTATAGCTTTTTCTGTGAGGGACAATGCTTGTCAATATCGGATTGTCAGAAGTTGAAGCCCACGTAAAGTTTGAACGTGTTCATTCCCACCTCGTGTTCGTCCTGCAACACGGGGTTGCTTTCAAAGTCCGGAATAATATCTTTTGAATAATCAAGTTTGGCTTTGCCGAAAACAAGCTCTCCTCCAAAGGAGAACCACCTGTATTTCAAACCCAAATTCAATGACATGCGGTTGGAAAAGGCAAAACAACCTGCATTGGGATTGAGAGGAGTCTTTTCAAGGGTGCGAGAGCCGAATACCAATGTGGGAGAATACTTCACTGCCGCCTCCAAAAACAAACCGTCAATCAATTCCATCTGTGCAGCCAAGCCGACTTTCGGTCCCGCCGTCATAATGAATCCGCCTTTTGTCATGTAGTTGTATGTTTCGCCCTCCTGCGTCGAGGGCACTTGCGGATAGATATATTCCTCCCCCGGACTTGATGCCACTTCAAGGAAAGTAACGTCTATGCCGGGGCAGACGAGTTCGCCCAATGCCACATCGAAATAAAAAGTGTGTCCATATTCGGCACCTATGCCGTAAGAATAAAAATCCTTATACTCGCCTATGGGGTTGTTGTATTGTATTCTGACATAATTGTTGCCACTTGTCTGAGCCTTTGCAAACATGCCTGCACCCACAAGGGTAAGCAAAAGTGTAACCTTAAATAACAAATCCGTTGTCTTCATACTCCTATCGTTCGTTTTAATGATTTCTCAGAAAGGGAGGTCTCCCAATTTTTCTATTTCCGTGTTTTCGCTCAACAACTTGGAGAGATTGGTCTTCGCGTCTTCGACAGATGTGCCGAAACCCTCTTCTATGATTTCCTCAAATACCGAAGCCGAATCCTTGTTGCTCGTTTCGCAAGCTGGATTCTCACCGGTGTGGAAACGAGACAGTATTTTGAGGTTCTCGGCAATGATTTCCACAACACGCCTTTTGAAGCCTTCTTTATCCTCTCTCACATGCGACTTTATCCTGCCTTCAATATAAACCTGCATGCCTTTTTTCAGAAATTTTTCTGCCACCTCTGCCAATCCTCTCCAACAAACCACGTTGTGCCACTCCGTTTCCTCCGTTTTTGAGCCGTCTTTGCATCTGTGAAGTTCCGTTGTGGCAAGAGAAAAGGTCGATTTTTTTATTCCGTCGAAAGACACGGTTTCAGGGTCTTTGCCTATGTTTCCTATGAGAATTACCTTGTTTATCCCAATCATCACCATCTCGATTTAGCGAGAGCAAAGGTACGAAAAAAAGCCGAATATCTTCTTTCGCTTCCCTTGCTCGGAGGTTCAACAACACGCTTGGCGTATTTGTTTGCAAAACAGCTCCAAAATGAAAGGCTGATTCAAAAAATTCTTTCGCCGATTCATTTTTTTGAATCAGCCTTTCATTTTCGCCGAACGGCGATTCGATAAATTTGGGTAAAACGTTGACCGTAAAATATGCCTTATGAGGTAAATGTGTTTGCCGATTGGGGAAAACTTGTTACCTTTGCAACAAAATAATGTGAACGAAAAATGAGATAATTATGAGACAATCATTACTCCTTTCGCTTGCACTCGCAAGCGTTGTGTTGTTCCAGTCCTGTGTGAATGAAGATGACTTCGATTTTGACCGCCTTTCCCAAACCACGGTGAACCCCGCCATAGGTGTGTCTCTGTTCGAGACCAAGGTGTTGTTTAAGGATTTCCTTGATTTGGATTCTTTGGCGGCAGGACAGGAGGGTTTGGAGCTTGCCACACGTTGTGATGCGAACGGAGACTACTTGGAACTGTCCTACAGTCAGGAAAACGTTTTTGATGTGATTGGATTTCCGCAAGAGGTCGACAATATAGACGATGTGCAGGTAGATTTGCCGGCGTTGAGCGTGCCTGACGTTGCTTCGTTGGCAGCATCGGGCATAGATGTTTCCAATATGACCATACAATATCCGGCAGAAGACCTTCCCGCGGAGGATATAAGTCTGATGTTGGACGAATTTGAAGAGGATGTTTCCATAGACAGTCTGTTGCTCAGCTCCGGCAGGTTGACCATTGCGGCAAACACTGCACTGCCTTTTAATACCTATATAGAAATAAGCTCTTCGAGTTTTAGGAATAACGCAACGGGAGAGCTTTATTCTCAAAGGTTTCAAGTGGCTTCGCCAAGCGGAAGCATGCAGGGGCAGACACTCGACCTTAGAAACTATACCATCGTGCTGAAAGACAGTGTTGTCAATCCGGAAAGGCAATACATCGACCTCAGATACCGACTTATTGTGGAACTTGGCAGCAATACCTCTTGCACGGGAGGAAATTACGGTGCGGAAATAAACGTCGGCGTCAGTCCGTTGTCAATAGAATTGGCTTACGGCAAGGTGGGCAGAAGCGTTGTGAGCATTGCCGATACTTTGGACTTCAATTTGTTTACTAATGCGGACGTATCAAGATTCATAGAAGCAGGCGGAATAGATTTGGAGAAGCTGATATTTGAAATAAATGCAGAGACGAATGTCGGCATAGGGGCATACATTGTTCCCGATGTGTACAGCCTGACCGCCAACGGCACAAGGACAGACTTCTTTACCGACCGAGACACTCTGCACATAGAAAGAAGCCCTCGCCCCGGACAAATGGGAATAACAACATCTCAATCCTTGGAGACAGATGCCTCCGCAATAGAGGTGTTGCCCGAAAAGGTGGTTTATAACTTGGACGTTGTGTTTTCCGATGCCATACACCCGGGAGATTTTCCTGCATTTGTTCGCCCTCATGACGCTGTCATAAACCTCAAAACCCGAACAACAATT
Organism: uncultured Bacteroidaceae bacterium; assembly: GCA_964606345.1. GTDB lineage: Bacteria > Bacteroidota > Bacteroidia > Bacteroidales > P3 > Onthomorpha. The sequence goes on along the minus strand of CAZSFV010000001.1, from coordinate 85,091 downwards.
CCGATAAAAGCCAAATTGACCGACCTTTACTATGAGGATACCACTTCGTCTTTGAGCTTTACGGACGATATAGACTTTTTGAAATCGGCAGTTCTGACTCTGTCTGTTGAAAACGAAATTCCGACAGGTTTGGAATTGAATTTCCTATTGTTGGACGAGCATCAGAGAGTTTTCGACACCCTTTTTGCCAAACCAATCAAAATGAAAGGAGCTTCGGTAGATGCCAACGGAAATGCTTTAAGCTCAACAAGGGAAACGATGGAGGTGCATCTGACGGCGGAGAAGTATGAAGAATTGAAGAAAGCGAATAAGGTCAAGACAGCCTTTAAGCTCAACAGCTCTTCCGACGGCGATGGTAATCGTCCTTATGTGAGATTCCGACAAGATGCAGCCATAAGGATAAAAGCCGGGGTAAAAGCAGTAACCGATTTTAGTTTCTAATCTTATCATTCGTTTAACCACAGAAACACACAGTCATGAAAATATACAGATACATAGGTATTGCGGTCTTGATGTCTCTTTGTTTGAAAGGAATTGAAGCAAAAGCTCAGCAAAAGGACATTCTATATTTTTTCAAAGCCGTTCCACAATCCGGCATTTCCAATCCGGCATTTGTTCCGAACAATGATATGTACATAACCTTTGGTGTCGGCATGCTTGGATTTAATTTCAACACATCGGGGTTTTGTTACCACGACATAATAAACCAACACCCCGTCTACTCCGACTCTTTGCGTGTAGACATTCAAGGCTTTGCGGACAAGCTGAAAAATAACAATCATCTGTCTTTAGGTATGGATAAAAATATTCTTGGTTTCGGTTTGAGACAGGGCAAGAATTATTTCTCTTTCGATATGTCCATAAGTTCGGATTTCAGGTTTAACTTCTCGAAAGATGTTTTCGACTTCATGCTGTACGGAACAGATGTTCCAGGAGGAGAAACCAAGTTGTTCGACGGCAAACTGATAGAGATGACAACCTATATTGCCAACTCGTTCGGCTATGCAAGAGAAATAAACGATAAGTTGAGCGTTGGCGGAAGGGTGAAATTGTTGTTCGGTATAGCCGATATCCACACAAAGAACACCGATGTGAGACTAAAATACAATGATAGCGATGAAATTGCCGCACAATGTGATGTGGATATTCTCACGGCAAATATTGCAGGCAACTTTACAATGAGTTCTTTGTTTGAAGATGGTGCTGAAACCGAGTTCAATGCGGGAGAGGTTGCCGATATAAGCTCTAATTTGTTCAGTAATGTGGGACTTGCCTTTGACTTGGGTGCGGCTTACAAGATAAACAACGACATGGAAGTCAGTTTGAGCGTAAGCGATATGGGTTTTATAAATTGGCAGTCCAACGTAAGCGAAATAAAGAATGCGAATCCGGGAAAGGTAGTTAGGTTTGAGGGCGTTTCTTCGTGCATAGACAGCGTTGGAACGGCGATAACGGACTACTTGGACGACATAACTGACAGTTTGAAGAACGCTTTCGAGATACATACCGTAGAAAAAGGATCATACACACGGGCAACGCCTGTCAAGGTGAACGCAGGATATACATGGAAATTTGCCGATATACATTATCTCCACGCCCTTGCGGGATTGAAGATATGGAACGGAGGTTTTGCAGACGGCAGATTGTCCGTATTATATGCTCTTCGCATGAAGCACTTCGCTTTTTCGGCGGGTAACACGTTCATGACCACCTCTTGGTTCAATCCTTCCGCAATGGTAAACGCCAACGCCGGACCGGTGAACTTCAATTTCGGTATGGCATTCAACTCGGCAAGAGGAATTTCGTTCAATGTGGCTGATTTGAGCGGCTTTTCTGTATTCATGGGCTTAAATCTGACCTTCGGAAACAAACCTTATTGGGAAAAGAAATAGAAACAAAAAAAAGGATAAGGAGAACTTCCTTCTCCATACAGACCGAGAGCTTGGAACGCTATGGCGTATTGATGGGTTTACCCGCCGATACGCTTTGTTTTATAGCCTTTCTCTTGCAGATATTTGGTAACTTTTTCTCTGTGGTCGCCTTGTAACAGAATTTCATTGTCCTTGCAGCTGCCGCCAACGCCGCATTTTGCTTTCAGTTCTTTGCAAAGGACATTCAAATCCTCTTCTGTGCCGATGAAGTCGGTTATCAGTGTTACTTGTTTACCGGAACGCTGTTTTTTGTCTAATTGTATTTTCAACGTTTGTTGCTGCGGCGGAAGTGTTTCTGTAAGTTCGTCCTCTTCATAGGTGTATTCAAAGTCCGGATTTGTGGAATATATTACGCCTGTAAGGTTCTTTTTTTTACTCATGGGGTTTACTGTTTTTGTTTTGTTGATTGAGTTGCAGATTTTCAAGGAACTACAACGCTGAGACTTTGCGGAATAATGTCGAATTGCAGGTCTGTGGTAAATTCCTTGTATTCTCCGTCTATGTTTACGTCTATCGGTGAATCGTTATGCAGAATTATTTTTTTTGCTTGGTAGGTCTCTACATACATTGAACGGTCGAAATTGTGCAGAAAAAGTTGCTGTGCGGTTAACAACAACATGGGCAAAGGGGGTTTCTTTACTATTATGACATCTATCAGACCGTCGTCAAGGCTTGCCTTGGGAGCGATTTCGGTATTGAAACCGAATTGGTTGGAATTGGCAAAACTGATGAAAAGTGCCTGTGTTTCTATTTCCTTATCGTCAATGCTCAGTCGGTAGCTTCGTTGTTTGTAGACGGCATAGTTTTGTATGATGAGCTTAAGGTAGGCTTGAAAACCTCGTGTTTGCACCTTTTCAAATTCTTTGGCAATCAGTGCATCGAAGCCGACTCCCGCAATGCTCGCATAGATGGTTTCGTTCAGTCGAATGCTGTCTATTTTTGTTGTTTTCAGTGAGTTTATGGTTTTAATGGCTTCCTCGACAGACAAGGGAATGTTCAAGCACCTTGCCAAGCCGTTTCCGCTGCCTGTGGGTATGATTGCAAGATGTACATCGGTGTAAATAAGTCCCTTAACACAGTCGTTTATTGAACCGTCGCCACCCACTGCCACCACTGTGTCGTATTCGGTCAATACGGCTGCTATGGAGATGGCGGTAGCGTGATGAGAGTACGATGTGTAGCTTATTTGATAGTCGAACTTATCCTTGTCTAAGAACAGTTCTACGGCTTTTTCGACTTTTTTTTGCTTGCCGATTCCCGAGATGGGATTTACTATGAACAGTATTTTGCTTTTTGTACTCATGTTTTCAGCTGTGAGTTTTGTTGGCAATTATGCTGTTATTGTACTGCTGAATTATTGCTTCGGTAAACTTTTTGTGTTTCTTTGCAAGTGCGGGTTCTTTTGCAGAAAGGTCGTTTTGCAGGTGCGGATCTTGCTTCACGTTGTACAGCTCAATAGGGAAATCTTCCTTGTACTTGCTCAGATAATCGCCCATCAACAAAAGGTATTCCCCGTTGGTGTAGTAGATATAGTAATGCGGCAAAGGCGAAAATGCACTTCTGCCGAAGCAAAATACGTCGTCTTTGAGGTGCAGTAAATCTGCAATGGTGGGGTATATGTCTATCTGTTGCATTATCTGTTTGCTGACAACAGGTGTTTTTATGGCAGGGTGGTATATTATCATAGGTATTCGGAACAAACCTAACTGCGTTTTGAACTCTTCTTGCGAGGTAAGGGCGCTGTGGTCTGCCGTTATGATGAACAAAGTATTTGCAAACCAATCTCTTTGCGAAGCCTCCTCAAAAAATCTCTTCAAGGCATAGTCGGTGTAACCCACTGTTTCGTGTACTATCATGCTGCCTTTAGGAAAGCGTCCTTTGTGTTGTTGCGGTATGCTGTAAGGGTGATGCGAGGAAAGGGTGAAGAGCGCACTCGCAAAGGGTTTTTGCAGGGTGTCGAGTTGCTTTACCATGTATTGTAGGAAGGGTTCATCGTATATTCCCCAGTTGCCGTCGTAGTCTTTGTCGTTGTTGTATTCGTTTTTGCCGTAATAGTATTTGAAGCCGACTTTTCGAGTATAGTTGTCAAAATTCATCGTGCCGTTGTAACCCCCATGGAAAAAGGCTGTTGAGTATCCGTGTGAAGCGAATAAAGAACCTATTGAGCCAAGTTCGTTATCCCCGTAACAGCTTGTAAGATAGCTCTCTTCCATCATTAAAGGCAGCGAAGACAGTATGGCAGGAATGCCGTCTATGGACTTTTTGCCATTGGAAAGTCCTTGAAAAACAATGGATTGTTTGGCAAGAGAATCGAGAAAAGGTGTATAGCCGGTGCCTTTTGTGTTATAGGTTTTGAGGTATTCGGCTGAAAAGCTCTCCAATATTATGACCACCACATTGGTTTTACCGACTTGAAGAGGGGTTGAGAATAAGCTGTCTGCCCAAATGTTCTGTTGAGGAACGCTATGGGGACTGTATATTTTGTCTGCTTCGTTTTGTGAGAAGAATTGTTTCTTTTCCAAAGTCGGTTTTCCGAGGGTGCGGTACAGTGTGAATGGAGTATTGAGAACAAGTGCAGTGTTTTGAGTGTTGGCATATTGACTTGCGTGCATAAGATTGAGCGGACGAGTTTGCAAACCTCCTCGTTGCGCTATCACAAGCAGTGGTATTACAACAAGAAAGGTGATGCTTTGCAGCAAGAAAGTCTTTTTTGAGAAGGTGTTGCGTTTGACCTCATTCCGTTTGCGTAACAGTTTGTCTGTAAGTATGAAAGCTGTCAGTAAAACGATGAAAATAACAACTATTTGCCAGTAATCTCTAAGAAATTGCGGTATCAGTTCCTTGAAATCGCCTCCCACTCCCAAGTATCTCGTAATATCGGCGGTTAATCTCTTGAAAGTAAAACGATAGTATCCGGTGTCAACAAGGTTTACGACCATCATGAAGATGTTGCCGAGGTAAAAGAAGATATTTTCGGCGTATGTGTAAGCCTTTGTTGCCTTTATCGGAACGGGTAACAGGCATAAAAGCAGATAAGGAGCAAGGAACACGCTGAGCGAAGAGAGTGCATACCTTGTGCAACCGAGAAATATTTTCAGCGAAGCGGCAAAACCATCTATCTGGAATAGGTTTGCATTCAGAAGATAGAACACGACTTGGGTTAAATACAAGAACAAAAGAGAGAGCAGGTATCTCTCGATAAGCAGTCTGTAAGATGGTGGTATGTTTCGCATTTTATCGTTTTTGAGGTTTGTATCCTGACGACTTCAATATAAGTTCGGAGTCGCTTGTTCGAAATAAACTGTCGAGGGTTATGGGGTTTTCTTTCATGTATGCTTTTACTATGCAATAGCCTATGTAGTTTCCTATTCGGGAGGGAGAACCTGTTATGCCTTTTGTGGTCGGTCCTTCGGCTATAAGGGAAAGGTATTTTGTGCGGTCTTTGTTGTATAGGAGTTGGTTCTGGATTATGTAGCTCCATATGTTGTATTCGTTTTCTTCAACCCATTTTTGTTGTTCTTTGGTGTAACGAAGTATATTGTTGAGCGAGACCTCGGGCAGAAGAGCTGCCACGGCATAGGAATATTTGCCATCATCAATTATGCAATCTAACAATGTGGCATCGGGATTCTGAGTTTGTAACGGAATATCTTTGAATGTGATTTCTTGGAGGTAGGTTCTTATGTAATCGGGTGCTATGTTGTCTTTTGTAAGACAAGTTTGCAAATATTTGGGCGTCGTTTTGTAGTATGGGTGTGCAGATAAGGAGTCTATGCAGTAGGCATCTAAGCTGATTGTACTGAATTCCGGATAAACGAGTATGCGATTTTGGTAAGCGAAAGAGTACTCGGCAGGTCCCACAATGAGAGTATAAATATTTGTTTTGCAGGTGTCTTGACGGATTTTGCGGATTTTGGGCAATGCTTGTCCGAGGGCGTCTTCCAAAAACTTCATGTCGGGATAGTGTTGCTTGACTATGGCGTACACTTTCTTCATTTCTTCATCTTCAACAAACGCCTTGACAACTGCCATGTATTGTTTGTCGTTCAGACTTGCGGCAAACATCGGCTTGAAGTCTTTTTCTATGGAAAGCAGGTGCTGTTCGGTCGTCTGTTTGCTTGGGGCGAACAGAGCTTGCTCAAAACGGTGAATGTTTATCTGCTCTTTTTCTGTCTTGCCATCGCCGAACAAGGTCTTGTCGCTTTGAGTTTCTCTTTTGGAACAAGAACTTGCAACTATAATGCACAGTAACAGTAAAATAAGTCTTTGTCTCATGATGATTGCTCCTTTGAGATAGGTTCTATGTGTCGGCAAACGATTACTTTTCCAAGCTCGCAATCCTTTTTTCCAAGGCATCTATTTTGTTCTTCATCTGTTCTAATTTGCGGAAATAGACATAGCTTTTCATGAAAGCCTTTGCATCTATTGCCGGAGAGCCGATTATTTTTGCTTCGTCTTTGACATCTGATATTATTCCGGCTTGCGCACCTATTGAACAGCGATCTCCAATCTTTATATGCCCGGCAAATCCCACTTGTCCGCCTATGTAACAGTTGCTGCCTATCTTTGTGCTGCCGGCGACGCCTGTTTGTGCCGCCATGACTGTGGATTGTCCGACTGTAACGTTATGTCCCAATTGACAAAGGTTATCTATTTTGGTTCCTTTCATTACTCGGGTGGAACCCATCGTTGCTCGATCTATGGTGGTATTGGCACCTACTTCCACATTGTCTTCAAGAATAACATTGCCTATTTGTGCTATCTTTTTGAATGTTCCATCGGGTAGGGGCGCAAAGCCGAAACCGTCTGCTCCCAAGACCACTCCGGAGTGTAGGACGCAATTATTGCCGACCACTGTATCATGATAAATCCTTACACCTGAAAAAATGCTTACCTCATCTCCTATTTTGACATTCTCTCCTATGTAAACGTGCGGATAAACCTTTGCCCCCTTACCGACTTTTGCTCCTTTGCTTATCACGGCGAACTCTCCCACGTAAGCATCTTCGGCAACTTCCGCCTGCTTATCAATGAAAGCCAAAGAGGAAATGCCGGTTTTGTTCAATCTGTATTGATTGTAAATTTCCAGAAGTTTGGCAAAACAACTGTAAGCGTCCTTTACTCGGATTACGGTGGTCTTTATCTCCTCTTCTTGCTCAAAATCTTCGTTTATTATTACGATGCTCGCCTTTGTGGAGTATAAGTAGTGGTTGTATTTGGGGTTTGCGAGAAAGGACAACCCGCCTTCTTCGCCTTCTTCTATTTTGCACAGCTTGTTAACAACGACATTTTCATTTCCCTCAACCTTTCCGTCAAGCATTTGGGCAATTTGTTTTGCACTGAACTCCATAACTATCGATTTTTGCCTGCAAAGGTAAGAAGTTTTCGGATAATTACTTGTGAGAATGGGGAATTTACGGGAAGATGTACCCTCTTCGCTTGTACATATTCCTATTGCTGTCCGACTTTTTCCAATTCCCTATATTTTTTGCGGGCTTGCGTTACATAGAGGCTGGTGGGGTAATTCAATATAAGTTGCTGATAGTACGACTTTGCGGCTTCAAGGTCTTTGTGATACGTTTCTGCAATTTCTGCCAGCAGCATTACGGCATCGTCGGAGGTAAGTTCATAAGGATACTTCAACAGAAGCGATTTCAGCAAACTGTCTGTCAAAGCAATGTCTTCCTTGTCCTTTGCAATCAATGCCCGAAGGTAAACACATTCGTCAAACAAAGGGTGATAGAAGTATGCTTGCTCTATGCTGTCTAAGTAATTCAGTGCCTTTTCATAGTTGTGGTATTCCCTTTCTCTTTCGGCGTATGCAAACCATTGCATGGCGGTAAAACTGCTATCCTCATCTCTGTTCTCTTCTATCAAAACGCTGTATTCCAATGCATCGTTTGATATAAGTTTTGAAGTAGATGCCCGCAACGACTTGAACTGTGATAAAGCCCATTCCACTTCTCCGTTGTAATAGCTCAACATTGCTTTGAAGAATTTGGCTCTGTCTCCTAACGGAGAGTTTTTGCAGTCTTTTTCTACTTGGGAGCAGAGCAGGTTTGCTTGCCAACTGTCTCCGTATCTGTTGTATATTTCCGCCGAAAGGAGCTTTATTTCTGCTTTTTGATTGATTGAAAAGCTGTTATTGTTCCGGCATTTCTCCAAAAGGTCGACAGCTTCCTGCGCTTTGTTGTCGTAAAATGCCATTATTTCGGTTGCCTGCAATATGGTGGCAAAATTATCCTTGGAATAGCCGTATTCCGAAAATACAAGCTCAAACGACTGCATCAACCGAGCCAATGCTCTCTTGTCGGAAGGCGTTTCGAGAAATTCCTTGTACAAAACATTTGTATACCCAAGCAAAGCCCTTTGATAAAACACCGCTTCTTTTCCTTTGTTCATCACATACTCATATGCTTGTTTGGAAACGGACAGAGCATTTGCGTCGTTCATGTTCCCCGCAAAGTCCAATACACCTGCACCGCTGCCCTCTTCGAAAGTTTTATCTATCTTCCGTGCTATTGAAAAGGCTTTGTCGTATTCCTTGTTTTGAGTGTAAAGCCATAAACCGAATTGAGCAAAGTACGGATTGTCTTTTTGTGCTTTGGAGAGTTTTAACCATTCTGTTTCCATGGTTTTTGCAAGATTGGAAGAGTCTTTTGCAAGAAGTCCGGTCAAGTTTGCGGTAATTTGTGGCAGGCTTTGCGGATTGTGCTGCAAAAGAAGAAGATATTCTTTCGCTATTGCCTCGTAGTTGTTTTCTTGCATGAATATGCCTCCGAGCTGAAAGCTGTATGCAAAATCGTCTCCCAACAGCTCTCTTCCTCGCAAGAATACTTTCTTTGCCTCGTTCGAGTGTCGAGCGTAAAGGAACGCATTGCCAAGTTTAAGAATGTCTGAATTGTTAGCTTTCAGACCTTTTAGCATTCGGTCGAACTGCTTTTCGGCTTTTCGGCTTTTGCCGGTCTGCTCATAGAGAAGAAAGAGCTTCACGCCGAAGTCTGATTGTCGGGGGAAGTTTTTGCATGCTTCTTTCAAATAGTCCTCTGCCAATTCAAAGTCTCCATTGTTTTGCAAAGCACTGCAAAGCAGGGTGTAGGCTTGTTCGGTCTTGTTGCGTTTGAGGTAATCCTTGTAAATGCTGATAGCTTTTTCCACCTCTCCATTCGCCTCCAAGGAAACGGCTTGTTGCAATTCAACATCGGTTTGCCCGAAAGACGATGCAACACAGGTGCAAAATGCAATCGTAAAAACAATGATATATTTCAATCTCATAATATGTTGGCAGACTGTTCCTTTATTTTCTCAAGCTCATCTTTCATCTTTACGACCAAAACCTGAATGTCTGCATCATTCGCTTTCGAACCCAAAGTGTTGATTTCTCTACCCATCTCTTGTGCTATGAAGCCGAGTTTTTTGCCTTGACATTCTCCTTGTGCGAGACACTGAAGGAAATAATCCAAGTGCTGCCGCAATCTTATCTTCTCTTCTGTTATGTCCAACTTCTCCAAGTAGTAAATCATTTCTTGTTCCAAACGATTCTTATCAAGCTTGTCCAAAGTAAACTCTTTGAGCTTTGAACTTAGCCTTTCCTTTATTCTTACACACCGTTCTGTTTCGTATTTGTCGACATCTTTGAGCAAGTCGCCTATAAGGTTCACCCTCTTGACGAAATCTTTTTCCAAAATGCCCCCTTCGCACACACGATATTCGTCCAAATTCTTTGTTGCTTGGCGTACGGTAGACAAGAACAGCTCTCTCTCCGTATCATTAAGCTCTTGCTGTTCGGTGAATCGTACTTCCGGAAGACTGAGGGCGTAGGTCAACAAGCTACTTGTGTCTGCGCCAACACTGTCGGCAAGGACTTTTAGGTTGTTGTAGACATTCACAAATGCCTCCTTGTTCACCAATGGAGCATTTTCAAGATTGCACTTTTCGCTGCTTATGCAGCAATCGACTTTTCCCCTTACCAAGCAGTCGGAAAATATATTTCGTACTTCCAATTCCAATTCTTTAAAACGAGATGGGAGCTTTATGGAAGTGTCCAAGGTTTTGCCATTCAAGGATTTCACTTCCACCGTAATCAAAGCATCGCCGCAAACGGCTTGGGCTTTTCCGAAGCCCGTCATTGACTTAATCATAATGTTTCAATTAAATACCAATAAAACGGCAAAAATACAAAATCCTTGCATTCTCAGCCTCCACGGACTGAAAATCAATCAAAAATTGTTACCTTTGCCGCATAAACCAACGATATCGATATGCCATTCAAGCAGTTCATAAAAAGTAAAGCTTTCTTTATCCATCTCGGACTTATTGTGGCGAGTTTCTTTCTTCTGCTCGTCGTAGTGTTCTTTCTTATAAAGCAATACACCCGTCATGGCAGCGAATACACAGTCCCTGACATAGAAGGCAAATTGCTAAGCGAAGCAGAGCAGATGGAGGGAATGTCAAACTTCAACGTAATTGTCATAGACTCTATTTTTCAAGAAGATTCGCCGGCAGGGGTTATTCTGAGCCAGGAACCTATTGCCGATTCCAAGGTTAAGAAAGGCAGAAAGATTTACGTTACCATTACCTCGGAGACGGGAGACGAGTTAAGCATGCCTTTGTGTACGGACATGAGCTTAAAAACAGCTGTTCAATCGTTAACCGACATAGGTTTGAGGGTGGGAAACATAAGTTTCAGACCCGGAGATATTTCAAACATCGTTTTGGAACAGAGATTGAACGGAAAGATAATTCGTCAGAATGCAAAGGTTAAAAGAGGCGATGTCATAGACCTTCTTGTTGAGATGGACATCAACAGTTCCACCACCAATATGCCCGATATTCTCGGAAAGACCGAAGCGGAGGCAGAAAAGTTGCTGTGGGCTGCAGGATTGAATGTAGGAAAGAAGACTTTCGACGGACAAAGGGAGCATAACCATTCAAGAGTGGTCAGCTACACTCCCACTTTTAAGGGCTTGACTCTCGGCACAACGGTGTCGTTGCATTTTATCAACGATACAAAAAGCAGTTACCGAAAAGCAATGAGGAAATTTGAGGAACAACTCATACTCGAACAGAATAATTATGAAGACGTCGAAAATGAGGAATTGCAATAGCACTTTGAGAAAAGCGGGCTTTACGCTGGTGTTTTTGCTGTTTCAGATACTCTCTTTTGCTCAAATTATAATATCTCCCATAGGCAGTTTTGCCGATGCAAAGGAGCAACAGAGCAAATCCCATACAGATAATCTGTTACCGTTTATAGATGATTTTTCAAACTACCTCGGCATTCCCGACCCCGACAAATGGGAATCCGCCGGGGCTGTGGTGAATAACACTTATCAATTCAATCCGCCGTCAGTGGGAGTTGTTACTCTCGATGCAACAGACATTTATGGCAAACTCTATTCTCATGCGGTTTCTTCGCCTTTTGGAGCGGATACTCTTTCGAGTCGGTTCATTCGATTAGACTCCGTGTTGTTGCCATACGGAGCGGCACTTTCGCCGAGCGACTCTGTGTATTTGAGCTTTTACGTTCAGCCGGCAGGAGGCAACGGAAGGCAATGGGAAGCAATAGGTTCCCGTCCGTCAGCCGAAGATTCCGTAATATTGGAGTTTTATTCTCCCGAAACGGGTTGGAATTGGATTTGGTCGATGGGCGGTGAGCATGTGGACAGTCTCTATAACAGGTATGGTACCTACTATAAGTATGTCCTCATTCCCATAATAGACCCGACTTATTTCAACAAAGAATTCCGTTTTCGGTTCAGAAACATTGCTTCTCTGAACAACAGTCTGCAAAATTCCTACATCGGGAACTGCGATCAATGGAATATAGACTACGTTTACTTGGATAGAAACCGAACATTTGAAGATACCGCACGAAGAGACTTGGCTTTCGTTGATCCTGCACCCTCTATGCTGAAACACTACCAAGCCATGCCGGCAAGGCAGTTCAGGCAGGAAGAAATGGCAGACAGTCTGCATGTCAAGATAGTTAACCTTGCAGACATGGCGTTAAGTTCCACGTACAAGTACGAAATAACCAATGAGAGCGGAATGCGTCTCTATCTTTATGATGGCGGATTTGAGAATATTTCCCCTTATTCTCAAACGTTGCAGTATCAAACCGCTCCTTCCCATGCAACCCCCGTCGTGAATTTTGTGTTCGACATCAATCCGGAGCGGTGGTATGCTTTCAATATCATTCATTCCATCAAAGAGGGAGTGGGGGAAGACTGGTTGTCGGCAAACGACACCATACGCTTCAAGCAGATTTTTGAGGACTACTTTGCATACGACGACGGCACTGCCGAAAATGGCATAGGCGTAGAGCCTATAAGCGGTTCTCATTTGGCGGTCAGATATGATTTGAACGAGAAGGACACGCTTTCGGCGGTGGATATTTATTTCAATACTTCGTTTGGCGAGAGTAATTTCAAGCCGTTCTTTATTTGTGTTTGGACTTGCGAGGATAATCTCCCCGGGGATATGATATACAAGAGCGAGCTGTTGACGCCGAGCAGCGACAGCTTGAATCGTTTTGCCCGTTTTGTGCTTGACGAAAGCATTGTGTTGCCTGCCGCTCCGTTTTTCATAAGTCTGCAAACCAAAGGGAATGATTACCTCAACATAGGATTTGACAGAAATACCAATTCCTCGGATTACACTTTCTCAAAGACAAGTGCGGATTGGCAACAGTCTTTCGAAAAAGGCTCTGTCATGATGCGACCTTACTTCGGTTACAGGGCGAGTGTGGGATTAGGCAAAACCGATACAACAGATGTAAAGATTTATCCCAACCCTGCTTCAACAATGGTTTATGTGAAGTCGGGAGAAGGACTTTTGAAACGATTGTTCGATGTGAACGGCAGGTTGCTTGTTCAAACAATGGAGAATGAAATAGATATTTCACGGTTTGACTGCGGTATTTACATATTGCAACTTGCAGATGGCAGAAGGATAATTCATCACGAGAAAATCATAAAGACGAAATAATGCAAGAGGAGACACAAAACGCAGGCGAGGACAGGGAGTTGTATGAGAACTTCCGCATAGAGGTAGAAAAGGGAAAGACATTACTCAGAATAGACAAGTACTTGATGTCCCGCATAGAGGGTACAAGCAGGAACAAAATACAGACGGCGGCAAAGGCCGATTGCATAAAGGTGAATGATAAGCCGGTCAAGTCCAATTACAAGGTGAAACCGGGAGATGTAATACAGCTTTTTCTAACCACTCCGCCGCAGTCCATAGAGATAATACCGCAGGATATTCCTGTTGATGTGGTCTATGAAGATGATGATGTGATTGTGGTCAACAAACCCTCGTCCATGGTTGTTCACCCCGGTTATGGGAATTACCAAGGTACTCTTTTGAATGCTCTGACCTTTCATTTTCAAAACCGTAAGAACAAAGAGGGCGAAACGCCCAAGCCTTTGCTGGTTCATCGTATAGATAAGGATACCACGGGTTTGCTTTTGGTCGCCAAAAACGAGTATGCACAGACCTTTCTCGCAAAACAGTTCTTCGAACACAGCATAGAGAGAAAATACACTGCCCTTGTGTGGGGAGATGTTCCCCAAGATGAGGGTACGATAGAGGGGAACATAGGCAGGAGCTTGAAAGACAGAAAAATAATGACCGTGTTTCCCGATGGGGAGCATGGCAAGCCTGCCATAACCCACTATTCCGTTTTGCGTAGGTTTGGTTACATAAGCGAGATTCAGTGCCGGCTCGAAACAGGACGCACTCACCAGATACGCGTTCACATGAAGTCCATAGGTCATCCGCTTTTCGGAGATAAGACCTACGGAGGCGACCAAATACTCAAAGGAACCACTTTCAGCAAGTACAAACAATTCGTCATGAATTGCTTTCAGATACTGCCGCGTCAGGCATTGCATGCCTCTACCATAGGATTCCTTCACCCGACAAGCGGTGAGAGACTGCTCTTTTCTTCGCCTTTGCCGGAAGATATGCAGAGCGTAATCGACAAATGGACGACCTACATGAACGGAAACAAAGAGTCTTGAAATTTTTTTTGAAACATAGATAACGAATCGCCTTTCGGCCGGAATGAATCGCCGAAAGAAAAAAATGAATGGCTGATTCAAAAAAATGAATCGCCGTTTCATTTCAGCCTTTGCAAATGATTGAAATATAATACGCTATGAAGGAAAGGAAAAACTACGTTTTCAGCTTGTCGATTATCGGTTTGCTGTATTTTGTTTTTGGTTTTGTAACGTGGTTGAACAGCTTGTTGATACCGTTTCTGAAAACGGCATGCCGCTTGCCCGATGCCCAAGCCTATTGGGTAACGTTTGCCTTCTATATTTCCTATTTCGTTATGGCCATACCCTCTTCTGCGATATTGAAACGGACGGGCTTTGCAAAGGGAATGAGTCTCGGGCTTTTGGTGATGGCAGTCGGTTCGGTTTTGTTCCTGCCTGCCGCTTCGTCCCGCAACTATGTCTTGTTCCTTGTCGGCTTGTTTATCCAGGGAACAGGCTTGGCTCTTTTACAAACGGCGGTCAACCCCTATGTTACCATACTCGGTCCGATTGAAACGGCGGCAAAGCGTATGTCGATTATGGGTTTGTTTAACAAATGCGCAGGAATGATAGGCATAGTGCTTATAAGCAGCGTGTTGTTCTCGGGTATGGAGGAATTGAGTGCAAAAATAGAACTTGCCACAGGGCAGGAACTTGAAATGGAACTTGACATGTTGGCATCGAGAATAAAGATGCCCTACATGGTTATTACGGGGCTTTTGTGCTGTTTGGCGGCAATGATTTCGCTTGCCCGTCTTCCGAAGGTGGAAAACGAACAAACCGGGGAGAAAAGCCGGGCGAAAAAATCCATATTCAAGATACCTTACCTTTGGTTGGGTGTTCTTACTCTCTTTTTGTATGTCGGGGTTGAGGTTATAGCCATAGACACCCTCGGTCTTTATGCCGAAACGCAGGGAGTTTCAAAAGATGTTGCCCCAATGCTCGGCACATTCAGTTTAATTGCTTTGACGGTGGGTTATGTTGCGGGCATCTTCCTCGTTCCAAAGTACATAAGTCAATCAAAGGCACTTTCCGTTTCAGCGGTTCTCGGTTTTGTGTTTGCACTTTGTGCCTTGTTCACTTCCGGCATGGTTTCAATAGTGTTCATCATACTTTTGAGCTTTGCACATGCAATGATGTGGCCGGGAATATGGCCTCTTGCGATAGACAAATTGGGAGAACACACGGCATTGGCGTCAGCTTTTTTGATAATGGCAATAGCCGGAGGGGCTGTTCTGCCCTTGTGCTACGGAGGTTTGGTGGATTGTCTCGACGGAAACCGGCATCTGCCTTATGTGATAACCTTGCCATGCTATGCAATGATATTCTACTACGCAGTCAGCGGACATAAGATAGGTAAATGACCGATGGGTTGCCTCGAAATCTTGCAGCATCGATGCAAATTCGTAACTTTGCAAAAAAAATCCTTTCAACATGAGTGAGAAAAGACAGAAAGCCCATTGCATATTTTGCGGAAGAGACGAGAGTCAGGTCGAGTACTTGGTACAATCACAGTCCGGCTCTCTCGGAGTGTGTTCCGATTGTGCGGAATTGCTCAGACAAATGATGCAGGAGCATAACAGAAAAAGCACTGTCAAAGCTTTGGACAATTATGAGTTGAAGACGCCGAGCGGAATAAAAGCATATTTGGATCAATACGTCATTGGACAGGAACTGGCAAAGAAAGTGCTTTCGGTAGCTGTGTACAATCACTACAAACGATTGAGGTATTTTCATTCCGAACGAAAGGAAGACGATGTGGAGATAGACAAGTCCAATGTTATAATGGTCGGAGAAACAGGTACGGGCAAAACGCTGTTGGCAAAGACCATTGCCCGATTGTTGGACGTCCCTTTCTGCATTGCCGATGCAACCGTATTGACGGAAGCGGGCTATGTGGGAGAAGATGTGGAGACCATACTCACCAGATTGTTGCAGGCTGCCGACTATGATGTGGAGAAAGCAAAGCGGGGTATAGTTTTCATAGACGAGATAGACAAGATTGCAAGAAAAAGCGACAACCCTTCCATAACAAGAGATGTGAGCGGCGAGGGAGTGCAACAAGCCTTGTTGAAACTATTGGAGGGAACAATAGTCAATGTGCCGCCGCAAGGAGGCAGAAAACACCCCGATCAAAAATACATACAGGTCGACACCAAAAATATTCTCTTTATTGCAGCCGGAGCATTCGACGGGATAGAGCGAAAGATTGCCTCACGCATGAACAGCAATGCAATAGGATATTCGGCAAGAGAAGAACGAGCAAGTGTAGACAAGGATAACCTGTTGAAATATCTGCAACCGCAAGACTTGAAGTCGTACGGACTTATTCCGGAGTTGATAGGGCGTTTCCCTGTTTTGACACATTTGGATACTCTCGATAAAAAGACTTTGCGGCGTATCCTCACAGAGCCGAAAAACTCCGTGATAAGGCAGTATAAGAAGCTTTTCGAAATGGACGGCATAGATTTGCAATTTGAGGATAAGGCATTGGACTACTTCGTTTCGCTTGCCGTAAAGCATAAATTGGGAGCAAGAGGTTTGAGAGGCATATTGGAGGTAGTCGTTACGGATCTTATGTTCTCGAGCCCCGATGACAAGAACATGAAGAGCTTTACCGTAACGGAGGAATACGCCAGAAAACAGATAGAAAAGAACGGGGAAAAATTGTTTGTTGCACAAGAGTAAGACGTTTCTGCCATGAAAAAAATAGCGATTATAATTCTGCTGCTTGGGGCTTATTGCTTGAAAGCCCAGCAGGGAGGAGGAATGGTTGTTTTCGGAACAATATATGAGGGAGACACCATTCCGATGTTGTACCTTGATGTTGTAAGGGTGAACGGTTATGTCTGCCCTTTGAGCGAGGCGGAGAAGAAGAAGTACAAAAAGCTGATTAGAAACGTGAAGATTACTTACCCTTACGCAAAACAGGCAGGTAAACTTTTGGATAGGTATACGGTTGTACTGAACAATGCAAAGAACGATTCTCAAAGGAAAAAGATAATGAAGCAGGCAGAGAAGGAAATAGAGAATAAGTTCGGTCCGACACTGAAAAAGCTGAACAGGTCGCAGGGAAAGATATTACTGAGACTGATAGACCGTGAAACGGGAAGCGATTCCTATGCCTTGGTCAAGGAGTTGAGAGGAAGTTTCAGAGCAGCGTTCTATCAAGCACTCGGTAAGTTGTTCGGATATAATCTTCGCTCCAAGTATGACCCGGTAAACAATTCGGAGGACAGGATTATAGAGAGAATAATATATGGAATAGAAACAAAAAAATTATAGGTATGCAATACGGGATTTGTTTGTTGCCGGTTGCTCCGTTGAGAACTGAAGCCGCCGAGGTGGCAGAGCAATGCAGCCAAGTGGTTTTTGGAGATGTTTTTCAGATACTTGAATCAACTGAAAAGAATTCCCGTATAAGATTATGGTATGACGATTATGAGGGTTGGATTGACCGCAAGCAGTACGTTGAAATAGACAGGGACGACTACTATCTGCTCACAAGAGCAAAGCCTTTATACACAGGGGACTTTGTTAACAAGGTAAGGATATTGAATAACAGAACGGGCTTGTCTTATGAGGCAAGAGTGCCGTTCGCCGGCAGGGTTTTCTCCAAACATTACAGAGTGGGGGATTACGAAATAGATGCTTCGGAGGCTTGTTTGTTGAAAGAGGAAGCGTTTTGCGGGCAACGATTGTTGCAATATGTGGAACGGTATTTGTATACGCCCTATCTGTGGGGAGGGAAAAGCAACTTTGCCACCGATTGTTCGGGCTTTACGCAAAGCATATTCAAGATGTTCGGCTCTATGTTGAAAAGGGACGCTTCGCAACAGTTCACGCAAGGAAGAAGGATAGCATCGCTGAATGAGGCAAAGGCAGGTGATTTGGCGTTTTTCTCCAATGCAGCCGGCAAAATAGTGCATGTAGGAATTCTATTGTCCAACAGCAGCATTGTGCATGCAAGTGGTTACGTCAGAACGGATAAGATAGATGACAAAGGTATATTGCGCACAGAGGATGGGGTGTATTCTCATGCGTTGGAACAAGTAAGACGATTTTTCGAATAAAATTACCTGTTATTTTTCTGCAAAAGTCTGCCATTTATTGGGCAAATAGTTGTACCTTTGCGAATTATTTTTTGGCAAAACAGAACTAATTAGTAATTAAGACAAGGACTATGTCGAGAACAATAAAGATTACCAAGGGATTGGACGTTCGTCTGTTTGGTGAAGCCAAGCCCGAGGTTGTGGAAACGACGGTTGGCGAATATGCCATTAAACCGGAGGACTTTGTCGCCCTGACTCCGAAACTACTCGTTGAAGAGGGAGATAAAGTTAAAGCCGGTACGCCGATTTTCTATGCAAAAGGCGATGAACGCCTTAAGTTTGTTTCTCCCGTAAGTGGTACGATAGCAGCCATCGTCAGGGGAGAGAAGAGAGTGATAAAGTCTATTCGGATTGTTCCGGACGGCAAAGATGAGTACGAAGACTTTTCGAAAGAAAGTTTGAGTGCCATGAGCGCAGAGCAGGTAAAAGAAAAAATGCTTGCTTCCGGAGTTTGGACGGTGTTGAGACAAAGACCGTATTCGACGATTCCAAATCCGGACACTTTGCCCAAGTGTATTATCGTAAGTGGTTTCAGTTCGGCTCCGCTTGCTCCTGATTACGCCATTCTATTGAACGGGGAAAGAGCAGCGATGCAGGTGGGTGTGGACGCCTTGAAGAAGCTCGCCAACGTAACAATTCATTTGAATGTGCATTCATCGAAAAGTCGTACAGACGAATTGTTGAAGTTGGAAAATGTGCAGATAAATACCTTTGAGGGTAAGCACCCCTGCGGAAATGTGTCTGTTCAAATAGAGAAGTTGTCTCCTATCAACAAGGGCGAAAGGGTTTGGTATCTTGACGCTCAGGATTTAGTGCTTATCGGTAAGCTGTTCATGGAAGGCAGGTACGTTGACGACAGAATTGTGGCACTGACGGGAGGAGAGGTTTCGCACCCGCAATATTATAGAGTGAAGAGAGGTGCAAGTATAGCATCGTTAATTTATAACAACACGACTGCCAACCCTCTTCGTTTCATCAGCGGAAACGTTTTGACCGGTACCAAAATCGAAAAGGACGGCTTTATATCGTATTATGACAATCAGGTAACGGTTATAAAGGAAGGAAAGGAAAGACATTTGTTCGGCTGGTTGGCTCCGGCTTGCAACAAGTTCAGCGTTTCAAGAACTTTTCTGTCGGGATTTTTGAAGAATTGCCCTAACGGCAAGGCTTATGCGGTCGATACCAACTTGAACGGAGGAGTGAGACCTTTGATAGTTACCGGAGAGTTTGAGAAAGTTTTCCCTATGGATATATATCCTATGCAGCTTATAAAGGCTTGCGTCATAGGAGATATAGATTTGATGGAACAGTTAGGTATATATGAGGTGGCACCCGAGGATTTCGCTCTTTGTGAGTTGGTGGACTCTTCAAAAACGGACATACAAGCCATTATAAGACAAGGTCTTGATTTAATGAGAAAGGAGATGGGCGAATGAAATTCATAAAAAATATATTGGATAATATGCGTCCTAAATTCGAAGAGGGCGGAAAACTGCATGCTTTTCACTCTTTGTTCGATGCAATGGACACGTTTTTTTATACGCCGGAGCAGACTACGGTCAGCGGTTGCCATATAAGAGACGCCGTTGATAACAAGCGTACGATGTTTACGGTAATAATAGCATTGTTGCCGGCACTGTTGTTCGGTATGTACAACATAGGTTATCAGCATTACCTCTCTATAGGAGAAGTAAGTTGCTATTCCGATAACTTTTGGGGCAATCTCGGCTATGGATTCTTGAAAATTTTGCCGATGTTGCTTGTCAGCTATATCGTAGGTTTGGGAATAGAATGCATTTTTGCTCAAATTCGTAAACACGAAGTGAGCGAGGGCTATTTTGTAACAGGTATGTTGATACCTTTAATATGTCCTCCTGATGTTCCTTTGTGGCAGTTGGCAATAGCGGTGGCGTTCGCCGTGATAATAGGCAAGGAAGTATTCGGTGGAACAGGCTACAATTTCTTGAATCCGGCTTTGGTGGCAAGAGCATTCTTGTTTTTCTCTTACCCTTCGCAAATGTCGGGAGACACGGTTTGGATTGCTGAACAAGGCGATGCCATATCGGGTGCAACTCCGCTTGGAGAAATGTTGGCAGGAGGCGTAAGTCCGCATGCTTCTGTTCTTGACATGTTTTTGGGATTTATTCCGGGTAGCGTTGGCGAGACTTCCGTGGTTGCTATATTGATAGGAGCGGTGATACTGCTTGTAACAGGAATAGCTTCATGGCGAATAATGCTTTCCATATTTGTAGGAGGAGCGGCGATGGGGTTGCTCTTTAATGCGATAGGCTCAAATCCTTATATGGAATTACCATTCTACTATCACTTCCTAATGGGCGGATTTATGTTTGGTGCCGTATTCATGGCAACAGACCCTGTTACTGCCTCTCAAACCAATATCGGTAAGTACATTTATGGAGCGTTGATAGGTATAATGGCAGTTTTGATAAGGGTGCTCAACCCTGCATATCCAGAAGGAATGATGCTTTCTATATTGCTCTTGAACGTATTCGCTCCATTGATAGATTACTATGTGGTCGAGGCGAACATACGTCGCAGAGCAAAGAGAGCAAAGCTTTTGGTAAAGAATAATCAATAAATCGAGAGGGAAAGATGTTTAGTAATAAGTATATATTCGTTTACTCAACCGTATTGGTTGTAGTGGCGGCAGTAGTTTTGTCGGTGGCGGCAGTAGGATTGAAACCTTTCCAGCAGAAGAACGAAGAGATTGAAAAGATGCAACAGTTGCTTTCTTCTGTAGGAGTAAATGCAACGCCCGATAATGCAGAGGAATTGTACAATAAATACTTTGTGGCTGAATACGGTGTGAATGCTGGTGGCAAAGTGGTAAACAGCTTCGTCAAAGGCAAACAGGAGCAAGGACAAGACAGACCTTTCAAAGCCGATATGAAGAAAGAATTGGCAAAAGTCAAGGCAAAAGATGCTGCTGCTTCCATGCCGGTGTTCGTTTATGAAAAAGATGGCAAGAGGAATTATGTTGTTCCTGTTGTAGGAGCCGGCTTGTGGGGAGAAATCTGGGGAAATATTGCTTTGGACGAAGATTTATCCACTATTGTGGGAGTGAATTTCGGACACAAGAGCGAAACGCCCGGTTTGGGAGCGGAAATAACGACTCCTGCGTTTCAAAATCGTTTCAAGAACAAGCAGATATTCGATAATGGAGCGTTGTCTTTCGAGGTAAAAAAGAGAGCCGATGCAGCAAGCCCTTACCAAGTCGATGCAATCTCCGGAGCGACCATAACTTCGACCGGTGTTTCCGATATGATAAAAGAATGCTTGGGAATGTACACCGAATACTTTCAAACAATCAAAAACAAATAGAGATGGCGAACAATTTGAAACTGATAAAAAATCCGTTGAGCAAAGAGAACCCGATAACTGTTCAGGTTTTGGGAATTTGTTCTTCGTTGGCAGTAACGGCACAATTAAAGCCTGCGATAGTTATGGCACTGTCAGTAACGGTAGTCGTTGCTTTATCTAATGTTGTGGTTTCTCTTTTAAGAAACACAATACCACCAAGAATCAGAATTATCGTACAGTTGGTTATCGTATCTATGATGGTAATCCTTGTCGATCAAGTTTTGAAAGCCTTTGTTTACGAAATAAGCAAACAGTTGTCTGTCTTCGTCGGACTGATTATAACAAACTGTATTGTCATGGGTCGATTGGAAGCCTTTGCAATGAGCCATAAACCCGGAGTATCGTTCCTCGATGGAATTGGCAACGGATTGGGTTACGCCGTGATACTCGGAACGTTGGGCTTTGTCAGAGAGTTGTTCGGTTCGGGTTCACTTTGGGGTTACAAGATAATACCTCAATCTTTCTATGACGCAGGATACGTAAACAACGGTCTCATGATAATGCCGCCTATGGCATTGATATTGGTGGGAATCATAATATGGGTTCACAGAAGTCGAAACAAAGATCTCTGTGAGAAGTAGAAACAAAGAAAAATCAGAGACATGCAAGAGATAGTTAACATTTTCATAAAGTCCATCTTTATAGACAACATGATATTCGCATTCTTTCTCGGAATGTGTTCATATCTTGCCGTATCTAAAACGGTAAAAACATCTATGGGATTAGGAATAGCGGTGCTGTTTGTGTTAGTTGTAACGGTGCCGGTCAATTACCTTATCAATAAATATATCCTGATAGAAGGGGCGCTTACGTGGATAAGTCCTTCTTTTGCGGGGATAGATTTGAGCTTTTTGAGCTTTATCATATTCATAGCAGTGGTTGCCGCCATAACTCAGTTGGTTGAAATGTTTATAGAGAAAGTTTCGCCTTCGCTATACAGTCAGTTGGGAATATTCCTCCCGTTGATAGCAGTGAATTGCGCAATACTTGGAGCTTCGTTGTTTATGCAACAGAGAGACTATTCCAATATTGGAGAGGTCGTTTCTTTCGCTGCAGGTAGCGGAATAGGTTGGTTGTTGGCAATAGTTTCGCTTGCCGCAATCAGAGAGAAGTTGAGATACTCTCATGTTCCTGCGCCGCTTAAGGGACTTGGAATAACATTTATAATAACGGGACTTATGGCCATGGCATTCATGAGTTTCTTGGGAATAAAACTATAAGGAGAACAAGATAATGGCAGAAATAGTAATAATAGGCGTAGTTGTCTTTTTGGTCATAGTTTTGCTGTTGGTGGCAATACTGCTCTACGCCAGAAAAAAATTAGTACCGCAAGGCAAAGTAAAGATTAACATCAACGATAAGGAGGAACTCAATGTGGAAAGCGGTTCTTCCATACTTGCAACCCTGGCTGCCGAGAAGATATTCTTGCCGTCGGCATGTGGTGGACAAGGAACATGCGGCATGTGTAAGTGTAAGGTTTTGGAAGGTGGCGGAGAAATGCTTCCGACAGAGAAGCCTCACTTTTCAAGAAAACAACAGCAAGAGCATTACCGCTTGGGTTGTCAGGTGAAAGTGAAAGAAAATATGAAGATTCAGATACCTGAAGAAATCTTCGGCATAAAGAAATGGGAGTGCGAGGTTATAAGCAACAGCAATGTGGCAACTTTCATCAAACAATTCGTTGTTAAATTGCCGGAAGGCGAAACTCTCAACTTCCGAAGCGGCGGATATATACAAATCGATGTGCCGGCATGTACCATCAACTACAAGGATATGGACATCGATCCAAAATACCATGCCGATTGGGATAAGTTCAAAATGTGGGATTTGGTGATGAAAAACCCTGAACCATGTTTCAGAGCCTACTCCATGGCAAACCACCCTGCCGAGAATAACATCATAATGTTGAACATTCGTATTGCCACCCCGCCATTGGATAGGGAACACGGCGGTTGGATGAAAGTCAACCCCGGAGTATGTTCTTCCTATATTTGGTCGTTAAAGCCGGGCGACAAAGTAACCATTTCCGGACCTTATGGAGAGTTCTTCATAAAAGACACAGACAAGGAGATGATGTTTATCGGAGGAGGTGTGGGAATGGCACCTATGCGTTCGCATATTTTCGACCTTTTCAAAACGCATCACACCAAGAGGAAAGCCTCTTTCTGGTATGGAGCGAGGGCAATTAAGGATTTGTTCTATGTAGATGAGTTTGAGGAAATCGCAAAAGAGAATCCGAACTTCTCATACCACATTGCTCTCTCGGCACCCGACCCTACCGATAATTGGACGGGCTACACCGGATTCATACACGATGTAATCTATAACAACTACCTCAAAGACCATAAAGAGCCCGAAGAAATAGAGTACTATCTATGCGGACCGCCGCCAATGATAGCTGCCGTATTGAAGATGTTAGACTCCTTGGGAGTTCCTCCTGAAAACATCTTGTACGATAACTTCGGAAGCTAAAAACAGATTTATAAAAGCAGAGAGGACGCCCCGCTATCGGGGCGTCCTCTCTGCTTTTTAGGGCTGTGGACAGCTCCTCTGCACAAAACAAGCTCCTTTCATAAAGACATATTCATTTTGTTGAAAGAAAGTATTCTGCAATCCGTAAGAACGAATCAGCCGTTCGGCGGAAATGAATGGCTGATTCGGCAAAATGAATCGGCGATTCATTTTTTTCTTTCGCCGATTCGGTTTAGTATATGCTTAAAGCCGCAAAATGAGGCAATTAAAAATGTGTTTTTGTGCCGAGAGGTCATAGCGCTTGTATTTCAAATAAAAATAGTACCTTTGCATGATTAAAATCATATCGTATGGCAAAGAGTCAGACTGTAACAGTTGAAACCGCAAAGGAATTAGGCTTATTACCCGAAGAGTTCGAGAAAATTAAAGAGTACTTGGGAGGCAGAACGCCTAACTATACCGAGTTGAGTATTTATTCTGTAATGTGGAGCGAACATGCCTCATACAAGAATTCGATAAAGTATCTGAAAACCCTTCCCAAGGAGGGTTCTCAACTATTGGTCAAACCCGGTGAGGAGAACGCGGGTATGGTTGATGTAGGCGGTGGCATTGCTTGTGTTTTCAAGATAGAATCACACAATCACCCTTGTGCAGTTGAACCTTTTCAAGGGGCAGCTACCGGCGTGGGCGGAATAAACAGAGATATTTTCACCATGGGGGCTCGTCCCGTGGCTCAGTTAAACTCTTTGCGTTTCGGTGATATACACAATCCGCATACGCAGTGGTTGGTCAAGGGCGTAACAAAGGGTATTTCCCATTACGGAAATGCATTCGGCGTTCCGGTATTGGGCGGTGAGGTGTTCTTCGATGAATGCTTCGAACACAATCCTTTGGTAAACGCAATGAGCGTCGGCATAATGAAAAAAGAGGATTTGATTTCTGCCGTTGCCAAGGGTAAGGGCAACCCTGTTTACATTGTTGGCTCTTCCACCGGAAAGGACGGCATACACGGAGCGACTTTTGCCTCGGCAGATGTTACCGAAAACACAGCCGACGATATTCCTTCCATACAAGTGGGCGACCCGTTCCAAGAAAAGTTGCTTCTCGAAGCAACTTTGGAATTGGGAAAAACAGGTGCCATTGTCGGCATGCAGGACATGGGTGCGGCAGGCATCATTTGCTCTACCTCGGAGATGAGTGAAAAGGGAAATTCCGGCATGATTATAGACTTGGACAAAGTTCCGTTGAGACAACAGAACATGGAAGCATGGGAAATACTGCTTTCGGAAAGTCAAGAGAGAATGTTGGTGTGCGTGAAGAAAGGAAAAGAGGAAGAGGTCGAAAGAATATTTGAAAAATGGGACTTGAATTGTGCCAAGATAGGCGAGGTGATTGACGAGGATATGCTTTACTTCCACTACAAAGGCGAATTGGTTGCCCAAGTGCCTGCGGCTTCGTTGGTTTTGGGCGGAGGCGCTCCGGTTTACAACCGTTCGTACAAAGAGCCTGCCTACTACAAGGAAGCCTTGGCATTTTCTGCCGATAAGGTTGCAGAACCAGATTTGCAGGAAGCAAAGAAAATAGCCAAGTTCCTAAGCAGCTCCCCTAATATTGCCTCAAAAAGATGGGTTTATGAACAATACGACTCAATGGTAGGCACAAGAAACATGTCGACCAACAGACCTGCCGATGCAGGTGTGGCAAACTTGAAGGGAACAGACTTTGCCATTGCAATGACTTGCGACTGCAACTCGAGATATGTCTATTCCGACCCCTTGGCAGGAACTCAAATTGCCGTTGCGGAGGCTGCAAGAAACATTGTTTGTGCAGGCGGTGAACCTTTGGCAATAACCAACTGCTTGAATTTCGGCAACCCTTACAACGAAGAAACATATTGGCAATTCGTTAAAGCGATAGAGGGAATGGGAATTGCCTGCAGAAAGTTCAACACACCGGTTACAGGCGGCAACGTAAGTTTCTACAACCAGGCTTCCATGAACGGCAAGGTTGAAGCAGTTTATCCGTCTCCGGTAATAGGCATGATAGGCACCATCGAAAAAGACAAGCAGATGACGCTCGACTTCAAAAGAGCCGATGCCACCATATACCTTTTGGGAGACTTGAAAGACGACATAAGCTGTTCGGAATACCTTTATTCCTACCGCGGGATAAAATTGTCTCATACTCCTTACTTCGACTTGGATAAAGAAGCCAACATGCAAAAAGCATTAAGCGATTTGATAAACCAGGGTCTGATAGAATCGGCTCATGATGTGAGTGAAGGCGGAGTGTTCATATCTGTTTTGGAATCGGCAATGTGCAGAGGATTTGGCTTTGACCTGTTCAGCGGAGGAGAAATCCGTTTGGACTCGTTCCTGTTCGGAGAAAGCCAGGGCAGGGCAGTGGTTACCGTAAAGGAAGGAAAGGAGAATGATTTCATAGACATGTTGAATATTTCCGGTGTGGCATGTTGTGCGATAGGCAGTGTTAGAGCAGACGGCGAAATAACCGTGGACGACGAACCGTTCGGAAAGATTGCAGACTATAAATCGTCTTACAACAACGCAATAGGAGATATATTGGACAAGTAAACACAGTAACGGATAAAGAATATCAAGCAAAAATGAAGAAAATAGTTACATCAATTCTATGTTGTGGAATAGCTTTCTGCGCAATGGCTCAGAAAGATGGCGGATTGACGCCGGAAATGTTGAATAAAATAAGGCAGACTTACAAGCCGACTGCACAGGACAAGGCATTGAGAAATGCCGTTGCCAACAACAGAATACAGGCATTGGCTTTGAACCTTGACAATGTGAACAAATACGACACCCACTTCTCTGACAGGGTAAACAGTCGAGGCATTACAGACCAAAAATCCTCGGGTCGTTGCTGGATGTTTACGGGTCTCAACGTTATGAGGAGTGCCATGATTGCCAAGTACAACCTTGGGGCATTCGAGTTCAGCCAAAATTATCTGTTCTTCTACGATCAGTTGGAGAAAAGCAACTTGTTCCTATCGTTGATTATAAAACACATCGACGAACCTTTGGACAGTAAAGACAATGAATGGTTGTTCAAAAACACCCTTTCGGACGGAGGACAGTTTACAGGTATTTCGGACTTGGTAACAAAGTACGGATTGGTACCTTCGAGCGTTCAACCCGAAACATACAACTCCAATAACACAAGCAGAATAGATGACTTGATTACATTGAAGTTGAAAGAATATGCTTTGGAGTTGAGAGCAATGAAAGCAGACAAAAAAGCAAAGGCAGACAAGTTGGAAGCCCGCAAGATAGAGATGCTTTCTCAGGTGTATAAGATGTTGGTATTGGCTTATGGAGAACCGGTGCAGGAATTTACTTACACTTTGAGAGATGCACAAGGCAAAGAAATTTCGACAGAGACCTATACCCCGAAATCGTTCTATGACAAATATGTCGGCAAAGATTTGAAAAACTCTTACGTGATGCTGATGAACGACCCGTCGAGAGAGTTTTACAAAGTTTATGAAATAGAAAACGACCGCCATGTTATGGACGGCGAGAACTGGAAGTATATCAACCTGCCGATAGAGGACATAAAGAAAGTAGCCATCGCCTCCATCAAAGACTCGACAATGATGTATTTTTCTTGCGATGTGGGCAAGTTCCTTTATTCCGAAAAAGGTTTGTTGGACATAAATACCTACGATTACGGCTCTTTGATGGGAACAACTTTCGGAATGAATAAGAAACAACGCATACAAACCTTTGCAAGCGGTTCTTCCCATGCGATGACATTGTGTGCCGTTGATTTGGACAAAGACGGCAAACCCCAAAAATGGTTGGTGGAGAACAGTTGGGGAGCATCTTCCGGTTGGCAGGGACATTTGATAATGACAGATCAATGGTTTGACGAATACATGTTCAGGGTTGTGGTTGACAAGAAGTACATTCCGGCAGATATTTTGAAGTACTTAGATCAAAAACCTATCATGTTACCACCTTGGGATCCTATGTTCAGTGAGGATGTCGACTAAGGAATTACAAGGATATGAGACTGTGTAAAGTATATCTGCTTTTGTTGTCGGTATTGATGTCTTCGACAGTTTTTGCTCAGGTTCAGGATACAGCATCTTTTGATTTTGAACAAACAGAGGAGTATTTTGAGCAGGAGTACACAGAAGAGTACGAACCCTCTGAGGAGGAAAAAATAATTCAAGACGAAACCGACGAAGCAAGAGAGGTTGTACTCCATACCGAAGACCTCATGAGCTATGTTCAGTACCTGCTTGATGCCGACAGCCTGGTGAATCATTATGCCGTTTACGAAAATGACGGCTCGATAGTGGAGTATGTTAACACTGTAACAACAGCAGGTAAACTTGTGGAAAGGTTTGATGTTGTAGAACAACAGGGCGAGGACGCTTTCTTTTACTGCAAAGAGTACATTTACAACGACAACAAAGCATGGGACTACATTTACGAACGTTTGTACGGCAACGACGGTAAGCTGATTTACTTCGTACGACAATACAACACCTATAATTCCGGTTGTGCAGAGGTTGCATTCGAACGCTCCGAGTATTATTGGAATAAGACGGGTGAACTGATACGCAAAACTTATGAATTGTACGACTCCCATAGCAATCCATTGGAGGCAGAAGGCTGTTTTATGGAAAAGGAAAGCTACGATAAGGTGATGGACAAGGAAGACTTTCTGCTGGAGCATCGTTTTCCGGCGGCAGTTCACGAAGATACGGAGCAAATTCCCGAATAAACAACAATGAAGCTCATCATAGACAGAGGGAACACTCTTTACAAAGTTGCCGTTTTTGACAAGGACGATTTGGTCGAGCTAAAAACACTTGACAACTTGACCATTTCGGATTTGGAAATGACCTTTCGGTCGTTCGATATAAAGAAATCCATCTTCTGTTCAGTTGGCGGAGATGAGAAAACGGAGATATTGAACTACCTCGGCAAGAACAGTGAATTTGTTCCTATGACAAGCGGGCTTGTTTTGCCGATAAGGATAGAATATAAAACGCCTTACTCTTTGGGAAAGGACAGAATAGCCTCTGCTGTGGGTGCTTCGCATATCATAAAAGACAAACCGTTGCTCATTATAGATGCAGGAAGTTGCATTTGCTTCGATTACGTGGATAAAAACGGTGTTTATGGCGGAGGAAGCATTGCTCCGGGTTTCGGAATGAAATATAGAGCATTACATAATTTTACGGCGGACTTGCCGTTACTGAATTTGGAGGAGGAAGCAATCAATCCGTGTGGACAGAGTACCGATGCCTGCATACATTCGGGTGTAGTAAACGGAACTTTGTACGAAATAGGAGGATTTATCGATGCTTATCGCAAAACCGACAGTGAATTGGTCGTAGTGCTAAGCGGAGGTGATGCCGATTTTGTTGCGGAAAGATTGGACAGAGATGTTATTGTGAAAAAGCACCTTGTGTTACAAGGCTTAAATGTTATATTAGATGCGAATACAAAATAGGATTCACAAGATATTGTTCTTGTTGCTTGCGGTGAGTACGTGCTTTGAGGCTTCGGCACAAAACACCATAAGTTCGCCTTACACAAAGTACGGAATAGGAGAGACAGACCTTTATACCAATGCAGTCAATGCTTCCATGGGAGGCATAGGCTATGCAATGCACCGCAACAATATGGTGAACTATAAGAACCCTGCTGCGTACACAGCAATAGATACTCTGTCGTTCGTGTTTGACATAGGTTTTTATACAAACAACACCGTACTCAAATCAAATACTGCAAAAACAAGTGGCAATATCGGCGGAATATCGCACATATTGTTCGCCTTCCCTGTTCACAAGACAATGAAAATAGCAGGCGGTCTGTTGCCTGTTTCGATGATAGATTTCACGGCTTCGGAAACTCACATTGCCGATTCGGCGGGCGTTGGGCAGTATAAAGCCTCTTATGCAGGAGACGGCGGTATAAACAAGGTGTTCTTAGGCTTCGCATATCAACCTTCCGAGAAAGCGGGAGCATTGCATAACCTATCCGTCGGTGTCAATGTCTCATACCTTTTCGGAAACTATTATCGCAGCAAAACCTTATCTTTTCCCGATTCATCAACTTATCTATCCACTCGTATAGAAGAGAACTATAAAATTTCAGCTTTCACGGCAGACTTTGGTTTGCAGTATTTCCAACCGTTGAAAAACGGAGACATACTCGGCTTCGGCTTATCCTATGTGTTGCCTGCCAAACTGCCCACCGAGAATGAGTACAGACACTACACCTTTTCGACATCGGGAACTTCGGAAAGGATAAGAGATTCCGTTCAATACAGAGATGACAAAGGCGATATACATTTGCCACGATCCATAGGCTTTGGTATTTCGTACGAAAGACCGCAAAAGCTCTTTGCTTCCGTAGATGCTACCTTTTCGCAGTGGTCGGAGTTCAGCAATCAGGGCAGGTTTTACAAGGATATACTGAAAGATGATTATCGAATCAATGCCGGTTTGGAGTATAAGCCGAATGTTTATGGAAATTATCTGCAAAAAATAAGCTACCGCATAGGAGCAAATTACTCGAGCGGTGTTCTGGAATTACGAAATAATAATCTGTCGCAATACGGCATATCCATAGGTTTCGGACTGCCGATAAAAAAACAAGGCACCCAGGTAAACATCAGTCTTGAGTACGGAAAATTAGGAACCCAAAAGGATAACCTCATAGAGAAGGAGTACTTCAGAATAGGGGTTTCCTTGTCTGCAAAGGACAGATGGTTTTTCAAACGCAAATATCAGTAAACAGTAAATAAATAACAGAGGTAAGAGAAAATGAAAAAAGCAATCTTCGCTGCAACTGCTTTTGCAGTTATTTTTGGAGTTGGAAGCATTAAAGCTCAAAGGTTTGGGAATACTCCCGAAGACAGTTCCGCCTGCATCATGAACAATTCCCTTTATCAGGAATTTTACAAACAAAAGAACTATAAGGACGCCTACGAACCTTGGTCGTTGGTTGTGAAGCACTGCCCGAAGTATCACATAAACACCTTTATCAGAGGAAACAATATGTTGCGAAATCTGATAGCCACGGCAGCCAATCCGGCAGAGAGAGACAAGTATGTGGACGAGCTTTTGGCTCTTCAAGACATAAGAACGGCGGCATTTGGCGATGAAGCCAACAACATAGCTGCAAAAGCTAAGTTTATGGCAGAATACAGACCAAATCAAAAGGAGCAAATCTTTAATCTGTACAAGGAAGCTGCCGAAAAGGGCGGTAAAAGCCTTGATGCACAATATTGCCCTTTGTATGTTGAGTCGGCTATCGGCTATTTGCATTCCATAAAAGCAAATTCAGAGCAAATGTCTGTTTTGTTCGATGCCTACGACTATGCTTCCGAAACCTTGGAGCATATAGTTAAGCAAAACAAACTTGCTTTGGCTGCCGCCCAAGAGGAAGGTAATGCAAAAAAGATAAATAAAGCCAACAGCGAATTAGCCAATTCCACAAAATATTTGGCTGTTACCGAACAACTGATAGAGCCTTTCGCTTCTTGCGATAAGATAATCCCTATTTACGAACCCAAGTTCAAGGCAAATCCCGACAATGTAGAGTTGTTGCGAAAGATAACAACCACATTGGACAGAAAGAATTGTACAAAATCGGACTTGTTCTTTGCAGCCACAGAAAAACTTCACTCTTTGGCTCCGACAGCCGAATCTGCTTATATGATGGGGCAGATGTTGAAAGACAAGGACGATTACAAAGGAGCGGCAAAATACTTGGAGGAAGCGATAAGCAAGTTCGAAGATAACGACTCAAAGGCGAAAGCCTCCTACCTTTTGGCTGTATGCTTGATGAATTCCGGACAATATTCCGCGGCAAGAACGGCAGCTTATCAAGTAGGACAATACGACAAAACCTTGGAAGGAAAAGGCGTTCTGTTGGTTGCAAACATGTATTTGAAAAGCGTTGTGTCTTGTGCTTCTCATGAGGGCAAAATTCGTGGAGCTGCATGGGTGGCTTATGATGAGGCTGCAAGAGCCAAGGCAATAGACCCAAGCATAGCAGATGAGGCTCAAAGCATAATGAATGCTGCCCGCAAGCAATGGCCTTCCAAAGAGGATATGTTCTTCAATTCCATCAACCAAGGTTCTGCTTTCACGGTTGGTTGTTGGATTGGAAAAGGCACAACCGCACGTTCAAGATAAAGAAGTGTTCGCTAAATATAAAGTGTATTCAAAGAAACAAATGCCGGTGCTTTTTTTGCCGGTGTTTGTTTCTTTTTGTTTTTTTGTCTCGTGTTCCGGAGACAACTCCGGCAAGGCAACGGTAAAACAAAACAAACAACCCGCCCAAACGATAAAGCAGGCGCATTTGACAAGAAGCCTTAACGCCCGCACAGATATTGTTCTGACTTCTCCTCTCATAGAAATATATTCCGGAGACAGTGCAAGAATGTGCTGTCCGAAAGGATTGGAGGTTATGTTTCTTGATTCTGAATTGAAAAACAAGGCAAACCTC
The DNA here is from genome assembly GCA_964606345.1 of uncultured Bacteroidaceae bacterium. Lineage (GTDB taxonomy): Bacteria > Bacteroidota > Bacteroidia > Bacteroidales > P3 > Onthomorpha. The sequence goes on along the minus strand of CAZSFV010000001.1, from coordinate 52,644 downwards.
ACGGCGGACTATGCCGTCAATTATGAAAATTCGGGAGTTTATTATGTCAGAGACAAGGTTCGAATCATCGATTACAGACAACAGGATACTTTCTACTGTAAAGACCTCTATTGGATAAAAGACTCAGCACTGCTTCGCACCGATTTGCCGATACAGAGGCACTCTGCCTCGGGTGTGGACTTTGGCGACGGACTTAGGGCAAACGATTCTTTTGACAGTGTGGTGATAAAAAATCCTCACGGCAGTCAAAATGTAAAGGAGGATTAAGCCCTGTAAGTTCTATTTCCTTTTCAAAACATAGCATTGCTTTTTCAGAGGCTTTTGAGTCAGGAAAGCCACCCCGCAGAAAAAGAAGTCGGCACATACTTTGACCCTTTCCTCTGCTATCGATTGCGTCCACAGTTCTCTCATCTCTCTGTCGCAATGAATATTTCCAAAAGCCACTGCTCCGTTTTCGCTGCAAAAAGGCAAAATTTCTTCCATCGGTTTTGTCGACCATCGGTTTTTGCAATCCTTGTTCAAGAAAACGAAATCCACTTGCCCCATGTTTTCCAAAGCCGTCTTCAATAGCTCGTTTCCATTGTCGCAAAAGAAGCTCACGTTCGAAAATCCCTTGCCGTTGAATAACTCTATGAGAAACTCACAAGCCGTTTTGTTGTGCAGGTAGTTGACAATGTTGCTCTCGGGCAATGTTTTGGACAAGTAAGCCGCACAAATGCCGGCATCGTCCCCCACAATCAGTACGTTTTTTGGCTTGAAATAGCTCGACAAACGACACAAAAACAACAGCTCACGACGATAAAGTCGCAAAGGATAACCGCAAGCCCGTCCCATATCATGCGAATACGCTTTTGCCTGCTCCTTTGCAAATGCATCGACAAACTTGTATTGCGAGTTATCCGAACGCTTTTGCAGTCCTTTGGTGAACAAATCAAACATAAAAGGAGAATGAATGGAATACTCGTCCTTCGCTTTCGAACGGTACCGAACATAATTCCTCAGAGCAAAGCCACAATCCATACAAGCCATGATTTACCTGTGCAGAACCCTATGTTCCACACACAAACTTCCAAACGCAAAAAAACAAACTTTATTCTGAAAAACTCAATCGCCGTTTGGTGAAAATGAATCGGCGAAAGAAAAAAATGAATCGCCGATTCATTTTTTTGAATCAGCCATTCGTTCAGCCGATGGCAAGCTGCGTTATTTCAGAACATTTATTCGCATAAATTACGCCGTGAATACGCGTGAGAAAAGTTCGCAAACATGCTGTTTTTAAGTGTTAAAACAAAGCAAAGGCGTTTTTTCGCATGAGAAAGGGCTGCTAACTGCAAAAAAAATAGTAGTTTTGTAAACCGAAAGAGACCTCGCAGGAGGCGAAGCGGAGTACAGAATCAAAAAAAACATCAAGATAATGGATAAATTACTTTTACTGGGTGACGAAGCCATTGCACAAGCGGCGATAGATGCGGGCTTGTCGGGGGTTTTTGCTTATCCGGGAACACCATCGACCGAGATAACGGAGTATATTCAAGACTCCAAACAAGCAAAAGAATTGGGAATCAGGAGCAACTGGGCAGCCAATGAGAAAACTGCCATGGAGGCGGCGTTGGGTATGAGCTATGCCGGCAAAAGGGCAATGTTCTGTTGCAAGCATGTCGGAATAAACGTTGCTGCCGACCCGTTCATGAACTCTGCAATAACAGGAGCAAACGGCGGTTTGATATACATCGCAGCCGATGACCCGTCCATGCACTCCTCTCAGGACGAGCAGGACTCCAGGTTTTACGGAGATTTTGCCCTTATACCCGTGTTGGAACCTTCAAACCAACAAGAGGCATATGACATGGTGCATTACGGATTCGAATTGTCGGAAAAGTTTCACACTCCCGTAATGATGAGAATTACAACGCGTATGGCACACTCCCGTGCAGGCGTTGTGAGAAGAGACACAAGGAAACAAAACACCATAGCCTTGCCGGAAAAGAAGAATCAGTTCATATTGCTTCCCGTAAATGCAAAAAAGCAATACAACGACTTGATTGCAAAACAGGAACTCTTTGTAAAGGCAAGTGAAACAGACGGTTTCAATAAATATTTTGACGCTGCGGATAAATCCGTCGGAATAGTGGCATGCGGAATAGCATACAACTACTTGATGGAAAACTTCCGCGATACGGCTTGTCCGTATCCTGTGTTGAAAATTTCGCAATACCCTATGCCGCAAGAGATGTTGAACAAACTGTATGACGAATGCGACAGAGTATTGGTATTGGAGGAGGGACAACCTCTGTATGAGAGATTGATTAAAGGGTTGCTCAACAAGGGCAAAAAAGTAAGCGGAAGATTGGACGGAGCCATTCCGAGAGCAGGAGAACTCAGCCCTAATATTGTCGGCAAAGCATTGGGATTGAACATTAAGGAAGGATTTGAGATACCTGCATTGGTAGCTCCGAGACCGCCGAAACTATGCGACGGTTGCCCTCACTTCGACTCCTATACCGCTTTGAACGAAGCCATGAAGGACTACGGCGAATACAAAGTCTTTGCAGACATAGGTTGCTACACCTTGGGCGCATTGCCTCCTTTGAAAGCCATCTACACAACCGTAGACATGGGAGCATCGATCACAATGGCAAAGGGAGCAGCCGAGGCAGAGCTCAGACCGACAGTTGCAGTGATAGGCGATTCCACTTTCACACACTCGGGAATGACCGGTTTGTTGGATTGCTGCGTCGATAACGTTCCTGTAACCATCATGATATTGGACAACGGCATAACAGGAATGACCGGTTCTCAAAAGTCATCTGCAACGGGCAGAATAGAAAGCATCTGTCAAGGAATAGGCGTTGCACCGGAACACATACGCGTTATCAATCCTCTTGCAAGCCATTTGGAAGAAAACGTTAAGGTCATAAGAGAAGAGTTGGAGTACCAAGGCGTTTCGGTAATCATTCCGAGAAGAGAATGTATCGTTTGGGCGAACAAGAAGCGTAAAATGGCAAAAAAACAAGCAAAGTAAAGTAAGTAAAGGAGACATTGAAATGAAGATAGACATAATATTGTGCGGTGTAGGCGGTATGGGAGCATTAAGCTCGGCTGCTATCATATCCAAGGCAGCACTCGAAATGGGAATGTATATGAAGCAAGCCGAAACCCACGGCATGAGCCAGAGAGGAGGAGATGTTCAATCGCACCTTCGCCTTTCCGACCAACCTATTGCTTCCGATCTTATCCCGGAGGGGGAGTGCGACATCATTCTTTCGGTAGAACCGATGGAAGCACTTCGTTACCTGCCGTTTCTCAATAGCGAGACAGGCTGGGTAATAACCAACCAAAACCCTTTTGTGAACATTCCCAACTATCCCGACCATGAGCAAGTGTTGGCAGAGGTAAGGAAGATTAAGAACCATATATTGTTTGATGCAGACAAGATTGCAAAAGAGGTGAACAACCCCAAGGGAACAAATATGGTAGTCCTTGGAGCCGCATCTAAGTACTTGGGCATAGATATCGAGAAACTTGAACATGCGGTAAAGAGCAACTTCGCAAAAAAGGGAGATGCAGTCATTGAGGCTAATATAGCCGCTTTGCGGGCAGGACGAGCCATTGCCGATAAGAAGTAAATATTTTTTCTTTGGTTTAATATGCGAAGCACGGAAGCAAACAAGTTGCGAGTGCTTCGCTCTTTTTATTGGTACAAACACCATCTGAAATTATGGAAATCACATTGGGTTTCGGCAGCAATATGGGCAACCGCCGTGGAAACATAGAAAAGGCCTTGGCAATGATGGAACAAAGGTTGGGAAAGATGTTGCGGTGTTCCTCCATCATTGAAACCAAACCATGGGGATTTGAAAGCGAGGACTGTTTCCTCAATTCGGCAGCAGTATTTCAAACAAACAAGACGCCGCATCAAGCATTGAAAATATGCAACGCTGTCGAGAAAGAACTCGGCAGGCAAAGAGATGCGGACGCTGTGGGTTACAGCTCCCGAACAATGGATATTGACATTCTGTTTTACGGAAATCAAATCATCGATACACCTGAATTGCAGATACCTCACCCCCTTATAGAAAAACGGGACTTTGTACTGCAACCACTGAACGAGATAATGCCGCAATTTGTACACCCTCTGCGGCAGCAAACAATAGAAACCCTGTACAGAAATCTTACCGCATATTGAGCAAATAGAAAGTATCGCCTTTTTATAGAGCCTTTTGTTTACCTGTGAGTGTCAGCACAGCCTGCACTACGCTGTCTGCATCGAACAAGCACAGCTTCTGCAATTCCGGCACGGTTCCTTGCTCCACAAAACGGTCGGGGATACCCATGCGTTTTATGTTATTGGCAAATCCATGCTCGCAAGCATATTCCGATATTGCCGAACCGAAACCGCCGTTTATGCAACCGTCTTCGAGAGTTATTATGTGCTTGTACCCACTCAATGCCTCGCATGCAAGTTCTTCGTCCAATGGTTTCAGGAATTTGAAATCGAATACAGCCACTTCCATGCCGAGTTTTTGGAGAGCATCTGCCGCAGCTTCGGCTATGTGAACAACTGTACCAATGCTTAGAATTGCAACGGTTTTTCCCTCTCTTGTTTTTATGCCTTTGCCTATCGGCACAAGGTTCATTTCGTTACGCCATTCGGTCAGGTATCCGTTGCCTCTCGGGTAGCGAATGACAAACGGCTTGTTCGTTTGCACTGCCGTGAACATCATATTTCTCAAATCATGTTCGTCTGCCGGTGCAGCGACTATAAGGTTGGGTACGCATCGCAAATAAGCCAAATCGAATGCTCCGTGGTGCGTTGCTCCGTCTTCTCCCACCAAACCGCTTCTGTCGAGACACAACACAACGTGAAGGTCTTGCAAGGCAATGTCGTGTATGATTTGGTCGTAGGCTCTTTGCATGAATGAGGAATAGACGTTGCAGAAAGGAATGATACCGCGTGTTGCGAAACCAGCTGCAAGACATACCGCGTGTTGCTCTGCAATTCCTACATCGAAAGTCCTGTCGGGAAAGACCTCCTGCAACTTAGTCATTGAACAACCGGTAAGCATTGCAGGGGTTATGCCGACGATGTTCCCGTATTTGCGAGCCAATTCCACGAGAGTTTCTCCGAATACGTCTTGGAACTTGGGCGGACGCTTGGTAACCTCATTCTTTGCAGGCAATTCACCTGTTTGCGGATTGAATACACCGGGGGCATGATATGTTGTGGGGTTGTTCTCTGCAGCGTCCAAGCCTTTGCCTTTCTTTGTTATGATATGTAGCAATTTAGGTCCTTTTATGCCTTTTAGGTCGGAGAGAGTTTTTATAAGCGTGGGAACGTCGTTTCCGTCTATCGGTCCAAAGTAACGTATATTCAAAGCTTCGAAAAAATTACTCTTACCCGAGAACAGGCTTTTGGCGGCAAAGGATATTTTTTTGAAGATGGTCTTGTGCTTGGTGTAGGAATCGGTGTTCCCTCCCATAAGATTCCATATCTTGTTCTTCAAACGATTGTACGCAGCCGAGGTTGTTATCTTTGTAAGATATTGACTTAACGCTCCGACTTGCTTGTCTATGGAAATACCGTTGTCGTTCAGAATGACCAAAAGGTCTGCATCTGTACTCCCTGCGTGGTTCAATGCCTCAAAAGCTAAACCGCCGGTCATGGAACCGTCTCCTATGACTGCTATATGGTGATTGTTTTTTCCGTTCAGCTTGTCGGCTATTGCCATTGCCAAGGCTGCGGATATGGAAGTAGAGGCATGTCCGGCTCCAAAGGAGTCGTATTTGCTTTCATCTCGACGAGGAAATCCACTCAACCCGTTCAACTTGCGTATATTTTCGAATTCGTTTCGTCTCCCGGTGAGTACCTTGTGCGAATAAGCCTGATGTCCGACGTCCCAAACAAGGCTGTCGCTCGGAACATCATAAAGATAGTGCAGGGCAACCGTCAATTCGACCGTGCCGAGACTTGAAGCCAAATGTCCGGGGTTCTCCGATAAAACACCTATTATGTATTCTCTGAGTTCTTTGCATAACTGAATGAGTTGTCCCTCTGATAAAAGCTTTACGTCATCGGGAGAATTTATAGTGCGAAGAATCTCACCTTGTGTTGTATAGTGCATTGTTTGTATGTTCCCTCACGCTTTCGGAACGCAAAGGTACAAAATTTCTTTCAAGAACTCGTTTATTTCAATCATTCTACGTATATTTGCGACCTCAGATTATTTATTCACAAATACCATTATGATTATGAGAAAGTTATTTCTATCAGTTTTGGGATTGGTTGCAGCCCTTAATGCAACTGCTCAAACGCCTCAATTTGTTTCCACAGAGCCGTCTGACAGGAATGTAATTATTGAGGAGTTTACGGGGATTTATTGTGGCTATTGCCCCGATGGTCACAGAATAGTGAGAGAGTACCAAGAGGCAAATCCCGACAGAGTGTTCGGCATAAATATCCATCAGGGACCATACGCTGCAATGTATTCAACTCAATGGGGAAATGCTATAGCCAATCAAACAGGCTTGAACGGCTACCCTGCCGGAACGGTCAACAGACATCGCTTCAGCGGAACAGCTACGGCTTTGGCGAGAAATCAGTTTGTAAGTGCCGGAAATCAAATCAAGGCAATGTCATCTTTTGTGAATGTAGCGGCACAAGCCACTATCAATGCAGCCACACGTACGTTGACCGTGAATGTTGAGGCATATTACACTGCCGATGCAGAAACGGGCATGAACCGCATAAACGTTGCATTGTTGCAGGACAGTATTGTCGGTTATCAGTCGGGTGCAACGTATAATCCGGCTCAAGCAACTGCCGATGGAAAATATATACATATGCACATGTTACGTCATTTGCTTACGGGTCAATGGGGTGATACTATTGCCGTGGAAGAAGGTGTCATACCGCAAGGAACGCTTGTTCAAAGAAGCTACACATATGAAATACCGGGCTATATGAACGATGCTATTGTGAAGTTGGAGCATTTGAATGTGGTTGTATTCATTACAAAGGACAGACAAGAAATTTATACCGGAAGCAAGTGTGTGCCTGTCATTACGGGAGAACGCCCTGATGTTTTTGTAAGTTCGATTGATGCAGCTGTGGTGAATGTTTTTGGTTGTACCGATGAGGTGGTTCCTTATTTGCGTATTTGTAATTCAGGAAAGAATGCAATAACGACAATGGATATTGAATATTCTTCTACTCTCTCTGCCGCTCAGAGTTACTCTTGGACCGGCAGTATGGCCTCTGATGAAGTGCAGTATGTGCAGCTGCCCAATGTGCTTGCGAATATAGGTTCTTCCACTGATGTTTCGGCAAAGATTCTTACGGTAAACGGTGTTGCGATTCAAGACGAAATAAAATCTGCCAAAATAACAAAGAAACGACCAGCCGAGGGCAATGGGGATAAGTTGAAGGTGATAATACAAACCGATGAATATGCTTCTGAGGTTGGTTGGTCTTTAACCGATGCACAAGGCGAGGTCATTGCTCGGAAGAATTATACGGGGAATTCCATCAAGAAAGATACAGTATATATTCCGATAGAGGAAATCGGATGCTATGTATTTGAGGTAACAGACGCCTATGGCGACGGCGGAACAAAGCATCAGGTTTATGATGGCGAAGGCAGAAGATTGGTAAACGGTTTGGCAAATTCGTATGGTGCGAGTGCCGCATACGATTTGAAACTCACATCTTTGGTAGGTTTGGAAGAAGCAGAGGGGGTGCTTTTGCAAACGTTGGTATATCCTAATCCTGCAAGAGATGTGTTAAACTTGGAAATGTCTGTATTGCAATCGACCAAGGCAAACATATCAGTGGTGGATTTACTCGGCAGAGAAGTGATACGTCTTGGAGAGATAAATCTTCAAAACGGCAAAAACCTTATACCTATTGAGGTGTCGGAGCTTAACAACGGCACTTATGTAATACGAATCGTTTCTGACGATGGAATAACTTCCAAACGGGTGAATATTACCAAATAGTTGAAAGCACTCGGCAATACAATAGAGACACTTCGTTTCGGAGTGTCTCTATTATTTTGTACCTTTGCAGACTCAAAATCGATTGAGAAAATGATGGATAAGCAAAACGGTACATCGAATGATGATATACTCGGATACAGAAAGATAGAGCGGTATAACGAAGAAACGTTAAACGCTATAGCTTCGCACTATAAGGAAATCATAAGACTGCTTGGTGAAGATGTGGACAGAGAGGGACTGCTTGCCACGCCTATGAGGGTCGCAAAAGCAATGCAATTCTTTACCCACGGCTACGACCTTGACCCGGAAGCAATATTACGTTCTGCAATGTTTAAGGAGGATTATAAGCAAATGGTGTTGGTGAAAGACATAGAGATATATTCTCTTTGCGAACACCACATGGTGCCGATGGTCGGCAAAGCACATGTGGCTTATATACCAAATGGCAAGATTGTAGGATTGAGTAAAATTCCGAGAGTGGTAGATGTGTTTGCAAGGCGTTTGCAAGTGCAGGAACGAATGACCCAACAAATCAAAGACTGCATACAAAACACTCTTAATCCGCTTGGAGTGGCAGTGGTGATTGAGGCTCGACACTTGTGTATGAGTATGAGGGGCGTTCAAAAGCAAAATTCCCTTACCACAACTTCCGATTTTACGGGAGCATTTCTCAAAAACAAAGAAACAAGAGAGGAGTTCATGCACCTGATAGGGGTGAAGTTATCGTAGCTTTTTTATCTTGTCAGGCAGAATATCTGCCATAGTACTATGGCACAGGAATTACAGACATTCAACGAGTGTTTTGTGCCGAATTGAGGGATTTCCACACAATCATCACACATGTCAACCACTTCTTGACTTACACCGTCTACTTCATTTCCAAGAACTATTGCAACTTTTTCCCCTTTGTCGAGTTTCAACTCATTCAGCATGGTGCTGTTTTTAGCTTGTTCTGCTGCCAATACCTTGTAGCCGTTATCGTGAAGCCGTTTCACGACTTCAGATGTGCTTTTGTCATAGCTCCATTTTACACTCTCTGTTGCACCTAAGGCTGTCTTTTGAATTTCTCTGTGAGGAGGCGTGGGGGTTATTCCACATAAAATAAATTCCTCCACAAGGAAAGCATCACAGGTGCGGAATATGGAACCTATGTTGTTCATGCTTCTAATATTGTCCGCAATCACAATAATAGGGTTCTTTTTTGCCGCCTTAAATTCCTCAACCGTTTTGCGGTTAAGTTGTTCCATGGAAAGTTTTTCTCTCATTGCCTAAGCTACTTTATATTTTCTCAATGCCTGTATTCGTTGTTGTAAACCCTCATTCCGAGTTGCCCGAAGCGTTCTTCATCGTACCGATAGAGAGGAAGGTAAAAGTAAATACGTTTCCGTATATTCAAAGATTGTTTATCTATTTCCCAGCCTTCGCCTACTCTTATTGATACAATATCTTCGGGCATAATGTCCGAAAATGCCGAAGCTATGCTTTCTTGCCCTGTTTCCTCATCATAAACGACAAACTCATTCTTAATTACGAACAAATCCTCTATCTGTTTTGACGTTGAAAACTCTTTCCCATCGGGTTTGAAAACCTTAATCTTTCCTTGTTGCACGAGAGAAAAAAGATTGGAACAAAACGGCATTTGATTCGGATATTTCAATGCATGCACATAAAGTACCGTATCTTGAATGCACAGCATGTTTGTCGTATCAAAATTGTCTTCCGGAAAAATCCAAAAAAGCGGCATGCAGACACTGTCTTCCTTTTCACCGGAGAACTGTTTATATCTTACCAAACAAGGACAATACGCCTTGACTTTCTTACTTAAAGAAGCTTTTTCGTAGTCATAATCAACAATTTCCTCGAAACGATATGCCGAAACAAAAGGCACGATATAGTCGAACACGCTGTCTTTCACTATAACATTTCCAAAGTTATGCCTTTCAAAGGCAACAATCCTGTCTATAACCGTATCAAGGCTTATCTCTCGTTTACGCTCATCATAAATCTTTACTTTCTTTTGCTTTACCGCAGAAAGAATAACCTTGGCCAATTCTTCCCGAAACCAGCCGGTGATATGTTCATACTTCATCGGGTTGAGCGTTTTGTCAATTTCCCATTGCGGATTAAACACCCCTATATTGTGATACTCATGTTCGGTTGCATGAGTGTAATATTGGGCAAATGCTCCGCCGTAAGCCACTGTAGCAAGCAAGAATGACAACAATACTTTTCTCATATTACCTCCTGCGAATGTAGTATAGAGGATACAGTTCCCTAAAATCACCTTGTTCTCCGAATATGCTCACCATTGGAGCAAAATAATTTGTCTTTTTGATGAAGTTTAGGCTCTCCTTATCGAAACACCATTCCTCCCCAAAGCGAAAATGGTCTATGTCATAACCATCGTATAACAATTTTATAACGGTATCACGTTCCGTTACATTGCCCTCTGCATCGGAGAGGTTGAGAGTTTCCAACAAATCGAATTGTCGTCTTTTCAAAACTTCCGTTCGCAGTAATTCCTCACTTGCCGATGGGCTTTCATAGGTTTTCAAATCACCTGTTTCCGCCTTGGCAATCAAACTTTCTAAAAAAGGGATAGAGTATTCGGCTTCCAAATGAGAATCCCACCAATGATATGGTTTCGGATTGTATATCGGTATAGAAAATTCTATGTTCCTTGCAATTACAACTGTATCCTGCAACGATGCATTGCCTTTGGGTTTTATCCAACCCAGCTCAAAACGAAATGCCTCCTTAGGTTGCAATTCTTCTCCCGAAAGAACAACGGTGTCCTTCTTTATGACAGGGCAAAAAGCAAGGACCTCCTTGTTTATCAACATGCTTTGAGGATTGTAAGACCACCTTTCTTCAAATTTGACAGCCCTCACCTCTTCTTCAATAAGTCTTTGCAAATCACCGGCAGAGCATACTCTGCCCGAGAATTTGGCAAAAGCCGATGACAAAGCACACATTACGGTATCGTAATTCAGGGTGTCCCCCGACGGATTATTGAGAAACAATTTTCTATTTCGTGCCGATGTATTTATGAAGTCTATTGTCTGCCACCAAAAACGTTTGTCCACAACGTAACTATATATGACCGAATCCCTTGCAGCGGAAGAGCTGATTTCAGCCTGCATTATAGGCACTTCATAAACAATTCTCATTGACAGCAGCCTATTCTGCGAAAATGCCGACAACCACGCCGACAATGTCAATACGAAAACAAATATTTGCTTCACTTTTAATGCGTTTTACCAAGCCGCAAAGATACTTCTTTATTTCATTTCGCAAAAGGCAACCAACCGAAAAATACATCTAAACAAAAGAAGCCCTTGAAGTCAATGCGAGGCGACCTCTGCCATAAGTGCTTATCTGTTGTTTAAGTGGCACATATATAACCTATTATCGCCCTTTACCAATAGAAAAAGCCACATATTGCCAAAAATTTGTACCTTTACACTCTCGTACGCAGAAACAGAAGGATAGATATCAAGAATGACAAGCAGGCTTATAACGTTCGTAACAATCATAGTGCTAACCATCACCGCAGCAGCTCAAAGCAATGATGATTACGAAGTATTCAGAGAATTTGAAAGGAACTACGACAGTCTTTTACAAGGGCATTACATGAAAATGAATGCCAAATTACTTGGGCAAAGATTTAATTACAATACAGATAGCTTTATACCGTCTCACCGAGCAGCCGATGTGCCGGACAGCGTTCTTGCAAGACGGCTCAAAACCATACCTTCGGTTGTTCCATTGACCTATAACGACAAAGTCAGAGCCAACATAGTCTACTATGTGGATCGAATAGGCGACAGGGTCGGTGTGATGTTGGGATTGAGCAAGTATTATTTCCCTCTTTTTGATGAAATCCTCGACAAATATGGCGTACCTTGCGAATTGAAGTATATGGTAGTCATAGAGTCTGCCCTTAATCCGAGAGCTGTTTCGAGAGCCGGAGCAACGGGTTTGTGGCAATTTATGTATGCAACGGGCAGAATGTACGATTTGAGAGCTAATTCCATAATAGACGACAGAAGAGACCCGCTCAAAGCAACGGAAGCCGCTGCAAAATACTTGCGAGACCTTCATAAAATATTCAATGATTGGACTCTTGCAATAGCAGCATACAACTGTGGACCGGGTAATGTGAACAAAGCGATGAAACGCTCCGGAAGAACCGATTTCTGGGGTATGTACGATTACCTTCCGAGAGAGACAAGAGGCTATGTTCCTGCATATATAGCCGCAGCATACGTCATGAACTTTTACAAAGAACATGGCATAACTCCTGCCAAACTTACAAAACCCCTTACATTGATTTCAGACACTCTCATGCTTCGTAAAGATCTTTATTTAGGACAAATAGAAGCCGTAATGCACATATCCGCCGAACAACTTCGTGAACTCAATCCTCAGTACAAGACAGATTTTGTTCCGGGTGAACAAGGCAAATACAGTCTGCGATTGCCTCTTCAATTCATAAACGACTTCATAGCATTGGAAGACAGCATAGCCAACTATGACAGGGCTAAATTCTTTGATGAAAAAACAGATGAACAACTTGCTTCCGAAGATGTAGAGTACAGAGAAAGGATTATCTACCACAAAGTAAGAAAGCGAGACACATGGTATAACGTCGCCAAACTGTATGGGGTAAGTATATCGCAGCTGAAATCATGGAATCCCAAGTCCAGACGAAATCAAAAGTTAAGAGTCGGAGATCTTTTGGCAGTAAAGCAAAAAGAGGCATACAAGAAAGAAGTCAAAGCCCCTGCCGACAGTATTTCAACCATAAACCAAACGGAGAAGTCCATCGTTGCTTCCGACAATCAAGCTTTGAATACACAACAAACCGCTGCAACCGTAAAGAAGAAAACAGGCGGACAGAAGCTCCAACAAACTGTTGTCAACCACAAAGTCAAATCAGGAGAGACAATCACCAAAATAGCCCGCAAACACGGTGTTTCAGTTGAGCAAATATGCAAATTGAACAAGATGACACTCAAAAGTGCTTCCAAGATAAGAGTAGGTCAGATTATTCGGATAAAGTAATGAAGCCATTAACGGTTTTTTTTCGTCTTGCAGTCGTACTTGTGGTTTTGGGAATTATAGTTGCTGTTTTCCCCAAAGACGGCTTGAACCTTTTGGGTGTTAATTTGCGAATGCCCACTATGGAGGATATTTTTTTCAGCAAACAAGTGGAGTATGCCGATGTGGAGAAAATCTTAGTAAGCGATACTTCCGACACCGTAAGCAAGCGACAAGAACCCGAAATCATAGGCTTTGAATACGGAAAAGAAGCCAAAGAACAACTCTACCGGTTCTTTCGCTCCCTCGAACAATCGCATGATACCGCCGTAAGGGTTCTTCATTATGGCGATTCGCAAATAGAAGCAGACAGAATAAGCGGGTATTTGAGGAATGAATTGCAAAAGAAGTTTGGAGGACGAGGAAGAGGCGAAATCCCAATGTACAGTCTTTCGCAAATAAAAGATATAACTTACAACTACTCCTCCGCTTGGGCATTTCAGAGCATTCTTCAGCCGCAAAACGGATATAATCGCTACGGAGTGATGATGTCGAGCATAAAAGCCCTTGCAAATGCAGCCGTTACAGAAATAAACTTTGCATCTCCGACAAATTGTGAGCTGACCATCTACTACTCTTCCCCCGACAAAGAGAGTCGTTTGAAAATATCTGACCGACAAAACACCATTCTCGAAACACCAATTCCGCAAACCGACCTTTTGCAACAAAAAAGCATAAGCTTGACCTCGGCAAACAAATACCTGCGAATAGAAGTTGATGCGGGGGCGGAACTCTACGGCATGGACATATCGGAGAATAGCGGAGTTTATCTTGACAACATATCTTTGCGAGGCAGTTCCGGCTGGGGCATAAGACGAAGCAATAAACAACTTTTCGAAGACATGGCAAACCTCCTTAATGTCCGCCTTGTGATAATGCAATTCGGCGTAAACGCAATACCGCAAAGTGAACGCAAAATCGTTAAGGACTACACCTTCTATAAAACAGAATTTTCCAAACAACTTAAATTTCTGCATGCTGCAATGCCCGATGCTGCAATAATTGTGGTAGGAGTATCGGACAGAAGCATAAGGAAAGGGGACAGTTATGTAACAAATCCCAATATTTTCAAGTTGCGGCAAGCGCAAAAAGAAGCATCGCTCGAAAACGATTGCATATTTTGGGACTTGTTTGAAGCCATGGGAGGAGAAAATTCCATGCCTGCTTGGGTTTTGCGAGACGAACCCTTGGCAAACAAAGATTTCATTCACTTCAACAGCAAGGGGGCGGAAGCCGTGGCAACAATGTTTCTAAACGCTTTATGGAAGGAATACGAAGCCTTCGAACGTGTCAAATAAATCTTCTTGTTAATGGCTGCAGAACTGTCGTATATGTGAGTAAATGCTCAGCAAACGGCAGTGGCAGAGACGTCAGGCGTGAGGGTATATGATGAGACTTGCGGCTTGTTTTTTTGATGAGGTGTGCCTTGGCGATGGAGCATGAAAAAAGGGAGCCACTTGCGGCTCCCTTTTTGTCGATAGCTCTTTGTCGGCTTTATTCGACAATCAGCTTCTGTGTAGTTTTATTGTTTCCGCTTACGATGGTTACGGAGTAAACACCGCTTGCAAAGCCTTTGAGGTCTAAGTCGTAGTTTTCGCTACCCTTGGCAATGTTATCGCTCATCACTATTTTGCCTTGAATATCGCTGACGATAAGTCTTGCGTCCTCCGTTAAACCGCTCAAACTCAAAACAGCCTTGTCCTTTGCTGGATTAGGATAAATCAAGACTTCCATCTTTGCAGCGACTTGTTCCAAACCGGAGCTGCTTGCAGTAGTGAAGCGAACGGTATCCCATTCGGACTCGTTATGCTCACAAACTGCTCTCACCTCCACGGTGTATTCCGTTCCGTTGGTCAAGTCTGTGAAAGTCTTGCTTGTGGTCGAAACGGTTTCAACATCGCCGCCGTTCAAGCGTACTTCGTAGTTGCTTGCCGAGCCGTTCCAATTTACCTCTGCCGAAGTTTCGGTAATGTTGCTTACTGCCAAGTCGGAAACAGAAGAGCAAAGAGTGGTGAAGCGAACGGTATCCCATTCGGAATAGTTATCGCCACAAACTGCTCTCACCTCCACGGTGTATTCCGTTCCGTTGGTCAAGTCGGTGAATGTCTTGCTTGTGTTTGTTACGGTTTCAGCCGCACCGCCGTTCAAGCGTACTTCGTAATCGGTAGCCGAGCCGTTCCAGCTGATTTCTGCCGATGTACCGGTAATGTTGCTTGCCGACAAGTCGGTAACAGCAGGACAATATTGTTCTATGCTGATATTGTCTATTATTGCTCCCGGCTGTGTACCTAGATTTCGGTCATTTCTCCATACGAACACCAACTTCTTCAAACTGTTAGGCTCGTTGGCTATGGCAGCGGTCATTCGTTGTGTTCCTTGCAAATTGTACACAAATCGATA
Source organism: uncultured Bacteroidaceae bacterium (assembly GCA_964606345.1). Taxonomy (GTDB): domain Bacteria; phylum Bacteroidota; class Bacteroidia; order Bacteroidales; family P3; genus Onthomorpha. The sequence goes on along the minus strand of CAZSFV010000001.1, from coordinate 37,146 downwards.
ATACGCATTTGTGGCATTGCTCATTATTACGTTGGGGGCATAATCGTCCTTGGCATAATAAACAGTTGAATTTGTCGATGCCTCATAATTGGTATCGACAGGAACCCAAAATACTTTCAAGTAGTCGCAGTTGCTTTCGCCCCCGATAGTTAAGTCGAAACTGATTTGCAGAGAATCGCTTGTTCCTGTTTGGAAGATCTTCTCGGCTACAACGACAGACGGTTTACTTATGTCATAACTTGCTGTCAGCCCGCTGTCGGCGGAAAGGAACAACGATCCGCTGTGTCCGGCAGGAGAACTGAAAGCTCCCACATGCCATTGGTTGGTACAAGTGCCATTTTTCAAGGTCCAGCCGTTGTCGCCGGGCGATTCAAAATCGCAGTTGTACGGCAGTGTTGCAGGCGTTTGCCCGAACACGGTTCCCGCAATGCCTATGAATGCGAGAACGAAAAGAAATAAGTTCTTTCTCATAGTGTAGACGTTTTGATTTCACATTAATTAACCGTGCAAAGTTATGAAAATTTTACCCATGCCACTAATCTACATTTGCTTTTCGCTTTTCTCTTGCCCTCCTTTTTTCAATTAAAGGGGATGAAATACCGACTCGATATGTTTGCATTGTATTCTTTTTCAGAGTATTGTCGAACAAGTGGGCAAGATTAAAAAAGGACAAAAATGAATCGCCGATTCATTTTGCCGAATCAGCCATTCATTTTTTCCTTTCGCCGATTCATTTTCACCAAACGCCGATACAACTATGTTTCCCATCTGTTGACATTAGCCAAGCGGTCGGGTTTGTCCTCTTTGGAAAGAAAAAGAATCGAGGCTTCAAATAAAAAATATCCAAAGCCTCGATTCGTATGGGTGTTATTAAGTCTTATTCTGTCGGCTTCTTTATTTTGGATTCCAAGAATGTCTTTTCTGCCATATAGGACGAACGAACAAGCGGTCCGCTCTCCACATTGTCGAAACCAAGCTCCATTCCTATTGTTTTATATTTTGCAAATTGTTCGGGTGTTACGTACTCCATCACCGGAATATGGTTCTTTGTCGGTTGAAGGTACTGACCAATGGTAAACAATCTTACTCCTGCCGCCTTTACGTCTCTCATAAGTTCCACCACCTCGTCCTCTGTTTCACCCAAACCAACCATTATGCCGGTTTTCGTTATAAGTCCGTACTTGTTGGAAAGAGACAACACTCTCAAACTGACATCATATTTTGCACGACTGCGGGTTTGGTCGGACAGTCTCCTGACCGTTTCCATATTATGACCGAAAACATCAGGTTTGGCTGCAAAAACAATATTCAGAAGCTCTTCACGACCATCGAAATCCGGTGTTAGAACCTCTATTGTTGTTTCAGGATTTTTTCTGCGCACGGCTTCTATCGTCAAAGCCCAATGCTTGGCAGACTTGTCGTCCAAATCATCTCTGTCGACCGAGGTAATGACACAATGTTTAAGGTGCATCAACTTAACCGAATCGGCTATCTTTTCCGGTTCATCGGCGTCCAAAGGCATAGGCTTACCCGTTTTGGTGGCACAGAACTTGCAACTGCGGGTGCAAACATCGCCGGAAATCATGAAAGTCGCCGTTCCTATCGACCAACACTGACCGATATTCGGACATTTGCCGCTGCTGCAAATGGTATGTAACTTGTTAAGCTCAACAATCTTCTTTACCTTGGGGTAGTTCTCGCCCGTTTCAAGTTTTATCTTCAACCAATCAGGTTTGCGTTCCTTGTTATTCATTTTGTGTTGTTTCTGATTTGCTCTCTGTCGGAAGCGGCTCCGGTGTCATGAGTCTTTTATAGGTCTTTTCGGCGGCAAGCTGTTCTGCCGACTTGACGGAAAAATCTGTGGCAGTCTCCGTCGGAACACCGTCAACCCTTATCTGTACGGTATATTGCTTCCTGTGATTTATTTCATCGATATTGATAATTTCAAAGGACACATTCCTCTTGTTTTTCTGTCCCCATGCGATTATCTTGCCCTTATAATTCCATGCAGTGTTCTCTATCTCGTCTATATCCAAGAACGTGTTAAACAATCGTTGAGTAAGAGCCTTGTAGGTGAAGCCATAACCTTTGTCTACGTACAAAGCACCAACGAGAGCCTCAAAAGCATCTCCGTCCATCGAGACATAGTGCCATTCTCCTGCATTGGTACGGCTGTATTTTATAAGATCGGATAAACCTATCTTTATGGATAATTTGTTGAGATTGGCACGGCACACAATCTTCGACCGCATTTCCGTCAAGAAACTCTCACCCTTGTGAGGGTATTTTCTGAATAAAAATTCTCCAACTATGGTGCTGAGTACCGTATCGCCCAAATACTCCAAGCGTTCATTGTTTAACTTGTTACCCTTTTGGTCTTTATGAGAACAAGAACGGTGAACCAATGCCAGCTTGTAAACAGAAATATTCTTAGGCTTGCACCCAAGAATATTTCTCAATAATTTCAGTAACTTCTTATCCTCTTCGCTGTAATTCTTTCCCCAGAAATGAAACATTTCTTCTGCGAAAACTTAATCCCCTTCGTATTTCTTGAAAGCGAGACAGGCATTGTGTCCTCCGAAACCGAAGGTATTGCTCAATGCTCCGTAGATTTCTCTCTTCTGTGCCTTGTTGAATGTATAATTCAAGTCGGGAAGGGCTTCATCGTCAGTGAAGTGGTTGATTGTTGGCGGAACAACACCGTTCTTTATGGCAAGTACAGTGGCTATTGCCTCTATTGCACCTGCCGCTCCAAGCAAGTGTCCTGTCATGGACTTGGTTGAATTGATGTTGATGTTCTTTGCATGTTCGCCGAACAAAGATTCTATGGCTTTTATTTCGGCAACATCACCAAGCGGTGTTGAAGTGCCGTGTGTGTTTATGTGTTGAATCTGATCCAACTCCAAACCTGCCTCACGCATTGCCTCACGCATTGCTGCCGAAGCACCGCGTCCGTCCGGATGAGGTGCCGTCATGTGATAAGCATCTGCCGTAAGACCGGCTCCGCATATCTCTGCATAAATCTTGGCACCGCGAGCCTTTGCATGCTCATACTCTTCCAAAATCAATGCTCCTGCCCCCTCTCCCAAAACAAAGCCGTCCCTGTCTTTGTCAAACGGTCTCGATGCCGTCTCAGGGGAATCGTTTCTTTGGGAAATGGCATGCATGGAACTGAAACCGCCGATTCCTGCCTCCGATATAGCCGCTTCACTACCTCCGCAAACCATAAAGTCGGCTTTGCCTGCCTTTATGTACATAAGGGCATCGGCAATGGCGTTGGCAGACGAAGCACAAGCCGAAACGGTGGCAAAGTTAGGTCCTCTCAAATCGTACTTTATAGATATGTGTCCCGCACAAATGTCCGCTATCATCTTGGGAATGAAATACGGGCTGAACCTCAAACTTCCGTCTCCGTTGACAAAGTTCGTGATTTCTTCTTGAAAAGTTACGATTCCACCTATTCCGGAGGCCCAAATAACGCCGGCTCTCTCCTTGTTTATCTTTTCGAAATCCACGTTACAGTCTGCAACGGCTTGCTCTGCCGCAACAATACCGTATTGTGAAAATCTATCGTATTTTCTTACTTCTTTTCTATCAAAGAATTTGTTCGTATCAAATCCTTTGACTTCACAAGCAAACTGTGTTTTGGCTTGCGAAGCGTCAAAATGCGTAATCGGAGCTGCACCGCTCACTCCGTTAACAAGACCCTGCCAATATTCTTCAACAGTGTTTCCTATCGGAGTAAGCGATCCCAATCCGGTAACGACAACTCGTCTCATTTCCATGATGAAATGAAATTATTTTGTTGCGTTTTCGATGTATGCGATTGCATCACCAACAGTTGCTATCTTCTCTGCTTGATCGTCAGGAATAGAAAGGTTGAATTCCTTTTCCAATTCCATAATCAATTCAACTGTGTCCAATGAATCTGCGCCCAAATCTCCCGTGAAGCTTGCCTCAGGGGTAACTTGACTTTCTTCTACACCTAGCTTATCAACTACGATAGCTATTACTTTTGTTGCAATTTCAGACATATCTACTATAAGTTTTATGAATTAAACTGGCTTGCAAAGGAACGAAAAAAACTTCATTCCCACAATAAATTCAATCTTAAATGATTGTTTTTCTTGTCTAAGACGCTATGAATAAACGCCTTACAAAAATTGCCTTTGCTTGCGATTTTTGCCTTTTCAAACCGTTTTTCTTGCCTCAATCGTTCGAAAAATGCTATTTTTGCAGCATGAATCAGACAGAAAAAAACAAAGCAAAAAAGAGGATTGCTGTTTTCGCTTCGGGAAGCGGCAGCAACTTTCAGCAGATATGCGAGTACTTTCAGAACAGTGCCGACATTGCGGTTGATGTTCTGGTTGTGAACAAGGAAAAGGCTTACGTAAGACAAAGAGCTCACACCCTCAAAGTTGAAGATTTCTATTTCAACAGGGAGGATTTCTATCATACTAACAAAGTTGTGGACTTATTGTTGTCCCGCGGGGTGGATTTAATTGTATTGGCGGGATTTCTTTGGTTGATTCCTCAGAATCTGCTTGCGGCATTTCCGAACAAGATAATAAACATACACCCCGCCTTGCTGCCTCACTATGGCGGTAAGGGTATGTACGGGCATAATGTGCATGAGGCGGTCATTGCGGCTCACGAAAAGCAGAGCGGTATTACCATACACTACGTAAACGAACACTACGACAGCGGAGATATAATATTTCAAGCCAAGTGCAGCCTTACCGACAAGGACACGGTGGAAAGCCTCGAAGAAAAGATTCATCTTTTGGAAAAAGAGTATTATCCCAAGACCATAGAAGCGGTATTGAGGTAGTTTTTCCGCTTGGCAATGCTTCCTGTGGGGCTTTGTTTTGCGGATAAAAATGAACATTGAGCTTCAAGCAATTAACGAAACGCCGATTCATTTTGCTGAATCGGCGTTTCGTTTTTTTCTTTCGGCGATTCATTTTCACCGAACGGCGATTCGTTGAAGGGCTGCCGCAGAGCAAATGCCTCTCACTTATTTTTATTACCTTTGCAAGCGATTAGAAGTGAGTTTTATGGGAAATATTGTAGCGATAGTGGGAAGACCCAATGTGGGAAAATCGACCTTGTTCAATCGTCTTACGGAAACAAGGGACGCAATAATACATTCTGAGGCGGGTGTTACGAGGGATAGGCATTATGGCAAGTGTGCGTGGAACGGCAAGGAGTTTTCGGTGATTGATACCGGCGGTTACATAATGGGAAGCGACGACCTCTTTGAGGAAGAGATACGTAAGCAGGTGCAGTTGGCAATAGAGGAGGCAGATGTCATCGTCTTTATGGTTGATGTCAAGGACGGGCTTACTTCGAGTGATGAGGATGTGGCAGACATGCTCAGGAGGACAGACAAAAAGGTTATTCTGGTTGCCAACAAGGCAGACAACGCATCGCGGGCAAACGACCATGTGGATTTTTATGCCTTGGGCTTGGGCGATATTTTCTCCATATCTGCAATAAACGGCTCCGGAACGGGTGAGTTGTTGGACGAAGTGGTTAAGGATTTCGAAACCGAGGAGACTTTTGAAGACGAGTATGAGGGAGTGCCGAAGATAGCCGTTGTCGGACGTCCGAATGTGGGCAAGAGTTCCATGATAAACGCCATAATAGGCAAACCCCGTAACATTGTTCACAATTCGGCAGGCACGACAAGGGATTCGTTGAGTACGAGATACAACCTTTTCGGGTTTGATTTCCTTATTGTCGACACGGCAGGCGTGAGGAAGAAAAACAAAGAGATGGAAGATGTGGAGTTCTACTCCGTCATGAGGTCTATACGTTCCATAGAAACGGCAGATGTCTGCGTTTTGATGATAGATGCTTCGGAGGGATTGCAGGCACAGGACTTGAACCTCTTTTCGTTGATACAAAGAAACAACAAGGGAGTGGTTGTGGTTGTCAATAAGTGGGATTTGGTGGAGAAAGGCACCAAGACACATTTGGAATTTGAGGAAAAGATAAGAGCAAAAACAGCTCCATTTGACGATATTCCCATCATATTTACCTCGGTCATCAACAAACAGAGAATATATAAGGTATTGGAAACGGCAAGAGAAGTCTACAGGTCTCGCAGCATGAGAATACCGACTTCGGAGTTGAATGAACGACTTCTTCCAATCGTAAAGGAGCAAAATCCGCCCCCTGCATACAAGGGAAAGTATGTGAAGATAAAATACATCATGCAGTTGAAAACCGCTTATCCTCAATTCGTGTTCTATTGCAACCTTCCGCAATATGTCAAAGAACCCTACAAGCGATTTGTAGAGAACCGCATAAGAAGCATGTACAACTTCAAAGGAGTTCCGATAAGCATTTTCTTCAGAGAAAAGTAAATCTGCAGAACCATGGAGGTAAGAATCGACAAATGGCTTTGGGCAGTAAGGTTGTACAAGACAAGGAATCTTGCCGCAGAGGCTTGCCGATTGGGCAAGGTGAGCTGTAACGGGGTCAAGGTGAAGCCTTCGAGAGAAGTAAAGGAAGGCGAGGTTTACGAGCTCAACATAGACCGGTTGCATAAACGGGTCAAAATAAAACAACTGTTGGCAAACAGAGTGGGAGCCAAGGAAGTTGAAAAATATATGGAAGACCTTACTCCGCAGGAAGAATATGAACGGTTGCAAATAGCAAGAAGTTTTGTTTTTGAAGTGAGAGACAGAGGAATAGGAAGACCGAGCAAAAAGGACAGACGCCTGTTGGAGTCGTTCAAACAAGAAAGCTATGAGGATTAAAGACCTATAAAGATAATCGCCATGCAGGCAGCGTTGAACTATATCTTGTTTTATGGAATTTTGATGCCGCTCTCATTGATGCCGATGAGGGTTTTGTATGTATTTTCTTCCGTCATTGCTTTTCTGCTTCGATACATTATTAAATATAGGAAGAGCATTATAGCGATGAACCTTGCAAACTCATTTCCCGAGAAAAGCGAAGCTGAAATAAACAAGTTGACAAGCAAATATTATGCCCATCTTGCGGATTTGCTTGTTGAGGCAGTGAAAATGCTTACCATTTCAAAGAAAAATCTTTTGAAGAGGTATAAGTGCGTAAACCCGGAATTGCCAAATGCTTTTTACGAGCAGGGCAGGAGCATAGTTTTGGCATCTGCTCATTACAACAACTGGGAATATATGGTTGCGAGTTTGAACATGCAGGTAAGTCATCACGCAATAGGAGTGGGTAAGAGAATGAGCAATAAAACCTTTGAATTGTTGGCATTCAAAAGGAGAACAAGATATGGAACCGAGGTGTGCTACGCCGACAATGTCAGGGCGGTAATGGAGAACTACCACAGAAAAAGAATACCGTGTGCCTATATGCTGTTGTCGGATCAAAGTCCAAACGATTCAAAAAAATGCTATTGGTCGCAATTCCTTAACCAACCCACAGCTTTGATATACGGAGCCGAATACTTTGCCAAGAAGTATGATTTCCCCGTTTTGTTTTATAGCGTGGAGAAAATAAAGCGAGGATATTACCAAGTGCGATTTGAAATCATAACAACAAGACCGCAGGAAACGCAATACGGTTGCATAATCGAAAGCATAGCTTCCAAAACGGAAGACATGATACGCAAGAATCCGCAGTATTGGCTTTGGAGCCACAGACGTTGGAAGTTGAAACCCGAGACTAATGGGCTTCCAACCAATTCGCTCCGCTCTTAGCCTCCACAACTATCGGCACTTCAAGTTTTAACGCATTCGTCATTTCGTCCACAACTATTTTGTAGACGGTATCGAGTTCCGGTTTGCAGACATCGAAAACCAATTCGTCGTGAACCTGCAATATCATCTTCGATTGTAAACCCTCTTGCTTTAATCTGCTGAAGATGTTTACCATTGCAATCTTAATCATGTCGGCACTTGTTGCCTGTATCGGCATGTTGACGGCATTTCTTTCGGCAAAGGCTCTGAGATTTACGTTGCCGGAGTTTATGTCTTTAAGATGGCGTTTTCTGCCGCACATGCTTTCGGCATAGCCTTTGTGTCTTGCTTTTTGTTTGCATTGCTCTATGTAAGCGGCTACCTGAGGATAATTTTCGAAGTACTGATTTATTAAACTTTGAGCCTCTTTTCTCGGTATGCCGAGCTGATTGGAAAGTCCGAAAGCCGAAATTCCGTAGATTATTCCGAAATTCACACTCTTTACATTGGCTCGCATTTGTTTTGTTATCTGCGATTTGTCCAAACCGTATATCTTTGCGGCGGTTGCGATGTGGATATCCTCTCCGTTTTTGAAAGCATTGCAAAGGTGTTCGTCCCCGCTCAATGAAGCGATTATCCGTAATTCTATTTGAGAGTAGTCTGCTGCCAACAAGATATGCTCATCGTCTGCCGGAACAAAGCATCTGCGAATTTCCCTGCCAAGTTCTGTTTTTATTGGTATGTTTTGCAGATTGGGATTGTTTGAAGACAGTCTTCCGGTGGCGGTAACGGCTTGGTTGAAATTAGTATGTATTCTTCCACTTGTTGGAGAAACCAAGGCGGGCAACGCATCAACGTAGGTGCTTTTCAGTTTCGACAACGTGCGATACTCCAAAATCAGAGGAACTATGGGGTGTAGGTGAATATATTTTTGCAATACGTCTTCTGCAGTGGAGAATTGTTTGGTGGCAGTCTTTTTTGCTTTGGCGTTTCCTGCAATCTGCAATCGAGAGAAAAGTACTTCTCCCATTTGTTTTGGCGAAGAAATGTTGAACTCCAAGCCTGCCAAGTCGTAAATCTTCTTTTCCAATTCGGCTTTCTTTTCGCCGAGTTTTACGGAAAAAGCCTCCAATTCCGCAGTATCTATTCTCACCCCCGTTTTTTCCATAGAAAAAAGTACCTCCACCAAAGGCATTTCCATGTCATGGAAAAGGGGTTGCAGATTGTTCTCTTCTAATTTCTGTTCAAAGGTGTTCTTCAAACGGAATATGACATCTGCGGTTTCTGAGCATCGGTCGGCTCGTTGTGAATTACCTTCCATCTCGATATTCATTTGTGCAGACGCTCTCGATTTGCCTGACTGCTCAACCGGTTCAAGCATTCTGTAATTCAGAAAGCCCTCGCATAGCAAGTCCAAACGATGCGTTACCTCCGAATCCAACAAATAATGAGCAATAAGCACATCAAAGCACTCTCCTTTTACCGTAATATCATGGTCGCAGAGCATGTGCATTTCTTTCTTCAAGTCATAGGCAACTTTACAGATGCTCAGGTTTTCGAAAAAGGCTGTTTTCAGTAATGAAAGAGCCTCTTTTGCTTCTTCTTTTCCGAAAGTCGAAAAATCTATGAAAGAAGCCTTGAACGGCTCTTTGCTTACGGCAATCCCCGATAAAACACCGTTGACACAATGACAGTGAAATGATGCATTCGATGCCTTTTGCAAGTCGTCAATCAAGGCGTTTACTTCCAGAATGCTTTGTATTACAGAATAATCATGGGCGGTATTGCCTATGTTGCCGAAAGAATCTTGAACGGAAAACAAGTCGACTTGCGAGCTGTCGTTGTTTGCAGACGAGAACAGATTGCTCTCTTCTTTCGGTTTGTTGCCGGCGTTGAAATAGTCGAAGAAACTTTTGGCAAATCCTTTGAATTCCAACTCGTCAAATATCCTTTTGCAAGCAGCCATATCGGGTTCGGACACGACAAGAGCTTCCGGATTGAAGTCTATTGGGACATCTAACACTATGGTAGCAAGAAATTTGGATTGCAGGGCTTGCTCTTTGTTGTCTTCAATGGCTTTACGGACGGACTTTGAGGCTATCTTGTCGCTGTTTTCTATAATCTCTTCTATGGAAGCGAACTGCTGTAACAAAGCTTTGGCCTTCTTTTCGCCTATACCGGGTACTCCCGGAATATTATCGGAGCTGTCGCCCCATAATCCGAGAATATCTATGACCTGTTTCGGCGATTTGATTTCAAACTTGTGCAACACCTCATTTATGCCCCAGATTTCCTCACCTGCACCCATTCTTCCGAGTTTCAGCATCTTTATATTCTCTTCAACAAGCTGTGCATAATCCTTGTCGGGTGTAACCATAAAAACATCAAATCCTTCGTTTGCCGCTTTTTTTGCTATAGTGCCTATGACATCATCGGCTTCATACCCCTCACAGGAGAGGGCAGGTATATGCATTGCATCTATAAATTGATGGATATATGGTTCCATTTGACGTATTTCCTCGGGTGTGGACTCTCTGTTGGCTTTGTAATCGGCGAAACACTCATGACGAAAAGTAGGAGCATGCAAATCGAAAGCTATTCCCAAATGGGAGGGTCTGTGTTGTTTGATAAGGCTTAACAAAGCATTGAAAAAGCCGAAAGCTGCCGAAGTATTCCATCCTTTGGTGTTTACTCGCGGATTTTTATTCATCGCATAAAAGCTGCGATAAATCAAAGCCATGGCATCGATAAGGAATAATTTTCTCTGTTCCATTGTATTTCTCCATTTAGATAATTTGCAAAAGTAACCATTTTGTAACGTATTCAGACAACCACTGCCACAGAAATCGGTTTTCTTCTTCGGCAATAACCCGGTTGGATATTTTATGCCGTTGAACAAAAAGTTGCGAGACCGAAACGGCAATTCAACAGGGAATTTGTTCGTAGAAATTGGTTTTTCGAGACTTTTTGCGACTCGTGGGTTGAAAAGATTGTGTTTTGCAACAGGATTGTTTCCTTTGAAACTGCAGCTTTTTTCGTAACTTTGCCGTTTGAATTTTATGTTTTGGGAGATTTGAAAATGGAAAGAAGAGTGAGAGTGAGGTTCGCTCCAAGTCCTACCGGACCTTTGCATATAGGCGGAGTCAGAACGGCTTTGTACAATTATTTGTTTGCCAAGAAAAATGGCGGAGATTTTATTCTGAGAATAGAGGATACAGACCAAACCCGCTTTGTGGAGGGTGCGGAAGATTATATCATAGAGTCATTTAAATGGTTGGGTTTGAAGTTTGACGAGGGTGTGGCAGCAGGGGGTAAATATGGTCCTTACAGGCAGAGCGAACGCAAGGAGATTTATAAGTCCTATGCTTTGGAACTTGTGGAAAATGGTCATGCTTATTATGCTTTTGACAGTGCGGAGGAGTTGGAGGCAAAGAGAAAAGAGGCAGAAAGTGAGAGGAGAACTTTTCAGTACGATTGTAAGACGAGATGCTGCTTAAAAAACTCTATTGCTCTTTCAAAACAAGAAACGGAGGCTTTGCTTGCAGAGGGCAAACCCTATGTGATACGTTTTTGCTTTCCTGAGGACGAGATAATAGAGTTTGATGATTTGATAAGGGGACATGTAAAGGTTAACTCTTCACTTTTGGACGATAAGGTGTTGTATAAATCGGACGGTATGCCGACTTATCACTTGGCAAACATAGTGGACGATCATTTGATGGAAATTTCGCATGTGATAAGAGGTGAAGAGTGGTTGCCTTCATGCCCTTTGCATGTAATGCTTTACCGTGCATTCGGTTGGGAAGAGAGTATGCCGAAATTTGCTCATCTGCCGTTGTTGTTGAAGCCGGAGGGTAGCGGCAAACTGTCGAAGAGGGACGGAGACAGATTGGGCTTTCCTGTCTTTCCTTTGCAATGGACGGATTGCAAAAGCGGAGAAATTTCTTCCGGTTACAGGGAAAGCGGTTACTTGCCGCAAGCGGTAATAAATATGTTGGCGTTGTTGGGTTGGAATCCGGGTACCGAGCAGGAGATTTTCTCTTTGGAAGAGTTGACGGAGGCTTTTTCTATAGATAGGATAAGTAAACATGGTGCGAGGTTTGATTTGGAAAAAGCTAAATGGTTCAATCATCAATATCTTCAAAAACTTGATGATGCTGTTTTGACAAAGCAGTTTATGCTTGACTTGAAAGCAAGAGGGATTGATAAAGATGAGGCTTTCGTGTCCAAGGTTGTGAAACTGATAAAGGAGAGATGTTCCTTTGCAAAGGAATTGTGGGATAACGGCGACTACTTTTTCTCGGCTCCTCAATCGTATGCAGAAAAAGCTTTGAAAAAACGTTGGAAAGAGGGCATGAGCGAGAGAATGATGTACATAGTTGCGGAATTGGGAAAGTTGGACGGAGAGGATTGGGCGGAAAAAGCGGAGGATTTCCTTATGGAGTACATTGCCCAAAATGAGTTGAACATGGGACAAATAATGAACTCTATACGTTTGGCTGTTGTAGGCGATACCAAAGGTTGCGGAATGGTGGATATTTTCGATGTTTTAGGTAAAGAGGAGTCTCTTCGCAGAATGCAGGTGGCAGCCGAAAAAATTGCTCTGTAACATTAAGGTTCTTTTGCAAGATGATAAAACAGATAAAGACGGTCTGCATAATCGGAAAGGGCAATGTGGCATGGCATTATGAGAAACGTTTCCGTGAAAAGGGCTTTGTTTGCAATTCTTTCTCTTCACGCGGAAATATGCCCGAGCAATGCCATGAAGCGGACTTGGTTGTCATTGCCGTCAAAGATGAAGCCATTGCAGATGTTGCACTGAAGCTGAAACCGGTGAGAGGTATATTGGTTCACAGTTCGGGCTTTGTGAGTACGGATTGCTTGAAAGAAGCCGCAGATTGTTACGGTAGTTTTTATCCTTTGCAGACTCTGAAAAAAGAAATGGAAACGGATTTCAACACTGTTCCATTATGTACGTATGGAAATAGTGATGCAGTGCGAGATGTTTTGAAACAAGTGGCTTTATGTTTGTCTGCGGTGCATTATGAATTGTCGGACAGTCAGCGTAAGTGTCTGCATCTTGCAGCTGTTTTTTGTAATAATTTCCCCAATCATTTGTTCGGAATAGCCAAGAGCATTTTGGATAGGGAGAATATTCCGTTTTCCACATTATTCCCTTTGATGGATACCACCGTAAGAAAGGCAAAATCATTCAATCCGTTTGATGTTCAAACCGGTCCGGCCTTACGAAAGGAGTGGAGTATAATGGAGCAGCATAAAGCAAGGCTTGGCAGTGATGAGAGGGAAATATATGAGTTGTTGAGCGAAAAGATTATAGAGTATCACGACAAAAACGAAAAGTGAAAAACATGAAAAGAATAGTTGTTCTTACCGGTGCCGGCATCAGTGCGGAAAGCGGCATAAAGACTTTCAGGGACTCGGACGGGCTTTGGGAAAATTACAGGGTGGAAGATGTGGCAACTTATGAGGCATGGGTGAGAAATCCCGGTTTGGTAAGGGAGTTCTACAACCAAAGGCGTAAAGATGTTATGAATGCGGAGCCTAACGAGGGACATAAGCAGTTGCTGAGATTGGAGAAGGCTTTCAAGGTGAATATCATTACTCAAAACATAGATGATTTGCATGAAAGAGCCGGCAGTTCCGATGTGTTGCATCTTCATGGGGAGGCGAAGAAATTATGCAGTGAAACGAATCCCGATGAGGTTGTGGAATTGGAGGGTTGGGAACAAACTGCTGATATGAAAGATGCGGCAGGCAGACCTTTGCGACCTTTTATAGTATGGTTTGGAGAGGCTGTTCCGAATATAGTGCCTGCGGCTGAATTGTGCGGACAAGCCGATATAATGATAGTGATAGGAACAAGTCTGAATGTTTATCCCGCAGCGGGTTTGTTGGGATATGCAAAGCCGACTTGTGTCAAGTATTTGATAGATCCCAAGGAGCCGGCTGCAAGTTTGAACGGAATACACTTTGTTAAAGAAAAGGCTTCCACGGGAGTGAAAAAGGTTGTCGATGAAATATTGGAACTTTACGCCAATTAAAAAACAGCAATGAAGAAAGTATATATAGAGACTTATGGTTGTCAAATGAATCAGGCGGACAGCGAAGTGGTGGGAGCCATTGTCAAGGCTGAGGGATATGATTTGACGGAAGACCTTTATGAGGCAGACGTGATATTTGTAAACACTTGTTCTATAAGGGAAAATGCGGAGCAGAGGGTGAAAAAACGTCTTGCAGAATTTGCAAGTTTGAGACGGAATAAATCGTGGTTAAAAATAGGTGTTCTCGGCTGTATGGCTGAAAGGTTGCAAACGCAGTTGGTGGCAGAGAATGGTGTTGACCTTGTGGTGGGACCGGATTCATACAGGGATATTCCGCGGTTGTTGACCTTGTCGGGTAAGCAGGCAGGCGTTTCGGTAGAACTCTCCGATAGTGAAACTTATGCAGACATAAGCCCTGTTAAGTTGAACTCTAACGGTGTTACAGCATTCATTTCGATAATGAGAGGTTGCGAGAACTTTTGTTCTTACTGTGTAGTACCTTATACAAGAGGCAGGGAAAGAAGTCGTGATCCTCAAACGATAGTTGCGGAGGCTGCCGACTTGTTTGAGAAAGGATATAGAGAAGTAACATTGCTTGGTCAAAATGTCAATTCGTATATCTGGAATAAAGGAGAAGCCTCAGAAGTGGATTTTGCAAGGCTGATGGAGATGGTCGCACAAGTAAATCCCCTATTGAGAATAAGGTTTTCGACTTCTCATCCGAAAGATATATCCCAAAGATTGTTGGATACCATTGCCAAGTACGATAACATATGTAAGTTTATTCACCTCCCATTGCAGTCGGGAAGTACTCGTATGCTGAAACTGATGAACAGGAAATACACAAGGGAGGATTATTTGAAAAAGATAGTCGCTATAAAGGATACGATAAAAGATTGCGGTTTGTCGACCGACATAATAGCAGGTTTCTGTTCCGAAACATTGGACGACCACAAGGATACTTTGGATATGATGAGGCAGGTTGCATACGATTCGGCTTATATGTTTAATTATTCTCAGCGTTCCAATACTTTGGCTGCAAAGAAATATGCGGACGATATTCCTTATGAGGAAAAGACAAGGCGTTTGGAAGAAATAATCGACTTGCAAAGGGAACTGTCTCTGCAAAGCAATAAAAAAGATATAGGAAAGACGTTTGAGGTTCTTGTTGAGGGAAGGTCGAAACGAAGTGAAAACAAATTGTTTGGCAGAAATTCACAAAATAAAGTGGTGGTTTTTGAGAAAGGAAATTTCAAGGCAGGCGATTATGTAAGCGTAAAAGTTGTGGATTGTACTTCGGCAACGCTGTTTGGTGAGATAATCTGATTTTGTGTCTGCACAACGAAAAATTTACGCAAAATTATTGGGGGGGGGAAAAAAAAGTACTATCTTTGCAAAATATAAAGAGTAATAGAATGAATAGGATTTGTAAACTTGTTCCTTTGTTTTTAACGGTTGTAGCGTTGCTGTGTTCGTGTACATCGCAAAAGAATTTGATATATCTGCAGGGTTCAGAAAATGAGAAAAACGAGATATTGTACCAATATAGCGGAGATGCAACCAACTATTCACCTGACTATGTATTGGCTGTGCAAGATATGTTGTATATCCAGATAACATCAACGGTAGGTAACGAGGCGAACGCTTTGTTTAACGCTTCTGCCAATACGAACTACATGAATTCGGATAATTCGGTCTTCTTAAACAGTTTTGTTGTTGACAACAACGGAGAGATAGGGCTGCCTCTGATAGGTAAGGTGCATGTTCAAGGTTTAACGGTGCAACAAGCTGAGGATAAAATAAAGGAGAAGGCAGAGGAGTTTGTGCAAGGAGCTATCGTGTCTTGTAAAATGGTAAACTTCAAAATATCTGCGTTGGGTGAGGTGGCTCGTCCCGGTACATACACTTTCTATCAGCCTAATGTTAACGTTTTTGAGGTGATTGCCGCAGCGGGAGATTTGACATACTATGGCAATAGGCACAAGGTGAAGGTAGTAAGAAAAACTGCCGACGAGGATATTATTTATACGTTGGATTTGAGCGATGCAAAAATCTTGCAGGACAAGAGGCTGTATCTTCAACCGGGAGATTTGGTGTATGTTGAGCCTAACAAGAGTACCAAGGCACTGACAACGCTGAACATACCTTTGAACACAATAACAAGCACTTTATCAATAATCACCTCCATCGCTTCTGTTGCAGCCGTGATTGTTTCATTGAATAAGTAGTAGCAAAGAAAAAAGAAAAGCAATACCCATGGATAACAATACTGTGAACGAAACCATAGATAGGGAAGAGACTAATATCAACTTGGCGGAAATCTTTCATAAAATGCTTTCCAAGTGGCATTGGTTTGCTATCGCCATTGTCGTTGCATTGCTTGCAGCTTTTATTATTACAAAGTATTCTGTACCTCAATATGAGGCTACTGCCACATTGCTGATTAAGGATAATGACGGATTGATGGATCAGATGTCAATGCTCAGTAATGTTATCAGCAATAGAAATCAGGTCAACTTTAAGAACGAGGTCGGAATACTCCAATCCTTGTCAATGGTCAAAAGAACTATAAAGGCTCTTGACTTTTATTCTACCTACTATTGCCGGGAGAATATGCGGTATGTGGACATTTACAAGGATTCTCCTTTTGAGGTGGTGCTGGACTTATACCAGTCTCAGCCGACGGGCGTGATGGTAAAAGTAAACCTGACAAACAAAAACGGTTGTGTTGTTTCCTATGGCTCCAAGAACAATGTGCCGGTTTATGATTATGCGGAGGACAGGTTGTTGGAAAAGACCACGAGCGTTGAAAAAAGGGAAGTAGCCTTGAAGTATGGCGAGTGGTATTCCAAAGATGGCATGAAGTTCAAAGTACAACTGAAAGATCCTTCCAAATGGAATGAGAATTATTCAAAAATAGATTATGCTTTTACGATAAACGACCTTGATGCCGTTGCAAAGGAGTTTAACGCCACCGAAGTAGAACTGATAAACAAGGAGAGTTCAATCGTAACAATAAAGTACAAGCACCAGAACAAGCATAAGGCAGAAGACTTTGTGAATATGCTCTGCAAAATATACATTGATGCGACTTTTGAAGAAAAGAACTACCTAAACATCAGCACTATTGAATTTGTAAATTCACAAATAGCGGCAATTTCGGACTCTCTTTCCATTGCAGAGAAGCGGCGTGAGGTATTTCAACAGAACAATAATACGTTGAACCTGACGAACGATGCTGCGTATCTTTACGAAAGAGGAAATGAATTGGAGGTTCAACGTGCAGAGGCATACACTCGAAGGTCGTATTATAATGCCTTGGAGGAGTATATAAACAAAGCAAATTTGGAAGACGGAATGGTTGTCCCTTCAACCATGGGTATTGAAGACCCTGTTCTCAATCTTTTGGTGGAAACATTGACTAAGTTGGTTTTGGAAAAGCAAAAGCTATCTGCCACCCTCACCCCGAAGAGTCCGAAAATGAAGGAACTCTCCCTGCAGATAGAAACAACTCGTCAGCAAATACAGGAGAACCTGCGTACTATAAAGAAACAATCGGATATCACAGACAGGGAATTGAAACGTCAGCGAAACCTTTTGCAAGCGGAGATAGACAAATTGCCTTCAACGCAAAGAAATATGATAAATTTGGAGCGACAGTTCAAGTTCAATGATGAGATATACACGTTCTTGTATCAAAAGCGTGCCGAAGCAGAGATTGCAAAGAATGCAGCTTTGCCCGACCACAAAGTAATAGACAGTGCAAAGTATGCAATCAAAGTTTATCCGAAAACAGCAATAAACTTTTTGATAGCACTTTTGGTTGGTCTGTTGATACCGGGCGGATACATCTTCATTCGTTACATGCTGAACAATACGATAGAGGGTAAGGAGGATTTGGATAAAATATCGTCCAATTCCATTTTGGGATATATTCCGGAATTTCCTTCCGACTACAATCGAATGGTCGTCTTTGACAGACCGAAGTCTCAAATCACCGAGTCCTTCCGTTCTTTAAGAACAAACATTAAGTATATCTTGCAAGATGACAATGCCGCAGAGGGTAGAATTATAATGACAACGTCATCGTTGCCTCATGAGGGAAAGACATTAACGAGTTTGAACCTTGCGTCTGTACTTTCGTTGAATGGAGCAAGAACATTGTTGGCAGGTTACGACCTTCGGAAACCGAAACTTGCCAAAATATTTAATATCAATCCTCATGTCGGTATATCTACCTACTTGATAGGAAAGTCAACTTTGGACGAGGTCATACAACGTACCGAATTTGATAACTTTGATGTGTTGTGTTCCGGACCTGTTCCGCCAAACCCTTCGGAGTTGGTAGACTCAGAAAAGAACCGAGAGTTGTTGAAAGAGTTGAGAAAGCGATACGACTATATCGTTTTGGACACGCCGCCGGTATCTCTCATTGCAGATGCACAAGCCTTGGCAAAGGAAGCAGATATTAACTTGTTCATCGTTCGTAGCGGACGAACCGATAAGAGCGTAATGAAGATAGCATTGTCCGAGCTTGAGGAGCGAAGCGGTGTTAAGGTTTACTTCGTCTTGAACGGCATACAGAATGCAATGCAGAAGTATGGTTACGGCTATGGTAAGGGATACGCTTATGGCTATGGCTATGGTTATGGAAAAGGTTATGGTTATGGCGGGTATGGCTACGGCTATTTTGAAGATGCACCAAGCAACGGCAAGACAAAGAAAAAACACAGAAGAGGTTAATTGATTATAGGGGATTTGCGGGCATCAAGCCCGCAAATCTTTTTTATAGAAATGAGACATTACAATATACCTATATTCATTCCCGAACTTGCTTGTCCGAACAGGTGTGTCTATTGCAATCAACGACACATTTCCGGGCAGTTGGAACCCGTTACCACACAACAAGTTCGTGATATAATAGAGCAACATTTGAGCTGCTTCAAATACCCGTGCGAAGTTGAGCTTGCCTTTTTCGGTGGTAGTTTTACCGGGTTGAAAATATCTGAGCAAGAGGAATATCTTGCAACCGTGCAACCTTACATAAAACAAGGGCAGATAAGCAGCATAAGACTATCCACAAGACCCGATTACATAGATACCGAAATTCTCGATTTGTTAAAGCGGTACAATGTAAAAACAATAGAGTTAGGGGCGCAGTCTCTGTGCGATGAGATATTACAGTATTGTGAACGCGGGCATAGTGTAAAAGATGTGGAAGTGGCATCGGCTATGATAAAGAACCACGGCTTTGAATTGGGGCTTCAAATGATGGTAGGATTACCTCTTGACACACTTGAACGTTCCAAACAAACCGCCTTGAAAATCGTGGAATTGGGAGCGGATAACACACGGATTTACCCCACACTCGTGATAAAACATACCAAGTTGGCAGAACTCTACGAAGCAGGATTATATCAGCCGTTAAGCCTTTTTGAAGCTGTGGAGCGTACAGCGGAGATATACAAAATATTCACGGCAAACAACATAAACATTTTGAGAGTAGGCTTACACCCCTCTGAAGGATTGATACACGGAACAGAACTTGTTACCGGACCTTTCCATGTTTCTTTCCGAGAACTTGTTCTAAGCAAAATATGGCACGAAAGATTGCTCTCTCTGCCGGAGGATTGCTTTGCCATAAGACTGAACCCCAAAGACGTGAATTATGCAATCGGATACAAGGCTTGCAACCGCAAATTCTTGAAAGCCAAAAACAGAGAAATAGAATTTTTGCAAGACGAGAGTATCCGGCGAGATACTTTCGTAATGAGCCGCGCCTGCTGATTTGTTATCGAGCCTCAAAAGAAATTTCCATTGCATCGTCTGCTACTACTGCCATAGTGTCTGTGCCGACTTGTTGTTAGAGGTCTACCGCCCTTTTGCGACAAAATGCTGTTTAGTGCTTCACCGAATGGCAATACGCCCTCCTATATCGAAATTCTGCATTCGTTTCATCATATAAAAACGAAAGAGGCACAGATGCTTCCATTGCCCATGCCTCTTTTGTTTTCTATTAAGATAAGTTCTCTACAACTTGATTTCTTCCCCTGTTGCATTTAGGAATACATATTCCATCATGCCAATTTCTGGAGATGACTTTACTTTTAATTTTATGCCGTACTGCTTTGCCCATTGCTTTCGCTGATTGTTGAAAAGCCCTTTGTTTACGTAAGAACTAACAAAAGGATGAGCCAAAAG
Organism: uncultured Bacteroidaceae bacterium; assembly: GCA_964606345.1. GTDB lineage: Bacteria > Bacteroidota > Bacteroidia > Bacteroidales > P3 > Onthomorpha. The sequence continues at coordinate 17,204 of CAZSFV010000001.1, read as the reverse complement.
GGTAAGCTGCTTTTCATTTTGCTCTTGAGCAAGATACTTTATATCGCTTTCTATTTCATTGATTATGGAAAGGGAGGATTGTATTTTGCCGCTTCCCTTGCAAACGGGACAAACTTCCGAAAGGTCGACACATATAGCGGGTCTGACCCTTTGTCTTGTTATTTGCATGAGGCAGAACTTGCTTAATGGTAATATTGTATGCTTTGCTCTGTCCTTCTGCATTTCTTCTTCCATCTTGTTAAGGAGGAGCTTGCGATTGGCTGCCACACCCAAGTCGATGAAATCTATTACGACTATACCGCCCAAATCCCTCAAACGCATTTGTCGTGCTATTTCAACGGCGGCTTCACAATTCACAAGCAACGCATTCTCTTCTTGGTCTTCCGAGGACTTGCTGCGATGACCGCTGTTCACGTCAATAACATGCATAGCCTCCGTTTGTTCTATAACGAGGTATATCCCGCTGCGGATTGTAACCACTTTGCCGAAAGAGTTCCTAATCTGCGAAGCCACACCGAATTGTTCGAATATGGGGGTTTGCATCTTATACAAGTGCAGAATGTCTTCTTGTTCCGGACAAATGGAAGATATGTATTCCTTTATTTCCTCGTGTAGGTCGGCATCGTTGACGTACACGCTGTTAAACTCTTCTGTAAGCAGCTCCCGCAATATAACGGAGGTTTTATCAAGTTCCGAAACTAATTTGGCAGGAGGCAATGCTTTGGGAAGTTTCTTTTTTATGTTATCCCATCGTGCAAGCAAACCCTTCAAGTCATTGTCCAAATCGGCTGCCGATTTGCCTTCGGCCACTGTTCGTATTATTACTCCGAAGTTGTCCGGCTTTATGCTTTTTATCAGTTTGCGGAGCCTGTTCCGCTCCTCCATGGATTTTATCTTCTGGGATACTGAGACTTTGTCCGTAAAAGGCACTAAGACCAAATATCTTCCTGCGAACGACAATTCTGTTGTCAATCGAGGTCCCTTTGTGGAAATAGCCTCCTTGCTTATTTGTACAAGAATCAACTGACCTTGTTTGAGCGTTTCCCCTATTTTGCCGCTTTTCTCCAACTTTTTGTCTTTGAATGAGGCAAAGTCAACCGAGTCCAAACTATTGGCAAGCCCGGCTTTCGTGAATTTTTCAAGGGCATTGTAGTACAAGCCCAAATCAAGATAATGTAGAAAACCATCTTTCGAAAATCCCACATCAACAAAAGCAGCATTCAACCCCGGCAGAATTTTTTTTACCTGACCGAGGAAAATGTCGCCTACCACGTGTGTCATTTCCGATTTACCCTGATGCAATTCCACCAAGCGTTTGTCCTCCAAGAGGGCAATATCAACACCCGACGGTTTTACATCAATAATCAAATCCTTGTTCACTTGATTTCGGTATTAGATGATTAAAAAAATATTGCGAAACACTATATATGCTCGCATAGATGTTTCGCAATAGCATTCCAAAAGTACATGAGAAGATTATTTCTTCTTATGTCTGTTCTTTCTTAGACGCTTTTTGCGTTTGTGTGTTGCCATCTTGTGGCCTTTTCTTTTCTTTCCGCTTGGCATAATTTGAATATTTAGATTGTTATTTTACTTGCTTTACATTCTTCTTTACCGACTCCATGAACACCTTTGCAGGTTTGAAAGAAGGTATATAGTGAGCCGGAATTATTATAGTGGTATTCTTGGAGATGTTTCTACCCGTTTTTTCAGCTCTTTTCTTTACAATGAAACTGCCGAAACCTCTCAAATAAACATTCTCTGCTTCCGGTCTTGTCAGGGCTTCTTTCAATACTGTCATGAATGCTTCCACAGTTTCTTGAACCGCCATTTTTTCTATGCCTGTTCTTTGTGCAATTTCTGCAACGATTTCTGCTTTTGTCATATCTTTCTAATACATTATATGATTTATAAAACTCTGCTATGATACAAACGCTCTATTCGAACGAGACGCCTAACCATCTCTGATAGAGTTTGCAAAGATACAAAAAAAATCGATTTGCAAGCAAAAAAGGCTTATTTTCAGTGGGATTTTATCGTGTATCACACAGCACATGCCTTTTCTCCGAAAACTTTGAGTGTCATTTCAAGAACTCTTCTCCGTCCTTTATCTTGGAACACAGATACGACCACGACAGGCTGTTCTCTTTCAAAGTTCGAAAAACATATTTCTTTCTCGTCTTATTAGTCAACTTATTGGAGCGTACACAAGGATTTATCTGTATGAAGTACTTGTACGGACAGTTGAGCTTTTTTGCAAAGGCAGCCATGTTGGTGATAGAAGTATCGACAACCACCTCATTATATTCCAATGGCTGGTGGCAATCTTTCTTGCGAACATAAAAGCCATATTGTTGCGGATTCTGCATAAGGATTTTGTATGCCAAAATACGATACACATACCTCGCCGTCTCCGAATTTATTGCCAATTCCCAATAAGAATTACATTCTTGTTGCCTCATCTTGGCACGCACTCCGGCTTCGCCGCAATTATATGCCGCACACGCCAACGCCCAGTTGCCAAGCCGTTTTTGCGAAGCCTTCAAGTACTTGACAGCGGCAGCCGTTGATTTTCTCAAATCATACCGCTCGTCCCATTCATCATTCACCACCAAACCATACTCCCTTGCCGTTGTCGGCATGAATTGCCAAAAACCCGAAGCCTTGGCAGGCGAAGTAACATCATTCAACGCACTTTCCGCAACAGCCAAATACTTCAAATCCTCCGGAGCGTCAAACTCTGCAAGCAGACTCTCTATCTCTCCGAAAAAACGCCATGAACGCTTCAATATCAAAAAAGTGGAACCGTGCTGATACATGATGGCGGTCAACTCCCTGTCCAAAGCCTCTCTCACGAACACATTGTCCATAGGCACCTCTTCTCCGCAAAGGCTCAAAGTGTCGGGCATGGGAGCCGAAAAGTTTTGCAGATGTTGGTTTATCATGTTCCTATACTCCGCTTCCGGCTGTGGGGCTTGCTTGGAAAAGATGAAAATCTGACAACAGACCGAAGCCACCCCCATGACAACGGCAACAACGCTCAGCAATAAAGCCCAATTAAACTTCTTCATAATGCAAAAACTAATTCTCCAACACCAAAAGCAGCAAAGGGGCTGCCGATTAACCAATGCTTTATCCAAACAGCCCCATTCGTTTCTCTTATCAATACGCTTTTGCGAATATTACCCTTTGGTGCGACGGCTTGCCGCTGTACACGCACTTACCCTCCTCTTGCGGACTGTCAAAAGGTATGCAACGTATGGTGGCTTTGGTCAACTCTTTGATTTTCTCTTCCGTTTCCGAAGTTCCGTCCCAGTGAGCAGAAATGAAACCACCCTTTGTTTCCAAAATCTCTTTGAACTCTTCCCATGTGTCCGCCTTTCGAGTGTTCTCTATGCGGAATTTCAAGGCTCTGTCGTACAGATTGCTTTGTATGTCATCAAGCCTTTGCTCTATAACCTCTGCAATTCCGTCCAATTCTATGAGTTCCTTTTCCATGGTATCGCGTTTTGCCAATTCGCATTTGCCCTCTGCCAGGTCTCTTGTACCCATTGTTATGCGGATTGGCACACCTTTGAACTCATATTCATGGAATTTCCAGCCCGGCTTGTATTCTCGACGATCGTCATATTTGAAACTGATGCCTTTTTCGGACAACGCCTTTTGTATCTTTTCGACCTCTTGATTTATTTGCTCGAACTGTTCCTCTGTTTTGAAAATAGGGATTATCGCAACCTGAACAGGAGCGAGCTTAGGCGGCAACACCAATCCGTTATCATCTGAATGAGTCATTATCAAAGCCCCCATAAGTCTTGTGGAAACACCCCATGAGGTAGCCCAAACGTATTCAAGTTTATTTTCCTTGGATAGAAATTTCACATCGAAAGCCTTTGCAAAATTTTGTCCCAAGAAGTGAGACGTTCCTGCCTGCAAAGCCTTTCCGTCCTGCATCATGGTCTCTATGCAATATGTATCCACCGCTCCGGCAAAGCGTTCGTTAGGAGACTTTACACCGCGAACAACCGGCAAAGCCATGAATTGTTCCGCAAAATCGGCATAAACACCTAACATTTTTTTCGCCTCAGCCTCAGCCTCCTCTCTTGTGGCATGAGCAGTATGACCTTCCTGCCATAAAAATTCCGCCGTACGCAAAAACATACGAGTTCTCATTTCCCAACGCACTACATTCGCCCATTGGTTACACAATATAGGCAAATCACGATAAGACTTTATCCATCTCTTGTAAGTGTCCCATATGATAGTCTCCGAAGTAGGTCTCACTATAAGCTCCTCCTCCAAGCGGGCATCGGGATCCGGTTCAAGCCCGGCCGAACCGTCTTTCTTTGGTTTCAATCTGTGGTGAGTTACAACAGCACACTCCTTTGCAAAGCCCTCCACATGCTCAGCCTCTTTTTCAAAAAACGACTTCGGAATAAACAACGGAAAATACGCATTTTGATGTCCGGTCTGTTTGAACATCTTGTCTAATTGAGCCTGCATCTTTTCCCAAATAGCATAGCCATAAGGCTTTATCACCATACAACCTCTGACAGAGGAGTTCTCTGCCAAATCCGCTCTAACAACCAACTCATTATACCACTCCGAGTAGTTCTCAGAGCGTTGTACAAAATCTTTTGCCATATTGATTAAACTTTTTATCTGTTTATGAGGTCATACTGTTCGCAAGAGGAAAAAAATCAGTACCTTTGCCCTTGAAAACAGCGGTGCAAAAGTACGAAAATATTTTTTGAAACAATCCAACAGAGGAGGGCTATTATGAGAATCAGACCTTTAATAAGAAGAAATGCAATCGCCACAGCAGTTTTGGCTCTTGCAGGAGTGTTTTTTTCAAGTTGTAATGCGTCCTTGCTTTCGGTAAGTTATGATGATGTGTACTCCGATTCCGATGAAGAGGAATACCTGCAACCCGAACCTGAAAGGCGAGAAAGCAATTTGGCATACCAAGACCCGGCTTACAACAAAAAGACGGCAACCTATCGTGAAGCCATAAAGACCGATACGCCTGCGGCGGAACAAACCGATGCAGTCAATGCCCAAAACGATTCGGCAGAAGAGTATTCGCAGTTTGATGAAGACGACTACTACGACTATGCATACACGGCAAGACTTCGCAGGTTTTACGGACCTGTAATCTACTCGGATTATTACGCCGACTACTATACCAATCTATATTGGTACACCCACGACCCGTTCTATTGGGGAACGTCCATATATCTTGGATACAGCTGGTGGTATCCATCATTTTATGTACGTTGGCACAACCCTTATTATTGGTCGTGGCACAATCCATACTACTATTCCTATTGGCACGGAGCATATCATCACCACCATTGGGATTGCAGCCATCACCACCACGATATTTGCTACTTCAACAGCCATGATCACAACTCCAACCTCTACAGAAGCATGTCCACCGGAACAGGCTACATACGTAAAAACACAAGTGGCATTTCAAGAGCCGGATATGTTGAAAGCAACAAATTGGCAAGAGGTTTGAAAGCCTCCTCTTCCGTTGCAGGCAAAACAGAAGGCATCAATCGCATGAGTTCCGTTGCCACAACCGGAAGCAATACCATTTCCAAACCTATGATAAGTCGCTCGGGAAGCTCATCAACCGGCACCGTTTCATTAAGCAAACCGTCTCGTTTGTCAAAGAGTGCAACCGTTAATTTGTCGGGCAGAAATACAGCAACCAAGACAAATACTGCAGTGTCGAAACAAACACTCACAAAACGCAGTTCAGGAACTTACACGCCCCCTGCAACACATCGTAAAACAACCCCTTCATCGGCAACAATAAACCGCAATACAAACCGTTCCCGCAACAATTCAGATTATTTCAGAAGGAGTACCGAACGTTCAACCAACAGAAGCGTTTCGCGACCTGCAAGAAGCAGTCGTTCCGTTTCCACACCATCGCGGAGTTCGAGCAGTGGCAGGAGCATAGGCGGTTCTTCCCGCTCCACATTTCGTTCCTCCGGTTCGTTCGGCGGCGGAAGCAGAACAATAAGACGATAACACAATATATCAAACAAGCAAAAAAGCATGACCATGAAAAAGATATTTTTATTCGTAGCAGGAATATGTGCCGTCATCGCAGCCAAGGCACAACTCTCACCCGATTATCCGCTATATTTCAGTCAGTACGGAATAAACGGAACAGCCAACTACATAAGTCGGGCAGGAGCAATAGGCGCAGTTGGCGGAGACATAATGTCTGCCCATTACAATCCCGCAGGTTTGGGACTTTTCAAGAAAAGCGAAATCAGCTTTTCATCGGGCTTGAACTTCAATTTTAGCGACAGTGAAATTGAGGGCATTTCCACCGATGATAATCGTACCGGTTTCAATTACGGAAACTTCGGCATGGTAGGCACAATCAAAACAGGTTCAAAGGGATTGAAGTATATGCAATTCTCTTTCGGAGTAAATAAACTGCGGAATTTCAGCAACCGAATGAAGATGGTGAGAGAAGGCGTGCCGACTTCCTATGTGAACGATGTTGTCATGGACGCAATAGTCGACAATAACGATGCAGAAAATGACTTTATCCGTTCCGGTGTTGTGGACTTGGATACGAACGGAATCATCAGTTCGATTTACGAAAGCGGCACTTTCGGTCAAATAAAATCCATAAAGGAAACAGGATATTTGACGGAAATGTCCTTTTCGGTAAGTGGAAACGTAGATGACAGGGTCTACTTTGGAGCAACGCTCGGAGTTCCCATCGGATACTACAAAAGCACAAGCATGTTTGCCGAAACAAGATATGATGCAGCCGGCAACAGCAACGGTTACTACACCTATAACGAAGTTCAAGAACTATCGATAACCGGTGTGAACTTGAAGTTGGGAGCAATATTCAGACCCGTGAACTTCCTAAGAATAGGAGCAGCCATACACACCCCTACCTTTTATTACGTAGAGGACAATTACTGCTCCGAGGTGGCATATAACCGAACCTCCGGCAGTGTTGCCCCTACTTGGGAGTACGATATGCAAACGCCATTCCGCTTTTTGGGAAACATAGCATTGGTATTCGGCAACAACAAATCACCCATAGGCGGAACGATAAGTGCAGATTACGAATATGCCAACTATTCTTCGATGAAATATCGCATAGATGGCGACATAATGTACGAAACAAACATAAATCAACAGATAGAAGACTTGTTCAGAGCGGCACACACGTTTCGCTTAGGCGGCGAGTTGAAGCTCGGAATGATAGCCTTACGGGCAGGATATGCATACATGGGCAACCCTTACGAAGAACCCAACGATGCCGCCCTTAATTGCATAAGCGGCGGTATAGGATACAAGACCAAATATTATTCATTCGATTTGGCTTATTCCAATGTGCATGGAGACAGGTATTACCAATTCTACGATAAATCGATAGCAAAGATTGCAAGAACCAACCACCTGGTGCAGGCAAGCTTCGCCGTGAGATTCTGACAGAGTGTTATTGTGTACTACAAAAAAGAGAGGGAACATGCCAAAGGCGGTTCCCTCTCTTTTTTGCGTGTGAATGCTTAGGCTACTTATACTCCTTGCATTCTATTTCCTTGTTCAAGAACATGCTTGCATTCATTGCCAAAGCGCCCATTTCGTCTTCGCCCGCGTATACCTCGACAGGAGCAATGAACTTAACTCTTTCGATAACCTCGTCATCAAAAGGTTTGCCTTTTGCAATGCCTCCGGTAAGCAATATGGCGTCAACCTTTCCGTTCAACACCGTTGCAGCCGCTCCAATCTCTTTTGCAACTTGATATGCCATTGCCGATTGAATGAACGCATGCTGTTTGCTTCCCTCTTTTGCCTTTGTCTCCACCTCATAAGCATCGTTTGTTCCAAGGTAAGCCACAAAACCGCCCTCACCCACAATCATCTTCTTTATTTGTGCCTTTGTGTATTTGCCGCTGAAACAAGCCTCTACCACCTCGTCTACCGGCAACGAACCCGTTCTTTCGGGAGAGAAAGGACCTTCTCCGTCCAATGCTTGATTGACATCGACAACCAAACCTTTTTGGTGAACTCCAACGCTCACACCGCCTCCCAAGTGAACAACAATCAGATTCAAATCCTCATATTTTTTGCCATGGTCTTTTGCATAGCGTCTTGCAATCGCCTTTTGATTCAAAGCGTGAAACACGCTGCGACGAGGGAATACAGGGTGTCCGCTTATTCTTGCCAAATCGTGCATTTCATCTACAACGACAGGGTCGGCGATTATTGCCTCCACACCTTCCAACGACGAAGCTATGTCGTGAGCAATCAATCCGCCCAAGTTACAAGCGTGTTGTCCCGAAACGCCTTTTCTCAAATCCTCAAGCATTGCCTCGTTCACTCTCCATACTCCCGACGAAATAGGCTTTACCAAACCGCCTCGTCCGACTATCACCTTGAAGTCCCTAATCTCGAAACCTGCCGCCTTAACCTCCGCAAGCACAATATTCTTACGGAACTCGTATTGCTCGGCAATGCACGCAAACTTTGCAATCTCGTCAGCAGAATGTTTGATGTTCTTTACAAACAGCTGATTTTCCTCATCGTATACGGCTATCTTTGTTGAGGTAGACCCCGGATTGATAGCCAAAATCAATTTTCTTGAATCCATATCTTTGAAATTTATTGTTCAATACCATTGCTTTTGAAACTGCAAAGTTAACCCAAAACTTTCATATTCACAAATATGACTTGGAAATACTCTTCCGTTGCACTCAAAGGCTGATTCGCCGAAATGAATGGCTGATTCAAAAAAATGAATCGCCGATTCGTCGAAATGAATCAGCCATTCGTCAAACGCTTGTTTCTCAACGTGGTTTTAAGAGCGGGAGACGTTGCTTTCCTTTCAAAGAATAAAAGCTCCGATGCATTCTGCAATTTATTTGAAAAAAGTTTCCGATTTATTTGGTCGGCAAAAAAAAAGTTGCATACCTTTGTCAAAAGTTGCAAATCTATGAATATGAATAAATACCACCTGCTTTTAGTGCTGTTTTGGCTATGTCTTCAACATGTAGGCTTCGCACAAAAGAGCCATAAGGACTTTCGTATAGAGAACTCCTCGGTTATAGAGGGTTTAAGCCAAAGCATGAGTGATGATTGGGAGCGATATTCCGATTTATTCTCCTGTTTGAAAGGCGATACTTTGTTTTTCTGTCGTGCGGATTATTATAACCCCAAGCAAATCGAACTTTTCAAATACGATATAAAGACGGCGACTTATTGTACCGATAAAGTAAATCTTGAACCCTTGCTTTGCAAGAACGGTTCGGCATATTATCTGATGGATTTTGCCGTGGGTGATAAGTATTTAGTCTTTTTTGCCTCCAATGACGAATGGCAATTTTTGTTTTTCTTCAAAAGGCAGAACGGGAATTACGTTTACGATTTCAAATACAAGGATACCGACAACCTTTTCATGCAAGGGCTTGAATTTCTTCCAAATGGCAAACTCCTCGGCTTGAAAAACTATGTTTACCCCATTGAAACTGCCGATGAGAGTACCAAGCTTTCAGTTTTCAATCCCGAAACAAAAAGCATCGAAAAGGTCGTTAAGGTTGATTTTCCCCTGCCTTTGTACAGCCTTACAACCCCTTATTCCATTCTGTCGGTGAACGACAGCTCTGTTTTTCTCTCTCAACGAGGTGATTACAAAATAAGCGAATACGATTTCGACCTTAACGAAATATCCGTTCTGACAGGTGGGTCAAACTCTTGGAAACGAATGCCGCAAAGCCTCTCCGACAGCATTATGAACGTAAGTCGCCAGGCAGTTGACAGGTTATATGTTTTTGAAAAAGTAAAAGAACGCTACTCTTGCATTCACCGCATTCATTCCGACGGGGATAAATTGTTTGTCGTGTACAGCAAGAAAGGGAATTTCCGCCGTTACTACTATGATGTTTGGCGTAAAGAGAACGGCAGGTGGAAGCTCGCAGAGCAGCAAATCAAGAGCCATTCCGGCTCGATAAGGCATTTTTACAAACGTTCTTTGTTTTGTGCCGTCGACGAGCAATTCTACTTAATCGGCAACAAGGCTCTGAGGTTGGGATTGCGACCTGCCGACATGGGCTTCCACATAAGACCGGTATATATGTCGAAGCTGAAAAAGTATTTGATGAATAATCCGGTACCTTATTGCGTTGAAATTTTATCCTTTGATTAGATGAAAACAAGGCGTTTGGTTTTTGTGTTGCTCTTGACCTCTTTCTTTGTCTCGTGTGGCACGAGTGATGGTTCGTTTACCTGCATAGGTACCGACAAAAAGAAGCATTTTTTGAAAGAAACGGAAAAACGTAGCATTTATGTGCTGTTTTCCACCTTGGGTTGCCATGAATGTCATCTGCGATTAAATGAATTTTTGGAGGAACAAGGCGTGTATGATAACGACAGCATTGAATTGTTCGGACTTATTGCCGTTCCAAAGAAAGAACGCAAGGATATGCTTACTCAGAAATTGATGATTGCAAAAATGCACAGATACTATCCTGCCATGAAAAACTTTCTTTTCTGCTCGGAAGAACAAGGTAAAATCAATCTTTTGGGATTGCAGATAAACAACTTTCAAACTCCTGCCGTGATAATGGCAGACAGCGGTGCTGTTACCTATTTCAATTCCGACAGAGTTACCGTTTACAGAAATAAACAAGTGGTTGTGAATCCGGATTTGGCAGTTCTTTTGGGGCTTGAACGCAAAGAGATAGGCAAACAAACCGAATAAGTGCGGTAAACCGTTGTGTCCGTCGCCGGTTGTGCCGCATGCCTGCCAAAAATACAAATCCCGCAACATTAGAACCTGACAGTTCTGCTGCGGGGCTTGCATTGCGTTTTCGATGAGTGCGAAACAGCCTTTTTGCCGGTGCTTTTAGGCGTGCATCAACAGAAACGACTTTATGAATTTGTCTATATCTCCGTCCAAAACGGCTGCCGTATCGGCTGTTTCTTCGCTTGTGCGTACGTCTTTCACCAATTTATAGGGTTGCAAAACGTAATTGCGAATTTGGCTTCCCCATTCTATTTTCCTTTTACCCGCTTCCGTTTCAGCCAACTTCTCTTTCTTTTTTCGCAGTTCAATCTCGTAAAGGCGGCTTTTCAACATCTGCATGGCTTTCTCTCTGTTCTGCAACTGCGAACGGGTCTGACGACATTCTATTATTATGTTTTCGGGAATGTATCGCAGGCGGACAGCCGTTTCGACCTTGTTCACGTTCTGCCCTCCCGGTCCCGAGGAGCGGAAAGTGTCCCATTCTATGTCGGCAGGATTGATGTTTATCTCAATGCTCTCGTCAATCACGGGATAAACAAACACAGAGGCAAAAGAGGTTTGGCGTTTGCCGTTTGCATTAAAGGGAGAAATTCTGACCAAACGATGAACGCCGCTTTCGCCTTTCAGATAACCGTATGCAAAATCCCCGTCTATTTGGAAACTCGCACTTTTTATTCCTGCAACATCGCCGTCCTGGGTGTCGATGACACTCACCTTGAAAGAGTGCCTCTCTGCCCAACGCGTGTACATGCGCATCAGCATCTCTGCCCAGTCGCAGCTCTCTGTTCCGCCGGCACCTGCATTTATGTTTACTATTGCCGAGAACTTGTCTTCCTGCATTCGAAGCATGTTTTTCAACTCTAAGTTCTCTATCATTTCGCCGAGTGCCTGTGCATTTTCGTTCAGTTCTGCCTCATCGGCTTCGCCCTCTGCAAAGAAATCGGTCAACACTTGAAAATCATCAAGTGCAGACTGCAGTCTGCCATATTCTGCCAAACGATTCTTCTTTTCGCCAAGCTCTTTCAGGAATGCCTCCGCAGCCTTTGCGTCATTCCAAAAATCTTCTTTCTGAGTTTTCTTTTCTGCCTCCTCAACTTCGACTGTCAATCTGTCGACGTCAAAGGCACCTCCTTAGAGTTGCTACTCTCTCTGCAAAATCCTTGCTTGTTTCTTCTATTGTCATATCTCGTAGTTATAAATACCAATCCCTCAAATCGCAAACCGACCGATTTTACAGCCGCTTCGTCCCGATCCGAAAGTCTTACGACAAGGCAAAGGTACAAAACAAATTCGGGAAACAGGCAGAAAAACCACCATTTTCTCTTGTCGGAGAATCAATATCTTATAAAGCCGAAAACAAAAGGCTGATTCAACAAATTCTTTCGCCGATTCATTTTTCTGAATCAGCCATTCATTTTTGCCGAACGGCGTTTGGTTTTTTGCAGCTTCGGTTTGCTATGGTTTATGCATTGCCTTGGTGAAGCGGGAAGACGAGCCGCCTGTGCATGGCAGGCTTTTGAAAACTAAATTTCAACGAGCGGTTTGGCGTGGTACGCTTTTTTTGACTAACTTCGCAGTTCCAAATACTGCATCTGATGTCAATTATAATCAAAAACCTTACAAAGATATATGGAAGCCAAAAGGCTCTTGATGATGTGAGCCTCTCGATTGAAGACGGTGAGATTGTAGGTTTGTTGGGACCGAACGGTGCCGGTAAATCCACAATGATGAAAATTCTTACCTGCTTTATTCCTCCCACTTCGGGCGATGTGAAAGTTTGCGGGTACGATATTTTCGACGACCCCATGGAGGTGCGTTGTTCGATAGGCTATTTGCCGGAGCATAATCCGCTTTACTATGACATGTATGTGCGTGAGTTTCTCTTGTTTGTGGCAGGCATTCACCGCATTGAACGCAAATTGCGGAAAGAGAGGGTGGAGGAAATAATCGAATTGACAGGCTTGGGCAGGGAGGTGAACAAAAAAATAGCGGCTTTAAGCAAGGGCTACAAGCAGAGAGTAGGCATTGCCCAGGCTTTGATACACGACCCCAAGGTTTTGATACTCGATGAGCCGACAACCGGACTTGACCCCAACCAACTTGTGGAAATACGAAACCTGATGAAGGAAGTGGGAAAGACGAAGACCGTTCTTTTGTCTACCCACATAATGCAGGAGGTTGAGGCAGTGTGTTCACGAGTTGTGATAATAAACAACGGAAAGCTTGTGGCAGACGATGAAACCAAACACCTTGCAGAGGGAGGCAGTTTGGAGAAGAAGTTTCGCGAAATAACGGCAAACATCTGATGCATGCCCCTTGCGGATTGTTGCTCTGCATAAGTCTTTTGCTTGTGTCGCCATCTGCATTTTCGCAAGCGAAAGAGGTTGAGCATTATTCGTTCATAAATTATGACGCAAACAGAATAGAATACTGCGGAACTTCGAAAAAGAGCTTTGCAACATTCTATCAAAAATTTGCAGGACTGATAAAGACAGGCAAAAGACAAATCAAAATACTCCATATAGGGGACTCCCATTTGCAAGCCGACTTTTTCAGCGGCAGAACAAGAGCCGATTTACAGTCGTTCATGCCCGGTTTGCAGGGTGCAAGAGGTTTGGTAAGCCCATTCAGGAGGGGTTGCCCCGACAGCTACAAAATCACTTACGGTCTGCAGTGGAAACATCATTCCATTTTGAGTTCCGCACCGCACCAAAGCATATTTGCCAACACAATCTACACAACAGACTCGGTTTCCGAAATAAAGGTAAACGTAAACTTCCGCAACCCCGTCAAATACGATTTCAACCGTTTTCGCATCTACCATTCGCCTTTGGCAGAGGGCGAGAGACTTACGGCAGACTGCAACGGAATCCGATACCGAAAGCAATACATTGCAGAAGGCGGTTACACACTCTTCTTGCTCGAAGACTACACGGACAGCGTAACCATCAGAGTGAACAAAAAACAAGACGATACTCTGTATGTTTATGGCTTTTACTTTGATAATGACGATGCAGGAGTGATTTACAATGCAGTGGGCATAAATTCCGCAACAGCCCTGCATTATTTGAACATAGATACAGACGGAATATTGAAAACATTGGATTTGGATTTGATTATAATCAGCCTTGGAACCAATGATTGTTATGAGCAGAGCGGTTTGAAAACATTCGAAAGCAACCTTACCCGTCTAATAGAACAAATAAGAGAAGCCGTTCCCTCAATCCCCATATTGTTAACCACCCCCTCCGATTGCTGGTACAAAAGAAAACGCATCAATGAACGAATGCAAGAAGCCGAAAGAATAATCAAAGAAACAGCAAGGCAAACCGACTGCGGAGTTTGGGATTGGTATGCAATAATGGGGGCAAAAGCCTCTTCCACAAAGTGGGGAAAAAATAAATTGATGCAGAAAGACAAGGTACATTTGACGCTCAAAGGGTATTATTTACAAGGAGATATGCTCTACAATGCACTTTGGTCGGAAATAGAAAGCGAAATATTCACATCGGAATGAACAACAGATACAAAGAAATGTTGTAATTTTGCAACAATCTACGGAGAGCTAAACAATTAAAAATATAACATCATGGTAAAAGTAGCAATCAATGGATTCGGTCGTATAGGCAGAGTCTCATTTAGGAACATACAAAGAAAAACGAACGTCGAAGTAGTTGCGATAAACGACTTGACAGACGCAGCAACGCTCGCTCACCTGTTGAAGTACGACTCCGTACACGGCAGATTCGACGGAGAGGTTAAAGCAGAGGGCGAATACCTTGTAGTAAACGGCAGAAAAATCAGAGTATACTCCGAAAAAGACCCTGAACAGTTGCCCTGGGGTGAATTAGGAATAGACATAGTGATTGAATCCACCGGACACTTCAAGACAAAAGCCTTAATGACAAAGCATATCAAGGCAGGAGCAAAAAAAGTCATCTTGACAGTTCCGGCAGACAAGGCGGAAGATGTTGATGCAACCGTTGTGTTGGGCGTAAACGACAATGTGTTGACAAAAGACATGACTTGCGTATCCAATGCTTCGTGTACAACAAACTGTCTTGCCCCTATCGCAAAGGTTCTTAACGATAAGTTCGGCATCAAACGCGGTTTGATGAACACCGTACACTCTTACACCAACGATCAACACATATTGGATTTGCCGCACAAAGACCTCAGAAGAGCAAGAGCGGCAGCCTGCTCAATCATACCTACTTCCACCGGAGCGGCAAAGGCTGTGGGATTGGTTATACCTGAGTTGGCAGGCAAGTTGCACGGATTGTCGATGAGAGTTCCTACTCCCGACGGTTCGGTTGTCGATTTGACCGTTGAGTTGGAAAAGAACGTAACCGTGGAAGAGGTGAACGCTGCAATGAAAGAGGCAGCCGAAGGAGCAATGAAAGGAATATTGGAATACGTTGAAGACCCTATCGTAAGCTGCGATATTGTCGGAAATACCCATTCTTCCATTTTCGACTCCAAATTGACCATGGTAATGGACGGAAACTTCGTAAAGGTTGTTTCTTGGTACGATAACGAAAACGGTTACTCCAACAGAGTGTGCGATTTGGCTGAAAGATTGGCAAAACTTATTTAAGCACAATACTCTGACCAAGAGTAGTAAAAACCGATATGTCGATTCTGTTCGGCATATCGGTTTTCTTTTCTTATGCAGTCGGCAAAAGGATTTGAGGCTTACCCGTCTCAAAGCTTGTTAAGCCATTGCATTGTGTCGACGCCATCGGCAAATTCATCTATGCGGGGTTGCTGTCCGCTGCCAAAGGCGTTTGTGGCAAGCGAAGGCTCTTTGCCTACCACTATTTGCAGGTTTTCCTTGTTTGCATTTATATAGTCTTCCACCTCCGAGAGCTTGTCATAATATTGATAGTTCACAACGCTCACACCGCTTGCTGTTTCTCGGCTTTCGATAAGCAACAAGTCCCCCAAATCCACAAAAGGACGGTTGTTCATTATGAATATGGCTCGGTGATAGTCTATGTTGTTTCGGTATTTGTTCAAGTCGGTCAAGTCTCCGAATGCTTCGCAGCCTGTTCGCAAAAGTTCAAAGTCATACCCTTTGGGAACAAACAGCTTGCTCACGCTTCGGCAGCCTAATCCGGCGTAAAGCAACATGTCTGCCGCAAGTCCTGTCAAGTCATTCTTGCTTTCTGCTCCCGTGAGTACCGCCACGGAGTAACGATTATGGCGAATGATGTGCGGATACTTGCCAAAATAATTTTCAAAGTGCAAAGCACTGTTGTTGCTGCCCGTTGCTATGACGGCATCGAAGCCCGTAACAGTGTTTTTCTCAAAGACAATCTCGTCTTCAAAAAAACGGTTGAACAAAAACGGCAGCAGCACATCGTCCTTCGAAGACAACTTGCACACGGGCTTGTTGCCGCTCAACAGAACGCACATAATATCATGAAAGCCTACTGCCGGAATATTTCCTGCTGCAATCACGGCTATTCTTTTCGGCTCTTTGGCAAAGGTGTAGCCCGTTACAAATTCTTTCAACACCTCTTCGGTCAACCACGAGGCTATGCCGGCAAGAGCCGAACGCACGAAACGTTCGCAAAACCAGCCATTGCCCGCAAAGCTGCGTCTAATCACCTCGTCAAAATCTCCGTTTTCCAAACCCTGCCCAATCCATTCGCCCATGCTGCGGAAGCGATTGAGCGTTTCCTCTCTGCTTATCATTCTCTTTTAACTTTAATTCAAACCTGTCGAGACCTATGGCACAACATCGATACGCAAACCGTTTTCTTTTGCAACGAACTCGATTCGCTCATGCCGCAAACTCACACCGGGCAAAGATACAAACTTCTCCCGAAATGCCTCTTTGGGCAGTCGCTTTTTCAGAACTCCGAACTCAAACGCCGGTTCGGTCGCAATGAACGGCTGATTCAAAAAAATGAATCGGCGAAAGAATTTTTTGAAACAGCCATTTATTTTTGTGGAATAGGGATTCGTTGAAACGATGTGTTGCAATAGGGGAATGATGATGCAGTAGAGCTAAATGATATTGCAGGCAGCTTGTCTGCAGATGGTTTTGAAAGGCTGTGCGGTTGGCGGTGGTTGCAAGAGCTTGTCAAAGGAGCATGAAAAAAGGGAGCTTTGCAGCTCCCTTTGTGTTGATTGCCATTGTCGGCGTTACTCGACAATCAGCTTCTGTGTAGTTTTATTGTTTCCGCTTACGATAGTTACAGAGTAAACACCGCTTGCAAAGCCTTTGAGGTCTAACTCATACAGCTCGCTACCCTTGGCAATGCTGTCTGTAAGGACAATCTTGCCTTGAATATCGCCGACGATAAGTCTTGCGTCCTCTGTCAAACCGCTCAAACTCAAAACAGCCTTATCCTTTGCAGGATTAGGATAAATCAAGACTTCCATGTTGGCAACAACTTGTTCCAAT